>JARRKO010000063.1:0-17009 GCA_037388025.1 Syntrophobacterales bacterium
ATGTCGGCTCATCGCATCCTGGGGCTGAAGAAGGTCCCAAGGGTTTGGCTGTTCGCCAATTAAAGCGGTACGTGAGCTGGGTTTAAAACGTCGTGAGACAGTTTGGTCCCTATCTGTTGCGGGCGTAGGAGATTTGCGGGGAGCTGTCCCTAGTACGAGAGGACCGGGATGGACGAACCTCTAGTGTTCCGGTTGTGCCGCCAGGCGCAGCGCCGGGTAGCTATGTTCGGCCCGGATAACCGCTGAAAGCATCTAAGCGGGAAGCCGACCCCAAGACAAGATCTCCCGGGCGTAAGCCCCCAAAGACCCCTTGTAGATCACGAGGTTGATAGGCCAGAGGTGGAAGCACAGCAATGTGTTCAGCTGACTGGTACTAATCGGTCGGGCGGCTTGACCATTTTCCCTTGTCTTTGAAAACTTCGTAAGGAATCTCTCTTCATATGCACTTGCATTTAGCTATCAGCCATCAGCTGTCAGCTTTCAGCCAAAATTTAAAAGCTGATAGCTGAGAGCCGACAGCTGAAAGCTTTACAATTGACAAAAAGTTTCCGGTGGCCATGGCGCCGGGGCCACACCCGATCCCATCCCGAACTCGGAAGTTAAGCCCGGCAACGCCGATGATACTGCGCTTTAGCGTGGGAAAGTAGGACGCCGCCGGAGTTAATTTTCAGCCCTAAGCCCGTCTCTTGACCGAGGCGGGCTTTTTTTATTCCCAAATTGCAAAATTTCAGGGATCATTTTAAAATAGTGCCACTTTACTTGTGGGAGAAAGAACATGGAAGTTTCCCAGTCCCGGTTGGATCAGATTCTGGATGAAATAGCCGCCTTACCTCTTGATGAGCAGGAAATGGTATTAAATATTGCCAAAAAACAGCATATTGAACGAAAGCGGGAACAAATCCTCAAGGATTCTCGAGAAACCATGCGGGCCTATAAGAAAGGCTTGGCTAAAAAAGGGACAGTGGATGACCTCATAAAGGACCTGGA
Source organism: Syntrophobacterales bacterium (assembly GCA_037388025.1). GTDB lineage: Bacteria > Desulfobacterota > Desulfobaccia > Desulfobaccales > 0-14-0-80-60-11 > JBGSLA01. Next base: position 988 of record JARRKO010000063.1, read on the forward strand.
AAGTGATTAGGCTGGTCTGGGACAAAAGCTTTACCAGAGACTATAAGAAAATCACCAAGAAGAAGCCGGAATTGAAAAATAGATTACATGAAGCTCTGAAATTGTTTGTGAATAATCCCTATCATCCCCTTCTTGGCACCCATAAACTTTCCGGTAAATTGAAGGGCCATCATGCTTTTTGTTTAGGCTATGATTGCCGGGTGGTTATAAAATTTATTGATAAAGATGAGGTAGCCCTCATATCCATCGGTAAGCATGAGGAGGTTTATTAAACCCTCGATCTCTGAAGTTAAGCCAGGAGCGCAGGCGTCCCGCCTGCGGCCAATGATACTTCGGGGTGCACAGGTTGAAAACCTGTGCCACCAGGGAAATTAGGACGCCGCCGGAGTTAATTTACTCCGCAACCCCGCCTCGTGACTGAGGCGGGGTTTTTTTATTGGGGGTCAGGGGTGGCTTTAAGTGGTGGGCAGACATACCTTACTGGCAGGTGCGGACATCAGTGGGAGATACCGGCAAGGCTCATAGATGTGTTGGGAAATTGGCGGCCGGTCCGCCGGCTGGCGCCGGGTAAAAACCCACGGCGGCCGGGGCAGGCTGCCGGTCCGCGCCAACATATGCCAAAGGAGGGAGACATGAAGTTCATGGTAACCTGGAAAGTTCCCGTGGAGAACTTCAAGACCGCGATGAAGCGGTTGAAAGAGCTGGGCCAGGAGAAGACGCCTCCGGGGGTCACGTTCCTGGGGCGGTGGCATGAGACCGGCACGGGTAAGGGTTTTGCCCTGCTGGAAGTGGAGGACATGACGGCCTTCACCGGCTTGTTGATGAGTTGGGAAGACCTGTCCAACCAAACGGTGGTGCCGGTGGTGGAGGACGATGCCATCCTGAAAAACCTCTAAGCGGCGGTATACGTCGGAAGCGATGAGCCCGGTTGATGCAACCGGGCTTTTTATTTGACGCCCGTTTGGAGAATTTGGTAGTATGTGAACATGAGAAAAAAGCTCCACGAGATCGTCTCCCGCTCCGATTGGTAGGAAGTTGAGGGCGGGTTTGAAACCCGCTCCTACGAGTATATGGCTATTGTGTCGTCAGCTATCGCAAGGTGCGGCGCCCCTGCTCGTGCTGGATGTGCGGGAATCACCGACGGCTTTGGGGGACTAGGACCAGGCAAGAGATTATGGCTGCTCTTAACAAGCGGGAGCAGGAGATTAATGTGAAGGTGTTATGCAGCGGATAGTAAAACACCAACATGGCACCCCAAACCCTATCATTCTCCAAGAAGAGGAATCCATGATTGCGATGGTCAATCGCGCACTGGCTTCCTCATCGAATGCTCAAACCATCGGGCGTAACGGTGAAGTTCCTCTCCGTGATTTTCTAAACCGTTACTTACCTTACACGCTCCGAGCAGCTACAGGTCATTTCGTCCCTCCATCCGGCATACTTTCCCCTCAAATTGACATCTTGATTCTCGATGCAAGATACCCATTGCTTTCTCAAAATGCCGATGGGTCAGTTTTGGTTATGCTTCATTCTGTGGTTGCTGTAATAGAAGTGAAAACCAGGATGACAAGTAAAGACATAGGGAAAATGTGGGAAGATGCCATCAAGATCAATTTATTAGCAAATGAGGTAAAAGGTTACGCTGACAAAAATTGGGGTTCTATCATGACATACGGTTTTGCATATGGATGCGCAAATCGACTCGATACGCTTGAGGACAGATACACGGAAGAGGGAAAACCGGATCAAGCGTCTCTTGACATTTCTTTGCTTCGGCTACACCCCAAAGACGCAATTAAATACAATCCGCTCGGGGCTGAATTTCATTTTGAACCTCTAATGTCAAATAACAGTTCTTCGGACATAATAGGTTATGAACCATTATGCATCGCACAATTAACTCCATTATCTGATTTTTACTATAATTTAATTCAAACCTCTTATTATACAATCGGCTCTCGTGATTATGGATTTAATGAAATTGGCCGCCATTTTATGGAATACATGTCTTGGTCGACTGTACGTTGGCAAGGTACTATGAAATGAAGATATAACTCACCATTTGGATTTTGCCATTATGGTGGAAGACTCCTTTTTGTTGTAGCATTAAACAAGAAAGTATAACTTCTTCCAGAAACTACAGAATTTTTCGAAGCTCGGTTTTAATACACCGGGCTTTTTGTTTTTTGGGGGAATATATAGAGTGGGGGATGGCCAGGGATTGACTGGGGGATTCTGGGGCCTATTTTAAAAGTACGGTTTTCGGTTTTCAGTTTTCGGTTTTCGGTGGGAAAGGCAAAGGGTGGCCTCTTTCAATTACGTGAAGATTGTGCCGTTGATTACCTTCGCCGAAGGGGTGGTGCCGCGGATCAAAGAAATTCAGGGCCTCTAGTCCTACCACGGTAATTTATTGACTAACTATCAATATATACTTACAAATCCCCCCTAGCCCCCCTTTAGAAAGGGGGGGAAATTAAAGGATTTTTTAGCTAGTTTACGTTTCCAGACCAGGGGAACCGGGGGTCCGGGGAAAGCAGGCGCTTGGGGGAGAAGAATAGGCGGGATGCGGTTTTCCGGCCAATGGGGTGGTGGCGACCGGGCGTTTTTTGTTAGTTTTCTAAGAGCTTAGAGGCAACCGGTCGTTTTTTCATTGAAAAATAGGGTAAATTGGGTATGATAGGCAGGCACACGGCCCAAAAATGCCCGGAGGTGAAACGATGGTGGATCAGGAAAAAAGAGAAGCCTTCGCGGAAAAATATAAAAACGGGGCCAAGGTCTGGTCCGGGGGCACCTTCACGGGCTACCTGAACCTCAGGGCTCTGCTAGATGAGTTGCCCGTTTCGGACGTGGCCGAGGCCAGTCGGGACTACTCCCGGCGGTACAGCGGCATGGAGGAAAATGTTTACGGTGAGCTCATTCACCATCTGCTGTCCTTCGAGGGCTACCTGAAAGATAAGGCCTACCACATCGAGGAATGCGCCATTCTGCCCATCATCAGGGACCACAGCTACCTGTATCAGTTCAGTATCCGTTACACCACCAAGGAGGGGGAGGAGCGAGTCCGGACCTATGAGGTGGCCCGCCGCGACGATAGGAATTTCATCTTTTTCACCGACCCCTTGCAGGCTTAATCCATCCCCGGGAGCGCCGGAGGGTGGTCTCCCGCTTAAGGATGGCTGAGAGGAAAAGCTCAAAGGTCACTTCCCGCCCGGCTGATGAGGCCGGGCGTTTTTATTGAATTATGTCTTAAATTTTCAATTATTTTAAATTGATAAAATTTGCTTATCTCGCTTAAAATATCAGTTCCCAACTTAGTTCCCAACCAGAATCAGAGTGGCCCCGGTTCCACTTTTTGACCAAAAGGGGGAACAAAAGGGGGAACGGCTTTGGTGCACTATTGATTGAAATGAGGCCACTCCTATCCCTCAGAGTGGCCCGTTTGTGGTTATTCCTTATTTTTCTTTCAATATTCTTCAATTCCCTTGCAATATTTATTAAGGCTTCTTTTAACTCTCTAATTTTAGCGTTAGCCTCTTCAAAGGTGATTTCGTTATTTTTGAGTTGGGTTACCATTTCCGATAGCTTTTCTCGTACTTTCTCAAGCTCTTCTAAAGGTTTTCCTTGGGTCACTTTATTTCCTCCCTATGGGCCACCCCTCAGAGTGGCCCTGGGCCACCAGGGCCTTTATGTCTGATTTTTCATAGGCCATTATTTGTCTTGTTTATCCAATCCTTTAGGTGCTACATAAAGATAATGTTTAAGAGCATCCCAAATGATAGGCCCTATGGGACCAGCCCTTAGCTCCGGATTCCTGAGCAAGTGTTGGTACACCTTGTCCGAAAGCTCATTACAGCTAAAAGGCCTTTGACCCTTACTATATAAGGCATAGTCAAAAACACCAACTGAATGGGAAACTCCTACCAAATAGCCCATGACAAATACCGTTCGGACTTCTGTAGGCCAGGCCATCCATCCTTTTGCCTCCATATCACCGGGTCTCTGTATGGCCCATGCTTTTTCAATAGAAGTTACTCCCCATAAAGATATTAATAGACCTATTATGAGTAGCGATTTCAGTTTATAAAATGCTCTCATGGAATTGCCCCCTCCCTTTCTATATCTGTAATGCCGCATTTATGGACATACCACATAAAGTTTAATGTGTAGTTTTTTTACCCAATGACTTCATTTCGGGGAAGTCTCCGGGTAGAGGTTTCTTCCCATCTTCAATATAAGCACGGTTATCCAACTCCTGTAAAGCAAATTTCCTGATTATGAACTGATTGAGTGAAGGATTTATATCGTATTTCACAAAATCGCCGCTAAAATCGCCGCTCAGAAGGTCAGTTTATCGTAATCATTCTTTTGTAAACTTGAACTTCTATACAAAATTATTCATTATTGACATCTTGTTCAGTTTTGTGAAATTCTAGTCGCCTAGCAATTTGTCTGCCTCAAAATATTTATCAAATCTTACAAGGGGGTAGCGTTATGAGGACCACAGCTGTACTGGTGATCTTGTTGCTGACCTTGGGTCTGAGTCTGGGTGTTGCTCCGGCCCTGGCCGGGGAAAACGCGGTAATTCAGCCGTTGCCTTCGGCGTGTCAGCCCGTAAGTGACGTTGAGCTTTCCCAAATGCGAGGAAAGCTGCTTGCGGTTGGTACGGTTGGTACGGATGGTACGGATGGATGTTTTAATTCTTTCCTCTGCAATGCCGTAAGAAGTTTTTGGGTTAATAAAGTTCCAGCCAAATTTAAACAATCATGTCTTGGCCAAAAACTTAAAAGTTATTATCGCTGCATTTGCCAACCAAATATGGGACCCACACCTTCTCAATAAACTATAGTTGAAAAATAAGTACTTTCTTTAGGGCCGGGCATCAGCCCGGCCTTTTTTATTGGTTGAAATGGTCTCTGGTGAGGTCGGAAAAAGGTGAAGTGGCCCCATTCCCGAAGCCCTGATGAAAACCCCCCCTGGACGTGGAGAAGCTCAATCAGGAGATAGCCGCGGCCAAACAAAGCGGCAAGGCCTGGCCCCAACAAGCAGTCCTGGTGGCCCTGAAGTGTAGCACTGAGGGCCTCAAGGGTCGGGCCAAGGTCATTGAAGTCCACACGCCGCCGGAGCAACGGCAGGAGGCGGTGGTCACCGTCACCGAGTCGGGTTATCTGGACGATGCCATCAGCGGCGAGCGCTGGCGCCTGTGGCTGGCCCAAGACCCCGAGGGGATTTGGACCGTAAAGCGGGCGCTGTGGGCCCAATTGTGTCAGCGGCCGACCCACAAATATTACTCAGCCGCAGCTTGCCCCTAAAGGTTTTTAAGGCCACGCCACCGGTTGAAAATCCGGGCCACCATGGTTCCTGGGGTTGATGAGCAGGAGGTAGGGTGGCCCACCTCGGTCCCTCTGCCCGGCCCGCTATCATAACCCCTGCTTATTTGCCTTTATTTCCCACCACTTGCTATCGGCGACACCAAAACCCGAGTCCGGCCTTAAAATATTTTGTTGAATTAACCAAATTCTCATTTTCCACAAACAATGAGGTGCTATGGGCTATGAGTGTAGGAACCTTCCAGGCCTTTTCTGTCAGGCAAGGAAAAAGGACAGGAAGTCAAGAGCTTACCTTCACAAGTGGCTTTTCCGGTGATTTTCCGGCGAGAAGCTCAAAGGACAGGAACTCCATGTTCAACAACTATTGCCATTCTTGCGGGGTCCCTTTGGAAGTCTCCGGGGATTACAGTAACTCAGAGCATTACTGTGCCTACTGTACGGACCGGGAGGGGAACCTGGCGCCCCGGGAACTGGTGCAAAAGGGCGTGGCGGAATGGCTCAAGACCTGGCAGCCCAATCTGGACGATACCAGGGCTATGGAGCGGGCCGGCCATTACCTGAGGTCCATGCCCGCCTGGGCTGAATAGCCCCTGGCCGGATTCGTCTGAGGGCCGCATCTCAACAAGGCGCAGCCGCATTAAGGAAAGGTCAGCGCCGGCGAATAGTTGCGCGCCAACCCCAACCTTGCCAAGCCAGACCTCACAACGCCCTCTTCAGCCTTGAGTCGGAAAGATCAAGATTTCTCCCTCCGGCGTGCCCCGAAGCAATCTTTTCCTACCACTGAAATTTTAGTTCCCCTAAATGAGGGCCAAGGAGTGGTGTGGGGCTGAGCCTCTGCGGGGGATAAGATGTTAAACGCCCGGCGCGGCAGTGCTGGGATTAACGGCTTGACAATTCAAAAAATACCCGTTTAATCAGGAGGGGGAGACACTGAGAAGTGCGGAGAAGAAGGCGGGATGGCCTTGGGTGGGGAAATAAGCATGATGACCGAATCTGTGAAACCCGAGAAGGAGGAACCAGATATGTCAGCATCGTACCAGGTAGTGGCCCTCAACAGTTCGCCCCACGAGAACATCGGCAATACGTCCCGGATGCTCGCCATGCTCAAGGAGCACCTGGACCACGAGGGGTTTGCTTGGGAAGAGATTTTTCTAAATCAGCACCATCTCGAATATTGCACCGGGTGTGCCCTTTGTTTGGAAAAGGGGAGTTGCTGGATTCGGGATGATCATAAGAACATAGCCCAGAGGGTACTCGCCGCGGACGCGGTTATTCTGGCGTCGCCCGTTTACTTTTTGAATGTCACCGCGCAAATGAAAGTTTTTCTGGATCGCTCCCTGGGCTATGGCCACCGCCCCCGGGGCACCTGGAAACCCGGCCTGGCGGTGAGCGTTTCCGCGGGTTGGGGTGAAACCTGGGTGGCCGACTACCTTGCCCGGTTGCTCCGGGTTTATGGGGCTTTTCCGGTGGGGCAATTCACCGCCATTGCATCGGGGCCGGGGGAGTTTTGGGGTTTGGAGGCGGTGCAGGCCCGGGCTGAGGATTTGGCCCGGGACCTGGCCCGGGCGGTCCGGGAGGGGAGGCGTTACCCCATTACGGAGACGGATATACATTACTGGCATTTTATGGGGCACCTGACCAAGGCGCATCAGGACTTCATGAAGGCCGACCACGAGCATTGGCAGAAGCTGGGATTGTATGACAGTTTGGAGGCCTATGTGGGGCAGAGCCGGGCTCCCAGTCAGGGCTCGCCGGAAATGCGGGAAGCCTGGCGAAAAGGGCTGATGGCCCGGCAGCGGGGAGGAGCGCCCCCAGCCCCTGATCTTGAGGAGGCCCCTTCTTCCCAAAACGCGGGCACGGTCCGGGAACTTTTGCAGATGATGCCCGGAGCCCTGAAGGCTGAGGCCGCCGCGGGTCTGACGGCCACGTACCAGTTCGAGGTCAGCGGCCAGGAAAATTTTGTGGCCCACCTGCGAGTAGAGGACAGTCGGGCCACCTATCACGAGGGGCCGGCGGAGCATCCAGACGTGGTGATCAAAACCCCGGCGGACGTCTGGCTGGCGGTGGCCCGGGGGGAACTGGACGGGGCCCTAGCTTACATGGCCGGGCAATTTCAAGTGGACGGCGACCTGAATCTGCTCATGCAGCTCAGTTCCCTGTTTTCCTCCTAATTAGATTAAATTGTTGCTAAGGGTACTTGGGAGAGAGGGCCAGGGGTTCGTGGGGGGAGGGCCAGGGACCTCGACCCTTAGTCCCCTCCCCTGAATAACCAATCCCTTAAAACTTACAAATGCCCCGGATGGAATCGCAGGTTTGGGAATACAGCCTTTCGATCCAATCCTCCTGGCGGGCGTAGGGGGTGACCGCGGCCGGGGGGGTCACTTCTCCCTTCCGGGCCATGACATCCAGGTAGCGGTGGACCGTAGAAATATAGGTGGCGTGGCTCCAGGTCAGGGGAGACACGGACAGCGGCTCTCCGGTCAGGGGATTAATCTGTTCAGGAAGCACGCCGGAAGGCAGGGCGTGGGAAGCCACCCAGGTAAGGATCTCCAGGGCCTGCTTGAGGTCTGCCTCTCCGCCGATTTCCAGGAGGTAGTCCGCCAGCCAGAGGGTGCAGGTGAACCAGGGGTTCCCCGGCAGGTCGGGGCTGACCTGGTGGTAGGGGTCATTTTCATAGCGGGCCACGCCGCCCACGGGGGTATTCACCCATAAGTGATCCCGCAGGACCGACATGGTGGACACCATCCGGGGGTCGTCCGCGGCATAGAGACCGAAGGCAAAAAGCCCCCAGAGACTGGCATCGCAGGTGTCATCATAGTCCAGTTGGCCCAGGCGGTCCCGGCTGAGCATGCGGCAGAAGCGGTTCAAGTGGGGCCGCCAGAGGTATTGGGAGGCGGCGTCCCGGATTTCCGCGGCCACCTGCTGATAATGGGCGGAACGCTCCTCCTCCCCCAGCACCTGGCAGAAGAGAGCCGCGGCGGTGAGGCCGCCGAACACGGCGCCCACGGTAAAACTCAGAATGCCCCGGCGTTCTTCCCAAAGGTCATAGGAAGGGGCCGGCAGTCCGGTCTCCGCGTCCCGATGTTGGCACATGAAGTCCGCGGCCTTTTTGATGAGGGGTCGGTACAAAGGTTTGAGGAAATCCAGGTCCCGATAGAGCACGAAGTGGTGCCACAGGGCCCAAACCACCAGGGCGGTGGAGTCCTCCTGGATGGGAATCTGGGCCTCGCCCTCATAGTACCAGGGGTGCCAGGAAGAAGCCAGGGTGCCGTCAGGATTGAACTTGTGGAGGAGGCAGCCCTCCGGCTGCAACAACCGGGAAATGAATTGGAAAAAATTCCGGGGCGAGGTGGGATGGCCGGCCTGGTCCAAAGCGTGGGACACCAGAGCCGCATCCCGGGGCCACACATAAGAGTAGGTATCACGGTTGAAATAGATGATATCCGAGTCGTTGGCCGCCAGAATGCCGCCGTCGGCGTCGATCTGGGTGCGCAAAATGATCAGGCTGCGGCGGTAAAAGTCGGCCAGATCCTCGGGCAAAAGTTCCAGGGGTGGTGATTCCTTGCGGACCCACAGACGCCAGTAATCCTCAGTGCGCTTGAGCAGATTTTTGGGGTGCTTATGTTTGATCAACCCATCCAAACGGAGGATGTCCGCCCAGCTCAGACCGGCGGCTATCCAGAGGTACGCGGTTTCTTGTGATTTTCCGGCCACCTCGAGATGCAAGCCCATGACCGAATCCACCGAGCCCTGGGCAATGGGGTTGCCGGACAGGGTCCCGTCTTCGGCATCTTTGAAAGTTCCCTCTTTGCCATAGGTTCCTTTCTGGCCCACCGCAAACTGCCTAAGACCGTACTCGGCCCCCGCCAGGCCGCCGGCCAGGAAGTAGCGGGCGCCCTTGTAGTGGACCAAGGCTCCGGTTTTGGGATCATAACCCGCGGTGTCCCCCAGATTATTTCCCCCAATCCCCAAATCCAGGCTGAAGAACAGGCGGACCTCCCGGGTCTGCCCCTCCAGGTTTTCCACGGTGATTTCCCTGAGATAAATATCCTCGTGAAAATCAACCACGTCGCGGCAGGCCAGGCGCAAACCCAGGGCGCGGCTTTCGAGGTTCACCTTGGTCACCATGGTGTCGGGAACATAGGTAAACTCCCGCTGCCAGTCCTCATTGATCCAGGAAAATTTTCCGTCCACCCAGACGCCGAGGCGGCAGCAGTTCCCGCCCACATGATTTTCCTGGCCCACATGGGGGAAATAGAAATCCCGGATGCAATAGTTGTGGTCGAAGCAAACCAGGAGCCTGCCGTTCCCCACCGGAATATCCCGAGGCATGGTGTTCTCCTTCTAGGAAGTTGAAGGCTGCCAGGCCGGCGGCCAGCCAGAAGGCCCGTTGAAAGCAGGCCATCCCGTAGTGTGCGCCGGATTTTAAAAATGCCGGTTCTCTGTAGCCCCAGCCGAGAGCCGCCACCAGGATAATAACCCCCAACAGTGCCCCTAAGTTCTTTAACACGGCGGTGGTGCTGGCCGCCAGGCCCATGAGGTTTGTGGGTGCGCCCCGCAGGATCTCGTTCAGATTGGGCGCGGAAAATAGGCCCAACCCCATGCCGGTGAGGGCCAGGCGCGGGGCCAGACTGAGGGTGGAAGTCTGGGGGGTAGCGGCGCCCAGAGAGAAAAGGCCAAAGCAGATAAAGCTCAAACCGATTCTCAGGATTATGATGTTGCCTACCCGGTCGGCCAGGTAGCCCCCCAACAAAGACATGAGTACGTTGCTGAGGGCCAAGACCGCCAGCATGAGACCGACATGGGCGGGAGGGTAACTGTAGACCTGGACCAGGAAAAAGGGGAGCAGAAAAAAGGACCCCATGACGCAGGCAAAGGCCAGGAGGACTCCAAAGGCCCCCAGGAGAAAGCTGCGGCTCAGCCAAAGCTCCTGGTGGAGCAGGGGATTGGGTTGACGCTGTTCGATATAAATCAGGAAGACCAGGCCGCCCACCACCAGGGCCAGGCCAAGATAATTGCGCGTATCTGCCCAGCCGTGGTCCCGAATGCCGGCGAGGGTCAGGATGAACAGGGCCAGGGTGCTGGTGAGAATAACAGCTCCCCAGGGGTCAATGGTCCGCCATTTCCAGGCTTGGGGGGTCCGAAAAACTCGCAGGGTCCGGCTGCCCAGGGTCACAGCTACGAGGCCGAGTAGTGGATTGACAAAGAATAGGGCCCGCCAGCTCAAGAAGGTCAGCAGCAGGCCGCCCAAAGGGGCGCCAATGGTGGCGCCGGTGGCAAAGCCGGCGGAGAACACCCCCAGGGCGAAGCCCCGCTCTCCCTCAGGAAAGGCCAGGGAAATGAGCTTGGGCGCCACTCCGAGCATCAAGGCGGCCCCCATCCCCTGCACCACCCGGCAGGTGATAAGGATGGGGAAGTTGGGGCTCAAGCCGCCGAGGCCGGACCCCGCGGCAAAGACAGTCACTCCGGCGAAAAACAGCCGCCCGGGCGCGGCCAGGTCTGCCAGGCGGCCCACCACCATTTGCAAGGAGGCGTTGGCCAGGAGGTAGGCCACCATGACCCAGGAGATGGCGGCCACGGATGTTTTGAGAAACGAGGCGATTTGCGGCAGACCCACGGACACCAGGCTGGTGTCCATGGTGGCCATGAAGGCCCCCAGACAGACCGTGGCCAAAAACCTTTTTTTGCCGAAACTTGGAAGATGTGGGTTCAGGGTCGTTTCCTATCTGGATATGCTTGAGGATAAAGCAAAAAAGAAGCGGGGACAAGTCTGAGGGAGAGCCTGCAACAGGATGCTTAGAAATGTGCCCTGCGATGCAGAGCCTTCAGAGGAGAAATAAGGGGTCATCGAGCGGTGACCTCATCGAAATTATGATATGCCCCGGGCCGCGTCCGAGGGGTAAAGTTGACCCCTGCTCGAAAGCGGCCCTGGCGGCTAGCTCTTGGGTGGCGTCTGGTTGAAAGTTGAAACAATTTTCCAGAATTGCACGCCATCAGCTTTAAAACCGAACCTACCCACTTCAAGTGAACAGGCTCCTGCTAGGATCCGGAAGTACGTGTGCTTCCCGCGCGATGATTTCTTTTTGGGTTTATTCTTCTTTTTGGCCGGCTTGACAGGCTCGGAGAGGCCAATCGTGTCTACAATCAGTCCGTCCTGGACCCCTTTGAGAGCAAGGTTGGCTTCGTAGTACTTGTTTTCCTTGACCAGAGCGATGGCCTTGTCCACATTTCTAAGGGTGGCCTTCAACGGCATCAATACCCGGGTGACGGAGACGCCGATGTCCGCGGCCCGGAGAACCTCAATCGCCTTGGCTTTTTCCCCCTTTTTAAAATGTTCATTGGCTTCCTTGATCTTCGCCATTTTCTCAGGGGTCCCAATAAAGTCCTCAGACAGCACTAGCGCTGCATCAATCGGGATGAGGTCAGTGAGCGGTTTCTCCCCGGTGGCCTTTTCCTTTGGTTTGAGGGCCATCATCAGTTGGGGCGCCTGTTTCTCGACGGTGTCCAGATTCTTTCTGGCCGCGTCCAGAATTGTCTCCGCGTACTGGGGCTGGCCATCGAAAATGGCTACCCGAGCCCAGCGTACTTCGCGCATTGCCGTGTTGCCTTCCTCGGAAACCTTATCCAGGATCTTCTCAGCCTTACCTTCCTTGGCCGCCATGGCGGCGCTCCCCGCCACCAGGAAGGCAAACAAGGCAACCACCAACACCACCACAAGTTTAGACAGATGTTTCCCAACCATGGAAATACCTCCTTGAGATTTAATATCGCCGAGCTTAAGCGCTCAGGCTCATTTTCTTATTTGGCGTAGTGAAACTGGGCCATTAGCATCAGGGCTTTCATGGTAGCCCCTGGAAAAATGATTTTCCTTTTTCAATTTTGAGATGATCCATGGCCACGTTGTGCCTGTCTTCCCCTAATAAATCGCCGGCTCCCATCGTATTTGAAAAGGCTGGCCGGCCTCATGAAAACCGGAGTTCAGCAAACCAGGACGTAATCCACACCGCGACGATAAGGCAAATAAGGGTCAAAAGGAAAACTCCGATGGCCTGGGCCGGGGATAACTTTGCTTTTTGATGTCCCATCGATCCTGCCTCATGGCTCATCGACCCCATGGCCATGTCCATGGCAGGTTTTTGACCGGGAGATGGGGAGGAGGCCATATCCATGGCGGGTTCGTGACCAGAAGCATGGGAGGAGGGCATGGCCATGGAAGGTTCGTGATCGGGAGCCTGGGAGGCCTGCTCCGGAGAAGGCGCGGACATCATGCCGTGCTTGATGCCCCGGGCCACCATCCAGGAGTTGATGGGGTAGGCCGTCACCATACCCACCATGGCGGCCAGCGACATGATGCCCCAGAAAGTGGGATTGGTCGGGTCGTCACTTCCCGACAACCGGTTCATCAAAATTACCATGGTAGGGATCATTCCCACCATGACCATGTTCATGGAAACGGTTTCCGCGAAAAAGGTCTTACGTACGGCCAGGAGGTAGTTGCCGCCCAGCATGGACTTCATAAACAGGGCCTGGAAAACCAGGAGCCCCACCACAAAGGCCGAGGCATACTCAATAATCAGATCGATGCCGTTGGGAAGACCGAAGTGGTAAACCAGGGCCGCGGCGAGAATAATGCCGGTGGCATCCCCGGCCACACAATGCATCATCGAGCCGATGGCCTGTTTCCAATGGGGGGTAATGAATTGGTCATGGGTTCCGGGCAAGGGTTGGCGACAGGCCAGAAGATAGAGGAAAAGACCCACGGGCCCGGTATACAGGATGATCAAGATCCAGGCGAGTTTCATTACCCACATCGTCGGAGTTTGGTAAAGGAGATCAAAAATGACAAAGATGAGAGAGCCGGCGGTGAGGATATACCATACCAGCAGCATGCCGGTTATCATTGATTCCATGGCTGGTCCTCTTGGCGATGTTTTATCTCGGGTGGCCGATTCATTGGAAAGAGAGTCCGAGTTGCCTCGGAATAGTTAAAACATAAGTTCCTGACACACTCTGTCAATAAGATGGCGGAAAAATAAGATTTTTCCAGATCCCTTCATTAGAGGTAGAGCGGGCTTTTTTCTTAGCTCCTCTTCGAGTAGTTTACTTTTCCTTCTGACAAAAGGAGAATATTAAGAGAATAAAGGCGGTATGCCTTCCCAGGTCTTTCGACGCCCCCCAGGCTCGTATATAATACAGCAGGCCATGGCAGAAAGTATCGGAGAGAGTCACCCAGTTTTCTGATGGAAAATCCATGACCAGGCACGCCCTATATTTTACCGAGCCCTATCGGGTCAGCGTCCGGGAGGAGGCGATTTCCCCCCAGAGGCCCCTCAGGATTTGGCCGCGGACACCAGTATTGCCGCCCTGTCGGGCACTTTGGCCTTTCCCCTCAAATACGGCTATGCTGCGGTGGGCCGGGTGGCGGCGTTGGGCCCGGAGGTGCCCGCCCACTGGCAGGAAAAGCTGGTCTTCGCTTTTCATCCCCACGAAGAAATTTTCCTGGCTGCCCCGGAGGAGCTCTTGCCGGTACCCCCCGGCTTGGCCCCGGAGGAAGCCCTGTTTTTGCCCAACATGCAAACCGCGGTTACCCTGGTCCTGGACGGCAAACCCTTGATCGGCGAGAAGGTGGTGGTCTTCGGCCAGGGCATTGTGGGATTATTGGTCACGGCCCTTTTGGACCATTTTCCTTTGGCCAAACTGGTGACTCTGGACCATTATCCCAACCGCCGCCTGGCCTCGGAGACTCTGGGAGCCCACGCTTCCTTTGATCCGTTGAAATCACAGGTACTTGAAGACCTGCAGACGGCGCTGTCGCCTCAGGGGCAGGACCCCTGGGCCGATCTGGCTTTCGAAGTTTCGGGAGATCCCACGGCCCTGGACCAGGCTTTGGCTATTACCGGTTTTCATGGCCGCATTGTCATCGGTTCCTGGTATGGCACCAAGAAATCCGAACTCCACCTGGGGGGCCTTTTTCACCGCCAGCGCCAGATGCTGCGGAGCAGTCAGGTCAGCACCCTCGCCCCGGAGCTCAGCGGTCGCTGGACCAAAGCCCGGGTCCTCCAGGTCGCCTGGGAAATGGTGCAGAAACTCCAGCCGGCCCGCTTTATCACCCACCGCTTCCCTTTGACCGACGCGGCCCAGGCCTACCGGCTCCTGGATCAGCATCCGGGAGAGGCTATTCAGGTGGTCCTGACGTACTGAGGAGGTATGGACTTACATGTACATCGTGGCCGTCAAGCGAGATTTTGTGGCCCAGCATTATTTGGTGGGGAGCGATTGGGGGGAGGAAAACCAGCGTCATTCCCATAATTACCAGGTGGAAGTGGAATTGGCCGGCCGGACCCTGGACCGGCACGGCTATCTGGTGGACATCGTGGACATCGAAACCCACCTGGACGCGCTGGTGGATTATTACCGGGACAGCACCCTGAACGACCTGCCGGAATTCGCCGACCTGAACCCCAGCATTGAACATTTTTCCCGTATCTTCTGCCAGCAGCTCAAAGAGCAGATCAAGGCGGACACCCTGGAGGTTATCCAGGTGAAAATTTGGGAGACCGGCATCGCCTGGGCGGCTTACCGGGAAGAGGTGTAATGCGGGTTGCCCTGGTCCTTTACGGCGACCTGGACTTTATCAGCGGCGGCTTTCTTTATGACCGGATGTTGGTGGATTACCTGCGCCGCCAGGGGGAAGAGGTCGAGATTATCTCCCTGTCCTGGCGCTCCTACCCCGGCGGACTGCTGGATAATCTGTCTCCCGTTCTGAAACGCCGTCTCGAGAACATTCGGGCGGACGTCATTCTCCAGGACGAATTGGCCCATCCGTCCCTGTTTTGGCTCAACCGCACGCTTCGAGGACCGGGGTGGCCCCCCCTGGTGGCCATCGTCCACCACCTGCGCTGCTCCGAGGCCAGGCCGTCCTGGCAAAATCGCCTGTACAGTCTGGTGGAACGCCGGTATCTGGCCTCCGTTAGCGGCTTTATTTTCAACAGCCGGGCTACCCAGGAATCCGTGAAGGCCTTGGTGGGACGGGACAAGCCCTCCGTGCTGGCCTTGCCGGCGGCCAACCGCTTTACCGTTAGCCTGACCCAGGAAGATCTGGCGGCCCGAGCCCGGGAGCCAGGCCCCCTGCGGCTGCTGTTTCTGGGCAACGTCATTCCTCGCAAAGGGCTGCACACCCTCCTGGAAGCCCTGGCCCGCGTCCCCCGGGAAGGCTGGCGGCTTACGGTGGTGGGAGGTCTGGAGGTGGACAGGGCCTACGTGCAGCAGATGCAGCGACAAATCGACGGAGCCGGGTTGAGAAGACAGGTGGAATTTACCGGAATCCTCGAGGAAGAAGGGTTGGCCTCCCGCCTGGCCCAAAGCCAGGTTCTGGCGGTGCCCTCTTCCTACGAAGGCTACGGCATTGTCTACCTGGAAGGCATGGCCTTCGGCCTGCCGGCTCTAGCCACCACCGCGGGCGGGGCCCAGGAAATTATCACCTCCGGGCGAGATGGGTTTCTGATCGCGCCGGGGGACGCCGGGGCCCTGGCCGAGCAGATCAGAACCCTCGGGGACGACCGGGACCTGCTCCTGAAGATGAGCCTTAACGCCCAAGCCCGGTTTGCGGCCCACCCCACCTGGGAAGACGCCGGAGCCGCGACGCACCAGTTTTTGCGGTCGTTGGTATCGGTTCATTCGAGGGGAGGGCCGGGG
>JARRKO010000064.1:0-15253 GCA_037388025.1 Syntrophobacterales bacterium
AGGCCCCCTCCGCCCCGATGGGGCAGGGCTTCATCTTCTCGGCGCGGTCAAAGATGGTCTCTATGCCCTCCGCCTGGGCCTTCTTGAGCATCTCCTGCGCCGCCACGTCTACGGAAAATTTTTCCACGTCTGACATTAACCTTTCCCTCCAGTTTCTTACGGTTAGAGGTGACCTTCATGGCCCCTCTTGATCCAAGGCCCCGCATGTCAACCGACAGAAATTGTTAAAAAGGGCCGGGGCCCGGTGGTTGGGGTGGGTAATTCTGGTTTGTTCTAAGCCAGTTCCTGAATAATTTCTTTGGTGAGTTTAACCGCTTCGGGATGCCGCATGATCAGGAGGTCAGCACCACCCAACAGCAGGCTCACCGCGGTGATGGCTTCCATGAGAACCCCACGGGTTTTCTGGTCACCAAGTTCGGGTGCTTGCTCGTTGGACAGTTTGCATTCCTTGACCTTCCAGACTTCCTGACCCATATAGTTGAGAATGGGAAGTTGCAGCTTCTCATCTTCCTGAGTGAGGGCTGCCATGCGGTCCCGCTCCATCACTGAGTAAGAATACTCCAGGCCATAGCCCAGGCCGCCGGTGGTGGGGTCCACCAGGATTTGGGAGTCCTTGACGCCCAGCTGACCCAACAGGATGTTGAGCTGCTTGGCCAGGTTGACGTCAATGGGGCTGTTGGCCGAGACGGAATGATTATAGCCCAGAGCCGCCGCGCCAATCTTTTTGTAGTTTTTGTCCTGTACCGGGCCGATGACCAGGCTCAGGCCCTGGCAGGCCTCAGCCACTGCCGGGAGAACCTCTGCGTCTTTTTCCATGTTGCTGGTGCCATAGATGATGACGGGCACGTCAACGGATGACGCCACTTTTTTGGCGGTTTCCGCGGCTGACTCCGGAGAAGCATCTTCTCCATTGGGGTCAGTGCTCATCAGGATGAGGGCAATGGATTCCGCTCCATACTCGTTGACACATTTTTGGGCCCAGGCCACTGGATCACCCAACACGTCCTTGAAAGGCTCTTTACAAGGTTCGGCCCAATCCTCGCCCGGGTCCATGTCCCAGACCTCCATGGCGATCCGGGGTATGTTCGGCATGGCCCCTTCAAAAAGATAAAAGGGGTAAGACGTTTCACCCCCTAAAGTTATGGCCTTGTCGCCCTTGCCGATGGTTACCGGTTTAATGGCCCCTGAATAGATTTGCTTGGGAATCTCGAAAGACAAGATACTTCCCTCCTTATTTTAACGAAATGGCGCTCTTTATTACCAGAAAACGGAAATCTTGATATTGTGAAAATAATAATTTATTCGTCAACCTGTCAAGCAAAAAATCATCCTGGGGAAAGCCTCATATTTGAACTTATGGCAACAACTTGGACAAAATGGCGTAGGTCGCTTGTAAAGCAGCAGAATCCTCAGGGAGATTATAGGTGGGACGGCCCTGGTTATCAAACTCCGCCACCAGGGGGTCTTGGGGGATGAGGCCGGCCAGCTCCAGGCCCTGGGCAGCAATTTCTGCTTGTGCCCGTTCGCTCAATCCATTTGCCGTGCGGTTGACCACCAGCGCCGCCCGGCCCACCACGATCTTCAATTGGTTGGCCAGGTCTTTTAGGCGCCGGGCCGCTTGAATGCCACGCCAGGAAGGATCGGAGACCAGCAACAGGAGGTCCACGTTCTTGGTGGTTAGGCGGCTCATGTGCTCCATGCCCGCCTCGTTATCCATCAGGACATAGGGGTAATTCTTGCCGAGGACATCCATGTAGTGGGTCACCAGGTGGTTGGCGGCACAGTAGCACCCCGGACCCTCGGGCTGTCCCATGCTGATGAGGTCAAAGCCGTCGGCTTCCACCAGGCACTGATTGATGCGCATTTCAATGAGCTGATCCTTGGTCATGCCCACCATATCGGCACCCTTTTTCATTTCTTCCCGGGCCTCGCCCACTGTGTGGTGCAGTTCCAGCCCCAGGACTTCATTCAAATTAGAGTTGGCGTCGGCGTCCACCGCCAGGACCGGAGTCTTCCGATGTTCTACGAGATAGCGCAGCAAGAAGGCCGCCAGCGTGGTCTTGCCGGTGCCGCCTTTGCCTGCCATGGCGATGAGAAAACTCAAGATTGTTCCTCCTTAGTGACACAGACGGACATTAGCCTGCCCGCCTGCGATGAGGGCTTTCTACAACCTATTTATTGTAATATTATTCACAAGAAACGTCAAGCGCTCTGAAAGGAAGAGAGTTTTCCCAGATTGACGCGGATTTTTGTCTAAGTAAAGTTTCTTGAGATCAAACCTGGTTACATTTTGTAAGCAAGAATGGCATGTGCAGCATCCAGGCCAAACTTCTTTTCAAAAAAATTTGTTTTGTTAGGAGAACCATGCCCTTTTTAGCATCGGCAACTGCAACCACCGGACGCTTTACCCCAACAAGTCCTCCCACCCGGGACCGCCGACTGCCGCATCATCGCCCCATAGACAAAAGGCTTGCATTCCATGGCTCTCCCCGGTAAAAAAAGGACAGGCAGACCTTTCTAAGTAGCTCCATATCCTGGGGGATCGTCCAATGGCAGGACTGCGGACTTTGGATCCGCCAATGGAGGTTCGAGTCCTCCTCCCCCAGCCATGTTTATCCAAACCGTTACGAGCTCACCTTCATTGCAATGGCGCCCCGACGATTAACTTGCAGTACTTATTTGCATGCTAGTCTAACTTTTTAGCTTGGCGGGAATTGCCGGGCCTTGCTTGTTTAACCATCACAGGGAGGTTGCCATGAGCAGCTTAAAAGGTCTTGGTCTGGAGTTCGAGGAAGCCATGTCAGGCTGGCTCGGCATTGGTGAACAGGAGTTTTTGGCCGGGAGCATTGCCGGGCAACAGGAAAACACCCCCATACGGTTTGACTGCAAAATCACCATTGATGATCTGGATCAATTTATCCATCTCGCCGACCACCGGGCCCGTCTGGAAGGGACGCTGATCTTCGCGCCCCTGGGCGGGCCTTTTGCCTTGGAAGACGGGTATTTCAATCTTTTTTCCGTTGACCCGGCCACCGGCATCCGCCTCATGGTTTATGCCTTTGGATTTACCACCACGGACGGAAAAAAATACTTTTTATATGGGGAAAAGCACCTTAAGGATGATCCGGGCTTCGACCTGATGGAGGATATGACCACGCTTTTCACCACCATCCATGCCGGGCCGGATAGAGGTGCCCCCATCTACGGCGCCGGCCAGCTTTTCTTCGATCTGAAGGATGTGCCGGCCCTCATGGGTTCCATCAAAGTCACCGGCACTAGGTGGTGGCAATTGTATAAAAGGATACAAGCCAAGGCTGCGTTCATGGATTTTGCCTGGGGTAAGGTCAGGGAGGAATACCTCCGGGATATCAATCCCCTCTATACCACCGAATACGAGAACCTGGTTCTCTCAGGGAAGGTGAGCCAGGACGGAGTTGAACAGGATTTCTTTCTGATTTCAGGCATTCATGACAAGGATTTCCCCTGGGGCGATGGCGAGATTTTTTGGGATGTGCTCCTGGTCATCGGCAACCAGGCCTCCGGCTATAAAAGGTACTGTATTACTGACCGGATTTTGACAGGCTTGGAGCTTAACGTCTTGGACGGAACCTACCATTACCAGGGTCCCCTCTTTGAACTGACCGAGGGCTACGCCACTCGCTTTTCCCATCTCAAAAACCTAAAACCCTATCTCAAGGAATGCCAGGCGGACTTCACTATCAGCTTCCGCGCCACGCCTTATGCTGTTACTCCCCTGCCCTTTGCCATCGCCAACCACGTCCTGGCTAATTTGGCCTCGGGCTTGAAATGGGTCCTGCGCAACATCTTACCCTCGGAGCACGTGCTGGGGATTTTTATTACGCCCCACACCGTCACCGTGAATACCGGAACTTTGACGATAAGCCAAGGAAGCCAGACCACGGCTTATCAGATCGTGCCGCAGGGGACCTTCGGGGAAGCGGAACGATCGACCTTTAAAAACATCAAGGAACCCACGATGCTCTATGGCTACATCTGCGCCGTTTGTCCGGACGCCCACACGGCGCGGGTGCAAGTCCACGCCAACTCCCTGCGCAACGATCGTCAACGGCTGGCCAAAGACCAGGTGGATGCCTTGCTGGGTGCGGTGGTCTCCCGGGTGGCGTCCAAGGAATTCTTCATGTCCGACTGCAACATAAGAGTGCAGGATCTGGGCCCTCAGGGTGAAACCCCAGAGGGCAAGCCGCCTCTTTTTGTCAAGCTGGGGGAACCGGTCCTGGAGGTCAATAACGATCATTTTCCCACCGCGGTCTTCCAGCGGCGGATCATTGCCGTGAAAGATCCTTCCGGGGAGACCTGTTTAGCCCTGGAAGAGGACATGGATTTAATGAGGCTGGAAGCGGAAAATTCCACCAGAGAAGTAACGGTGGCGGCCATCAAGGATGCCAACAAATTTAGAGCCCTGGATCAGGTCCTGGCAGATACCGAGTTCCTACATATCATCAACAACGCCTGCCAGGTCTCCGGAAAAACCAAGCAGGACTTTGCCATCATCATCAAGCCCAATTTCATGTTCGCCTATAACAAGGCCGATCGCACCACCTTTACCGATCCGGATTTGGTGGAACGTCTGGTGAGTATCTTGAGAGAGCGGGGAGGCTTCAGCAATATTGCCATCGTCGAAGCCCAAAGCACCTATGGGGAGTATTTTTATAACCGGCGGGTGCGGGAGGTGGCCGAGTACCTGGGCTACGCCATGGACGAAAGCCGCGGCTACCAGGTGGTGGATTTAACTGAAGATCAGTATGAGGAGCGCTACCTGGGCCCCCATCTCGGTGAGCATCGCGTCCCCCTTACCTGGAAGAATGCCGATTTTCGCATTTCCTTTGCCAAGAACAAGACCCACGCCTATTCCTATTACACCCTCACCCTGAAAAACATCTATGGCGCACTGCCCTTGCCGGACAAGTTCTCCGAATACCACACCGGCCGAGGAATTTATCACACCACCATTGAATATCTCCGGGCCTATCCCGTCCATTTCGGCCTCATTGACGCCCATCAGAGCGCGGATGGCCCCTTTGGGATTTTTGCCGACCCCGAACCCAACGTCACCGAGACCATCATCGGCGGGGCGGACCTGGTGGCGGTGGACTGGGTAGGGGCCACCAAAATGGGTCTTGATCCCAAAATCAGCCAATATATGGAGCTCGCGGTCAAGGCTTTTGGTAAGCCCGAAATCACCCTCATCGGCGACCCCAATCCCTATCACCCCTGGCTCAATGTGCCCGCGGTTTTGAGCCTGTTTACCCATTACGGGCTCGACGCCAACGACTACTTCGGCAATTTGATTTACATGGCGGGGGCCTACATGGATGAGACCCAGTTCCCCCACAAATCCAAATCCGTGTTTATGAAGGCGGCCCGTAAGGCCATCAACCCTCTCCAGAAAGCCATCTTCCTCCAGGCCGGCGGCGAGCAAACCGAGGCCACCCGGTTAGTGAGCAAGTTCTTTACTTGGCTTGGCAGTCAATGAGAAATTGAGGCTGCACTTTTTACCAAGTGGCGATCAATTACGGTGGGGGCGTGGTTCATCACGCCCTTTTCTCTTGGCGGAGCACAGGGGATAATATGATAAGGAAAGGGTTGCCTCATGATTGAAACCTGGGAGTTAACCAAGCAGTACCCCAAAGTTCTGGCCGTGGACCGGCTGACCCTGACGGTGGCCGCCGGGGAAATCTTCGGCCTGTTGGGGCCCAACGGCGCAGGCAAAACCACCACCATCAAGATGCTCACCACCCTGACCAAGCCCACCTCGGGCTGGGCCAAGATCGCCGGTTTCGACGTGGTGCGCCAACCCCTAAAGGTCAAAGAGCTCATCAGCGTCTGCCCCCAGGAAATCAACGTGGACCGGGAGTTGACGGCTTATGAGAATCTTCTGGTGTTCGGCAAGCTGTATGATTTGAAGAATCTGAAAAGCCGCATCGCTGAGGCCCTGGAGTTCGGCGATCTGGCGCACCGAGCCCACGACCGGGTCCAGACCTTTTCGGGGGGCATGCAACGGCGTCTGCTCATCTCCCGGGCCTTTTTGTCCGGCCCCCGGGTGCTGTTTTTGGACGAACCCACGGTAGGCCTTGACCCTCAGGTGCGTCGTCAGGTGTGGGACATGGTGCGGCACCTCAAGAGCCAGGGGGTTACGGTGATGCTTACCACCCACTATATCGAGGAAGCCGAGGCCTTGTGCGACCGGGTGGGGATTTTGAGCCGCGGCCGGCTCATTGCCCTGGACACGCCCCAGGCCCTGAATGAGCAGGTAGGCGGCTTTGTCATCGAGTCCCTGGACGGAGGCCGCAAAAAATACCTCCTGGTCAAGGATAAGCAGGAAGCTTACGCCAAGGCCCAGGCCGAACCCGAGGGCGTGATTATCCGGGAGACCAACCTGGAAGACGTGTTCATCAAGTTGACCGGGGAGAGGCTGGCGTAATGCGGTGGTACCCGGTTTTCCTGCGGGAGGTGCTTCTCTTTCAAAAGCGCCTATTCCGCTTGGGCTATGTGGTCTCCATTATTTTCACCCCCCTGTTGTATCTTTTGGCCTTTGGCCTGGGCCTGGGCCGCCAAGTATCCGTGGCCGGATCCGCCAACTACCTGGATTTTCTCCTCCCCGGCCTCATCGCGGTTACTTCCATGATGAACGCCTACACCTGGATTTCCACCAACCTTACCGTGAGCCGTTTGCATTTCCGCACCCTACAGATCTATCTGCAGGCCCCGGTGAGTCCCGCGGCCATCGTGGTGGGCCAGGTACTGGCCGGTGTTTTGTGGGGGCTGTTGGCCTCTGTCCTGCTTTTAGTCCTGGGGCTGCTCTTCGGTGGCAAAGTTTGGGTGAATCCCCTTTTTATCGTAGCCTTAGTGCTCAATTGCGTCACTTTTGCAGCCTTTGGCGTGGTGGTGGGCATGAAGTCCCGTTCCCACGAAGATAACGCCACCTTCAGCAACTTTTTCATCCTCCCCATGGCCTTTTTCTGCGGTACTTTTTTCCCGATGGAACGCATCCCCGAGGTCCTGCGCCATATCATTTGGGTCCTGCCCCTGACCCATACAAATCTGCTGTTGCGGCACCCGCACCTTAACCTCCAGAGCCTAATCTCCTTGGGAATCCTGTGTTGTTATGTCCTGGCCTGCGTAATGGGGGGCGTGTGGATCATCAGGAACTACAGCGAGTAAGGAAGGAAAAGATCGGTCTTGAGGGAGGGGGCCAGGGGTCGCAGACCCCTGCCCTTCCCCAAAACTCTCTGGAAACCCTCAGTTGGTCAATCGGAAGGCCAGGGGAATTTGCACGGCAAGCTTCTGCCGGCCCAAAGCCTTCGGCAGGGGCGGGAATTTCCCCACCCGGCGCACGGTTTCCTGGGCCGCTTCATCCAGGAGGTCATGGCCCGAGGTGCGGCAAAGATGGGTGCCTTGAATACCGCCATCCGCGGCAATGGTGAATTGCAGGAGCACCACCCCTTGCATATTCATACGCTGGGCCATGCGGGGGTATTTTTTCTGCCGCTCCAGCAAACGGCGGACTTGTAGAAGATAACCCTGTAAAAGCGACCCGGCCCCCGGGCCGGGCCCCTGTCCCACCCCCGAGCCAGGGCCGCTGCCTCCCCCGGAGCCGCTGCCCGTGCCGCCCCGCCCGCGGACGGAGCCGGTGGCCCGCCCCAGACTAGCCGTGGTTCTCCCGGAAGCCGAGGCGGTGGAAGGGGACGCGGGTCTGGGGAGAGCCAGGGACGGCGGCGGCTCCGGCGCCTCCACCTTCTCCTGTTTTTTCACCGCTTTCATGACCTTGGGCTTGGGCTTGGCTACTCGACGGGGTTTTGGTTTGGGTTTGGGTTTGATAACCGGTGGCGGCGCGGGTTGCGGTTTGGGAGATGTGGAAGCAGTCGGGGTCGGCAGCCCTCCGCCCCCTCCGATGGGTCCCGGAAGAGCCTGGGTCAGGGTGATGGCTTCCACCGGCACGACTCGTTTGGGTTTTGACGGCAGGTGACCTTTCCAGGCAAGGGCCACAGCAGCCATGAGACTGAAGTGGATGGCCAGAGAACCCACCACCGCCCACAGCCAGACAGCCTTCGAACCCGCAGCCAGCTCCTCCCGGAACATTCTCCCCATACTTACTTTTGATCCACTTCAATGCCGATGCGCTTGACCTGCAAGCCCTTCAGGCGGTCAATAACCTCAATTAAACGGCCGTGCCGGGTATCTTGATCCGCGGCGATGATGGCCAGAGCCTCTTTCCCCTGTTTCTGACTTTGAAACACCTGATCAAAGTCGCTGTCCCGGCTCAGCCGGTTGCCGTTGATGGCTACCTTCCCTTCCCGGTCGATACTGACGATCACCGGCACGCTTTCCAGTTTATCAGCCTGGGTGGCCTTGGGGAGGGCGATGGAAAAGGTGCGGGGCAGCATGACGGTGGCGGTCAACAGAAAGATAATGAGGATGACCAGCACGATGTCCACGAAGGGTGTCATGTTGATCTCGGTGATGGGACCGTGGATGTGTCCTTTCATCTTCTACCCCCTCCCTGGTGCGCCAGCATTCGGGATTCCTTGATTGCGGGGCTTTCCGTCAAAAAGGTCAGAAGAATCTGGCTCAGCCGCTTGGAGCGTTCCAGGACCACATGGAGACGGCGATGGAACAGGTTGTACATCACCACCGCCGGGATGGCCACCAGCAACCCCACAGCCGTCGCCACCAGGGCTTCGGCGATGCCCGCCATGACCGCGGGTCCGCCCCCGCTTTCGGTCAGGGCCAGATCCTTAAAGGCATGAATAATGCCCAGAACAGTGCCGAACAGGCCAATAAAGGGAGCGTTGGCTCCCAAGGTGCCCAAAAAACTCAGTCGTTTTTCCAAGTACAGGCCGATACGCAGGCGCTCCCCCTCCATGGCCTCCTGGACCGCTTCCTTGCCTCGGGAAACTTGTTGGAGGCCGGCCAGGAGCACCTGGGGCTCAAAGGCCTGGCTCTCTTTACAGAGGTTGATGGCCTGGTGCCAGCTCCCCTCCTGCAGTAAGGGCTCAAGCTCGGCCACAAATTGATCCTCGGCGAAGCCGTGGCGAAAAAAGACCCAGCCTCTCTCGAACATGATGGCCAGGGAGGCCACGCTTAACCCCAAAAGGAGCCAGAGTACCCAGGCGCTGCCCCCCAAGGTTAACTCTAAAAGTGTTTTGGTCAGAGAATCCAAGGTTAACTCCCCATAAAAAAAGCCATGAAGACCGGGGCTTCTGGCCCGTGCCGCCTTCATGGCTTTTCTTGCTGGAATTTTCTAGAGCGGTTCGAGATGAAAGTGAGTGAATTCATCCACTCATTGTTGGCAATTTTACTCGCGGCTTAGCCTCCAAGTCAAGGATAAGATGACATTCGGGTTTTATCAGGCCTGGTCTTCCTCAATTCTCCATAGTATTGGGAAAAGGGGGCCAGGGGTCGCAGACCCGGGAGCCCAGGCTTCCGGGTCGGGCAGAAAAGGGCACTAGGCCTGTTCTCCCGGACGCTCCGGTTGACAGGTATTTCGCCATAATCTACATTTATGATACGGAAGTGCCAGGCTCACTGGTGGGGCCCCCGGACTTCAAATCCGGTGTGCTGTCTGAGGAAGGCGGCAGGTGGGTTCGATTCCCATGCACTTCCGCCACCTTTTTATTGTGATTCAAGCAGGTTGGCCTGTCAAGGACCTACCAAAATCTGGCAGCAGAGTGTCAGCAAAACTAACTTTGGACCCACGAAAAAGGGTCCGGCCTACTGCATAGGACTGGACCCGATAGAAATTTTCCCTCAAGCTAAGTTAGTCGCCTATCGGTTCTCCTTCTGGTTAATCCAAGCAATTATTACCAGATTTTGACGGTGAGTTATTCCCTGCTTTCTGGCTTCGAGGTTGTCCATGTATCTTTGGAGCTGGACCTCTGTCCTAATCAGGAAATATCCATTACCGGTCGCCTGGAACTGTTTGCCTAAAGTGAATCTACGCTTGATCTTGGGGCATTCCCACCAGGATCTGCAGGGCCGTCCGTCAAGGATTTGATGGTAAAGGATAACCTCTTTTCCCGCATCTCATTTGCATAAATTGTTTAAAATAATAATCTTTTATAATAAAATAATTATTGCTACCTAATTTCTAACTCCTTCCAGGGAAAGGTCTAAAATCCTTTGTAAAGGCAGTTGTAAAGGCAGTGACCAAGGCTGGCGTCTAAATTCGGCTTGATGATAAAGATGAGTTTTTAAGCGAGCTGCCTGACTAATTCATTTTTTTCTAAGTAATTGGGGCCAAAAAGATGACTCTCCCAAAGCTAGAGGTTGGATATGGGTTAGGGAGGGGGCAGGCCTCCTTCACCACCGGAGCGAGGTCAGCCACCCAAGCCATGACCGGGGTTAAAGAATGCCCCCTGGCGGCGGTTCTGGTCTTCGCCTCGGTGAAATATGACCTGGAAGCGGTCCTCCAAGGGGTTTATAGCGTTGTTGGCGATGTTCCTCTGATCGGAGCCACCACCGCTGGGGAAATTTGTGATGGGCCCCAGCAGGAGAGCGTGGTAGTAGTCCCCCTAGCCTCCCCATACCTCAAAGTGCGAGTGGGACTGGGGGAGGGCGTTTCCAAAAATTGGCGACAGGCCGTGGCCCAGGCTGTGAACTCCCCGGAAATCGAACCTTCCTGGTAACACCAGGACTGCCGATTCCCTGAGTTTCGAGATCTTGGAGGAACTGACCCTTTTATCCCGGGGGTTCCTCCCCATAATGGGGGGAGGGGCGGCTGATGACTGGCAGATGAAAGCTAACTACTCCCTCTGGGGGCAGCGGGCCTACGTTGACAGTGTGTTAGTGGCGGTCTTCGAAACGCAGTTGCGTTTTGGCATTGCCATGGCTCACGGGTACCATCCTTCTTCCCGCAGGGGCACCGTGACACACTCTCATAACCACGAGGTCCTGGAGATCAGGGGCGAACCCGCGGCCGAGGCGTACTGCCGCTTGCACAATTTCTCCCGGGAAGCCCTGGAGGGGAAACATTTGACCCATACCACCAAACAGCCGATGGGGATGCTGGATCCCTATGGACAATACCGGCTCAATGTAGCCAGCTATTTCACAGATGAAGGAGGAGTACGATTCGCCCAACCGACACCCGAGGGCACTATCTTAACGGTCATGGAGGCGAATCAGGACAGCCAAATAGCCGCCGGGGCAGAGGCCTTGCGCAAGGCCTTGTTGCGCGGCGCCATCACTGACCCGGGGATGGCTCTGGTCTTTTCTTGCGCGGTAAGACGGCGAGTCCTGGGAAAAAGGATAGGCGAAGAAATCAACGGTATCAAGGACTTGATCCCCGGGGTGCCGGTGGTGGGGTTTTATAGTTTCGGGGAGCAGAGCCAATCAGATTATGGTGTCAACCGGCACAACAACGTGGTGATAGGCGTCCTGACCCTGAGCCGGGAATTCTCTTTCGGGGCCCAGGTGGCCTTGGAAAATGAACAGCTGCGTTTGAATTTGGAGCAAAGAACAGCCGATTTGATGGTAACCAATAGAAAATTGCTCTCTGAAATCGGTGTACGCCATCTGGCAGAGGAGGAGTTATCCAAGAGTCATCGGGAGTTACAGAAGACGGTTCAGCAGCTTGAGCAATCCCGGAATTTGCTGCAACTGATTATCGAATCGATACCCATCAGGGTTTTCTGGAAAGATCTAGATTGCCGCTTCTTGGGCTGCAATACCCTGTTCGCCCGTGATGCGGGCTTAAGCAGCCCGGAGCAGCTTCTGGGCCAGGATGACTTTGCCATGGGCTGGGAGGAACAGGCGAGGCTCTACCGGGCGGATGACCGCCAGGTCATGGAGTCCGGGCGTCCAAAGATGAACATTGTCGAGCCCCAAACCACACCCACGGGCGACAAGATCTGGTTGAATACCAGCAAAACCCCGTTGCTTAGGCCCAACGGTGAGGTCTTTGGGGTTCTGGGGGTATATGAAGATATCACCGAGCGCAAGCAGGCAGAGAAAGCCCTCGAGGAACAGCTAAATTTTCTCCAAACATTGATCGACACCATCCCGAACCCGATTTTCTATAAGGACGTATCTGGGAAGTATTCAGGTTGCAACCTGGCTTTCGAAAAATACATCGGACTCTCCAAACAAGACATCATTGGCAAAACGGTCTTCGATGTGTCTCCACCCGAACTGGCTACCAAATATAATGAAATGGATC
Organism: Syntrophobacterales bacterium; assembly: GCA_037388025.1. Taxonomy (GTDB): domain Bacteria; phylum Desulfobacterota; class Desulfobaccia; order Desulfobaccales; family 0-14-0-80-60-11; genus JBGSLA01. Next base: position 12,200 of record JARRKO010000064.1, read on the forward strand.
AGGCCCTATTCCAGCAATCTGGCGAGCAGGTCTATGAGTCGGCCGTCAGATACGCCGATGGTAGCCTGCACCAGGTTGTTTTCAACAAAGCGACCTTCTTCAAAACCAATGGGAGTGTGGGCGGCCTGGTCGGGGTGATACTGGATATCACCGAGCGCAAGCAGGCAGAGGAAGCCCTGCACCAGGCGCACGAAACCCTACGAGCCACCCTGGACGCCGCACCCGTGGCCATCTTCGACCTTGATACCGAGGGAAGGGTAAAAAACCTTTGGAATCCTACGGCCGAGGAGATGCTGGGCTGGCGCCGAGATGAGGTACTGGGACAATTCCTGCCGTCCGTGCCTGAGGAAAGCAAAGAGGAATTCGCTGTTTTTCTCAAGCATATCAAATCCGGGAGGCCAATTTTAGGAAAAGACGTAATGCGTCGGCGCAAGGATGGTTCTCGGATCGAATACAGCTTTTATGCCGCCCCGGAGTATGATGACGAGGGCAAGGTCATCGGCAATATCGCGGTGTTGATGGACATCACCGAGCGCAAACGGAATGAGGAGGAGCTCCTGCAGGCCCAAGAGGAATGGGAGAGGACCTTTAATACCATTCCGGCCCTAATCATGATCCTTGATAATCAGCACCGCATTGTCAAGGCCAACCATGCCATGGCCCACGCGTTCGGGTACAGTCCTGAGGAGATGGTGGGTAAGTTGTGCTATCAGGTAGTGCATGGTTCTGAGGTTCCTCCCGCTTTCTGTGCCCACAGCAGGTTGCTGTCCCATGGTTATGCCGAACCGCGGGAGATCTGGCTTGAGGAGATACAGAGCCATCTCCACGTATCCGTAACGCCACTCTATGACCGGTCAGGGAGGCTCTTGGGCTCTGTTCACGTGGCTAATGACATCACTGAACGCAAATTGGCCGAGGAAGCCCTCAGGAAAAGCGAAGAGGAATATCGCTTGCTGGTCGGCCAAATTCCGGCGGTGGTCTTCAAGGGCTACGTAGACTGGGGTGTCAATTGTTTTGATGATAAGATAGAAATATTGACTGGATATCCCAAAGAGGACTTCAACTCCCGCCACGTCATATGGCGCGACCTGATCCCTGAGGAAGAGCTGCCCTATGTAAAACGGGTTTTTCGGAAGGCTCTCAGAGGTGATCGCTCCTTTATCCGGGAACACCGCATCAGAAGGAAAGATGGTTCGTACGCCTGGGTACAATCCCGGGGCCAGATCTTCTGCAATGCGCAGGGGAAAGTGGAATATGTCAGTGGCGTCACCTTTGACATTACGGAACGCAAACAGGCGGAGGAGAGTCTACGCCGGCGGGAGGCAGTTTTGGAAGCGGTGAGCCTGGCCGCCGAAAGATTCTTAAAGACCGATTTTTGGGAAGCAAACCTGATAGATATCCTGGGACAGTTGGGCCAGGCCATGGAAGTTAGCAGGGTTTATATCTTTGAAAATCACCAAGGTGAGGATGGCACCCTCCTCACCAGTCAGCGTTTTGAGTGGGTGGCCCCGGGCATCGCCCCGGAAATGGATAACCCGGATATGCAGAATTTTCCCCTCCACACCGGGGGCATGGGCCGTTTTGTGGATATAATGTCACGAGGGGACATCGTCCATGGCAATATAAAAGATTTTCCGGCGGAAGAACAAGCCATCCTGGTACCACAAGAAATAAAATCCCTTCTGAACGCGCCTATCTTCGTGGAGGACTATTGGTGGGGATTAATCGGGTTTGATGATTGCCTGCGGGAGAGGGAGTGGGCAGCAGTGGAAATCGAAGCCCTCAAAACTGCAGCCAATATGTTAGGGGCCGCGATTCTCCACAGCCAATCGCAAAAAGCCCTGAGGGAGTCGGAAAAGAGACTACGCGCTCTCAGCTACCAGCTTCTGGACGTCCAGGAGAATGAGCGGAAGCGTCTGGCCCTAGAATTGCATGATGTCTTAGGACATGATCTGTTAAACTTGAAGCTCAAATTAGAATCCTTCAGGGACGAGGTTTTGCCGGAACAGGCTAATTATAAGAGGGATTTGACAAAAATAATCCATGCCCTAAGGGATTCCGTTAAAAATGTACGCCTTCTCTACCAGGATTTAATTCCAGCCGACCTGGAGGAAATGGGCCTGACTGCAGCCTTAGAAAATATGCTCGAGGAATTCGCCTTGGCGAAACGGGTTACCTGGCAGGCCCAATTAGACCGCAATATAGATACCTTATTCGATTTAGCACTCCAGACAAATACTTATCGGTTGATACAGGAAGGTCTGACCAATATCGGGAAGCACGCCGATGCTACGCATATTTTCCTCCGAGCCCAAAAAGACCAGAAAGAGGTTACCTTAATTCTTGAAGATAATGGAATCGGCTTTAATCTCTCAGAAGTTCGGGCTCATAAAAAGACCATGGGGTTGCTATCCATGGAAAAGCGATTAGAGCCCTGGGGTGGCTCCCTCGAGATCCAGAGTCAACCAAAACAAGGGACCAGAATCTGCGTTACTATACCGATTTTCAAAAGGAAGGTAACTTAAATGGATCCATTAAGTATTGTGCTGGCTGATGATCATGTAATGTTTCGTCAGGGAATACGAAGCTTTCTTGAAAGTCTTGATGGAATAACAATTATTGGGGAAGCTAAAGACGGGCTGGAATTGTTAGAGATCTTGAAAACAACAATTCCCGATTTAGCCATCATAGATATAGTTATGCCTAAAATGCACGGCATGGAAGTCCTACAAGAAATTCACCAGAACTATCCTCAGATAAAAGTTTTATTCCTGACCATGCATGGGAAGTTAGAATATATCCGGCAGGCAATAGCCTATGGCGTACATGGATTCCTTCTCAAAGAAGAACCCCGTAGCGAACTTATTAAGGCCATAGAAACCATAAGAGACGGAAAGAAGTATTTCTCTCCGCTTCTCGCCACCACTTTGTCAAATTTGATCATAGAGAAAGATGAATCAAGATTATTGACTCCACGAGAACGAGAAATTTTAAAGTGTCTGGCTTCTGGAATGACAACCCAGGAAATCGCTGAATTATTTCTCCTCAGCACTA
>JARRKO010000065.1:0-10989 GCA_037388025.1 Syntrophobacterales bacterium
TTTTTTTGCAGCTGTATCACACGGCCCTCGCCAGGATGTCTATGTGGATGGGGGCGTTAGTCAGAATTATCCGATCAAACTCTTTGATAGAGAGAGATATATTGATAAGATGAATGAACCATACGCAGCCCGGGAGACAGAATATTACCATATTGAAAATGTTCGCTTTTTAAAGATCATGCCTGGCCGCAGCCCTTATGTTTACAATCGCCAAACTTTGGGATTTCGCCTTGCATCACAGGATGAAGTTGCAGTTTTTCGCTACAATGAACCGCCAAAAGAAAAACTAATTAAAAATTTCACTGATTATGCCAGGGCACTGATTAATGCAATAACACATGTCCAGCAGAATCAACATCTACATGAGGATGACTGGCATCGAACACTTTTTATAGAAACGTGGGATATGAAGGCAACAGCGTTTGATTTAACAGATGAGAAGAAAAAGGCATTAATCCAATCTGGTATAGATAGTGCAGAAAAATATTTTAACTGGTTTGATGATTTGAATGAATCACCATGTAATCGTATTTAAAGCCTGGAATTAAATCATCAAATAAAAATATAATTTGATGACTATTAACTTTATAGTAATTTTTCTAAATAGCAGAACTCAGAACTTTGCTCAGCTTCGTTTCAACAAAATTGAGTTCTTCACCATGCCCCTCTCAGCAAAATATTCGCCAAATTGTGGAAATATATAAGTAAAATAAAAACCAAAAAAATGCAGTAATTAATGGTCGACTTTCCCTCAAAAATAGAATATCTAGAAAATAATCAAGGTAAATTAGGATATGTTTCCCCTGCAGGAGTGCTTCCTGTCCGGCCGAAAACCATGGATTTCACTGCCAACCGCGAAGTGCCAACCGAAAAGTTGAGTGTCGATGGTGCCGTAAGCAAACCTCGGGAGAAGTGCGGGGTTTTCGGCATCTACGGCCACCCCGAGGCGGCGCGGCTGACCTACTTCGGCCTGTATGCCCTGCAGCACCGGGGGCAGGAGTCCTGCGGCATCGTGACGGGCGACGGCTGCCGGATGAGGGCCCATCGGGGTCTGGGTCTGGTGTCCGAGGTCTTTGAACAGGACATGCTGGAACGCCTGCCGGGGCACATGGCCATCGGCCACGTGCGCTATTCCACCACGGGCTCCACCCTGCTGATCAACGCCCAGCCCTTCGTGGTGCAACACGCCGGCCAGATGATCGCCATCGGGCATAATGGCACGCTGACCAACGCCCGGCAGATCAGGAAGAAGCTGGAGGACTCCGGTTCCATTTTTCAGTCCACCATGGACACGGAAATCATTGTCCACCTCATGGCCCGGCATAAAAAGAACGGCCTGGTGGAGGCCCTGGCTGCGGCGCTGGCCGAAGTGGAGGGTTCCTATTCACTGGTGCTGGCCACGGCGGACAAGGTCTTCGCGGCCCGGGACCCGCGGGGTTTCCGGCCCCTGTGCCTGGGGGCCCTGGATAACGCCTGGGTGGTGGCCTCCGAGACCTGCGCCTTCGACCTGGTGCAGGCCGATTATTTCCGGGAGGTGGAGCCCGGGGAAATCGTGGTCATGGACCGCCACGGTTTGCATTCCTATAAACCCTTTCCACCGCAGCCTCCTAAATACTGCGTCTTCGAATTCATCTATTTCGCCCGGCCGGACAGCCGCATCTACGGCCAATCCGTGTACCAGGTGCGCAAACGCCTGGGGGCCTGCCTGGCCCGGGAGCACCCCCTGGAAGGGGACCTGGTCATGCCTTTCCCGGATTCGGGAACCTATGCGGCCCTGGGGTTCGCCGAAGTGATGGACATGCCCTTCGAGATGGGGGTTATCCGCAATCACTACGTGGGCCGCACCTTCATTCAACCCTCTCAGACCATGCGGGACTTTTCGGTGCGGGTGAAGCTCAACCCCGTGAAGGAAATTCTCAAGGGCAAACGCGTCATCGTGGTGGAGGACTCCATTATTCGGGGCACCACTACCCGTTCCCGGGTTAAGTCCCTCCGAGAGGCCGGGGCCCAAGAGGTCAGCCTGCTGGTCTCCTGTCCGCCCCACCGCTTCCCCTGCTACTACGGCATCGATTTTTCCACCAAAGGGGAACTCATCGCTTCCCGCCAGGAGGTAAACCAGATTCGTGATTTCCTGGGTCTGGATTACCTCGGTTATTTGAGCATCGAGGCCATGGTGGAAGCCACGGAACTCGACCCTGCCAACTTTTGTCTCTCCTGTTTCAGCGGCGATTACCCCGTTACTTTGGAAGACGACTTCTCCAAGACCTGTTTTGAAGAGGACATTTGCGCTCCCGGCCCGGCCGAGGACCAGGCGGCGTGTGAGAGAAGATAACCATCGGGGAAGATGCCCCAAGTTTTAGCAGTGGAAATCAAGCTGGAAAGCCTGGGCTACCATGTCCTTGGCAGCCTGGTGGATTATCCGGGTGGGGAAGGTGGTGCTTGAAGGTTAGCGTTCAATAAAGCCCTCCTCGAAATAAACGGATTCATCGTCTTCCCGGTACTCTTCAAAAACCTGTTGGCGTTCTATCTTGAAATTAAAAGTATTCAGGTAGCCTTGTAGTTTCCTCATCTCAGCTTCAGCGTCCTCCTGGATCTGATCCAGGATTTCCTGGCGGTGCTTATATTCATGCGCCGTCTTTTTTTAAGGCGTTTGGCTTGCAGGGTTTTCATAAAGTGTGCAGTTCAAGGTTCCAAGTTCAAAGTTCAAAGTTCAAAGTTAAAGGTTCAAGGTTTAAGATTCGAGTTTTAAGTTTCAAGTGGAGGTAAGGTGCCCTAGGGGGCATCAGAAATTGCTCCGGCGACAAGTTCCCGTTTTCCGGCACAGGCTGGAAGCCTGTGCTCCCGTTTAGGGTAGGGAGGTGGGGGAAATCTCAGCCTTTCTACGCGCCCAAGCGTTGTTTCACGGCCCGGTAGACGTCATCGATGATCTGTCGGGAGAGCTGCTGCATGGCAGAGCTCAGGGCCGCGGCCAGGCCTTGGGGGGTTTTGGTGAGCATGGGCTCCTGCGCCTGATAGTTGCGCTGGAACATCACCCTGTCCGCAATGTTTTCCTGGGCGGTATCCAGGAGGGTGACATTGAGGCTGAGGGCCCCGTGCCAGTAGCCCGGCGAATCATTTTCCTGAAATTCCACCACGCCTCCTTCCAGGCGGAAGCGAGCCGATCCGGAGACATCATGGGAAAAAACTGCTGTAAACAGCCGGGAGTCCCGCAGATCACGGGTTAGATAGTCGGTTACCAGGTAGCTGGGATTAACGCGCCAGCGATTGTACCAGTACGTGCCGGTGCGGTAGGGGTTCTCCTGGTAAACCATTTCCAAGCGGTTGATGGTTTCATCTACGGCAAAGAGTCCCACCTGGATGCCGGTGTCGAGTTGAGACAGCCTGGGCAAAACCGGCGGCGCATAATCCAAGACATACCGGTTGATCAGGGCCGGCGGCTTGCCGCAACCGCTGAGGAGGAGGGCGGCCAGCAGGGGAAGGATCAACGACAGCGTGACGGATGGCCGCCGAAAGCGGCGGCGCGGGCGAGAGGACATAAAGCTCTTAGGGGGCACGGGCCTAGTCATGTAATCACCTTCTGGCTTTCCCGGATTTTTCATTCCAGCGGGGTTTGGGGGGTTTGCCGAAGAGGATATCCGAGGGTCGGGCATACAGTCTATTTATCAGTTGGTCCAAAGTTTCCGAAGTCTGTTGCAGGTTTTCCATGAGCACCTTGGCCTGATCCAGGGTAAGGCTGGCCTTTTTAATGGTTTGGGGAATGCTGGCCTGGCTGACCGTGGACTTGACTCCTTTCATCAGGGAGCCCACATCTTTAAGAGCGTTCTGGGCTTGCGCCAGAACGGTGTCCACCTTGCCGGAAGATATGGTCTTATTAAGCCTTTTAAGTGAGTTATTCAAATAACCGGTGGCCGAGTCGGTTTTGGCCAGAATGCCCTTGAGCTGCTTGCCGTTAACGAGATTGTTGATGCCGGCAAACGCGGCCTTAATCTCATTGATGGCTTCTCCAATATGCGCGTTCTTGAGCTCGTCCACGGTCTCCCGGATACCGCTGATAATCTGGCTGATTTCAGAGGGCTTGGAGGGGATGACCGGGTACTCCGTGGCAAATTCAATCTTGGGAGAGAGGTCCGGCTCCCCCGGTTTTCGGGGCTCCAGGTTGATAAACATCAGGCCAGTAATGCCGGTCATGGTCAGTTGGGCCACCACTTTTTTGGTCAGATCATCCTGCAGATTAATGGTCATATACACCGCCACCGTTTTGTTGTCGGGAGCGATGGCGATCTTATCCACCAGGCCGACCTTGACGCCCTGGTATTTGACTTCGGAGTCCTTGCTGAGTCCCTGTACCGACTCACTAAAGAAGGTGACATAGGTCTCACCGGCTTGGAAATATTTGGAGGCGCTGATCCAGATAACCAAGCCCACGGCGAGGAAGAAGGCCACCGTGACAAAGAGTCCGACGATGAAGAACCTGCGGGTTTTTTTGGCCATATCAGACTTCCTTTGCGTGACTGGCGGGTTCACGGTTGAAGAAGTGATGTACCCGCGGGTCTTCAGAGTCCTTGAGCACATGGGGATCACCCTCGGCAATGATACCTTGGGCGTCCTTGTCCAGCATGATGACGCGGTCGGAAATTTTGAAAATAGATTGGAGTTCGTGGGTAACCACCACCATGGTGGTGGCCATACCGGTATTGAGGCGTTTGATCATAATGTCCAGCTCCACCCCGGTAACGGGGTCCAGGCCGGCGGAAGGTTCGTCGAAAAACAGGACCATGGGATCCAGGGCCATGGCCCGGGCCACGCCGGCCCGCTTTTGCATACCCCCCGATAATTCCGAGGGCAGGTGATTTTCAAAGCCGGCCAGGTTGACCATGGCCAGTTTCATTCTGACAACATAATCGATGGCCGCGGGAGGAAGGTTAGTGTACTCCCGGAGGGGCAGGGCCACGTTATCCCCCAGGGTCATGGAGCCAAAGAGCGCCCCGGACTGGAAGGAAACCCCGATCTTCTGCCGCAGCCGGTTCAATTGCTCATCATCATCGGTATTTACATCAATGCCGTCGATGAGGACCCTGCCGGTATAGGGCTGGTACAGCCCGATCATATGCTTGAGCAGGGTGGACTTGCCGCACCCGCTCCCTCCCAATACCACCAGAACCTCCCCCCGGTAAACCGTAAAGGTGACGTTCTGAAAAATAGTGCGGTCGCCGAACCGGGCCGTAAGATTTTCCACTTCAATGATGGGCTTTTTCTCAGTCAACTCCATAGGGGCATCCAAGCCTCGGTTCCGGCGGCGAAGAACATTTTAGACAAGGTATGGCCTGATATATTGCTGCAAAATGGAGAAAATCGCCGCGGCCACGATGATGAGGAATAAGCCGGCCACCACCGCCGAGGTGGTGGCGGTGCCCACCTCTTCGGCGCCGCCCCGGACCTGAAAGCCCCGTTGGCAGCCGATGGTGGCAATGATCATGCCATAGACCACCGCTTCGACGAGACTGTAAAAGATATCAAAAACTTCCAGAGCATTCTGAGTTTGATTGATGTACGTGTAAATGGAAATATCCAGGACGGTCACTCCGACCAGGAAGCCGCCCAGAAGCCCGAAAAATATGCTGTACAGAGTGAGGATGGGCATGACCAACATGGTGGCCAGCACCTTGGGAACGGCCAGGAAGCGTACCGGCTCAAATCCCATGACCTCCAGGGCGTCCACCTCTTCATTGACCTGCATGGTACCGATTTCCGCAGCAAAGGCCGACCCCGAGCGGCCGGCCATCAGGATGCCGGTGAGCAAGGCGCCCAGGGCTCGCACAAAACCAACCCCCACCAGGGCGGCGACGTAAATGATGGCGCCAAACTCCTGCAAGGTAAAGGAGGACATGAAGGCGAGAACCAGACCCATGAGCAGGCTCATCATACCCAGAATGGGGAAGGCCTCGACTCCGGTTTTTTGCATGTAAACCAAGACCTCGTTCCACCTGATCAGACGAGGCCGGAAGAATAAAGATATCAAAGAGGTCAGGACCTTGCCGAAAAAGCTGAGTACTTGGTAGCCCTCGTCCAACAAACCCAGCGCCCCCTGGCCCAACTGTTCAAAGAAATTCAGCTCCTCTTCCTGGCGTAGAGGAGACAGATCCAGAGTTTCCGGATCGATGAGCCCCATGATCCTCTGGGTCGATTCGCTGGCATTGGCAAAGGAAAAGGGGATGTTCCTAGTCTGGGCTTCTTTCTCCAAAAAAATCAGGGCCAGGGCCCCGGAGCTGTCCAGATACTCCACCTGGCCGAGATCAACTTCGAGTTTGGCCGGACTCATCCGCTCCAGGAAGGCCCGGAGCTCGGTCAGCAAGTCATTGACGTTATCCAGGGCAATGCGACCGGAAAGGGCCAAAAGGACTTCCCGGCCTGGTTGGCCCTCGACGTTGAGGCCGTAGGTGGCTGGTTGGGTAGCTATGTCTTTCATGCCCAGGGATTAAGGTAGCGAGGGATTAACCGGAACTCATTGATTAAGATCCATGCTCGTAAACTCTTTTTCCGAAACGCGCCATTGCTTCTCCACAGCATCGGCGGGGAATGCCAGGGCTACACCTCCTACCAGGTTATTGTTCTGGAGGAGCGGGGCAATAACCACAAAGATTTTTGTCCCCTTGAAGTAAAGTACGGATTGAACTGTTCTTTTTTCATTAAAAACTTTTTTGGCCGGGGCGTAATTACTAAAATCAAAACGCTTTTTGTCCGGCGCAGGGAACCTGGCCTGGGTGATGGCGCTACGGTCCAGGATGACTATAATTTCAGGGGCCGACTTGCCTTCCTCTTGCATATTCTTATAAGCAGTTTGCAAAATGGATTCCACCGCCGACCAATCCTCTTGGGCTACGGGTTCCACCAATTGAGGGGTAAATTTATTCAGGTCCCCGAGCAACTGTTTTTTAAGGGCCTGGGCCTCCGGGCTTAACGAGGGTTTGGAGGCCTGGCATCCCCCCAAGAGCACGGCAAGGCAGATCAGGAACAAACCCGAGAGATTAAGTTGTCGGGCAGTTTTCCTCGAGTGAGTGAAATTCATCCCTTCATACTCCTGATGATGTGTGGTGAGAGGAGGGAGCGTAGCTTCCCCACTTGCTCCCGCACCAGGTTTTTCCAGGGGCTTTCCTCAGGGGGAATGAAAATCCAGCCGAAGAAATTCCTCCTGGCTCACGCCCCGTTTCTCGGTGACGTCTCCCCCCGCAAAACCGAGGGCCAGGATGCCCGCCACCTGACCTCGATAAATGAGGGGCAAGCAAATTATATACGTCACAGTCCCATCCGGCTGGTATAAAATTGTTTGGTTGGGCTTTTTTTCGGCAAAGGCTTTTTTAACCGCCTTGTAGTTGGAGAACTGAAATCTTTTCACTTCCGCCGGAGGGTAAACCGCGGTCAAGACCCCGTTTTGATCCAGGATAAAGACATTATAAAATATGCCTTCACATTGTTTGTCACACAGGGTGAAGGCTTTGATCAGTGCCTTCTGCACGGCTTTCATGTCTTTGTGGGCCACCGGTTTGGCCAGGGGTGGGGCGATGCGGTTGATCACCGCCTGGATTTCCTTTTGAAAGGTGACCGCTTTGGGACTCAAGGGGGACTTGGCTTCCTGGCACCCGGGTCCCAAGGTCAGGGCCAGCAGCAGCAGCATCACCATCACCATTCCAGTTGTCAGCTTTTTCATGAGATCACCCGGGGAATCCTTTGGTGAGCAAAGTATAACTCACGTGTCAATCAGGCAAGTTGAGGACGTTGCCCCTAATCCGGAAGCCCGGCTCTGGCGCCCTCTTCCGGAAAGCACGGTAAAGATTGTCTTATTGTGCCACAAGATGAGCCATTAGAGAAAGGTTTTTCGGGGGGAACCATGCTCAAGGAGTAAGTTCAAGGTTCAAGGTGCAAAGGTTGTAGGGGGTGAGCCCTGCGCTTCATGGATGGTGGTCCCGAGAAGTTCGCTTTACAAAAGGAAGGCAGAAAGATACCATTAGAGCTCATGGCAAAATTATATTGTTGCCCGGCTGAACAGAAGGATGAGTCTAGAAGTTGTTAATATTACTAGATTCTTCGCTTCGCCCCAAATAACAAAATTCCAGAGATTCTATATTAGGCAATGGTCTTTTAGATCATGGAAATTATCGTCCAATCCAAGCCCAGAGAGAAAAAGGGCTTTCTGGCCCGGTTCCTGTCCGCCACCCCGGACCAGACCCGGGACACCGGCCTGGCCCTGACCCTTTTGTGCCTCATCATAGTGCAATTCGGGCACGCTTACAAATTGGTGCCCCTGGCCATGGTTTTCCTGGTGATTACCATGGTGTGGCCCCGGGCCTTTCAGCCGCTGGCCGGCTTGTGGTTCGGATTGGCGCACCTTCTCGGCACCGTCATGTCCAACGTGATCCTCACCGTATTGTTTTTCATCCTGGTGACCCCCATCGGTCTGATCCGCCGGGCCTTCGGGACTGATTCCTTGCAACTCAAGCAATGGAAAAAAGGGAAGGATTCGGTGTTTGCGGTGCGGGCCGACCTGGTCCAAAAAAAGGATTTACAGGCGCCGTACTAAATTTTAAAATTATATGGTTAAGTTGAGTGGAGGACGGGGGATCGCGGGTCCCCCCCTCTAAGATTATTTGTACGCACTGGGGAGAGAAGATATATGGACTTTCTCACCGATCTGTGGGGCTTCATGAAGACCCGCAAAAAATACTGGCTGCTTCCCATCATCATTACTCTGCTGTTCTTTGGGGTGCTTATCGTCTTTACCAGCGGCTCGGCCATCGCCCCCTTCATCTACACCATCTTTTAGAGGATTTCCGTGCCGGAAGCCATAGTCGGCATATCTGCGTTCTATCACGACAGTGCCGCGGCCATCCTGGTGGATGGCGAGATCTTGGCAGCGGCTCAACAAGAGCGCTTTAGCCGTAAAAAGCACGATCATGCCTTTCCCACCGAGGCCCTGGCCTATGTCATGGAGGAGGTGGGCCTGACCATGGACGACGTAGCCGCGGTGGCTTTTTACGACAAACCGTACCTCAAATTCGAGCGCCTCCTGGAGACCTATCACGCCTTTGCCCCCCGGGGACTGCGGAGCTTTCTCATGGCCATGCCCGTGTGGATCAAAGAAAAGCTCCTGATGAAAAACCTTCTCCGGGACGAGTTGGCCAAATTAGGGAACAGCGCTCCACCTCTCCTGTTTCCTGAGCATCACCTGTCCCACGCGGCCAGCGCCTTTTACCCTTCCCCCTTCGAGGCCGCCGCCATCCTCACCATTGACGGGGTGGGAGAGTGGGCCACTTCCACCATCGGGTTCGGCCAAGGCCATGAGATCACCATCCTCCGGGAGCTGGATTTTCCCCACTCCCTGGGCCTGTTATATTCCGCGTTCACCTATTACACCGGTTTCAAGGTCAACAGCGGGGAATACAAGCTCATGGGCCTGGCCCCCTATGGCGATCCGGAGGCGGAGCAAACCCAGCGTTTCCAGCGGCTGATCTTGGAAGAGCTGGTGGACTTGCGCCCGGACGGGTCGCTGTTGCTCAACATGGACTATTTCGACTATGCCACCGGGCTCACCATGTGCCGGGATGACCGCTTCGAGCGGCTGTTCGGCATCCCTCCCCGCCCCCGGGAGAGCCACCTCACCCAGGAGTACATGAACATGGCCCTGGCCATCCAGCAAGTCACCGAGGAGGTGGTGCTGCGCATGGCCGACACCGCCCGGGAGCTCACCGGGGCCGATTACCTGACCATGGCCGGAGGGGTGGCCCTGAACTGCGTGGCCAATGGCAAGCTTTTGCGCCGCAACACCTTCAAGGACATCTATATTCAGCCTGCGGCCGGTGACGCCGGGGGCGCGGTGGGCGCGGCCCTGGCCGGCTGGCACATCGACCTGGGCAAGGAGCGCCAGGTTCATGCCGGCATGGACGCCATGCACGGGTCTTATTTGGGGCCCGAATTCGGCGCGGACGAAATCCACCGGGTGATCCGGCGGCATGAGGCCCCTTACCGGCACTATGAGGATTTTGAAGAACTCCTCCAAGACGTGGCCCGACTTCTGGACCAGGGCCAGGTGGTGGGGTGGTTTCAGGACCGCATGGAATGGGGGCCCCGGGCCTTGGGAAACCGGAGTATCCTGGGGGACGCCCGTAACCCGGAGATGCAGAAGCACCTTAACCTCAAGATCAAGTACCGGGAGGGCTTCCGTCCGTTTGCCCCGTCGGTTCTGCACGAGGAAACCGCCACCTTTTTCGAACTGGACCGGCCCTCTCCCTACATGCTGCTGGTGGCCCCGGTGCGTTCGGACCGCTGCCGGCCCCTGCCACCGGACTATCAAAACCGGGAACTCTTTGACCGCCTCTACCACCTGCGGTCTGATGTGCCGGCCATCACCCACGTGGATTATTCGGCCCGCATCCAGACGGTGCACCGAGAGACCAACGAAAAATACTGGCGCCTCATCAAGACTTTCCAGGATCTCACCGGTTACGGCATCATCGTCAACACCAGCTTCAACGTCCGGGGGGAACCCATCGTCTGCACTCCGGAGGACGCATACCGATGCTTTATGCGCACCGAGATGGACTACCTGGTGATGGAGGACTTTCTCTTCGACAAGAAGGAACAGCCGGCGTTCCAGGACCACCAGGATTGGCGGCATGAGTTCGAGCTGGATTAAAGTTTGCCGGAATTAGTTGAGGGGAGGGCCCGGGGGACCAGACCCCCGCCCTCCCCTTAAACTTCCCTACCAGTCCCTACCAATCCCCGTTATGGCAAAAAAAGAGGGCGGGGGTTGAACCCCCCCTAAAGTTTTTCTAGATTTTTCATTTAGTTTTCTCCAGCGGTTTTCAGCCATCCTCCGGTTTCAAAATTTCTGTCAACTGGATCGCCACCCCTCCTTACCTACTTCCTCCTCCTGGACCCCTGGCATTGTAAGCATGAGCTTTAGATGTAGATTGGTTGGGAACAACATGGAAGATC
>JARRKO010000066.1:0-2500 GCA_037388025.1 Syntrophobacterales bacterium
ACCTTCTTCAGCCCCAGGATGCGATGAGCCGACATCGAGGTGCCAAACCTTCCCGTCGATGTGAACTCTTGGGGAAGATCAGCCTGTTATCCCCGGCGTACCTTTTATCCGATGAGCGATGGCCCTTCCATGCAGAACCACCGGATCACTAAGGCCTGCTTTCGCACCTGCTCGACTTGTAGGTCTCGCAGTCAAGCTCCCTTATGCCTTTACACTCAACGGCTGGTTTCCAATCAGCCTGAGGGAACCTTCGCGCGCCTCCGTTACCTTTTGGGAGGCGACCGCCCCAGTCAAACTACCCACCAGGCAATGTCCCCGACCCGGATCACGGGCCTGGGTTAGAACTCTAGAATAACCAGGGTGGTATTTCAAGGTTGGCTCCACCCGAACTGGCGTCCGGATTTCATCGCCTCCCACCTATCCTACACAAGCTAGTCCAAAGTTCAATGCCAAGCTGTAGTAAAGGTGCACGGGGTCTTTCCGTCTTGTTGCGGGTATACGGCATCTTCACCGCAAATACAATTTCACCGAGTCCCTGGTCGAGACAGCGGGCCAGTCGTTACGCCATTCGTGCAGGTCGGAACTTACCCGACAAGGAATTTCGCTACCTTAGGACCGTTATAGTTACGGCCGCCGTTTACCGGCGCTTCGGTTGAGAGCTTCTCCGGGCGAACCCAGATGACTCCTCCCCTTAACGTTCCGGCACCGGGCAGGCGTCAGACCCTATACGTCGCCTTGCGGCTTAGCAGAGCCCTGTGTTTTTAGTAAACAGTCGCCAGCCCCATTTCTCTGCAACCCCCGGTAGCTCACGGAGCAAGTCCGGTCACCGCCAGGGGCCCACCTTCTCCCGAAGTTACGGTGGTATTTTGCCGAGTTCCTTAACCAGGGTTCTCTCGCGCGCCTTAGGATTCTCTCCCCGCCTACCTGTGTCGGTTTGCGGTACGATCACCTGATGAACTACCTAGAGGCTTTTCTTGGCAGTGTGGGGTCAACCAGTTTGCGGGGTATACACCCCTCCTCATAACCTCTCGGGGTTATGGAGCAACGGATTTGCCTGTCGCTCCCCCCTACCAGCTTGAACCGGGACATCCATCACCCGGATGGCCTACCCTCCTGCGTCCCCCCTTCGGTCACTGCGCATCAGGTGGTACGGGAATATCAACCCGTTTTCCATCACCTACGCCTTTCGGCCTCAGCTTAGGGATCGACTAACCCTGGGAAGACGAACTTTACCCAGGAAACCTTAGGCTTTCGGCGAAGGGGATTCTCACCCCTTTTATCGCTACTCATGTCAGCATAAGCACTTGTCGGTCCTCCAGCGCTCCTTTCGGTACGCCTTCGCAGGTTACGACAACGCTCCCCTACCGCTCGAA
Source organism: Syntrophobacterales bacterium (assembly GCA_037388025.1). Taxonomy (GTDB): domain Bacteria; phylum Desulfobacterota; class Desulfobaccia; order Desulfobaccales; family 0-14-0-80-60-11; genus JBGSLA01. Next base: position 1,374 of record JARRKO010000066.1, read on the forward strand.
GGCTTGACCTTCGAACCCGCAGCTTCGGTACCAGACTTGAGCCCCGTTATATTTTCGGCGCGGACCCACTCGACCAGTAAGCTATTACGCACTTTTTAAAGGATGGCTGCTTCTAAGCCAACCTCCTGGCTGTCTGGGCAGATCCACATCCTTTCCCACTTAGTCTGGATTTAGGGACCTTAGCTGGCGGTCTGGGATGTTTCCCTCTCGTCCACGGACCTTATCACCCGCAGGCTGACTCCCGTGCTAAAGACCACGGCATTCGGAGTTTGATTGGGTTTGGTAATCCTGTGGGACCCCTAGTCCATTCAGTGCTCTACCTCCGTGGCTCATCACACGAGGCTATACCTCAATATATTTCGGGGAGAACCAGCTATCACCAGGTTTGATTAGCCTTTCACTCCTATCCACAGCTCATCCGATAACTTTTCAACGTTAAGCGGTTCGGGCCTCCATTGGGTGTTAACCCAACTTCACCCTGGCCATGGATAGATCACCTGGCTTCGGGTCTACTCCCGGCGACTAGTGCGCCCTATTCAGACTCGCTTTCGCTCCGGCTCCGCCTTACGGCTTAACCTCGCCACCAAGAGTAAGTCGCTGACTCATTATGCAAAAGGCACGCAGTCAGACGAGGAGCCCGAAGACTCCTATCGTCCTTCCACAGCTTGTAAGCGATCGGTTTCAGGTTCTATTTCACTCCGCTCCCGCGGTTCTTTTCACCTTTCCCTCACGGTACTCGTTCACTATCGGTCGTTGAGGAGTATTTAGGGTCCACCCGGCTTCCCACAGGGTTCCACGTGCCCCGTGGTACTCGGGTACCGGTCCCAGAAAGCCGCTTTCCTTTCGTTTACAGGACTATCACCTTCTCTGGTGGGACGTTCCAGACCCTTCAACTAAAAAAGCGGTTGGTAACTTTCCGAGAGGGCGGCAACCCTCTCCAGACCGGCCCCGCAACCCCGCCGTCGCAACGCTTGCCGGCTTACACGACCACGGTTTGGGCTCTTCCCAGTTCGCTCGCCGCTACTGTGGGAATCACGGTTGTTTTCTCTTCCTGGGGCTACTGAGATGTTTCACTTCGCCCCGTTCGCCTCGTACACCTATGGATTCAGTGCACGATGACCGGGCAT
>JARRKO010000066.1:4631-12486 GCA_037388025.1 Syntrophobacterales bacterium
CTTTGCTACCCCAGCCCGCCCAACGCTTCCCGCCAGCAGTTAGCAGTTAGCAGTTAGCAGTCAGCAGTCAGCAGTCAGTTTCGAGTTTCGAGATTCGAGATTTGCGCCGTGAATTATGGGCCTTAAGCTGTAGACTTTAAGCTTTAAGCCTTAAGCTTTAGGCTTTAAACCTTGAACTTTGAACCTTCAACCTTGAACTTATCAGAAGGTAGGGCGGGCACCTGCCCGCCGTATCTTATTCCCTTATCCAAAATAACCATAGAATCTATAACTTGTTAATCGGTTGCCTCAGGATCATTTTCCTGGGGAACATCAGATTCTAAGCGCCGGGGCAGGTAATTAGCCGCACAGAAAATTACCAAAGATATGATGACGGCACTGCCGGCTATAATAAACGCCAGAGATTTTCCCTGCCAGAGCCCGGCAAACCATGTCCTGAAGTCATACATCATGACATTCAACTTCCCGCCAAAAACTTCCAGGTTATGTCGAAAAAGTTTTGAATTTGTTTGCATCATTAGCTGAACATCTTCACCTGCGCCGTACGACTCCTTTACAGCTTTTTGATAAATAAGCGCGGCGCTACCCAAACCGACCACTAGGATAATGGCACTGATGATATTGAGGCTTAAGCGCTGTTTAAGAATTTTCCAGTTCATGTTGTCCCTACCTTCGCCGCCAGCCGGGAGACGCTGGTATTGCGCTTCGCCGCCCAAATCCGGGCCCCGCGGGCCACTTCCTCTTCCAAGGTGACGGTCACATTTTTCGTAACACTATTTTAGTGTAACACGATTTTTGTGGTAAATTTGCCTTGATTACCCTCACCCCCAAGGAAAGTGTAGGGCGGGCTCCCCCCCGCCGCATCTTTCTAAAATCTCGAAACTCAAAACTCCTCTGCCACCAGCGGCCGAGCCTGGGCCTGATTATTCCCCCATCCGCCAAGGAATTTCCTCCCCCGCGAAAATTATCGCCATTTTCCCCCTAATTTAATAAAATTAACATAATAAACCACTTACCGAGAATAGCCGTCGCGTCGTTGGAGATCGGCTCCACACCTCACGGTGATCCTATGACCAAGCGAGAAAAGCTCTTGATTCTACTGGGGGTCCTGGCTTTTGTCCTGTTTAACTACCCCCTGCTGAAAATCTTTAACCGCGACCTTTGTCTGGGGAAATTTCCCCTTCTCATCTTTTATGTTTTTGGGGTTTGGCTGCTGGCTATCCTGATCCTCATAGTCGGCAAGAACTGGTTATCATCAAACGATTGAGCCAAGACTAAGGTATGCTGAGCCAACAGCTTGTCGTCCTCGCCGGTCTCGGGTATCTGTTGTTCCTCTTTGCCATTGCTTACTATGGCGACTGGCGGCGGGCCATGGGCAGAAGCCTCATCGCCAATCCTTACATTTACACCCTCTCCCTGGCGGTCTACTGCACTTCCTGGACGTTTTTCGGCAGTGTGGGCCGCGCCGCCAATCAGGGCCTGCCCTTTCTCACCATTTATTTGGGCCCCACCGTGATGGCCTTCTTTTGGTGGTTCGTCTTGCGGAAAATGCTGCGCATCTGCAAGGAAAACAACCTGACCACCATGTCGGATTTTTTGACGCTGCGGTTTGGCAAAAAGCCCCTCGTGGGGGTCCTCACCACCCTGGGGCTGCTGCTGGCGGTGGTGCCCTACATCGGCTTACAGCTCAAGTCAGTGGCTGATACCTTTACCATCCTGGTGCACCGGACCGTGGTTTCCCCTCTGGACCTTCCGGTGTTCCACGACACCGCCTTTTATGTGGCCCTGATTCTGGCCGTCTTCTGTATCCTCTTCGGGGCCCGCCACCTCGACCCCACGGAACGCCATGAAGGCTTGGTGGCCGCGGTGGCCTTCGAATCACTGGTCAAACTCCTGGCTTTTTTGGCCATCGGCATACTGGTGACCTATGTTTTGTTCCAGGGGTGGGGGGAAATCTTCAGCCGCATCCGCCAATCGGTGGGCTGCAGTGAACTCCTGCTCCTCAATACCGGTCCCCACAACAGTTATCTGCTGGTGATGGTGCAGACGCTGTTGGCCATGGCGGCCATCACCTTTCTGCCCCGGCAGTTTCACATGGCCGTGGTGGAGAATACCGACGAGCGGCACCTTCTCACGGCCATGTGGCTTTTGCCCGTGTATTTATTGTTGATCAATCTGTTTGTCCTGCCCATCGCCTTCGGCGGCTTGCTGTCGGGCATGCCCCCGGAGCAGGGGGACACCTTTGTTTTGCAATTACCCCTGAAAAATGGCCATCCCTGGTTGGCGCTCCTGGCCTTTTTGGGAGGCCTGTCAGCCTCCACCGCCATGGTGGCCGTGGCCTCGGTGGCAGTGAGCACCATGCTCCTCAACAGCCTGGTGATGCCCGGGGCCCTCCGTCTCAGACTGGAAAAATATCTCCCCACTTTCCTACTGAACATCAAGCGGGCCGCCATCGTGTTGGTGATTCTCCTCGGCTACGGCAGCTACCGCGTCATCGGCCCGTCCGCCATGCTGGTGGACATGGGACTCATCGCCTTCTGCGGCGTCATGCAGTTGGTGCCCCCCATCTTGGGCGCCCTCTATTGGCGGGATGCCACCAGGGCCGGCGCCTTGGCCGGGCTCGGGCTCGGCTTCTTCTTGTGGGCCTATACCTTGATCCTGCCCTACCTGATCCACGCCGGCTGGTTTCCCCAAAGCCTTCTCGACCAGGGGCCTTGGGGCTTATCCTTCTTGAAACCCACGGCTTTTCTGGGTTTAACCGGCCTGGATGATCTCTGCCATGCCTTTTTCTGGTCCATGTTCTTCAACATCGGCGCTTTTGTCAGCGTTTCCCTGTTGACCACTCCCGACCCTGAGGAAGTGGAGCAGGCTCGGCGCTTCACCCAGGTGTTTGAGCTCCAGGCTGAGAGGCCCCGGGACAAGCGCTTCACCTTTCTTCCCAGTCTCGAGGAATTTACCCTTTTCCTGGAAAAGTTCATCGGGCCGCGCAAGGCCCAGGAGGCCGGCCAAACCTTTTTACGGCAAGTTGCCGTCCCGGAATCTGCATGGGGAGATCATGAAAAGCTGGAATTGGCCTATTTTGTGGAGCGCACCCTGGCGGGCTCCCTGGGCCCGGCCGCGGCCCGCTTTATCGTAGAAAGCTACCTTTCCGGCCTGGGCTCCCGCATGGAAGACGTGTACGACCTGTTCAGCAAGGTCTCCGGTTCTTTGGAAGAAAGTGAGGAACAGTTAAGACAACGGGCCTCGGAACTTTTCGTCCTCTATGAAGCAGCCCGGAGATTGGCCTCCTCCCTCCATATTCCCGACCTCCTGGAGGGAGTGCTTGATCTTTTGGGCGAGCGCCTGGGTGTAGAAACCTGTGCCGTGCGGCTCCTGGGGGATGACCATCAACTCCACCTGAAAGGTTCCCGGGGCCTCGCCCCCGAAACCCGGGATCAGGTGATCCGGCCGGAGCCCGAATCTCTGTTGGCTGAATGTCTGCTGTCGTCTCAGGTCATTTCCATCCCGGACACCTCCCAGGTGATGACTCGCCTCCAGGGGCTCAGTATGGAGGAAACCCAGGCCTCCCTGGTCCTGGCCCCCCTCACCACCGAAACCCGGACCATGGGGGTCTTGACCGTAGCCAGCCCCCAGAAAGGTTTTTTTGCCCGAGAGCATATCGGCTTTTTCCAATCCCTGGCCGGTCAGTTGGGGTTGGCCATCCTGAGTGCCAGCATGGAGGAGGAGCTCCGTCTCGACGAATCCCGCCTCGAAGCCGTCTGGCAGCTCAGTCAAATGACCGACGCCACCCTGAAGGAGATCACCGATTTCGCCCTGGAGGAAGGGGTGCGGCTTACCAAAAGCACCATGGGTTACCTGGCTTTTGTGAGCGAGGATGAGAAGGTGCTGACCATGCACTCCTGGTGCCAAACCGCTTCGGAAGAGGCCCCCCTGGTGCTCCAGCTTATTAGCTATCCCTTGGAAAATACCGGGCTTTGGGGCGAAGCCGTGCGTCAGCGGCGGCCGGTGATAACCAACCACTACGCCGGACCCACTTCTGAAAAAAACGACTTCCCCGAAGGCTTTGACCGGGTGCGGCGCCATTTGAATATCCCGGTATTTGATAATAACCACCTCGTCGCGCTGGCCGGCGTGGCTGACAAACAAGAAGAATACGATGACAAGGATGTTCGTCAATTAACCCAGCTGATGACCGGCATGTGGTGGCAGATCAAGCGCAAACGGACCGAAGAGGCCCTGACCGCCGAAAGGAAACTCCTCATTCATACCTGCATGGACGGCATCCTGGCCCATGATATGGCCGGCACGATTTTTCTCTTTAATGAAACGGCTGCCAGGATCTTGGGATACGAGCCTGAAGAAGTCATCGGCAAAATGAATATCCGGGACCTCTATGCCCCTGGCCAGGCCCAGGAGATCGATGCCAAAATCCACGATCCGAGTTTTGGCGGAGAGGGCATTATCGAGAACTATGAAACCTGGGGGCGGCACCAGGACGGCACCCTCATACCCATCTGGCTTTCCGCCCGCCTGTTCTTCGAAGATGACCGGGAGATCGGCGTCATGGGGCACTTTCGGGACCTGCGGGAACGGAAACGTATGGAAGCGGAGCTGCTGCGCAGCGAGCGTCTGGCCGCTCTGGGCAACATGGCGGCCCATATCAGCCATGAAATCAAAAATCCCCTGATGCTCATCGGCGGCTTTGCCCGGCATGTTCTCAAAGACGTGGGGCAAGACCCCGAAAAGAATCGCGAAAAACTTCAGATTATCGTGGATGAAGTCAAACGCCTGGAAGATTTTCTGGTGGAGGTGGGGAGCTACGCCAAATTATCCGAGCCCCACCTGCAGCCAGGAGACGTCAACACCCTGATCGGCGAACTTTGCCAACGATTGGAGCCCAGTCTCCGCGACCATGGCATCGAGTTGGTCCTGGATCTGGACCCCAACCTTCCCACAATCGGCTTCGACCCCCTGCATTTGCGTCAGGCTCTGTTAAATTTCGCCAAAAACGGCATCGAAGCCATGGAACAGGGGGGAACTCTGACCATCACCACCAAGCAAAAGCCTGAGGGTATTCTGGTGGAGTTCATCGATACGGGCGTCGGCATTCCCCCTGACATCCTGGACAAGATTTTTCAGCCCTTTTATTCCACCAAGGCCAAGGGCAGCGGCCTGGGGCTGGCCATTTCCCAGAAGATCATCGAAGCCCACCGCGGCAAGATCACCATCGACAGCGAACCGGGCCAAGGCACCCAGGTACGTATCTCCCTAAAGACTGAGCCGTCGGGTAGTTAGCTCATCTCCTCCTAAAAAAAGGGGGGATAGGAAAAGGAGTTTATCATGGCTGGCACCAAGCAATCCCACAACTTTTCCTCCAGCGAGGACTGGCCGAGCCTGCCCTGGGAAGCCTGGCAGGAGACCTGCGCGACCCTGCATATGTGGTCGCAAGTTGTCGGGAAAATCAGGTTGAGACTGGCCCCCATGGCCAACCATTGGTGGCAGGTGCCCCTGTATGTCACCCCCCGGGGCCTCACCACCTCACCTATGCCTTTTGACTCAAGGATTTTTCAAATCGATTTTAATTTCCTGGTGCACAGGCTGGAGATCATCACCGACAGGGGCGAAGCAGGCTTCATCGAATTCAAAGGCCTCTCCGTAGCCGACTTTTACAACATGGTTATGGAGGCTTTAAGGTCGTTGGGCCTTGAGGTCAGGATTTGGACAACCCCGGTGGAAGTGGCTGACCGGACCCCATTTGAACAAGACAGCCAACACGCCGCCTATGATCCCGAATTCGCCGAGCAGTTTTGGAGGGCCCTGTTGCAGGTTGACCGGGTCTTCAAAAAATTTCGCTCTCGGTTCATCGGCAAGGTCAGTCCGGTTCATTTTTTCTGGGGGGCTTTTGACCATGCGGTCACCCGTTTCTCCGGACGTCGTGCCCCCGAACACCCAGGGGTGCCTTCAGTGGGGCGTTCTGTCATGGTGGAAGCCTACTCCCATGAGGTCAGCAGTTGTGGGTTCTGGCCCGGCGCCGGCCTGGGCGAGCCGGCCTTCTATGCTTACGCCTATCCGGAACCGAATGGATTCAAGGACTACCCGGTCCAGCCCCGGGAGGCTTATTACCATAAGGAATTAGGCGAGTTTATCCTGCCCTATGAGGTGGTGCGAACCTCCCCCACACCGGATGAAACGCTGCTCGCCTTTCTGCAAAATACTTACGAGGCCGCTGCCAACCTGGGGAAATGGGACCGGGCTTCCTTGGAGCGTCAAGTGAAATAGAGATAATCTACTACTCCACCACTTCCACACCCTTCCAGAAGGCCACATAATCTTTGATGTGTTGAGCCTTCTCCTTCGGGTCCGGGTAAGTCCAGGCAGCATCTTTATTCACCTCGCCATCGACCTCGATATGGTAATAGCTGGCCTGGCCTTTCCAGGGACAAGTGGTGTGCGTGTCACTTTCCTTTAAGAAATGCCTTTTAATAGAATAAGGGGGAAAATAATGGTTCCCCTCCACGACTACGGTTTCATCGCTATCTGCCAATACTACATTTTTCCACATGGCTCTCATTTACAGATCCTCTTTCATCTAAATAAGTCGGTGCCAGTCCCTCCCCCCGGCTTTCTTGAGTACCACTAAAGAGAACCAACCTTCCGGGTCGGTAAACCATCGGGTGGCCGCCAGGCCGGCTTGCTTAAAATCCCGGTTAGCCTTTTCCCGGCTGAACTTCTGGCAAATTTCGGTGCGGATGGTCTCCCCGGGCCGGCAGGCTACATTAAAATCCAGGTCGGCTATCCTGGCGCCGGTTTGACGGGTGGCGCGCAAGTGCATCTCCACCCGTTCCTTTTCCTCCACAAAAACCGCCTGATGCTCAAAATCAGCCACGTTGAAGTCGGCATTGAAGGAGCGATTGAGGTTACGCAACATATTTTTATTGAACTCCGCCGTGACCCCCTGACTGTCGTTATAGGCGGCTTCGATAATGTCGGCGGGTTTGAGCATATCCAATCCCAATAACAATCTGTCCTCAGGATTCATACTCGCGGCCACCTTCTTGAGAAACCCGAGCCGTTCCTCGCTGGAAAAATTCCCGATGGTACTTCCCAAAAAAGTCAGTAATTTTCGACGGCGAGGCAAAACTTCCAGGTGGCGGGTAAAGTCGGCGATGATCCCCCAGATATGCAACTCCGGGAAAAGCTCCAGAAGCTCCGCACAAGCCTCCTTAAGCGCACTCTCACTGATGTCCACCGGCACGTAACGTAACCTGCTTAAACCGAAGCCATTGGCCGCGTCCAACAGAATTCTGATCTTGCGGTTGGACCCGCTGCCCAATTCCACCAGATCCCCGGAAGCCTGGGCAAAAAAGGCCATAATTTCGGGCGCCATGTGCTCGAGGATGCCGAACTCCGTCCTGGTCAAATAATACTCAGGCAGGCCACAGATTTGTTCAAACAGCCAGGACCCGTAGGCATCGTAAAAATACTTGCTCGGAAGACGCTTCTGGGGCTGGCTCAGTCCTGCCACAATATCCCGGCCGGTGTCCTCACTGCTGTCTTCCTCCAGGCAGTTCAGGATTTCCAGGCGCTCAATGGGCTGGGTTAGCTTGCAGGGCAATTTCATCACAGACCTCCCGGGTCTTCTACTCAGAACATTACAAGGTTTAATTTGAGGGGAGGACCATGCTTCTGCCCTCTCCTCAAGCTCCCCTCCCAACCCCAGTTAACCGGGAGCACAGGCATCTTGCCTGTGTTGCACAGGCTGGAAGCCTGTGCTCCCGCTTTAGTTAAGGGGTTGGGGGAGAGGGCTTAGGAGAGGGGGCAGGGGGTTGCGCCCCCTGGCCCCCTCTCCCAAAAC
>JARRKO010000066.1:12514-38606 GCA_037388025.1 Syntrophobacterales bacterium
CCCAAAACTAAATTTAAGGTTCTCAACGGCACGGCACGAAACGCACGCTGGACAGGGAATCGTGCACCACCTTTTCCATGGCTGCCAGGGTCCTGACAATGTGTTCCTTTGTAGTGCCCACCCCCAGGGACAGGCGGATGGCGCAATGGGCCTGTTCCTCGGTGAGCCCCATGGCCAAAAGCGCATACGAAGGTTTCGGCGACCCCGAGCGGCAGGCGGACCCGGAAGAAAAGGAGATGCCCTGTTGGTCGAGGGCCAGGACCAGCGATTCCCCCCTGATACCCGGCAAAGAGAGGTTCAGGGTGTTGGGTAGCCGCTCCACCGGATGACCGTTCAGCCTGGCCTCAGGGAAAAGCTTCTTAATACCCCCCCACAATTCATCCCGCCAAACTTTTACCTGTGCCATGTCGCCGAGACGTTTTTCTGCCAGTTCGGCGGCCACCCCCACACCCACGACCCCCGGGGTGTTCTCGGTTCCGGCCCGCCGGCCGCCCTCCTGCCCGCCGCCGTGCACCAGGGGCTCCAGCTCAAGACCCTTCCTGACATACAGAGCCCCGATCCCTTTGGGCCCCTGGAACTTGTGGCCGGACAGAGAGAAAAAATCCACTCCCAACGCTTCCACGTCCACGGGAATTTTCCCCACGGCCTGCACCCCGTCGGTATGAAACAGCGCGCCCTGCTCATGGGCCAGGACCGCCAGTTCCCTGATGGGCTGCACGGAGCCGGTCTCGTTGTTGGCCAACATGATGGTCACCAGGCAGGTATGAGGGCTCAGAGCCTCCTCCAGGTCTTCCGGGCGCACCCGGCCATATTCATCCACCGGCAGGTAGGTGACGGGAAACCCTTGTTTTTCCAGCCACTGGCAGACCTTCAGCACCGACGGGTGCTCGATGGTCGAGGTGATAATGTGCCGGCGCGTATCCTGGCAAGCCAAAGCCACACTCTTGATGACCAGGTTGTTGGCTTCGCTGCCACCCCCGGTAAAGATAACCCGGCGGGCGGTGATCCCCAGGAGATTGGCCAACTTGCGGCGGGCCTCCTCCAAAGCCGACTTGGCCTGGCGGCCCTCCTGATAAATGGACGACGGGTTGCCGTATTGACCTGCCAGCACCCGGTTCATTACCTCCTGCACCTCGGGATGGGTCGGAGTGGTGGCGTTGTGGTCCAGGTAAATCCTGTCCTGGGCGGCGAGAGGCGCGGCCCTCACGCCCAGGGGGACCTGGCAGGCCTCCCCCGTGTCCAGGGCCAGGGTGTCCCCTGCGTTCGCCACCCGGCAAACCTCACACAACAAGGCCTTGTAAATGGGAAAGCCCGAGATGGGATCATAGCGCAAGTCAGTGAGATCGTTGATATTGCAGTCCTGCCAGGCCTGGGGACCCAGCGGACCGCCGCCCCCCATGTTGGCTTCCACCGCGCCTTTAACGATATCGTCGGTGACAATGGCCCGCATCCGCACCTGTCCCCGGGGGCTTTTGAGCACCACCGCGTCCCCGTGGACAATGCCCCGGGCCTGGGCGTCTGCGGTATTAAGCATCACGGTGGGCTCGGGCCTCTGTTTCACCAACCCCGGAATCCCATGAAACTGCGACCGGAAGTCAGTGGTCACCCGGGCCCCGGAGTTGAACACCAGCGGAAAGGTTTGCGCCAACTCTGGCTGGGAGACCGGGCTTTCCAGGGGCTCGGTGTACACCGGCAGGGGATCATAGCCGTGTTCTTCCAGGATGGTGGAGGCGATTTCAAACTTGCCTGTGGGAGTGTCAAAGCCGGGCCGGCCATCGGGCCGCAGCAGCCCCTTTTCCCACTTCTTGTATTGCATGATGGCCGGAGGCACCTGCACCTCACCCCCCGCGGCCCGCACCTCATCCAGGGAAAAGGACGAACCTTGTAAAACGTAGCGCAGCAACTCCTCCTCGTTTTGGGGGTAGAGGTGGCCGTAACCCAGACGGTCCGCCAGTTCGGCAAAGGTGAAAAACGCGTTCTTTGCCTCCCCCACCGGTTCGATGACCCGCTCCCTGAGGCGAAAAATGGGCCCGTAGGTCATGTAGGACTCAATCTCATACCAGGTAGCCGCCGGCAGCACCAGGTCGGCATACGCGCAATCCGCGGTAAAATTAATGTCGATGCAGGTCAAAAAATCGAGGCCCTCCAGGGTTTGCCGCCAAACCTCGGGCTGGGGCCAGGCGGTGATCATGGAGCCCCCCAGGATGATCAGCGAGCGGATGGGATAGGGCCGGCTCTTAAGCACCGCGTCGGGCAAGGCGTTGGCGTGGGATTCCCCCCGGTACAGGCTGTACACCGGGAAGCGGTCCCGCCCCAGGGCCTTTTTGACGTCAGGGTTGGGAATCAGGCCCGCCCGGTTGATGGGGAAAATATTTTCCCGCATGGTGAAGCAGCGGCCCCCCGGCACGTCCAACTGCCCGGCCAGTCCCCAGAGAACCATGGTGGCCCTGATGGCCTGGACACCGCTGTCGCTGTATTCCAGACCCGAATACATCACCGGCGCGGCGCCGTGGGCCTGGGCCAGCCGCCGGGCCAGGGTGCGCATGGTCCCCGCGGGGACCCCGGTTATGGCTTCGGCAACCTCCGGCCGAAAGTGCTGCACGTACTGGGCAAATTCCTCAAAACCATGGGTCCATTCCCGCACAAAGGCGTCGTCGTACAGCTCCTCCTCGATGATGACCTGACACAAGGCCAGGGCCAGGGCCCCGTCCGTGCCGGGCCGGATGGGAATCCACTGCGCCCCCTCGATTTTGGCGGTGAGGGTCCGCCTGGGGTCGATGACCACCAGCTCGGCGCCCCGCTGGCAGGCTTCGATGATCCGCTTATAATCCAGGGGCGGGCAGTCGGTGGCGGGATTGGCGCCCCACACCACGATCAACTCGGCCTGTTCCAGGTCCGAAAACATATTGATGAACATGCCGCCCATGGTGACGTGGGGCGCGATCATGGCCATGGACACGTAGCACAGGGCCCCCACCCCCATGGTATTGGGCGAGCCGAAAGGAAAAAGCAGGCTCGAAGCCGAAGACACGGCCACATCCCTGGGCTGGAACACGTCGCACATGGCCAACTCAAAGCTGCCCCGGCCGGTATAAACGGCACAAGCCTCCGGTCCATACTTCCCTTTGATGGCCGTAAGCTTTGTCACTATCTCTTCAAAGGCCTCATCCCAAGAAATTCGCTCGAAATTGTAGGTGCCCTTGGGGCCTTTCCTTTTCAAGGGATGGCGGAGACGGTTCTCGGAGTAAACAATCTCGGGAGAATGCATCCCGAGCTTGCAGGTGATCCCAAAAGGTGAGCCTTCGTCGGCCCGCACCGCAACGATTTTGCCCTCCTCATCGTAGGTGACGATGATCCAACAGCCTGCCGGGCAGATGCCGCAGAGGGCTCGACGTTCCCTTGGTAAGGCCATACTGTCAACCGATCATTTCCCCAAAAGTCACCACGGCGCTGCCGCAGACGGGTTTATCAGGGGAAACTTAGTGCTTCAGGTGATTGAGATTTATGCTAGAAAGGAAGTCTTTCAGGGAAGATAGGCACGGACCTCGGGGTTGTCAAGTTAGCATAACACTAACTAACTGGAATCATAAGAATATTTTCAGCGAGCCTATATGATACCTAAGCAGACCCCGGAGGTTGAAAGTGGGTTCCCACGGACTCAAGTCCCTCCCAGGGTAGCGGCTCCAGGCCTCCTCCAACGGGTGTCCCTAACCTAAAATTCTTTCTGTGCTTTTTTCCTCAAATCAAAAAGAAAATTCGTTGTTCTTTTGGTTATCCTTTTGATAAAATAACGATGCCTAGCCCAGCCAGAGCCAGGTAAAATGGCAGCCTTGAACCGCTGTTTCCTAGGCAACTATTTGAAATCTATTTTTTTATATAGTCGCTATTTTTTCTAAAGAATAACGCCAAGGAGAACATATGGAATTCAAGACCGTTCTTACCACCTGTCCGTACTGTGCCGTGGGGTGCAACATGCTCCTGCAGGTTTTAGACGGGGAGATCGTGGGCACACTGCCGGCCAAGACCGGACCCAGCAATGAAGGGCGTCTGTGCATCAAAGGCTGGACGGTGCATGAGTTCGTGCAATATCAGGACCGCCTGACCACCCCGCTGTGGCGTAAAAACGGCTCACTGAGAAGCACCTCCTGGGACCAGGCCCTGGATTTCTCGGCCTCAGAGCTCAACCGCCTGATGGAGGCCTACGGCCCGGACAGCGTGGCCTTCGTAGGTTCCGCCCGCTGTACCAATGAGGAAACCTATATCTTTCAGAAATTCGCCCGCGCCGTGTTCGGCCACAACCACATCGATCACTGCGCCCGTCTCTGACACGCGCCTACGGTGGCCGGGCTGGCCGCCGCCTTTGGCAGTGGCGCCATGACCAACTCCTTTGCTGAGTTGGAACAGGCCAACTGCATCTTCGCCATCGGCACCAATACCACGGTGGCCCACCCCGTGGGCTCCATGCGCCTGATGCGCGCCAAGGCCAACGGGGCCAAACTCATCGTGGTGGACCCCCGCCGGACCCAGATCGCTTCCTTGGCCGATATCCACGTGCAGCACAACCTGGGCTCCGATGTGGCCCTGTTGAACAGCATAATGCACGTCATTTATAAAAACGGCTGGCACAACCAGGAATTCATCGAAGAGCGCACCGAAAACTTCGAGGAACTGGTGAAGGTGATCGAGGACTATCCCCCCGAGCGGGCCTCGGAGATCTCCGGGGTGCCGGTGGAAACCGTCACTCAGGTAGCGGAATGGTACGCCAAGGCTGAAGCCAGCGCCATCTGCTACGTGCTGGGCATCACCCAGCATTGCTGCGGCACGGACAATGTCAAGAGTCTGGCCAACCTGGCCCTGCTTTGCGGCCATATCGGCCGGCCCTCCACCGGAGTCAATCCCATCCGGGGCCAGAATAACGTCCAGGGCGCCTGCGACATGGCCGCTCTGCCCAATGTTTTGCCCGGCTATCAGTATATTACAGTGCCGGAGACCATAGAAAAGTTTGAAAAAGCCTGGGGGGCCAAGTTGTCCGCCACCCCCGGTCTCACCCTGGTGGATCAGATTGAGGCCATCCTGGCCGGCAAGGTCAAAGGCCTGGTGGTTTTCGGGGCCAATCCCCTGGTCAGCTACCCGGACCTCAACAGGGTGGAAAAGGCCCTAGAGTCCCTGGAATTTCTCCTGACTATGGATATTTTCCCCACCGCCACCACCGAACTGTCCCATGTGGTGCTGCCCGGGGCCTCTTTTGCCGAGACCGACGGCACCTTTACCAATTCCGAGCGCCGGGTGCAGCGGGTCCGCCAGGCCATCGACCCCATCCCCGGCAAAGAGAATTGGGAGGCCATTCAAGAGCTTTCCACCCGCATGGGCTATCCCATGGAGTATGCTTCGCCGGAGGAGATTTTCGATGAAATGGCCAGCCTGACTCCGGCCTTCGCCGGCATGACTTATCCCCGCCTGTCGGAGAAAGGACTGTGTTGGCCCTGCCCCACCCCGGATCACCCCGGCACCCAGTACCTGCACAAAGACCGGTTCAGCAGGGGCTTGGGGCACTTTCACGCCATCCCCTATATTCCACCGGCCGAAGGTCCTGACCAGGAATTCCCCTTCTGGCTCACCACCGGCACCATCTTTACCCAATATCTCACCGGCACCATGACCCGGCGATGCTACTCCTTGCATCACGAAAATCCCGAGGTGTTTGTCGAGATAAATCCGCGAGATGCCGCACGGTTGCACATGGAGGAGGGTGAAGAGATTGAAGCCCAAACCCGCCGGGGAGACATCAAGGTCAAGGTCCTGCTGTCAGAGCGGGTCAAGCCCGGCGTGGTCTTTATTCCTTTGCACTATGTGGAGAACGCGGCCAACCGCCTGACCAACGCGGCGTTGGATCCGGCTACCAAGACCCCGGAATATAAGGTTTGCGCGGTGAACCTAAAAAAGGTAGCCTGAAGTTCTCATGCACATCGGTCCCTATACGTTTGAGGAATTTTCCACCCTGGTGGAGACCTTTCACGGTAGCGCCGCGCCGGGAGTTCTGGTGGGAGGGGTCATGGTGCAGAAGGCCCAAAGCCACCTCCCGGAAGGCATTCTTTTCGATGCGCTGACGGAGACCCGGGCCTGCCTGCCCGACGCGGTGCAACTGCTCACCCCCTGCACCACCGGCAACGGCTGGCTCAAGGTGTTGGACCTGGGCCGCTTCGCCCTGACTCTCTTTGACAAATACCAGGGAGACGGCATCCGGGTTTATCTGGATCCGGCCAAGGTAAGGGACTTTCCCGAGATTGCCTCCTGGTATTTAAAACTCAAACCCAAGCGAAAACAGGATAAGGACTTACTTTTGGCCCAAATCCGGGAAGCCGGACCTCGCATCCTGACCTGGCAGCGCGTGACCCTGAGGCCCCAATTCCTGGGCTGGTGCAGACCTGCGTCCCCTCCCTGTCCGCCGTTCCCCTGGAGGAGGCCCTGGGGAGGCATCTGCTCCATGACCTGACCCAGATCATCCCCGGGGAGAGCAAGGGACCGGTCTTCAAGAAGGACCAGGTGATCACCGTGGGCGATCTCTGCCGCTTGCAGCAGATGGGCCGTCACCACCTCTATGTCACGGAAGGAAATCAGGTGGGCCTCGAATGGGTCCACGAAAATGAAGCCGCGCTGGCCTTCGCCACAGCCATGGCCGGGGAGGGCGTCGTGTTTAACCCGCCCCCCAGGGAAGGTAAGATCAATCTGCTGGCCGACCGGGAGGGGCTTTTTGCCGTGGAGGAAGACCGTCTCCAGGCCTTCAACCTGGTACCCGGGGTGATGTGCGCCTGTCGCCACAGCCATACAGTGGTCACCAAGGATCGGCTGCTGGCCGGCACCCGGGCCATTCCCCTCTATCTTCCCCGCAGCGACTTTCACAAGGCCATGGCCATCCTGGCCGATGGTCCCCTTTTCCGGGTCCTGCCCCTGAACCCGGCTCAGGTGGGGGTCCTGGTCACCGGCACCGAGGTCTTCCTGGGATTGGTGGAGGACCGCTTTATCCCCATCATTCAAAACAAGGTGGAAAAATTCGGCTGTGAGGTGGTCCACTCCCTCATTGTGCCCGATGACCGCCGGGCCATCAGCACCGGCATCCGGGAGTTGCTGGATGCCGGCACCGACCTCTTGGTGACCACCGCCGGCCTGTCCGTGGACCCCGACGACGTCACCCGCCAGGGGCTGTTGGACGCCGGGGCCGCAGACTTGCTCTATGGGGCCCCCATCCTGCCCGGCGCCATGACCCTGTTGGCCCGGCTCGGCCCGGTGCAGGTCATCGGCGTGCCGGCTTGCGCCCTCTATTTCAGGCGAACGAGCTTCGACCTGATCCTGCCTCGCCTGTTGGCGGGTCTCGAAGTGAAACGCCGGGACTTGGCCAAACTGGGACACGGCGCCCTGTGCCTGGAGTGTCAGATCTGCTCCTTCCCCAAGTGTCCTTTCGGGCGCTAATGTGCTGGCGCAGGCTAAAGCCTGCGGCTACACCTTGCTTGCTAAAGATTTCCTGATAACTGCAAAACCTTACCGGACAATCCGGGGGTTGAGGGGGGTTGAGACTCATCATTAAGGAAGGTCTTGACACCCTGAATCAAAAGGGAGCCGGCGCATGTCATCTTTAAAAACCGCCTTTAGCCTGACCCAGATTTTGATGCTAACCCTGTGGCTCGCGGCTGGGACCCATCCCGGGGAGGCTGCCGCTTCCGCCCCCAGCCCCGGCCACAACTCACCAAAAAAGGATACCATGGGAAACCCGACGAATTTATCAGTGGCCACCTTCGCAGGGGGCTGTTTCTGGTGTGTAGAATCGGATTTTGAAAAGATTCCCGGCGTGGTCAAGGTGATTTCCGGCTATACCGGCGGCACCCAGCCAAACCCCACCTATGCCAATTACGCCGCTTCCGGGTACGTGGAGGCGGTACAGGTCTATTTCGACCCGCAGCAGGTCTCCTATAAAGAACTGTTGGACCACTTCTGGCGGGAGGTGGATCCCACCGATGCCGGCGGTCAGTTTGTGGACCGAGGCCCCCAGTACCGCACCGCCATCTTTTATCACGATGACGCACAGAAGCGCTGGGCGGAAGAGTCCAAAGCTGCGCTGGCGCGCTCGGGACGCTTTCAAAAACCCCTTGTCACCGAGATCATCAAATTTACCCGGTTCTACCCGGCAGAGGGCTACCACCAGGATTTTTATAAGACACACCCGGACAGGTACAAGTCTTACCGGACGCACTCCGGCCGGGATCAATTTCTGCAGAAAACCTGGGGAAAAAAGGAATAAGAGAATGGTAGGGCGGGCATCCGCCCGCCATCTTGGGGAGCGATGTGTACCCTATTTTCAAACTTGAACTTGAAACTTAAAACCTGGACTTTGACTTTTCAACTTTAGTCAGCTCCACCCTTACCCCTAATCGTTTGGTAAGGGGCCGGGGCCAGGTCCCACTTGGGGCCGTAAACATGGACCTTTTGGGTCTCACCCCCCTGGGAATAAACCTTGCCGCCTTCGTGGACCCAGGCCAGCAAACCCCCTTTCAGATTGAGCATGGTAATCCCTTTTTTGCGCAAATCCTGGGCCAACTTGCCGCTGCGGTAGCTGATGGTGCAATACCCGATGATGATGTGGTCCCGATAGGCGTCGAGATTACTCAGCAACTCATCCTGGGTGATGGCGCCGGGCAGCATGGAAACCCGTTGTTCCCCCGGGGTGCGAACGTCCACCAGCACCACCTTCTTTTGCCGGGCCAATAATTCCATAACCTCTTTCGGCGTGATATCAGTCACTGCCGGGAACTCTTTCTTATACCCGGTGTACATTTCATTGACCGCGGTTTTTTTCCGGACATCGGCCGCCGAGGTGGCGGAACCCTCCCGGTGGCACAGCACCAACACCAGGGCCAGTGCCCCAACCGCCAAAAGCCATTTTTGCAGATTATTTCTCATAAAATTTTAAACTTACCCTAAACCAAGCAATTGTCACACCACCGCCCCCGTCGGCGTAAATCTCAATCTTCACCGCAACTTTTCCTGGAAATTGTTCGAGAACAAGACCTACCCACTAATCAGGAAAATTCCTCAGGATTAATGTCTCAACCTTGAACTTTGAACTTTGAACCTTGAACTTTTTCTCAATACGTCAGCAGCGGGGTTTGTCTCACGTAGCGCGGCGCCGTCAGTTCCTCCAGCATGAAGTGGGCCACGTCAGCCCGGGAAATCTTATCGGTCGTGACGCCCCACAGATCGGTGAGCACCCGGTAATTTCCGGTAAGAGGGCCGTTGGTGAGAAAGCCGGGCCGCACGATGGTCCAGTCCGTGTCGCTGGCCCGGATCAGGGCCTCCTGCCGGTCCTTGTCTTCGTAAATGGTTTTCAACAGCAAGGGCTTGAAAAGCCGATCATAGAGCAAACCGCCGTGCCCGGCGCTGTCCCCGGCCCCGATGCCGGTGACGCAGACCAGGCGCCGCACCCCGTGCTCTGCCATGGCGGCCAGCACATTTTTGGTCCCCTGGGAAAAAACCGTCACCGGCTTCCAGGTCACCCCCACGCCGATGGTGAGGCAAACGGCCTCCTGCCCCGCCACCGCTTGCTGGACCAGAGGAGAATCAAGGATATCACCTGCCATCACCCTGAGCCCTGCCTGTTGCCGGGGTAAATTCTCCGGGTGCCGCGCCACGGCCGTTACCAGATGTCCGTCCTGCAGGGCTTGCTCCAGCAGTTGCCGGCCGATGCCGCGAGACGCCCCGATGATCAACAGCTTCATGTCCTTCCCCTTTCCCATAAACGAACCGGTCCTTGATACGGTAAGTATATCAGCATTGGCGAATCCCCAAAATTATTAACTGTGGGGGACGACCCAGGCGTCAGCCCTGCAGGAGGGCGCACCAAGCTTTTCAAAAAGACCGCCAGTCCGGAGGCTTGGATGTGTTAATGGTTTGATTCATCATTTAAAAAGGGTACAATTTTTCAACTCCTTTGCTGCGTTAGGAGTACAGAGAGCGAAAAGGTTGTAGCTGCACAATCAAATCTTATTGAAAACTTGAGTAAAATCTCCCGAAAAGGAGTGGCAACCATGCAACGGAATCTCTTGTTGGTAAGTTTGGCGATGATCGTGGCTGCGGCCCTTAGCTTGAGCAGCTGTGGCGGCATGCAGGCCCAATCCAAGGAAAACTTGCTTTCGGCCGCCGGCTTTCAGATGAGATTGGCCGATACCCCCGCAAAGCAGACCCAATTGCAAGCCATGACCCAACGGAAACTCATGCCCCACCAGAAGAAAGGCCAGATGTACTACACCTTTGCCAATTCCAAAAGCGGGCGACTTTACATAGGCAACGCCCAGAACTACCAGCGCTACCAGGAGCTCGCGGCTCAGCAAAAAGTGGCCCGAGAGGATTACATGGCGGCTGAGATGGAAGAGCAAGAGGCCATGGATTGGGATATGTGGGGATATTATGGCCCCATGTGGTAGCCGCGCCACCAGGAGCTCACCGTTCTGAATTGATCCCAACTCAGGGCATCCCCCCTCTATTTATTTATTAGGCGGCAGCCGGCAGGGTATGGTATGAGATAGGCGGCGCTCTGCCGTGATTGCGGCGCCGGACAGGCTCGTTTTGTCGCAGGAGGCACAATGCCCGAGGGATCAGACCCGGGTCGATCCTCGGATTCAGGTAAACCAAGCATGAACACCAATCCCGCTCCCTACCCCATCACGAAAATCCTGCTCCCCTATGACGGCAGCCCCTCGTCTCGCCTGGCCCTCGATCTGGCGACCTCTTTGGGCCGGGCCGGCGGGCCGGCGGTACAAAATTTGACTTTACTCCACGTCACCGGTGGCAGCTACCTGGCCACCCATGTCAAGAATGTGGATCTCAGGGTGACCCGACTGGATCAGGCCAAGGAGTGGCAACGAGTTCGCCAACACTACCTGGATCGGGAAATCCTGCCGTTACTGGGGGAGGCCAAGCATCTCCTGCACCGAACCGGTTATGAAGGCCACATTGACGTGCGGGTGGCCGAAGGCAAGGTAAGTGAGGAAATTGCCCGCTTGGCCCGGGATGAATCCTTCTCCACCATCATCATGGGGCGGCGGGGCCTCACCCCGCTCACAGCCTTACTCCTGGGAAGCGTTACCCGCAAAGTTCTGTCCTTGGCGGAGCACGTCACCGTTTATGTGACCGGTCAGAAACCAGCCCCCCAGGAGAAGTGTCCCATTTTTCCCCTCCTCCTGCCGGTGGACGGCTCCATACACAGCCTGGCCGCGGTGCGTCAGGCCGCGGCTCTGGCCCAGGCTTTCCGTGATTCGGCGCCTCGTTTAATCCTGTTCCACGTCGTGGACATCGCCCTTTTGGGATTATCCTTCCAGGAAGGGATCGACGATTTAGTAAGGGGAGGGGAACAGGCCCTGGCCACCGCCCGGGCCATCCTCCAGGACGCGGGGCTGGAGGGCCTGTGGGAGGAAAAACTGGTCAGCGGACATCCGGCCCGGACCATTGTGCAGGAAGCCGAAACCGGTGATTATGCCCTCGTCATGATGGGGAGCAAAGGCCACGGCTTGGAGCAAATTATCCTCGGCGACGTCACCAGTTACGCGGTGCACCGGCTAATCCGTCCGGCCGTCTCGGTGGTGTATCCCTGACCGATGGAAGACTTTCGCCACAATCTTACTCCCGTTGAAGTAAAGAACTTCTTAAAAAGCATAAGCGACCTGACCGAATATCTCATGGTGCGGTATGTTTTTAAGATACCGGTCCCCTGTCCCCAATGTGGGACCCCGGGGGTCTGCCAAGGCGGGGCCGTGAGTTTATACAGCAACCGTATCGACAAAATGACCCACGAAATAAGCGTTTGTCTGCAATGTGGCTACAGGAAAGTATCCATGGTCTTAACGGTGGAGTCTTTATAAGACCTTCGGGGACAATGGTAGAGGTCTAAGGAAAAGGGGCCGGGTCCTCGACCTTTGGCCCCTTTTTCGAAAAATTTACTCCAACAGTCTTACTTACTCCCTTCGGAAAGACTCTTCAACAGCTTCTGGGCGTCCTCCCGTTCAGGGAAGTTATTCTTGAAGGCCAGGGATTTTTCCAGGGCCTGGCGGGCCACCGCCGTATCCCCCAATTTGGCCATGCAAAAACCCAGATGGTACTGCAAAACCGGGTGTTTGGGGGCTCTGTCCACCGCCTGAGTCAAATATTTCTTCGCCTCCGCATAGTTCTTTTGCTTGCAGTAAATCCAGCCTAAAGTATCCAGCAGGCGGGGGTCCGACGGGTTGTCGTCCAAGATTGCCGTGGCCATCTTTTTCGCCCGTTCCAGATTCGCCGGGCTGGGCTGGTATTCCGCCAAGAGGTAAGCAAGATTATTTTTCACCATCACCGGAGCCCCGGGGCGCTTCAGGAGTTGGTCATACAAAACTATGGCTTTGTCGCCCTGTTGCTGCCGCTCATAGAGCTGAGCCAGGGCCAGGGCATAAAAAACCGGTGCCTGGGGGTCTTGGGCTTTCTGCTCCAGCTTGCGCATCCTCTCAGTTTTATCAGGACATCCCTGGTAGGCCCGAATCAGCAATCCCAGGGCCTGGGCATCGTTGGGATTCAGAGTCAAGGCCTCTTCCAGCGCCGCGGCCGCAGCTTCCGGTTGCTTTTGCGCCAAAAGCAACTCACCTAAAATCTGACGCAGTTCGGCGTTCTTGGGCGACTGGGCTACCGCAGCCCGCGCCGCTTCCAAGGCTTTCTTCGGCTGTTTTTCCTCTTGATACAGAGCCAGCAGCAACCGTAAGGTGGGATAATTGGGATTCTGTTTCAGCGCAGTCTGCAGATATTTGGCCGCCTCCTCAGGTTTCTTGTTCTTTCGGGCCAGCATGGCCATTTTTATATAACCCTGAGGATTTTTGGGCTCCAGATCGATCATCTTTTGGAACGCGGCCCGGGCCTCTTTGTCATCCCCCTTGCGCACATAGACGTCCCCCAAAGCGCTCCAGTTGCCCAGGTCTTTTTCATCCGCCCGGAGGTACTCCTTGATGAGCTTGATGAGTCCATCATAATCCTTGTCTTGCAGGTAAATGCTATATAGAAAGACCCTGGCGTCCCGATAATCAGGCTTTAGGTCCAGGGCCTTTTTGGCGGCCTCCTTGGCGAGTTGCTCCTCGTTGCTGACCTGATGGGCCCGGGCCAACAGTAACCAGTTCTCCTCGTTCTCGGGCTGATCCTGGGTGAGGATTCTAAAGTTACTCACCGCCTTCAGGCCGTCTTTTTTGGACAGGGCGATGAGACCCTGAAGTTTCAGGGCGGTCATGTCTTTGGGGTTTTCTTTGAGGACTTCCTCCACCAGCTTTTCCGCTTCCTCCTGTTGCCCCTCAGTCAGACGAAGAACGGCCAGTTGCGCTTTGGCGTTAATGCCGGTGGGACCGGTGGGATCTTTAGCTATAATTTCCTCGAGTATCCGTTCGCCTCGGCCAAATTTCCGATTGGATAGATAGAAATTAGCCAAAGCAAACTTGGCCTGCTGGTTATCGGGATGTTTGGCGACAAAGTCCTTGAGGACCTGTTCTCCTTCAGCAAAGCGCCCTTGGCCACTGAGGAATCGTGCCAGCCCCGCCACATGGCCTGGCTTATCAGGTTCCAGGGCAATTCTCCGGCGCAAGGTCTCCTCCACCCGGTCTTTTTGCTTTCTCAGCATATAAAGGCGGACCAGTTCATCCTGAACCTTTATATTTTTGGGGGCGACTTTCTCGGCATTTTTTAAAATGGTCTCTGCCTGGTCCAACTGTTTTTGTTTTTCCGCCAGGCGGGCTCGACCCAGATAAAGCGCCACTGCCTGCGGATTGGCCTTGATGCCCTCATCCAACGCCGCCGCGGCCGCTTCCAGTTTTTTCTGGCGTAACGCGATGGCTGACTGCATCAGATAAGCTTCTACCTTGTGGGGATCCAAGCCAATTATCTTTTTCAGGATTTCCTGGGCCGTCTGCGGCTGCTCCTTGGCCAGGGCCACACCCGCGGAAAGCATCAATGCCCCGGTATTGTTCGGCTCTTTTTCCAGCACCAGCTTAACCCTGGCCTCGGCCTCGTCCGTCTTTCTGCCCAGCAGATATAAATTCCCCAATATGATTTGGGCCTCCAACAAGTTGGGATTCAGATCCACTGCCTTGAGAAAGGACCCAAACGCGCCCCGGGGGTTTTTCAGGCGTAATTCCGTTTTTCCTAGCCACAGGTAGCCTTCCGCCATTTTGGGGTCCAATTGCAGCGCATTTTTGAACTGGAGCCTGGCGGTAACGTAATCACCTTTCTCATAAGAGGCTTTCCCTTCGGCCATGAACTTGTCCCGCTTCTCCTCCATGCTGGCGCAGGAACTCAATAACATGGCCAGAACCAGAAGGGCCAGGGCGAACCAAACCTTTTTACAAGCGCGAAGATTTTGCATAAGGATTTCCCGGTTTTTTTCATCTGCTATATCACGTTTATCCTTAGTTTTCTATGATTCTCTGGTCAAATGAGGTATCCTCGGAAAGGGAAACCTCCAGGGCCAGGGACACCCGGGCTCCCATCCGTGGGATTCCTAACCATGCCTTGTCCCATGATGTCTGTTACAAAAATTGCTTGGGGTATATGCCGCGTTCATCGTGTAGGGTAGGCACTGCCCACCAAAATAATTAGGATGATAATTTCATTCATAAGCTGCCCCCAACAGCGCGGCAAGCGAATCAAAGAGGTCCAGCTCTGTAGAGTCCAGGGAGGAGTTTCATGAAAATTGAGGTGCCGGAAGGCGCAGTTCAGATAGGACGGGGGGAAGACGGCCGCCTTGCCATCATGCTCACAGGACCGGGGATGGAAGGGGGCATTTTGCTCGACCCCCAGGAGTTCAGCGAAGCCGAGGCCCAGGAGTTGGGAGCCATGTTCTGGCGGGTTTTCGAACGCTGGCTGGCCACCCGCCAACCCCTGAAATAAGGTGATCCACCCTCCTTAAATTTTGGGGACCGGGTATTGCTGGGACGTGGCACACCCCCCACCTTCACTCGAAACTCAAAACTCGAAACTCGAACCTTCAATAATAGGCGTCGGCTGGGTTTGCTCCGGTTTTTATGGAGTATTCTTCGCCAGTTGCCCCCGGCTGGGAATCATGTCCCGACCCAGGGACACCCGGATATCCGCCCGCGGGGATATGTCGCCGTTGGCCTCGAGCTTGGCCCCCGGGAAAAACTTCTGGGCCAAAACCTGAGCTACCCGTGCCGCCTTGGTCCGGTGGGCGATGATCGTTTCTTCCAGACCGAAGTCGATATGGTTGCCGATGCCCACCACGGTGAAGCCCTCGCTACTCAGACGGCGCCTCATGATACGGGCAAAATCCTTGGCCCCGTTGCCGTTTTTCAGTTCAATGCCCGTGTCCAGCAGCTCCACCGCCGTTAACCGCGGGGAGGCCTGAGCCTGAAAATCCCTTTGGCGTTCTTGCCGGTCCTGGAACTGAGCCCGGGGCCCAGATGCCTCTGGAACTGGAGAGACGGCGGCGCTGGCGGTCGCGGCGGCTCGCTCCTCGGCAGGAGCCGCCTCCGCCCTGGCCATATTGGGCGGCACCCCCCGACCCAGCGCGGCCAGGGCCTGACCCAGTCGCTCCCGGGATTCGCTTTCGCTCAAGACCTCCTGCCACAGGGCCAGGGCTTCGGCCTCCCGCCCCTGGCGGCACAGCACCAAACCCAGATTGTTCCGGGCCATCTGATTGTCGGGATCTCGGGCCAAAGTTTCCCGGAAGCAGGCTTCAGCCCGGCCCAGCCTACCCCGCAGGTAAAGCGAATAACAGAGATTGTTCTCCAGAGCCGGATGGTGACCCCGGGACAGGGCCTCGTCGTACAGCTCTTGGGCCCGGTCGAAGTGCCCCAGTTCCTCGTAGCACCGGGCCATCACGTCCAGAATTTCTAGATTTTCCGGCTCCCGGAGATGCGCCTCCTCCAACTCCTCCACCGCCAGCTCCAGGCGTCCGGACTGCCTGAGATAGGCCGCATTTTGCACCAATCTGGCCGTAGACGAGGATGGACGAATTTCCGGTGTACCTCCCCGGAAAGTGGTGATCTGTTTCTGGCATCCCCACAGGACCGCCAGAACCCCCATCAGGGCCACCAGCACCGCGGCCGGCAACGCCCGGCTCGTGGCCAAGCCGAAGACCCTAAAGCCCCTAGCAGACCGAACCCAAGTTGCCCCACGGTTAGGAGAATTTTTTGTCCAGGAAGTCACTCATGAGCCGGTAGCTCTCTTTAGATCATGAAAAGGTTGGTAGGGCGGGCATCCCGGTCGCCATCTTGGTGGACGGTGCGCACCTAAGGTTCACTTGAACTTGAAACTCAAACTTTGAACCTTGAACCTTGAACTTTGAACTTTTCCAAGCAGCCAACCAGCCAGCCTACCCGGTGCAGCCTGGCTAGAGGGCCTCCTGGGGCCTTCTTTAATCTTCGGTGGTCAGCTTTAAAAAGTTCTTTTTCTTTTCGCTCTCAAAGCTCTTGTTATACTTGGCGTAGGCGTTCACCGCCGCGTCGGGGGATTGTCCCCGGCTCACCACCACCTCCTGGCCGGCTTGGGGATTCACCAACGAGTTGACCAGATTGTGGGTCACGGCGCGGCCGTAGTCCCGCTTGGGGTGCTGGCCGCAGCAGCCCAGCAGGCCCGCCGCCAGCCAGACCGCCATTCCCAGGATCAAGGCCCCTTGGGCTATCCGCCCTAGTTTGCTCTGCATCTCTGGCTCCTTCACTTCACCGGCTGGCGACCGAAATTAGCCGGCGCCTGCTGGGGCGGCGGCAGTGGCGTCTTCTTTCTCTTCTTGCCCTCCAGACAGCCCAGCAGATAAACCTCCACGTCGGTGGGCTCCACGTAAACGTCGGTGGGCAGGCGCGCCACCCCCTGTGCCATGGGCTTGACTAGGTGCGGCGTCACCAAAACTACCAGCTCCGTTTCCTGTTTCTGAAAGGCAGTGGAACGAAACAGGGTCCCCAAAACGGGAATGGAGCCGAGCACCGGAAACTTGTTGATGACATTGCGGTGATTGTCGGACAGCAGCCCGGCCAACGCGAAGGTCTGGCCGTCTTTAACCTCCACATGGGTGGACAAACGCCGCACCCGGAGGCCCGGCACCACAAAACCCGCCACGGTGAAGGCCTCCCCCAGGGCGAAGTCCAATTCCGAGACCTCGGGGGCCACCTTCATGGCAATCATGTCATTGTCCAGCACCGTGGGGGTGAAGTTCAGCCCTACCCCGAATTTTTTGTACTCAATGGTAATGGTCTGGAACTGCTGCGGCACCGGGATGGGAAACTCGCCTCCCGCCAGGAAGCTGGCCTCCTGACCGCTGGTGGTCACCAGGTTGGGCTCGGCCAAAATGCGCCCCAGGCCTTGCTGTTTCAAGGCGTCGAAAAACAGGGTCCACATGACCGTGCCGCTGCGCCAGCCGGCGCCACCACTGATGTTCGAGCTGAGTTCGGTATTGCTCTGGCCCTGAAATACCGGTCGCAAATCCCCCAGGGAAGTACCCACGAAAGTGCGGATAATTTGTCCGATGCCGGTGAGGTTGTTCAACAAACTCACCCCGAAGGCGTTGCCGGTTTGGTCGATGGCGTTGAAGTTGATGCCGATGCGGCGGCCTATATTGCGGTTGATCTCCGCCAGGCGCACCTCACACATGACCTGCTGCACCCCGCCGATGTTGAGCAGGTTGACCACCTTTTCCTTTTTGCCTCCCACATAGGAGGCCGCCAAATTCACCGCGGTCTGTTGGGCCACAGGTCCGGTGACCTCGCCGGTGAGCACCACGGACTCATCCGCGGCCATCACCCCGATGCGTTCTTTGGGGAGTACCTGGGCCAGCTTTTCTTTGAGCTGGCTGACGTCGGCTTCCACCGTCACCCGGGCCGAGGAAAAGCGGGAGCGCCCCCAGACGCTGAGGTTGGTGACCCCGGGGGCCAGCCCGTTGACATAAACCTCATGGGGGCTGGTGAGGATGATGTCCGCCACCTCCGGGTTGGCCACCGAAATCCGGGTAATGGTAAAGGGCAGTCGCAAAACCTTGGATTGCCCCACCTTCAACCGCAAACTCTGGGAAATCTCCTGATCCCGAATCTTTCCCGGGGGATCCACCGCCTGGAGCGGCATACTCAGCAAACCCAGGAACACTGGCGTCAGGAAAACTACCAGGAGAATCTTCCGGATATCCCCCCTGGCCGAAGGACCTCGGTTTTTTCTCCTTCCCATCATATTTCCCTCCCCCTCCTGCGATATACCGCCGTAATGAGTTCGTCTGCGGTAAGATACCTGCTCTTCCCTCTCACACCTTTTTTCGTTGATATGCTTAAAACTTCTTAGGCAAGTCGCGTCTTCTCCTTATCCACTCTTCATGGGTCAATTCGGAACTTTTTTCAAAGTACTTTAAAAAAATCTCCGTATCGTTTTAATCAAGAGCAAGTCAACAAGATCCCCGCGTTTTTTCGATTCTCGATTCCCGGGAGGCCAGGCAGATGGGAAATTAAAGCGAAGAGAAAAGGGCGGTCTCAAACCGCGCTCAGGAGAGGAGATGGTCTTTTCTTAGGCCAAGACTCCGAAAAAAATGGCCGATTTTAACTTTTTTAAAGGACGGTCAAGACAGGTGTCCGGTAAAAATATTGGTGTCCTTACCTGTGCCTACCTAACTTTTAGACCGGGTATGACTGGGGCGCGGTGCGCACCCCGCATTTACTCGAACTTAAAACTTAAAATTCAAAACTCGAAACCTTGAACTTTGAACCTTGAACTTTGAACTTTGCAATGATCATTCTCCCGACAAAAAAACCTGTCCCTCAACAAACGCCCGCCTTGGCGGTCGGACTAGGCCACAAAGGGCAGTCAGATTGTAGGCAATCCGGGCGCTCGCCACTCTGGCGGCAGACCAGGGGCGCTTCGGCCCTCAAGGGTAGGGGCAAAAGGGTGCGGGACAGCTCCGCCGCTCGGCGCAGGGCCAGCCAGCAATCCCGCTGGCAACAGCGCGCCGCCTCCCAGGCACCGAGGTCCCCCAGCACTGCCTGGACGGCCCCCATCACCTGTTGCCGCTCTCTAGGCTTCACCGGATTGGCTTGGAGGAGGACACTGAAGGCAATGCCCACCCCGGTGGCCGCGCCGCAAACCCCCCAAAAGGCACAGGCCCCGCCCGAAACGGCTTGGCCCCGGGTTAACGCCGTACGAAAAATCTCCGGGGTCACTTCACCCCCCAGGTTGCGATAGGCCGTCAAAATAATCGCCGGGATCAGGACATGGTGTTCCGGCCCGTGGCGGGGAATGGCGGGGTGTCGGCGGATTTCGTCGAGGAGGGCGATGAGGTCCGTCTCCCGGGTGGTCCGGCAGATGTGCTCGATGACGGCCAGCGCCTCTGTGGTGTGGCAGGCGTCGCAGACAAAGTGGCCCCGCTCGCAGACCGCGTTGGCCGGCAGGGTGGCCTGACAGTAATGACACCGAGCCGGGCTCTCCTCTTCCTGGTAAACCAGGGGAGCGCCGCACACCATACAGCCGGACGAATGATGGCGGATAGCCGGGGCCGGAGACCAGTCAGGGGACGAGGACGCCGATGCCGGCTGGGCCGGGTCGGGAGCGGGATAACAGCCCCAGGCGCCCTCCTCCTGAGCCGCCGGCTGGGGGCAGCAACTCCAGGAATCCTGGGTAACATTGACGGCCCGGCCGGCTTCGTCCAGAATCAGCAGGTCGGTGGTGTGCTCGGGAAGGTCGCGGCGGCTGACCCGACGGATTTCCCCCACCGGCAGGAACTCACCCCGCCGGGTGACCAGGGCGGCCTGCGGCCCCCGGTACATGACCAGAACCTCTTCATCGGTTTGGGGTTTCAGGGCCTCAAAGGTCAGGGAAAAGAAGGCATGCCCCTTAACCGTCCGGTAGGGAAAGCGCTTCAGGACCCGGCCCCCGCTGAAACCGGTCTCCTCCAACAGAGCAAAAAGGTCTTTTTCGGTGTGGGCCCCGGCAATGCATTCCCCCCTGAGGGTGTCGTCGTTCCGGATGGCCGGATGGGGCTCCGTGGGGGTGACCACGTCGGCCACCACCAGCCGCCCCCCGGGTTTGAGGACCCGAAAGGCCTCCCGGAAGGTCCGCCGCTTGTGGTTGGAGAGATTAATAACACAGTTGGACAAAATAGCGTCCACGCTGTGGTCGGGAAAAGGCAAATCCTCCAGATAGCCCAGTTTGAATTCCAGATTGTCGTAGCCCAGGTTGGCCGCTACCCCCACCGCACCCCGGGAAGCCCGGCCCAGCATGACGGGCAGCATATCCACCCCGATGACCCGGCCGGCCGGCCCCACCAGGCGGGCGGCGATGAAGCACTCCACCCCGGTGCCGCAGCCCAGATCCAATACGGTTTCCCCGGGCTTAAGCCGCGCCTCCAGGACGGGACTGCCGCAGCCGTAGCTCCGCAGCCTGGCCGCCTCCGGAATATGGTCGATGAACTCCTCCGGATAGCACACCGGGTTTAAAATGTCTTCTTTGGTGGTCTGGGCCGCATCCTGGTAAAACTCCCGCACAGCATGGCGGCTGTCCAAAGTGGCCGCAGTCAACAGACAATTGCTGTGGGTCAGGGCCACGGCCCCGTGGGGCCCGCAGGTTTCCAGAATTTCCCCCATGCGCAGGCGCAGGCCGGGTACCTCCCGGTCCGGTTCGGTGGCGGCCTCCCGGGCGATGAGCCACAGGGCCAACTGCTCGTATAGCTGTATATACGGATCATCCCCCATAAAAGTACCGCGGCGGAGATAGCTGTGGTCCGGGTCGCCGCCCCCCAGGAAAAAACGTAAGGGGGAAGCAAGGCTAGCTGCGGTGGCCTGGCGCAATTCCGTGAGCACCGGGCTTTGCTGCCACGCGGTTTTCAGGTCCGGGGTGAGGTCCGTGGCCAGGTCTTCCACTCCCACCAGGGCCGGGGAGGGGTAGACCCGACCGTCCGGGCCCACCGCCAGGGATTCCCAGCCGCTGCCCGCCCCGTCGTGGACGGTGCCGGAGGGCGCCAAAACTTGGGCTTTCAGGGCGTCCAGGTTGTCCACACTGATTCCCAGAGCTTCGGCCCGGCGGACGGTCTCCACCACCTGGGGAACAATGGCCTCCGGGGGGACAAATTGATCGGAGGTCCCCCGCCCTCGCACGAAATACCAAATGAGGTGCAGGTTGGCCGCGCCCATCTCTCCGGCCAGCTCGGCCATCTCAGGGAGATCCATGAAGTTAGCCTTGGTGACGCACATGGACAGGGTGCAGGCGCGCGCCTGGGTTTTCAGCCAGGCGAGATTTTCCCGCAACGCCGCAAAGGCCCCTTGGCCCCGCAGGCGGTCGTGGTTCTCTTCCTGGCCGTCCAGGCTCACCTGCAGATGGAAGCGGTCCTGGGGCCAGCGGGCCAGATGGTGGGCGAAATTTTTAAGGAGGGTGCCATTGGTGAGGACCAACACGTGGGACTGATCAAATCCCAACAGATAGTCCACGATTTCGGTGAAATCCGGATAAACCAGGGGTTCTCCGCCGGTGAGCGCGAAGACCCGGCAGCCCAGGGCCGCGGCCTGGGTCGCGATGTCCTTGACCCGCGGGGCCGCAAGTTCAACCTGATCCCCGGGAGAAGAAGCAAACAGGCAGTGGCGGCAGGCCTGGTTGCAGCGGTTGGTGAGATGAAACCACAATTCCCGTAGATGCTGCAGACTGAGAACCGTATCGCGACCGGTGTAAGCCAGGGGGGGCTCCCCGGGGAGCCGCTCGAGAAAGCGCCGCACCTGCAGATCGCCGTTGGCCGCCGCACCCGGCCACTCCTTCAGGATGCGGTCGCCGGCGCTGGTGGGCACAAACCAGTTCGGCCTGTCCCCCCTGACGTAGATGGGAATCCCCTCGGCTTCATACCTGGTCCATAACTCACGCTGAAAATTCATCGATTATCCTGGTAAGGTTATTTGCACATTTCCAAATAATAATGCAGAATCTCTCCGGTGCCAGGGGAGATTCTGCATTGTGGGGAAATAGTTTTTCGTTAGGGTCTTGTGAACCGCGTTCCTAACCGCACACCTCGCTTTTCCAAAACCTCCTGAGGAAAAGGCCGACCCCCCGCCAAAAATTAAGACTTCTCTTTTTTGGCGAATTTTTCCGGCTGCTTGATGAACTCATCACGGCAAAGTTCGGAGCAGAAGTAGTAGGTCACGTCCTCGAAGTCATACATATACTCGCCGTGATGAGATTTCAAATCCATATTGCAGACAGGATCCACCGTGCAGATAACTTTTTCTTTTTCGGCCATACTTTTACTCCTTGACAGCTTTTATACCCTTAAACCTAAGTCCTGTTCTGCCGGATTGCACGGGGGATTTATTA
This sequence comes from Syntrophobacterales bacterium, assembly GCA_037388025.1. Classification (GTDB taxonomy): domain Bacteria; phylum Desulfobacterota; class Desulfobaccia; order Desulfobaccales; family 0-14-0-80-60-11; genus JBGSLA01. The sequence goes on from JARRKO010000066.1 coordinate 34,841, forward strand.
AAAAAATATTTTTTCTTCCAGCGTCGGCTCAGGCAAAGCCAACCTGCCCGGAATTTACTGCACAAACCAGTGATAAGGGAGGCAGTGCCTCTGCCGGGTAGCTAAGCTCAGCAGCTGACGACCACCTGGTTAGAATTTCACTGTTCGGCTATAGCCTTATTCACCAATTTCTTTACCACCTAACAGACGGACCGCCTCCCGAATCATCTGGTTGGTATAGCCCCACTCGTTGTCATACCAGGTCATGATCTTCAGGAGATCGCCGTCCACTACCTGGGTCATGCTGGCTTCCACCACCGAAGCCCGGGTGTCTTGAATAATGTCGTGAGAGACCAGCGGGTAGTCGGTGACGCCCAGGATTCCCTTATAACGGGGACTTTCGGCTTCTTGCCGCAAGATATTGTTGACTTCCTCCACCGTGGTGGTTTTTTCCAGGACCATGACGATATCGGCCAAAGAGCCACTGGGTACGGGACCCCGTACCGCCACGCCGTCGAATCTGCCTTTCAGATGCGGCAAAATGTCGGTGGTCGCCTTGGCCGCGCCGGTGGTGGTGGGCACAAAGTTGGCCGCGCCGGCCCGCCCCCGGGCCCACTTCTTAGCCGGTCCATCCACGATGGCTTGACTGGAAGTATAGGCATGAACGGTGGTCATGGTGGCCTTTTTGATGCCGAAGTGCCGGTCAATGATCTCCACCACGGGAGCGATGCAGTTGGTGGTGCAGGAGGCGCAGGAAAAGGCGTGCTCCCCCGCCGGCGGTTCGGTAACGCCATGGACGATGGTGCACATCACATCCTTGGGAGGGGCTGATAACAGGACGTATTTGGCGCCGGCCTGAACGTGTTTTTGTAAGCCCTCGGTATTGGTGAAAATTCCGGTGGACTCAACCACCAAGTCTATACCCAGTTCCTTCCAGGGAAGCTGAGCCGGGTCCTTGACGCTGAGGAATTTGATGGTCTTGTCGTCAATCACCAGATTGCCATCTTTCACGGCCACGTTCCGGTTATAGCGGCCATAGACGGTGTCGAATTTCAGCAAATAAACCAGGTTTTCCGGGTCCATGAGATCGTTCACCGCCACCACCTCGAGGTTGGTCCGGTCCAGAATGATCTTCAGCGCGGCCCGGCCGATGCGTCCCATGCCATTAATCGCCACTTTCGCCATGCTTGCCTCCTTTCTAGCTTATCCTCTCAGAGTTAGGTTCACCGGAGGGTGAATGGGCTTAAAGAATTATATTTAATTTCTTGCAATGAAAACAACAAGTTGATAAGTACGGAACTACAAGTCTTGATAAATTTTAATCATAACACGGTTAAAAGGCCTTGGGTAGATGATTCCGGGAATTTTGGTCCTGATCTTTGCGGCTTTGGACTACAACCTCTGATTTAGAAATTTTGTCATTCTGAGCGAAGCGAAGAATTAAATTTTAATATTAATAACTTATAGATCATTTACTTCGCTCAGCTTGACAGAAGAATCTGTTTTGCCATAGCTTCTAAGACCAGCCAACAGATTCTGGCGGCAAATTCCCGGAACCTCGTTCCTCCCCTGGGTTTATCTTTGGTATGTTAGACAAATTGGCGTAAGATGAGAATGTTGCCCATAAATTGTCGGGAATGGCCGCCAAAGACTTGAGGTTCCCAACTCAAGACTCGAAACTCAAAAATCAAAACTCGAACTTTGAACTTTGAACTTTGAACCTTGAACCTTGAACCTTGAACTTTGAACCTCCATGAGAGCTTATGACTCGCAATGGTTCGCCTGAGACCTGGCTGATAACCGGCGGAGCCGGCTTTATCGGGTCAAATTTCGTGCTGGCCGCCCGGGAGCTGAACGCCGCCTGTATCGTCAACCTGGACCGCCTCACCTATGCCGGCAACCTCCAAAACCTGGCCGCGGTGGCCGACGACCCCAAGCACCGGTTTGTGCGGGGCGACATTGCTGACCGGGAGTTGGTGGGCCGCCTCCTTCAGGAGCATCAGCCCCGGGCCGTGGTGCACTTTGCTGCCGAGAGCCACGTGGACCGCTCCATTTATGGGCCCCAGGACTTCCTGGAAACCAATATTATGGGGACCTTTCACCTCCTGGAAGCGGTGCGTCAATACTGGGACACCCTCCCCAGGCCTCACCAGGAGGACTTTCGTTTCCTGCACATCTCCACGGATGAAGTGTACGGCTCCCTGGCGCCGGAGGACCCGGCCTTTAGCGAGACCACGCCCTATGCCCCCAACAGCCCTTATGCCGCGTCCAAAGCCGCCAGCGACCACTTGGTGCGGGCCTGCCACCATACCTATGGGCTTCCCACCCTCATCACCAATTGCTCCAACAATTACGGCCCCTTCCAGTTTCCGGAAAAACTCATCCCCTTGATGATTCTGCATGCGCACCAAGGCAAGCCTCTTCCCATTTACGGGGACGGCTTGAATGTCCGGGACTGGCTTTATGTCACGGACCATTGCGAGGCCCTGCGCCTGGTACTGGCCCAGGGGAGGGTGGGCGAGACCTACAATATCGGGGGCAACTGCGAAAAGACCAACCTGGAGGTGGTGCGGACCTTGTGCGCCGTCCTGGATGAACTGTTCCCCGCTTCCCCCCACCGGCCCCATGACCGGCTCATCACCTTTGTCAAGGATCGCCCCGGCCACGACCGGCGGTATGCCATCAACATCGACAAAATTTCCCGGGAATTGGGTTGGCGTCCCCGGGAATCCTTTGAGAGCGGTTTGGCCAAAACGGTGCGCTGGTATCTGGACCACCCGGAATGGGTGGCCTCGGTGCAAAGCGGCGACTACCGGCAATGGCTGGAACTGCACTACGGCCAGACCTGATCAACGCCAGCTGAACGTTGAGATTTGCCCATTGAGCTTCGCCGCTTTTTCCAAAGAAAAGGACCGCGATTCTTAGAACCGGAAAGCTTGCCGCTTAACAACCGAGGACGGCAATTCTACTTGTAATTTTTTCTCCTTGCTGGCTGATTTAGTCTGATTTAGCTTTGCTTCTTAGGCTAACTGCGCTATTCAATCTTCTCAGGTGAAAAAAACTCGCGTAAAAAAATGCCTCCGAGCTTTATCGTGAAAAACACGTTTATTTTTTTAAGGATTGGCACGAGGGCTGGCGAGGCGCTAGGTGGTCCGCGACCCCCGGCCCCTCTCTCTAAAACCCCTGGATAACAAGCGCCGCTGCGAGGGAGACCTTAGTTCATGCAGGTAACACCCCAGCTCTTTCCTGAGATCCTGCTCATCGAGCCCAAGATCTTCCGTGACCGGCGGGGGCATTTCCTGGAGATCTTTCAGGCCCGTCGTTATACGGAACACGGCATACCGGCGGACTTTGTCCAGGACAATATCTCCCACTCCTCGGGCGGGGTGGTGCGGGGTCTGCATTATCAATTGCGCTTTCCCCAGGGAAAGCTCGTCGTGCTCCTGACCGGGGAGATCTGGGACGTGGTGGTGGACATCCGCCGGGGGTCTCCCACCTTCGGGCAGTGGCTGTCCACCACCCTCACCGCAGAACCCTGCCGCCAACTGTATGTGCCTCCCGGGTTCGCCCACGGCTTTGCGGTGGTGAGCGACGCGGCCACCGTGCTTTATAAATGCACCGACTTTTACCACCCCGAAGATGAATACGGTATCGTGTGGAACGACCCGGACCTGGCTATCCCCTGGCCCACGGCCTCGCCGCTGCTGTCAGATAAGGACCGGCACTATCCGCGACTCAAGGAGCTGACCCCGGAGCAGTTGCCGGTTTATGACCGCGGGATGTGAAG
>JARRKO010000067.1:0-9823 GCA_037388025.1 Syntrophobacterales bacterium
GCAGGCTTTGGTATGACCACCCTTCTTCTCCAGTTTCACAACCTCGGATGGGTGGCCATCAGCCCAATCATCTGGCTTGGCTTTATCTTTGGTGGCTTTGCTCAATTAATTGCCGGCTTCCTCGAATTTAGGACTGGCAACAACTTTGGGTTTTGCGCCTTCAGCGGCTATGGGGCCTTCTGGATTTCATTAGCCTTCCTGGTGATTTTTGGCACCAGCCCCGCCGAGACCATGACGTATCCCACCCTGGCTCTGAAAAACGGCCTACCGTGGTTCCTCTTCGGATGGACGCTCTTTACCTTTCTCCTGTTCATACCTGCCATGAAACATCATACGACTCTTGCCCTGATCTTCCTTACCTTATTGCTGGGCTTCATCGGACTGACCATCGATGCTTTCTGGCAGGTTCCCATTCTTAAGGCTATTGCCGCCTGGGATCTCGTCGGGTGCGCCCTTCTGGCCTGGTATCTCATGTGGCATGTGATTTGTGCCGAAGCGGGAATCAACCTCCCTTTGGGCCCCGCCTGGATTTAATAACCCACCTGAGGCAATCCTCTTTAGCGAAAGGGGCTGGATTCGTTCAGCCCCTTGTTGGCTGAAAAAGTCCAGCCGCTCTCTTTCCCTCAACATTGGGAATGCAAGTAATAGTTTCTCTTTAATGCATAAACAAGGCATAAGCGCTTGGAATATTCCTATCAACCTCGTGCCCTTGCAAGCATTCATCATCGTGATTATTTTTTGGTAAACCTTATTAATATTATAAGGTTACCCAAATGACCTTGAAAAGGCTAACGACATGAAGCGTCACTTGGCCATGATTTTTTCAGTAGCTGGCAGCCTGCTGTTTTTGTTTCCTAATTACGGTCTGGCCGCCGGTTTCATGAGCCCCATGCCAGCTCCTTACGCCAATGACCTAGCGCATCTGTTGTTTTTTGGGGCTATGATTTTTTTCATCTATGAGATCCTTAAATTGGGTCTGGAGAAGTCACAGGGCTTCCGCTATCTGCTCTGGGCCTGGGTGCTACTGGCTTTATGGAATCTTGATGCCTTTGCCGGCCATTGGATAATCCGATCTTTCACAGGACCGCTTATTTGGGGGAAGGGCTGGTCCATGCGGCTACAGGTACATGATTTTCAAACGTGGATAATTTTCATTACCCAAATTAATGACTTCATCCTCCTTGTCCCGTCTTTCTATTTTTTCTATCGGGGCATAAAAGCCTTGGCTAAAATGCCGAGCACAGATCACCAATGATCACTATCCCCGTATTTCTCATCTGGATCTTTGAAATCATCGCGTCGGTGATTGTGATAGGACTCAGCTGGCTTGCCTTAAGGATCAGCTCAAGATCATTGGCTCAGGATCCAGAAAACGCACTCTGGCTATTTCTAAACTGGCTCTCTCTTGCCTTTTTGGTTTTTGCTTGTACACATCTGATTTCATTCACCGCCCAGAGTCTCATTAGCTTTTTTCATTTTCCGGCGCTGGATTGGGTCCAGGGCATTTCCGGGAGTTTGGACATCGTTGCTTATGTATTCGTTGCAGCCATAACCCTTTTCTTTCATAGGATCCAGCGCATCTATCACCACATGGAGATTGATCATCGCCATCTGGAGGAGACCAGTGAGGAAATCCTGGCTCTCAACCGGGAGATGGAGGCTTGTGTCATGGAGCGCACCATGAAGGAGATGGCCTTGGGCATTGCCCACGGGATCCGCAATCCCCTCTGTGTTATTGGTGGAATCAGTCATCGCTTGGCGAAGAAACCCAATGATGTCAATGCTACCCGGGAACAGGCCGAAGCCATTGCCAAAGAGGCCAGGCGCATCGAGGAGATAGTGCTCCGCTTTGAGACTCTGGCTCGCAGGAAGGACTCCTTCTTTACTGAGGAAGACATTAACCTCTTGGTGGAGTCCAGCCTGAATGTCCTGCGCCCCGAATTCAAGGCTAAAAAAATCAACCTACTGGTTGACTTATTTGCAAAACCCCTACTTGTGAGGGTAGATAAGCAATTGTTGCGGGTGGCTTTGTCCCATCTCCTGCGCAATGCAGTGGAGGCCACTCAACCCGGAGGGTCCGTCCTGGTCCGCACCACCCAGGTCAAGAATAAGGCGATCTTGATGATTAAAGATACGGGCCGGGGAATGGCCCCCGAGGTGGTGGAAAATGTCTTTATCCCATTCTATACCACCAAAATTGGGGGTACTGGCTTGGGCATGGTGCTGGTGCGCCAGATCGTGGATGAACATCGGGGAACCATCAGCCTTAAAAGTAAGCTAAGAAGAGGAACAACGGTGACCATCAAGCTGCCGCGCCGCTTTGTGGAATTCCCCGGGATAAGCGAGAAAATTTCCACTCCTGGACCCCAGGCGCAGGGAGGCGACGGCGTGCCGCCTCCGACGAAACCCATGTAGCCCGGCCTGCGGTATGAATTTTAATCCAATGACTTCCTAATTCTGGAGGAGCGTCTCAGCCTCAAGACGCCTGCTTTCCTGAGGGCCTATATGCAGCTAACTGCTCTATATCTTCAATAAATTCAAACAGTTAAACAGCTCTATCTTGATAATCTAGCCGCGCACCACGGTCTCCACCTGGACGTTATGTTCTTTGAGCCATTTCCACAGGGTGACCCGGCTTACCCCGAGCAGCCCCGCGGCCTTGGACTTTTGCCCCTGGGCCGCCCGTAGGGCCTCTACCAGCTCCTCCCGACTCACGCGCTGGGGGCCGGGGGTTTCCGGGCGCCGCGGCCGGGGCGGGGCAGGGCGCTTACCGCTGAGTTGGATCGGCAGGTGCTCCGGCAAAATGGTGTCCTCGTTACAGAGGACAAAGGCGTAGTCGATGACGTTCATGAGTTCCCGGACGTTTCCGGGCCAGTCATAGCGCAAGCATAGTTCCATGGCCTCCCGGCTCATGCCGGTGATACGTTTCTGGGTCTTGGCCGCGCTCCGTTCCAGGAAGTGTTCCACCAGCAGGGGAATGTCCTCCTGCCGCTCCCGTAACGGCGGTATGTGGATGGGAATGACGTTGATCCGGAAATACAAATCTTCCCGGAAGGCGCCCTCGTCCATCAGGTGGTGCAGATCCTTGTTGGTCGCAGTAATTATGCGCACGTCCACCGGCACGGGCCGGTGATCCCCCACCTTCTCGATAACTTTTTCCTGAAGCACCCGCAGCAGCTTGGCCTGGGTGTCCAGGGGCAAGTCGCCGATTTCGTCCAGGAAAATGGAACCCCGATGGGCCGCCTCGAAGCGCCCCACCCGGGTGCGGTCCGCGCCGGTGAACGCGCCCTTCACGTGGCCGAAAAGTTCGCTTTCCAGGAGGGATTGGTTCAGCGCGGCGCTGTTCACCTTGATGAAGGGACCGCGAGTCCGGGGGCTCAGACGATGGAGCGCCGTTGCGGCTAGCTCTTTGCCGGTGCCGCTTTCCCCGTACAGGATCACCGGGGCTTCGGAGGACGCGGTGCTGGTCAGGAGCTGGAAAAGCTGGAGCATGACCGGTGAACGTCCCACCAGGCCGTGGAAGCCGTCCTCCCGGTACAGCTCCCGGCGCAGGCGGGTAATGACCCGGTCCCGGGCCAAGACCTCGGTCAAGTCGGTGAGGGTTTCCACGGCTCCGGAAACGTGGCCCTGGTCATCCTTTAAGACCGCGGCATTCTTGAGAAAGGGTAGGGTGCTGCCGTCCTTTTTGGTGAGGACGCAGCGGATGCGCCGCACGCCGCCCTTCTTGAACAGGGTGCACTGGCGTTGGGGATCCCGGGGATTAAAACCCCGGCAGCGGTCGCAGTTGAGGATGGTGCAGGGCTGCCCCACCAGCTCTTCCCGAGTATACCCCGTCAAGCGCTCCATGGCCGGGTTGACGGCCACAATGCTCCCCTCGGGGTTTACCACCATGAGGCCTTCCATGATGGTGTGAATAACGGTTTCCCAGTACCCCTCGCACTGCCCGGTCAGGGAGGAGGCGGCGCTGCTCTCTCCGCCTTGATTTGTCACCACTTTTCCTTTTTCCACGATGCCCCACGTTAAATTATTTCGTAAACGTTAGTTAATCAAATTGTTAACAAATGTCAATCGCCGCACCCTGCCTTTTTATTTTTTCATGATTTTTCAGCAAGTTAAAAATTCAGCCTTCTGGCAACGTCCTTGCAATAGGAAAATGGACAGCGCCCCGGCAAGTGATTACAGGGCCAAGGCCGGGGAAATAAAGGATGGTTTTTCCCATAAGAGTTTGGCTCGAAACTCGAAACTCGTAACTCTAAAAGGGTAAGCTTTATGAAAACGATGCGTTATGGGGTGGTGTTCGGCCTGATAGCCACCCTGGCCTGGCTGCTGTGGCTGTCGCCTGCGACCATGGCTGCCAGGAGACAATGTCCGCCTTTTCACCTCAAGACCGAGGACGGCAAGATCATCAATCCCCTAACCGGGGAAAACGCCGACCAGCCCTACAGCTCCCGCCAGACCTGCGGCGCCTGCCACAACTACGACGAGATTACCAAGGGTTTCCACTTCCAGCAGGGTTGGGATCGCATCAAGGACGATTACAGTAAGGATAAACCCTGGGTGCTCTCCGACGGCATGATGGGGAAGTTCTGACCGCCTTCCTTTCGCCAGTTGGCGAAAAAGAACAACGACAATCCGGATCAAATCGATCTTACCACTTTTGCATGGATCAGCGTGGGGCCCCGGGACGCCCAGGGCATTAAAAAACCCTCCTGTGGGTCCTGTCATCCGGGGGGCGGTGGCCTGGAATACGACCGGGACGGCCAGCGCTATGACACCCGGCTCAAGGCCGACCCGTCCTTAGCCCAGACCCTGAACGGCGATTATTACAAGAGCCAATGGGACAAAACCGGGGTGGTGGAGGCTGACTGCTTTGTCTGCCACCTGCCGAACTATAATTTCCCGGAGCGCACCCGGCAGCTCAAGATGCTGAACTACAAGTGGGCTTCGGTATCGGCCGCGGGTATCGGTCAAGTCCAGGGCTTCGTCCGGGCGGGCCAGAAGCCCGCGGTTACCTATAACAAGCGGCTGTTCAACGACGACGGCAAGATCGTGTTGAACCTGGCCTATCCACCGCCGGCGCAGAACTGTGTCTTTTGTCACGGCATCTCAGACGTGAAAAAGCGGGGCTTCTCCTGGAATGACCGGATTAACCACGACATCCACAACCTCCAGGGCATGAACTGCGTTCAGTGCCACCCGTCCATCGAAGATAAAAAGCTCAAAATTACCAAAATCAACCATAATTTCGCCAAAGGCAAAGAAAACGTCTCCACGGTGCGGGACGACCTGGATTACGTTAACTTCAAGACCTGCAAGCAGTGCCACGAAGAGGGCTACATGGGCGCGCCCCGGCCGGCGCACCTGTCCATCCGGCCCAACCACCTGGATAAATTGGCCTGCGAGGTCTGCCATATCCCCTCCCTGCACCGGGCGGGTTTCGAGGGCTTTGACGTCACCACCGGCAAGATGGTCAACTATCCCATGATGTTGCCCAAACCGGGGGCCAAAAAAATCGGCGCCGAGTTCACCTGGCAGCCTGCGTTCCAGAGGGATGAGCACGGCAAGATCTGGCCGGTGAACCGCTTCAAGAGCGTCTTTTTCACCAACCTGGACAAAGACGGCATCCACTATCCGCTGTTCGCCCGGGAGCTCAAGAAGGGCTATGCCAAGGCCAAGCCTCAGCTCAAACCCAAAAATCCCCAGAAGCCCGCGCTGCACACGCCGGAGCAGATCAAAATCGAGCTGACCGCGCTCACCGAGACCCTTAAGGGGAACAAGCGCTTCCAGCAAAGCAAGCCCTATTTCCATAAGGGCGGCCTGATGTATTACCTGGATGACCAAGGCGAGCTGGTGAGCGCCCCGGATCACACCTGGGCCGGACACGTGGAAGGGTTCAACATTAACCACAACGTGGCCCCGGCCAGCCTGGCCCTGGGGGCGGGCGGCTGCACCGACTGTCACTCCACCGAAGCCCATATGTTCAAGGGCCAGATCGTCACCGACATGTTCGGGCCCACCGGTAAACCCGTTACCATCAGCGCCGGACGCCTCTACGGCTGCCAGCCCTGGGCCTTTTATCTGAACCAATTCCATCAAACCTATCTATCGCCCTACGTCAGCCTATTGCTGTTGATCCTGGTATTCGGCCTGGTGCTGCATTACACCGGCCAGGGGCCCAAGGGCGCCGACTTTACCTATGAGCCGGCCACCATCCCGCGTTTTAGGGTGTCGGAGCGCTGGACCCACGTGGTGCGCCTGATCACCTTCTTGCTCCTGACCTTGACCGGCTATATATTCTTCTATAATAATGTCAGCCTGCTGCGCATGTTGTTCAGCTCCCCCGAGAGTGCGGTGATTTTCCACTGGGTTACGGGTCTCGTCTTTATCGTGGCTTCAGTGGTGAGCCTGATTCTCTGGACCCGGGATGCCAGGTTTGCGCCCTATGATAAAGAATGGCTGGCCAAGCACGGCGGCTACCTCGGCGGCAAAGAAGTGGACGTGCCGGCGGGCCGGCTGAACGCTGGGCAGAAGATCTTCTTCTGGCTCACCGTGATCTTGAGCCTGGTCATGGGCGTCACCGGGGTGCTGCTGATCTTCAAGGACAGCCTGTCCCTGACCTTCAACTGCGCCACGTCCACCATTCACGGATTATTTGCCGTGATTTTTGTGGCGGCCATCATCGCCCATGCCTATCTGGGCACCATCGCCAATCCGGGTACCTGGCGGGCCATGGTCGACGGCAAGGTGGGACGCAAGTGGGCCAAAAAGCATCACTCCGAGTGGTATAAGGAGATTGTGCAGGACGAGCCCCCGGAAGAACCGGCGGAAAAACCTGAAGGGACTGAATAGGCAAAAAACGGCGGGGTGTGATCGGCGCGCACCTATCGCTTCTTTGACATTGCAAGCTATGGCAAAATCTCAAATTCCTTAACCAGGTCATTCTGAGCGAAGCGAAGAATCTCGCATTTTTACAAGGCTGAGATCCTTCGCTTCGTTCAGGTGACACAAAGTTTATAGGGCGGCCCCTGGCCGCCGCAATTGTCGTATATGACACTCCCCATGACGAACCGGATTGGTAGCCTGAGGGGAGAAATACCTTACCGAATTTATGAACCGCGTATTATACTGCAAACTGCAGGGCAGGACCGGCCCACTCTGCCTCTTTCTTGACGCTTGAGCCGGTAAATACAGATTCGGAGGACGTCTAACCATGGAAAAGTTTCTGTTCGTCATGTCTAAAGGTTTTGAAAAGGCGGGGGGCGCCACCCGGGCCTTACAATTCGCCGCCCTGGCCGCAGAGATGGGAAAGACTGTGGAAATCTTCCTAATCGACGACGCCATCCACTGGGCCCAAATAGGCATGGCCGAAGGCATCCGGTCCTCCACCGGGGAGCACATGAAAGATCTGTTGGACAAGATCATATCCCGCAAAACCCCCATCCACGTGTGCAAGGCCTGCGCGGACAAGCGTCTCATTTCTGAGGATGAGCTGGTGGAAGGGGCTTTCATTTCCGCGGGCAGTGTCCTGGTGGAAATGATGGTTAATCCGGAATACAAGGTCTTTACTTTTTAAAAGGAAGACTGTTACAGAAGTTTATAGAAGAGATGGGCCAGTCGCGGTTTTAACCCCTGGCCCATCTCTGCTGTACCTCTCCCCTTGGCCTGAAAACCATTGACCCCGAAGGTTTGGTCTGATATTTTTTAAGAAGCAGACCTGTCTGTTAGGGGTTTTTATGTCCAGAATTGCCTCCTATTTCTCCAAGGCCGATCGCAAGAAGCTTTTTTTCGATTATCTCAAGCTGATCGCCATCCTGGAGATTGTCATTTTTATCGTGGTGGCCCTGTGGTCCTCGGATGATAGATACCACCGGGTGTATACCCCCTTCCCCTGGAAAGAATATCTCTTCGTGAGCTTCGCCTTCCCCATCATGCTCACTTTTCTCATGGGGGTGATTATCACCGGGTTCAACTACTTCCTGGGGCAGGACGTCATGGCCGCCCCGGAGGAGGAGGAGGTCGAGGGTCACGATATTGCCCTGGTGGGACATCTCAAACGCCTCCCCTTACTGGCTATCCTCTTTCTATGTCTGGTCACCATTTTTGGGCTGTACAACATCCACCCCATTATGGCCTGGTTGTCTTCCCTGACCTCCAGCACCTTTACTTTCCTGAGTTACGTGCTGGCCGGCGCAGGGGTGGTGGTCATCATCTATATGCTGTTCTTCCTGTTTTTCAAATACCGCCTCAACCAGCGCCAGATGAAGTACCAGTATTACACCCAGATTTCCGAGCGTCACGGGCTCATCATCCTGGATGACCGTACGGTCCTCCACAAAAACGGTCAGCTTCTGGTGCAGGGGAAGCGTTGGGGCCGACCCAAACAGGCCAAAAATGTTCCCCCTAAGGGTGACAAGAACGCCACGGAGTCTCCCGAGGAACCGGAACTGCTGTCGCAGAACCCGAACCGTCATCAATTGCCGTCGCCCAAAACCTGATGGTTACCAAAAAACCCGTCACCGCGGCTTTTCTGGCTGCACTTTCTCAGGAAGTGCAGCCTTTTTTACGCCGGGTTCGAGCCACCTGTCTTCCCGGGGCGGAGCCGCCCGCCTGGGAATTTACCCGGGGGCCAAACAAGGGCGTAACAGTGGTTTCAGGCATGGGGGAGGACGCGGCCGCCCGGTCGGTGGCCTGGGTTTTTGAGCGCTATCAGCCTCAGGGCCTTATTTCCCTGGGCTTCGGGGGGGCCGTGACCCCGGAGTTGACCCCCGGTGCCGTGGTTCTGGGGGAAACTTATTGGCGGTATGACCCGGACACCCAAACCCTGGAGGAGCTGCCGGCGCCGGCTTGGCCTCACTGGTCGGCGGCTTTGGTGGAGAGACTGCGCACCGCGGGACTACCGGTTTTTCGAGGCAGTATGATCACCACCCGGGGGATTATCCACAAGGCCGGCCACGCGGCTTTGCTTCACCACCTGCCCCACCCCGTGTTGGACCTGGAGACCAGCGCCGCCGCCTTGGCGGCCCAGGTGAGGACCCTGCCGTTCTTAGCTCTCCGGGCCATCACCGACGTGGCGGCAGAAGAAATTCCCGACTTCCTGAAAGAAGCCGCCCGGCAAGGGCAGACCCCCAGCGGGGCCGCGGCCCTGGCCTGGCTGGCTGCCGACCCCCGCCGCCTTGCCGTCTTGCTCCGTCTCTGGGGCCGCAGCCGCTTGGCCGCGAAACATCTGACCCAGGCGTTGGACGCGGTATTGGAGGTGTGGTGAGGTTGGTAGGGCGGGCGTCCCGCCCGCCATCTTGGTGCGCAGAACGCACCCTACATGATCTTTTACCGAAAACCGAAAACCGAGAACTGTGTTAGTGCCGTGCGACTAACAAAGGTGTCGGAAAAAAATCGGGGAGAGGCCTGGATGAAACTCTAAGCCTCTCCCTCCGGAGTTATTAAGGTTTTGTCAGATGGCTGGTTTTTTAACCAGGTTACGGGAGAAAATTTACCTTAAACCTTTAGGGACAATGGTTAAAACGGAGAAAGCCGGCTCAATTACTTGGTGTATTTGGCTTTCAAGGGGATGGCGCACTTGGGGCACATCAGAGGTTCGCCCGGCTTGTGCCCGGGAAAGGCGTGTTCCTCACTGCATTCGGGACACTGAAAAATGTTGGCCCCTTCTTCCCCGCTGAAACCGCCTTTGCCACCTGTTTCCATATCATGGGGTTTGTCTTTAGTCATGTTCCTATCCTCCTTGATGGTGTAATGGTTGTTTGCCAACCAAGAGTCCATAAAATCTAAGCACCTTGGAGGAAAAGACAAGGGATAGGAAAAATTTTTT
>JARRKO010000068.1:0-9342 GCA_037388025.1 Syntrophobacterales bacterium
GGCCAGGGCATAGCCCTTGACCGAGGCGATCACCGGCTTTTTCATCTTGGCGATGGTGTGATTGTGCTCATCCATCAAATGGATGAACTCCCGATAGTCTTTGCAGGTCTTCCCCTTGAACTCGTCCAGGGAAATGCCCGTGGAAAAATGTTTACCGTTGGCGTCGATCACCACCACCCGGACCTCGGGGTCGGCCTCCATCTCCCGGAGAGCGTCATTGAGCTCCCGGGCAAAGGGCACGTTAAAGGTGTTCATCGCCTGCGGACGATTCAGGGTAATGAAGCCGATCTGCTCCCGCTTCTCCACCAGCACGTTGGTGTATTCCATAACGCTTCTCCTTTAGGGCTATGAGTTGACAATATCCGGTTTTTTTAAGCTCTCGATATAAAAACGCAGTTGCGCCAGGGTGTGCCGCCAGACCGCCGGGTCCTGGCTAGCCGCGTACATGGGGGCCGCGCCGTTCAGTGAGGTCACGATGAAATGGGCAATTTCGTCGAGATTCAAGCCGTCCTTGAGCCGCCCCTGTTGGTCGGCCTCGGTAAGCCACCGCAGCAACAGTTGGGCAAAGCTCTGGAAGCCTTCCAAAACGTGGGCGCTCATCTCCGGGGACTGACCCGCGAGTTCCATCAAGGCATTGCACAGAAAACAGCCCCCCTCAAAAACTCCCCCACCCAGGTAATTTTGCAGATTGTTTTCAACAACCTTCTCAATCCGCGCCAAGGGATCGGCAATATCCCTCACGCCTTGAAAAACAATGCTTTTCCAGATCCTGACGCACTCTTCGTAGACTGCATACCAGATTTCCTGCTTGTTGCGGAAATGGCCGTACAGCCCCCCTTTGGTCAGGCCGGTGGCCTTGACAATGCCATCAATGGAAGTATTGAAATAGCCGTTGACCGAAAAGAGCTGCATCGATCTTTCGATGATATGTTGCCGGGTCAGGTCCCCTTTAGTTGCCATGCGTAGCCTCGCCTTAAAATATACCGACCAGTTGGTTTATTTTTAACGCAAATGAATCTTTTTGTCAAGGGGGTGCTGAGATGTTTTGAGGGTGTTGTTCCCCAAAGGGGAGAGAGCCCCAGCGGCCAGATCTTTGGGGAAGGCCATTTCCGCGGCCAGGCCCGCGGCTTCGATGGTCAGGTTGCGGCAAAACTGCAGGTGGTCTCGGCAGAGCCAGGTTTGCCGCCACTGAGAGGTCAAAAGACGGCATTGGGTGCTGCCAAAGCGCCGCTTGAATTCGTTGGGCAGGCGGTTGAACAGGCGTTAAAGCCCCGGCTCCCCATAGAGTTCCGCGCTCGCAACCCTGGCACTGGCGGGCACCTCCCGGCGGCCGTACACCGCCCCCAGGGCCGCCATGGCCCCCACCAGGGCGCCGCAAGTGTCGCCGAACAGTCCTCCGCCGCCGCCAAAGCCGGTCATGACGCACATGGCCTCAACGGGCAGGCCGGTGTCGATATGGGTCAGCACTGCTTCCAGGACGGATTCGGCGCAGTTTAAGCCGGATTTGAAGTTATGTTTGGCCTGTTTTTTAATCTGGGCAACCATTTCTTCAGAGGTCATTATGGTCTCCGTAGTTAAAATTCGGTCTCGGCTTTACCGGGTAGGGGCAGGTTTAAAACGCGCCCCAACAGGACGCTCCGCTGGTTGGTGGCGGTCACAGGCCGCCCTATAAATAACTTTCTACAAAGCTTTTGAGCTCTTGTAATACCGCTTCCGGCTCCCGGGCTGTGTCCAGCCGCAGCAGCGGCCGGTCTTCGGGCATAATGGGGTCAAAATCCTGGGCCTGGGATGTAAAGAGCTCCGCCCGGCCGTCGGAGATGGCTTCAGGGTCGGATAAACGAATCCCCAGGCGCTCCCGGGCCACATTTGCGGGGCACTCGCAATACACGAACACGGCCTGCGCCCGGTGCTCGCCAGCCAAATGCCGCACCCTGGCCCGCTCCGACGCCCGTTTATAAGAGGCGTCCAGAATGACGTTTTGGCCCAGGGACAGGTGCTCTTCCGCCTGCTTGAGCATCTCGTCGTAGGTGTGGGTGGAAAAAGCGTCGCTATAAATACCCTGGCCGAAGTCCTCGGGCACCCGGTCGGTGGGCGTAAGCCCCACCAGGGCCTTTCGTATTGCGTCGCTGCGGATGACCGGCCATCCCAGACTTTTCGCCAGGTCCCGGGCGCAGGTGCTCTTGCCGGTGCCCATCAGGCCGAACACCACCACGATCAAGCGGCCCATCGCGCCCCCGCGTCGGCATACTCCCCGGCCAAGTCAAAATAGGCCCGCGCCGTCTTTCTCGCCTGGTCCCGGACCTCCTGGGTCTGCTCCATATCCTGGGCGGTAAAGGCGTTGATCTTCCCCCGCACATACGCCCGGTAACATTTATAAAAATCCAGCATCTGCAGCAGATCCGGATCGCCGGACGTCGCGGCGAACCGCTCCACGAAATAGCGGCTCAAATCCCGCAAGCCGTGGAAATCCAAATCCATGGCCAAAAAATCGATGTCCGCGGCCACATCACCGTAGCGGAAACGGGGATTAAATTCAATGCAGTCAAAGACATAGACGCCGTCGGCCAGGCAGATATTCTTCATATGCAGATCGCCGTGGCAGTCCCGGATGCGGCCTTCTTTGATACGCTCGAGAAACAAACCCTGGTGCCGGGCCAGGAAGGACCGGGCAAAGTCGCGAATCTCCGCAAACAACTCCCGGGGAAACAGATCCCCGGCCAGGTTTTCGGTCCGGGAAAAATTCTCTTCGTGGTTATACGTAATAATGGCCGGCTCCCCGTACTTGTTGATGCGGGGGCCGGTGGCCGCCTGCTGGTAGAACGGCACCAGCCGGGCAATGATGCGATCCAGGTGCTCCCGGGTCAACTCGCCCCGGTCCGCCACCTCATCCATCATGCGCTCCTGGGGCATCCGCACCATTTTTAAGACATATTCCACCGGCTGGCCCCGGCCGCCCACCTGCACCCGACCACCTTCCGTCGTAATGGGCAGGACCTCCAGATAGATTTCCGGACAGAGGCGGCGGTTGAGGATCAGTTCTTCCTGCAGGTAATGATGGCGGCGGCGCAGGGTGGTAAAGTTCAAAAAGTCCAGGTCCACCGGCTTTTTAACCTTATAGGCAAAGTCAGCGGTGAGGAACACCCAGGAAATATGGGTCTGGATCAGCTCAACCGTCCCAGTCGGTTCCGGGTAGGCGGAAGGCTCAAGCAGGGCTGCAACCAGGTCCATAGCGTCCCTATAAAATACTGTGGGAGAGTCGGCCACCACCGCGGCCTTAAGCCTCCCGGTAAGATTTGCCAATCGATTAAGGTCAATCTGCGCTTTTCTTTAATATCTTTTGGATTTCCACGAACCGCGTCAGGGTGGTCTGGGTGATGATGCCCACCAGATGATTTTGCTGCATGACTAAAAGCCGGTCCAGGTTGTTCTCCACCATTTTCTGCATGGCCTCGTCCAGGTGCATTCCCGGCGTGGTCAAGATATCCTTGCTGCGGGGAATCATGAATTGCTTCACCGTCAACACCGGGTATTCCTGGGGGGGAATGTCTTTAATCTTGGCCAGGGTGATAAGCCCCGCGACCTGGCCGAATTCATCTATTACCGGAAAACCCCCGTAGGGGTATTGCAGAAAGTATTGATGGACCAGTTTATCCAGATTCATGTCGGCAGGTACGGTGACCACTTCCCGGGTCATCATCTCCTGCACCGGGACATGTTCCAGGGTTTTACGGATAAGTACTTCCTCATAGCCCTGCTGGGACATGCCCCGCAAAAACATGCCGATAAAAATAAACCACAGGCCGTCAACGAGATCCCCCATGAAAATTTGTACCCCTCCCAGGATCATCAGGGCCATGGCAAAACCCTTGCCCATATCCGCGGCTACCCGGGTGGCCCGGGTGAGGGAACCGGTTTGCCACCAGTATAGGGACCGGAAAATCCGTCCGCCATCCAGGGGGAAGCCGGGGATGAGATTAAAGATACCCAGGGCCAGGTTGATCCAGGCCAGGTAATAAAAGATGCCGGTGAGCAGGATGAGTCCAAAATATTTGAAAATGGCCATGAATACCCAGAAAACTCCGGCCAGGACAAAGCTGGAGAGCGGCCCCACCACGGCGATTTGCAGCTCGGTAACCGGGTCTTTGGGCTCTTCGGTGATCCGGGAAACCCCGCCGAAGATAAACAGGGTGATTTCCTTGATGTCGATCCCCATATGGACGGCGACGAGGGAGTGGGCCAATTCGTGCGCCAAGACGGAGGCGAAAAACAGCAGGGTGGCGATCAGGCCGGCGATCCAGTACGTCTCAACCCCATACCCCGCGTAATAATGGGGAAAGTAGCCTCCGGCCAGCGCCAGCAGCACCACGCTAAAGATAATGAACCAGGAGTAATCGAACCCGACAATGATGCCGGCCACCTTGAACCGGCCGATGCTCCTGAAGTTTGCCAGATCAACCATTTTGCCGTCCATACCCCTCTTCCTCCTTGGGTTGCGCACAATTTTCCGGGCAGCCTTCGTCTTGAAACCGGCAGGCGAGGCTAATCTGCTGCCGCGATCTCTTCCAGGGTGCGGCCGCTGAGCACCGACTGGGGTTCGCTAGACACGGGATTGCGCCGGGCATCGGCCTCCTCGTCGTCCATCTTCACCAACAGCCAGGATTCATCCTTGCCTTTGCGAAAGCGGGTCAGGGCGTAGCCCCCTTTTAGTTTCTTACCTTTCAGCCAGACCTTGACGTGGCCGTGCTCCACCGCCTGGGCCAGGGGGATGGCCTCCCCTTTTTTCTCGGTCAGGTTGCGGTAAGGACCGGTGTCCCACACCAAAACCGTGCCGGCGCCGTATTGCCCTTCCGGGATGGTGCCCTCGAAGTTAGCATACTCCAGGGGATGGTCCTCAGTGGGCACCGCCAGGCGCTTGTCCTTGGGGTCGGTGGAGGGACCCTTGGGAATGGCCCAGGACTTGAGCACTCCCTCCACCTCCAGGCGGAAATCGTAGTGGAGATGGCTGGCATCGTGCTTTTGGATCACGAAGATGGGCTCGGTGGATGCCCCGGCTGCTTTTCCCGAGGGCTCCGGGGTGCGGGAAAAGTCGCGTTTTTCCTGGTAATCCTTGAGACTGCCCTGGCCCATTCGCCCCCTCCTTCCGGCGGCTCGGTCTGCACCAATTTGTAAAGCCTTGCATGAGACGGTATTCTAAGCCTAATCATAAATCTCCGGCGTATCGGGGTCAATAGCACTTCGGGCCTTTGGGCGGAGTCCTCAGGGAAATTGAGCCGATGCGCGGATGAGACAAACATACCCTGCTGACCAAAAAATTTTCTAAAATTAGTTGACAATGACGCTGAATGTAGTATATAAATGTAAGATTTACCGAATTTCAAGGGGGGCTACGGCCATGCACTGCGCAACGTTAAAACCAGGAGTAGATTGTACTTTTATGACCAAAAAAGGCTGTTCGTTCAACGGCGGCAGCTGTAAACCGGTTGTGTCGGAATGCGAAGGCTGCGAGCGGGTCAACGGCTCCAATGGCAGCACCTTCTGCGCCTCTTTCCCGGACCCCGCCTCCAAATGGCGCCGGGGAACCTGCAATCTCGCCACTCACGCGAAAGCCGAGAAAAAAGAGACTACCCAGAAGATCAATCCTCTCAAGGCGTCCAAACGCAGAGCCGCCGGTCGCTAAGCGGGCATTGAACGGACAGCGCGGCTCGACTTTCAGCCGGCCGCGCTTTCCCGTAATCCTTCCGATTTTCCTTTATTTTCCCAACTTCTCCAGAGCTGCCTTAATCCGGCTTAAGCCCGTGGCAATCCGTTCCCGGGACGTGGCATAGGAAAACCTCAAGCACTTGTCTTCCCCGAATTCGCCTCCCGGCACCGCTGCCACCTTCGCCTCTTCTAGCAGGTAGGCCGCCATGGCCCCGGAATGCGACTGGCCCGGCGCCACCTGGAGTTTGTCGTAATACGCCGAAAAATTGGGGAAGAGATAGAACGCTCCACCGGGCTTGGTGGTGGTTACTCCAGGGATCTCCAGGGTCCGCCGGTAGATATCTTCCCGACGCCAGGCGAATTCCTCCAACATCGCCGCAACCGAATCCTGGGGGCCGCTTAGTGCTTCTATGGCGGCCTTCTGGGCAATGGAGTTGGGATTGGAAGTGCTCTGGCTTTGAATGGTATCCACGGCCTTGACCCCGTCTTCAGGTCCGGCCAGGTAGCCGATGCGCCAGCCAGTCATGGCATAAGCTTTGGAAACTCCATTGAAAACAAACGTGCGAGCCTTGAGCTCCGGCGACAGCATGGCCAAATTATAGAACTTGGCCCCATCAAACAGGATCTTGTCGTAGATATCATCGGAGATGACGCTGAGTCCGGCCTCCAGCACCACTTCGCCCAGGGCTTCAAGTTCGGCCTTGGAGTAGACGCCGCCGGTGGGATTGGAGGGGCTGTTCAGCACGATGGCTTTGGTTTGGGGAGTAAGGCGCTCCTGCAATTCCGGTGCAGTGAGCTTAAAGCCGTTCTCTTCGCGGGTGGGCACCACCACCGGCGCGGCGTCGGCCAGCATCACCATGGGGACGTAGGACACCCAAAACGGGGCCGGGATGATGACTTCGTCGCCATTCTCGAAGAGCACCTGAAAGAGATTGTAGAGGCCGTGTTTGCCGCCGCAGGACACCACGATCTCGCTGGGTTGGTAGCTTAAGCCGTAATCGGCCTGAAATCGATTGATGATGGCTTCTTTCAGCTCCGGCGTGCCCCCCACCGGCGTATAGCGGGTGAAGCCCTCCCGGATGGCCCGGATGGCAGCCTCCCGGATGTTGTCCGGGGTGTCGAAGTCCGGTTCGCCCACCCCGAAATTGACTATGTCCACCCCTTGCGCCTTAAGCTGATTGGCCTTGGCATTGAGCGCCAGGGTGGCCGAAGGGGGAATCTGGCGGATACGGCTGGCAAGTTGCATGGTAACTCCTTTGTCGAAAAAATTTTAAGGAGAAGGGGAAATTTCCCGCCTCCTCCAGTATCTCACAATGACAATCTTTTGAAAATTATCTAACATTATGTTAATTGTCAATCAGGAGAGGTCCACGCGGTGAAATCCATCGCCATTATCACCAAAAAGCAAAAACCCGATGCCCTGGAAGCGGGTCGGGCCTTGCAGGCCTGGCTGAATGAGCAGGGGCTGACGGCCCGCCATTTCGAAAACGAACCAGAGCCCGACATCCCGCCCCTACCTGCCGACGTTGAGTTCATTGTGGTCATGGGGGGCGACGGCACTATCTTGAGCGTGGCCCGGCATTACGGTGACCGGGGCGTGCCCATTTTCGGGGTCAACCTGGGAGGCCTGGGTTTCCTCACCGAAATCACCCTGGATGAACTTTACCACTGCATGGCCGAACACGTGCTCACCGGCAAGTTCGAGGTGGAAGAGCGCCTGATGCTCACCGCCACCTTGCACCGCCAGGGGCAAGTATGGTGGCAGGAAATAGTCCTGAACGATGCGGTAATCAACAAAGGCGCCTTGGCCCGCATCGCGGAGTTAACCACCTGGATCGACGGGGAATATCTCACCGTCTATCGGGCCGACGGGCTCATTATGGCCACCCCTACCGGCTCCACGGCTTACAATCTGTCCGCGGGCGGCCCCATTGTCTACCCGACCCAACGCAATATTATCATTTTGCCCATCTGCTCCCACACCCTGAGCAATCGCCCCATCATCCTGCCGGATACGGTCACGGTGGCTGTCACTCTGGATGAAAAGGCCCAGGATGTCTACCTCACCCTGGACGGCCAGGTGGGGTTGGCCATGGAGCCGGGCGACCGCCTGGAAATCCGCCGGGCCCCCTATTATCTGAAAATCGTCAAGTCGCCATACCGCAGCCATTTTGAAACCCTGCGTACCAAGCTGGGCTGGGGTGAGATAAATGTGTGCAAGGAGCCTGGGCCCGGGGTTAGGGATCAGGGTTCTGAACCCTCCTAAATCTCACTTTACCAAGGGAAACTTTAAAGGAATTCCCGTTGAAAGGATTTTTGGCAAAATTCCCTAATTAATATCATGCCCGAATCGATCAAAGAATTTCCTATAGAGCGCTTTGACCATAGTAAAATCGCCACCGCCCAGGACCAGGTGGCGGTGGAGGAGCCCCTGGAAATCCGCCTGGGAGGCGAGCCGTTCCAGGTGCTCATGCGTTTGCCGGGCTGGGAAAAAGAACTGGCCCTGGGGTTTTTAGTCACCGAAGGCATCGTCCGGGACCTAAACGAGATCATCACCATTCACTTCTGCGGCACCGCTACGGACCCACTGCTGCCCCCCAACGTGGTGGATGTGAGCCTCACCCCTGCGGCCTTGGACCGGCGGGGGCGCCGTCACCTGGAAGTAGCCTACTCCAGCTGCGGGCTGTGTGCCAAGGAAGCGGTGAGCGAAATCAGCCAGTCAGTCCCCAAGCTGGCCAGCCCCCTCACCATTACTCCGGCGGATATCCTCGCCCTCATGGACCGCCTCCATAAACACCAAACCGTGTTTCAGGCCACCGGCGGCACCCACGCGGTGGCCCTGGCCGCGCCCAACGGCCAGATCTACATCCACGCCGAGGACGTGGGCCGCCATAATGCCATGGATAAGGTCATCGGCCGGGCTGTCCTTACCCGCCAGGACCTGAGCGGCCTGGTGGCTCTGCTCAGCGGCCGCATCAGCTTCGAGATGGCCCTGAAATGCCTCCGGGCCGGCATCCCGATTCTGGCTGCGGTCTCGGCCCCCACCTCCATGGCCCTGGAACTGGCGCAGGAGATGGGCCTCACCACCGTGGGCTTCGTCCGGGGCCACCGTTTCAATATCTACACCGCGCCCCAACGGGTGGCTGTATAGGTTCTGGGCTTGGGAAATGCAAATTATTCACCTTGCCTAAATCATTTTCCCCGCCAGCCCCAAAAAAACGGGCGACCCGTTGGATCGCCCCGCGCAGACCAAAAACCCAAAACCCGGTATTTGCCAGGCCGCGGGCTATTTCTTTTCCGGCTTGACCCCCATTTTTTCCAGCTCATTGCAACAGAGGGTGCTCCCCAGGCGGCAGCCTTTTTGATAGTCTGCAATGGCCTTGGCCCGCTGTTTCAGATGGTAGTGGTAGATATTGCCCCGGAAAAAATAGGAGAGCGCCAGGTCGGGCTGCAGACTGATGGCGCGGGTGAAATCAGCCACCGCCTTTTGGTAATCACCCTTGCAGAACCAGGCCATGCCCCGCTTGTTGAAGACCCAGGGGTCCACGGGATCTAGCCGGACGGCCCGGTTGAGGTCCGCGATGGCCGCATCAAACTTGCCCATTTGGGCCAGGCATTCTCCCCGCTGTTTGCAGGCTGCAA
>JARRKO010000069.1:0-9232 GCA_037388025.1 Syntrophobacterales bacterium
TCGATCCCTGGCCCCCTCCCCCAAATCCTATTTTCCTATGCCGATTCATGTGATGGCCCTCTGGCGCAGGAGAAAGTCGGCCAGGGTCAGGCGGACCATGGCCTCGAGCACCGGCACGATGCGGGGAATGGCGCTCACGTCGTGGCGGCCCTTAACCCGGAGTTTGCGGGCCTGGCCATGCACGTCAATGGTATCCTGCTCCTGGGATATGGAGGGGATGGGTTTGACCGCGGCCCGCAGCACAATGTCGTCGCCGTTGCTGAGGCCGGCCAATATACCCCCGGCCTGGTTGGAGGCAAACCCTTGGGGTCCGATGGGGTCGTTATTTTCTGAGCCCAGCAACCGGGCGGCCGCAAAACCGGAGCCGATTTCCACACCCTTGATCGCGCCCACGGACATCAGGGCGTGGGCCAGGGCGGCGTCCAGTTTGTCAAACACGGGTTCACCCAGGCCGGGAGGGCACCCTCTCACCCGTACTTCCACGATGCCGCCCACGGAGTCGCCCAGGGCCTGCACTTCCTTGACCCGGGCCGCCATGGCCGGCACCGCCTCCGGGTCAGGACAGGCAAAGGGGTTGTCCCAAATGGTGGCTTCCTCCACCCGGTGGGCCCTGACACCGCCAAATTCCACCGTAAAAGCCACGACGCGGATGTTCTGCGGGTCCAGGACCTTCTGGGCCACGGCCCCGGCGGCCACCCGGGCCGCGGTCTCCCGGGCCGAGGCCCGTCCGCCCCCCCGGTGGTCCCGGATGCCGTACTTGGCCTGATAGGTGAAGTCCCCGTGCCCGGGCCGGAAGACTTCCCTGAACTCCTCATAGTCCTGGCTGCGCACATCCCGGTTATAAATTATCAGGCTGATGGGGGTGCCGGTGGTGAGCCCCTCGAAAACCCCGGAAAGGATCTCCACCTGATCCGGCTCCCGGCGGGAGGTAGCGTGGGTCTGGACCCCGGGACGCCGATGGGCCAAGGCCATATCGATGTCGGTCGCGGTCAGGGACAGGCGGGGAGGGCAGCCGTCGATAACCGCGCCCAACGCCGGGCCGTGGGATTCGCCCCAGGTGGTGACCCGAAAAATCTTGCCGAAGGTGTTGCCTGCCATGGTTATTCCTCTGGTCAGTGGTTAGGCGTCGGTGACCATGTCTGAAAAAACCGCTCCGGGGGTCAATGGGCGTAAGCAGCCGCTGAACCGGATGGTTTGTGCCTAACACCTTTAACAGTAATCATAAAGGGAAGCGATAAGACCATCTTTGAAGGTGAAGATGGATTTACCCTTCAATTTTATCGTTTCTCCGGCTTTAGGCCACCCTGGTATTTCCAGGGCAAAAACTCCCTCAAAATCTATATCAACTTCCGCCCGGTCACCTTCAAATTTACAAGTCGTTACCCTTTGGCTTCGACGGGAAAAAAGCTTTTGGGCCTGCTCGGCCACATAACGAAATTCTTCAATGCCCTGGGTGGCGAGGTTCATTTTTCCGTTGGAGTGATCTTGAAAAACGATATCCTGATGCAGCAGAGTATACATTTTATCCAAATCAAACGTATTGTAGGCCGTGATGTAGGTCTCAATAATCTCGCGCATTTCATCGTGATCCATAATTAATCACCAATACTCACGATTCTCCAACGGTCGGTCCTCAGCACTTACCCTGATGACGGTCAGCTTGCCTGTATTGCTTCCAGAATGCTTCTGACCACTTCGGCAATCGAGAGTCCCTCGGTGTCCATCACCAGATGGGCCGCAGCCCGATACAGGGGCTCCCGCTCCGTCAACACCCGCTCCATCTCTGCGGTGGGGTCGGCGCCGGTGAGGCTGGGGCGGAAATCCCGGCTTCCCTGATCTTGACGGAGCCTTTGGCTCAGGGTGGCAGGCTTGGCGTGGAGCCAAACCACCAGGCCGTGTTCCCTCAAAACCCTCACATTTTCCGGATCAAGCACCACCCCGCCTCCGGGGGCCAACACCTGCCCCGGTCGGTGGCCCCAGCGCTCCACCAGTTCCTTCTCCCGCCGACGGAACCCCGGCCAGCCTTCTTCCGCGACAATCTCGGCAATGGAACACCCCGCCTCGGCCACCAGCACCTCATCCAGGTCCACAAAGGGACGCTGTAAAGCCTGGGCCAAAGCTTGTCCCACCGAGCTCTTGCCGCAAGCCCGGCCACCGATGAGCACCAGGTTACGCTCTTTGGTCAGGCGCAGCGCTTGGGCCACACCTCCCTGGCCCCTCTGTGAAGTCGTTGGGCTCATACGGAAAAAAGTGAATGATGGTAGACGGTTGGGTTTAAGTGTATCGAAATTATGGGTGGAAAGAAAGAGAGAAAGGCAGAAAAAGGCTGGATCGAATTATCAGGTTTGCACAGCCTTAATACAGCGGTTCATAAATTTCATAAATACGGTAACGTATTTGTGAACGGCACGGAGCCAGCGAATTTATTTCCCCTCACCCTAACCCTCTCCCCCATTGAGGGAGAGGGAATAGAGCAAGACCCCTGGTAATACTCCCTCTCCCCCCAGCGGGGGGAGAGGGCTGGGGTGAGGGGGGGCCAGAAACTAAGAAACGTTACCATATTTAAGAAATCGTGTACTAAGCCGTTACCATTTCCCCAAAAGAATCAACCCCCCGATAACCACAAACGCCAGGCCTGCGGCTTTCTTGATGATGCCTGGCGGCACATAGTGGGACACCATCCCGCCCACCGCCACCCCTAACAGGGTGGCCAGGAACAGGGCCAGGCAAGCCCCGGCCAGTATGGTCACGGGAGTTCCTTTATCCGCGGTCAGGGTGAGAGCGGCGAGTTGGGTTTTGTCACCCATCTCCGCCAAAAATATCGTGCCGAAGGTCACCCAAAAAACTTGCCAGTCCATGATTTACTGAGCCGCCTCCAGATGTAAAAATTGAGGAAGGAACCATCCTCTTAGATAAAAAAGATATTGCCAAACTCCCAGTTCTCCCAACTTGTCATTCTGAGCGAAGCGAAGAATCTCGCATTTTCAAGGAGTTGAGATCCTTCACTTCGTTCAGGATGACAAAATAATAGGTTTTACAATCTTCTAGTAATTGTCTGATCTAACTCTTGCGGCGGGAGGTGGCCAGGTGACGTTTGGTAAGCGATTCCCGCTCGGGCAGAAAGAACGCCTCTCCTTCCCGAGCCCCGTCAATGGCCAGCGTACCTCCGGACACGGCCACCAGCTGCCGGGCCCGGTTGACGATATGCCGTACCTGATCGTCCGTGCGGCTGGGATCATTGTGGGTTAACAGCAGGGTTTTCACTCCGCCCTCCAGGGCCAACCGCACCGCCTCTTCATACGTGGAGTGGCCCCATCCCCGGTGGGCCGAGATCTCCTCCGGCAGGTACTGGGCGTCATGAATTAACAGGTCGGCCCCCTGGACGAACTTGACAAAGTCAGGGAAGCGGTGATAACCGTCTATACCAAGTTCGTTGTCAGTGATAAAAACCATGGTATGGCTGCCCTCCCGGAAGCGGAAGCCCAGACAGCCTTGGGGGTGATTCAAAGAGATGGTGTCGATTTGCACCTCGTCCAGAACCAGCGGATTCCGGGCAATTTTATTGAGAAAGGTGATATGGGATTTGAGTTGCTCAAAGGCCACCGGGAAAAAACCGTCTCCCATGTGGTCGTCAAATACTCGTTTCAGGGCCTGGAAGGCCAGGGGCCAACCATCCATCACAATTTCCGAGTCCTCCCGATAAAGGGGAAAAAAGAAGGGCATGCCGATGAGGTGATCCCAGTGGTTATGGGTAAAAAGCAGGTGCATACGGACAGTGGCCACCGAGGTTTTGAGGTGTTCCCCCAAGAGGCGGATGCCGGTGCCACCGTCGATGACGATGCGCCGGCCGGACTCCAGCAAGACTTCGAGGCAGGTAGTGTTGCCGCCAAACTCCAGGGTCTGTGGTCCGGGTGCGGGGATGGAGCCCCTGGTGCCCCAAAACCGTATTTCCATGTGCCTGCCTCCTTTGCCGTAGTAGTTGGCGTGATCAGCCGGAGGGAATTGCCTCATCCTATATGACAGCAGCCGATGCCGTCAAGGTTTACCCAAAGTTCGGGGCAGCTGCGCCTTTTCCAGCCAGGCGTCCGCCAAGCCGAAGCAGCCGGTAAGCATCATATCACCCAGGGGCACGGCAAAAATGCCGGGCCAATCCCGGGCCAGATAACGCCGGGGGCCGGTGATCACCGTGAAAGCAAAAGGGCGTTCCCGGAGATAGTCCGGGTGGATGGCGCACCCATGACCGTTATCGTCAAAAATCTCTTCATGCTTAAGTTCCCCGGCCTGAAACCGGCTTAAATGCTGGGCTAGCTTGTCCGGGGTCAATAGCCCGGTGTGGTGCTCGTAAATGCCGAAAATGCGGTCTTCCCGGATCAAGGCCGCAAAGGTGTGAGCGTTGCCCACATTGACCACGGTCAGCCCGGTTTCCAGGTGCTGTCGGGCTTCAGGGTCGAGGAGGGCTCCCCGCATCCCCGCGGTGCAGGTATCCATGAGCAGGACCCCGGGCACGGTCTCCGCCACCGCTCGCATACGGGTGAGGGACTCCGGGGCTTCCCGAAAGGCCAGGTCTGTCAGCTTGCCTCCCGCGGCCAACACTTGCCGCCAGAGCTTAAACCGGAACTCCCGGTTACTCATATGGGGGCTGTAACCGTGATCCTGGACCGCCACCGCAAAATGGGCGGGAGGGGGCACTTCGAAGGCCGCCAACACCTGATTCAAAGTTTCCAGGTCCACGTCTCCCAGGATCAACGGCTCGGCTTCCGGCGGCGGCATGTCCGTCAAAGAGACGCCCCACTGCTGAATGCGATCAATATTGTCATGCAGGGTCAGCGCGGCGGCCGGCGTGGCGTAAACCGGCAGACCCTGGGCCAGATGTTGCCGTACTGCCGAAGTGATGGGACCCCCGCCCATGAGATGACCGGTGAGGAAAACCGCGCGGCCTTCGCCGGTAAGACGGCGGAGGCGCCGGGCCGCGATTTGAGTGGGGGCCGGTAGCACCATTTTTACCGCGTTTTCCACAGCCTGGCCCGGCTCCCAGAGGAACAGGTCCTGAGTGCCGCCGCCCACGTCCACGGTCAACAGCGGTGCCTTAGACATGCTGCTCCTCAGCCGCGGCCGCCGCCTCCAGCACCAGACGCAGAGCCGCTTGCCGGCCCCGGCGGAAGGGCTGGGCCCCCTGCGCCGGCTGCCAGGTAAAGGTGAAAAGCTCGTCGGAAACCACCAGCAGAGCCGCCACCGCGATTCCCCGGAACCGGCCCACGGCAAAGAGGGCCGCCAACTCCAGGTCTAACCCCAAAACGCCCTGGGCCTGGCAAGACCGAATCAGGCTGACGGTTTCCCGAAAAAAGGCATCCGTGGACCGGATAGACCCGGTATGCCAGGGGACTTCGACCCCTTGGAGCCCCTTGGCCAGAAGATTGTACAACCCTTGATGGGGCGTGATCTCCGCCTCTTCCCGGCAATAGTGGGGGGTAGTGCCGTCTCCGGGGACGGCCCGGGTGGGCAGGATCAAATCGCCCAGGCGCACCTCGGGGGACACCGAGCCGCACCAGCCCAGGACCAGAACCCGCCGGGCTCCCAAGGCAATGAGTTTTTCCAGAATCATGGCCGCGTAAGGCGCACCCAAAGCCGGGGCCACCACCGTGAGTGAGGTCCCCTCCCAGGTCCCGGCGCGATAGGCGCAACCCCATAACTGCCGGGGAGGAGCCTGGGCCTGGGCCAGGCGGCACAGGGCCTGGTAATCCGGCTGGGTGAAGGTCAAAATCACCGTGTCGGTAACGGGTTCTTCCCCCACCTCCCGGGTGGGGTTGATAAGCGCCTCCCGGTCCTCGGCGGCCAAAGGCCTGGATGACTGGAGCAAGGCCCGGTCAGAGTGGCTTGTCTTGTCAGAATCAGGAGTCCCCATGGCCTCAGCTTCCCGGATTTTTCCCTGTTTCGTAAGCCACGCTGCGCTTCCTGACCTTCCAGATGAAATAGGCCAGGCCCGCCACCAGGCAGGCCAACACCATATAGTCCAGGATGTGGGTGTACTGTTGAATGAGGCGCCAGTTTTCCTTGAGGCGCACCCCGCAATAAACCAGAAAGCCGTTCCACAAGGAGGCCCCTACCAGGGTATACAGGATAAAGGGACCCAGGGACATGCGAGCCAGCCCCGCGGGGATGGAAATGAGGTGCCGCACCACCGGAATGAAGCGGGAAATGAAAATGGTGATGCTGCCGTAACGGGCAAAAAATTTCTTGGTCCACTCCAGATGGTGGGGGTTAAGGAGCAAGTAGCGGCCGTACCGCACCACCACCGGCTCCCCCAGCCTACCCATGCCGTAGGACAGCAGCGAGCCGACGATGGAGCCCAGACTGCTGGCCACCATGACCCAAACCAAATCAAAGTGACCGGTGAAGACGAGGAACCCGGCAAAAGGCATGACCAATTCGCTGGGAATCGGGGCGATCATGCTTTCCAGGGACATGAGGATGAAAATGCCGATATAGCTGCATTGATGGATGATGGCGGTGTTATAATTGCACAGGGCTTCGGTGATTCCCATGTAAGTTACGATTCTCCTAATTCCCGCTGGTGTATTTCCTCCTCCACCCGGGTTTCACGTATTTCCAGGCCCTGGCTCAGACAAACGGGGTACTGGGGTGGGTTTTCCAAAGCCTTATAAGCCTCGGGCAACAGGGCAAATTGCTGCTTAAAATAGTCCCGGCTATCCTGAAGGCTGGGCAGGGGTTGAATCGGAGCGCCGTTTTCCATGACCTGTTGCAATAAGGGGGTCCCCTCGGGCAGGGTCTCCTCCCGGAGAGCAATGGTGTCCCCTTGCATCAGGCCTTTATCGTCGAATTTGCGCCAGATTTGCTTTTTATCCACCAGGGTCACCTTGCCGGTGGAAAGCTTCATTACCGGATGATCGGCATACTTTACCAGTTTGTAAGCGATATCGAAATAGGGCGCGTCCGCCACCACCCCCATCTTGGTGCCCACTGCGAAACTGTTGATGCGGCCCCCTGCGGCCAACACGTCGGCTATCTTGAATTCGTCAAAACCGCCGCTGGCCAAAATACCCACGTAGTCCAGGCCTTCCTCATCGAGAATTTGGCGCACCTTCTGGCTGATCGCGGCAATATCGCCCGAATCCAGGCGCACGGAGCCCAGGCGCTCGCCCCTGGCTTCCATTTCTTTGCCCACCTCGGCGGCCTTCCGGGCGCCGACAAAGTCGTCATAGGTATCAGTTAACAAGGTGGTCATTTTGGGAAAATTCTTGGCAAAGACCCGAAAGGCATCGATTTCGTCGGGAAAGCTGGTGACGTAAGAATGGGCCATGGTCCCGAACGTGGGGATGCCGTAAACTTTCCCGGCCAGGACGTTGCTGGTG
Source organism: Syntrophobacterales bacterium (assembly GCA_037388025.1). GTDB lineage: Bacteria > Desulfobacterota > Desulfobaccia > Desulfobaccales > 0-14-0-80-60-11 > JBGSLA01. The sequence goes on from JARRKO010000069.1 coordinate 7,371, forward strand.
CCGGTAAAGCCGACCAGATAGGAGGCCCGGGCCACCTTGAGGCCGGCGTCGCTTCCCTGGGTTCGCCGCAGGGAAAAGTCGATAATCGGCCGTCCCTGAGCGGCCATAACGGAACGGGCCGCCTTGGAAGCCACCAGGGTTTGCAGGTTGGCCGCGTTGATGATAAAGGTCTCCACCAACTGGGCCTCGATGATGGGAGCGCTCACCTCCAGGAGAGGTTCATCTTTGAAGAAAATGCTGCCTTCGGGCAGGGCGTAAACTTCTCCGGTGAAGCGCAAAGTTTTCAGATAATCCAAAAACGCGGTGCGAAAAAGCCCGGTGGATTCTAAGTAAGCCAGGTCATCCTCAGTGAAATGCAGGGTGGCCAGATATTCCAGGGCCTCAGCCAGCCCGGCGGCCACGAAATAGGCGCGATTTTCCGGGTACTTGCGAATAAAGAGACTAAAGGTGGCCTCCTCGTTCATCCCCTGGTCGAAATAACAGGCGGCCATGGTGAGCTGGTAGAGGTCGGTGAGGAGGGCCAGCCTTTGTCCTAAAGGTGCTTGGGTCATGTGTTGTCTTTCGTCTCCGGGGAGCCGCTTGTAGGCCCGTCGGACCGACAGGTGAGCGACTTGTCCGGTCCTTGCCAGCCTAATCGTCGGCTAACTTAAGTATACGATCTTATCTTTATTTATGCCGATTTTCCATAAAAGAATACAGGCAGCCCTTACCCTCGGGAAAAAACGTCGGCCGACAAATCGAGGCGGTTCCCCGCCCGCAGGTAATGGTAGCCCAGGGCCGCCACCATGGCGGCGTTATCGGTGCACAGGGAGAGGGGGGGTAAAAAGAGCGCCACGCCGTCCGCCGCGGCCCGGTCCTGGAGAACCTGGCGCAGCCGGCCGTTGGCGGCCACGCCCCCGCAGACCGCCAGGTGCCGGCAATCGGTGCGGCGCAGGGCCTCCCAGGCGCGGGTGACCAGGCTCTCCACCACCGCTTCCTGGAAGCTGGCCGCCAGGTCGGCCCGGGAGGAGGATTCGCTTAAAATCTCCGGGTGTTTCTTGAGGAGGTAAGCCACCGCGGTCTTGAGACCGCTGTAACTGAAAGTCAGGGGCTCTTTCAGGATGCGGGGCCGGGGCAGCTCAAAGGCCCGGGAATTGCCGTGTTGCGCCAGGGCCTCGATGACCACTCCACCGGGGTAGCCCAGGCCCATGAGCTTGGCCACCTTGTCAAAGGCCTCCCCCGCGGCGTCGTCCCGGGTGCGGGAGAGCAGGGTCATATCCAAGAGGCTCTCCACCCGGTACAGGTTGGTGTGGCCCCCGGACACCACCAAAGCCACGAAAGGAAAGGGGGGCACGGTCTCGGTCAGCCACAGGGAGGCGATGTGGGCTTCCAAGTGATGGACGCCGGCCAGGGGCAGTCCCAGGCTGTAGGTAATGGCTTTGGCCACGGCCATGCCCACCACCAGGGCCCCGATGAGGCCGGGACGCTGGGTGGCGGCCACCCCGTCCAGGTCCCGCAATCTCACCCCGGCCTGGCCCAGGGCCCCCTGGATTACCGGGACGATGTTTTCCAGGTGCCGCCGGGCCGCCAGTTCCGGGACCACGCCGCCGTATACCGCGTGCAGCTCGAACTGGGTGGCCACCACACTTCCCAAAAGACGCCGGCCATCCTCCACCACCGCGGCCGCAGTTTCATCACAAGAAGTTTCGATTCCTAATATCAGCATACGAGAGAGATTGTTGGGGGAGGACAGGGACCTCAGGTTCCTGGCCCTACCCACCAATTTTTAATTACTCATTCCCAGCTCCCGATTGGGAACCAGAAGACCGGTAAGCGTGTTGGAATCACTTTATCATTAGCATCTTTGGTGGCACAGGTGTCTC
>JARRKO010000070.1:0-15966 GCA_037388025.1 Syntrophobacterales bacterium
TCTACCGACCCGTGGCGCCTTCCATGACCGAACGCTGGTCGGAGGCGGTGGCGGACCAGCCTGACTTTCGCTTTACAGCCAAGCTCCTGAACGTTTTTACGCATGAACGGCGGTTGCCGGACCAGGAGGTGGGGGAATATCAGGCCGGCCTGCTGCCCCTGCTGTCAGCCGGGCGTTTGGGAGTGCTTTTGGCCCAATTTCCCTATTCTTTCCACAATACTGAAGAAAACCGGGCTTATCTGGTGAAATTGACCGAAGTCTTCGGGGCCTTTCCCCTGGCCGTGGAGGTACGCCACCGGTCCTGGCAGCAAAGGGCCGTGCGGGAGTTCTTGAGCAAGATCGGGGTGGATTTTTGTAATATCGACCAGCCCCAGGTGTCCTATTCCCTGGGCCGGACCGCCTGGGCCACCGGTCCCCGGGGGTATCTCCGGGCCCACGGTCGCCACCGGGAAAAGTGGTTCGAGTTCGGTGATGACCGCCAGGCCCGGTATGATTATTTGTATAGCCCGGAGGAATTAGCGGATTTGGCGGGTCGGGTGCGAGAACTTATGGGCAAGGCCCCGGAGGTATATGTTATTTTCAACAACCACCCCCGGGGCCAGGCTGCGGCCAATGCCCTGGAATTGGCCTATCTTTTGACCGGCCGTACACCTCCTTTGCCCTCCGGCCTCCTGGAGGCGTTTCCCCGCTTGGCAGAAGGCAGAGAATAATGGGCTTTTATTCTTGGCTTCGTATCCTAAGTCTGGAGGGGGAGGACCTGGCGTGGCTGTTAGACCAAACCGTAGGTAGTATGGCAGTATCCGAAAATCCCCCGACAGTGGCGGAAGAATATGCTATATTTTTTCAAGATAACTTCAAGTTGCGGAGAAGAGATTGCAGGCACTCTTGGCATTAGAAGATGGCCTCGTGTTGCGAGGCCGTTCCTTCACCGGCCCCGGGGAGGCCCTGGGGGAGGTGGTGTTCAACACCTCCATGACGGGGTATCAGGAAATTCTCACCGACCCATCCTACAAGGGCCAGATCGTCACCATGACCTACCCCATGATGGGGAATTATGGGGTCAATGTCGAAGATATCGAGTCCTCCGGCATCCAGGTGGAGGGCTTTATCGTCAAGGAATACCACCGGCGGCCTTCCAACTGGCGGGCCCAGGGGGACCTGGCCGACTACCTCAGGGCCGCGGGCAAACTGGGGGTGGAGGGCCTTGACACCCGGGCCATCACCAAACGTCTGCGGCAGGTGGGGGCCATGCGGGGCATCATCTCGACGATGGACCTCGACCCCGAACGCCTGGTGCGCCGGGTCAAGGAGGAAGTTCCCGACATGAACGGCCTGGACCTGGTGCCCCTGGTCACCTGCCCGGCCCCGTATTGGTGGGATGAGTTGGTTGAGGGAGGGGGCCAAGGGTCGCAGACCGGGGTGGGAGACCTTGCCGCCCTCTGGCAGCAGCGGTCGGGGAAGAAGGTGGTGCTTTACGACTTCGGGGTCAAATTCAACATCATCCGGTCGCTTAAGGCTCGGGGGTTGGAGGTGTTGGTGGTGCCGGCCACCACTCCGGCTGAGGACATCCTGGCCCTGAACCCCGACGGCATTGTGCTCAGCAACGGCCCCGGCGACCCGTCTGCAGTGACTTATGGAATAGACAATGTCCGGAAATGCCTGGGAAACAGGCCCGTTTTCGGCATCTGCCTGGGGCACCAGCTCATGGGCCTGGCCCTGGGCGGCAGCACCTTCAAACTCAAATTCGGCCACCGGGGGGCCAACCAGCCCGTAAAGAACAGGATCACCGGCCGGGTGGAAATCACCAGCCAGAACCACGGCTTCGCGGTGGACCTGGACTCCATCCCCGACCCCGAAGTGGAACTCACCCACGTCAACCTGAACGACAATACTCTGGAGGGCCTGCGCCACGAAAAACTGGCGGCCTTTTCCGTGCAATACCACCCCGAGGCCTCCCCCGGGCCCCATGATGCCAATTATTTGTTTGATGAGTTTTTGAAAACAATCATGGAGGCTTAGGCCATGTAGGGTGGGCACTGCCCACCAAAGATGGTGGCACAGGTTTTCAACCTGTGCCTGCACAGGCGGGACACCTGTGCCACCAATTTTTTTCACCTCTAAGGGATTGGGGGTGGGGGCTTGGGGGAGGGGGAAAGGGTCCACTGACCCTTTGCCCCCTCCCTCAAAGCAATAAACCCGGACGCCTATTAGGGTATAAATTAGGGGCCGCAAGGCCCTATATTTATGATATAAAGACACGGTTGCTTTGATATTGACTTCAAAGTTCGAAGTAGCCGCAAGTCCTTAAAAAACCGCACGAAATTAAGATGCCCAAACGCACCGACATCAAGAAGATCCTCATCATCGGCTCCGGGCCCATCATCATTTCCCAGGCCTGCGAGTTCGACTATTCCGGGACCCAGGCCTGCAAGGCCCTCAGGGAGGAGGGCTACCAGGTGGTCCTCATCAACAGCAACCCCGCCACCATCATGACCGACCCGGAGATGGCCGACAGGACCTACATTGAGCCCATTACTCCGGAAATGGTCATACAGATCATTGAGCGGGAGCGGCCGGATGCCCTGCTTCCCACCTTGGGGGGCCAAACCGGCCTCAATACCGCCATCGCGGTGGCGGATACCGGTATCCTGGAGCGCTACGGCGTGGAGATGATCGGCGCCAATCCCCAGGTCATCAAAAAGGCGGAAGACCGGGAACTTTTTCGGGAGGCCATGCGCAACATCGGCCTCAGGGTGCCGGCCAGCGCCATAGTCCGCACCCTGGAGCAGGCCCTGGAGGCGGCCCCGGAGATCGGCTATCCCATTATCGTGCGTCCCAGTTTCACCCTGGGCGGCACCGGCGGCGGCGTGGCCTACAACATTGAAGACTTAAGCCGCCTGGCCGCCGAGGGCCTGGAGGCCAGCATGATCACCGAGGTCATGCTGGAGGAGTCGGTGCTGGGTTGGAAGGAATTCGAACTCGAAGTCATGCGGGACTTCGCGGACAACGTAGTTATCATCTGCTCCATCGAAAACCTGGACCCCATGGGCGTGCACACCGGGGACAGCATCACCGTGGCCCCGGCGCAAACCCTCACCGACCGGGAATACCAGGCCATGCGGGACGCCTCTCTGGCCATTATGCGGGAAATCGGCGTGGAGACCGGGGGCAGTAACATCCAGTTTGCCATCCACCCCGATACCGGCGAGATGGTGGTCATCGAGATGAACCCCCGGGTGTCCCGCTCCTCGGCCCTGGCCTCCAAGGCCACGGGCTTTCCCATTGCCAAGATCGCGGCCAAGCTGGCGGTGGGCTTCACCCTGGATGAAATACCCAATGACATCACCAAGGAAACCTATGCGAGCTTTGAGCCCACCATTGACTATGTGGTGGTGAAAATCCCCCGCTGGGCCTTCGAAAAATTCCCCGGGGCCCAGGACTTCCTCACCACGTCCATGAAGTCCGTGGGTGAGGTCATGGCCATCGGCCGCACCTTCAAGGAAGCCCTGCAAAAGGGCATCCGCTCCCTGGAAATCGCGCGTTTCGGCTTCGGCTATGACGGCAAGGATCTGCCGGACTTATCCCTGGAGGAACTCCGGGCCGGTCTCATCACCCCCTCCAGCCAGCGGCTGTTTTACCTGCGCCAGGCCTTGCGGGACGGGATGAGCGTTGAAGAAATTTATGATTTGACCAAAATTGACCCCTGGTTTCTGCTCCAGCTGCAAGATCTGGTGGCCTTCTCCGAAGAATTGATCACCTTCGGGCGGCTCCGGCGCCAGGGCCGGGGCCAGGAGCAGGTGGCGGAGATGCTGCGGCGAGCCAAGGAGTACGGCTACTCTGACCGCCAGTTGGCCCACCTCTGGGGGGGCGGCCGGGAAGAGTATCTGGCCGAGTTACGGGAAGGGCACGGTATTGCGCCGGTCTATAAGCTGGTGGACACCTGCGCCGCCGAGTTTGAGGCCTATACGCCCTACTATTATTCCACCTATGAATACGAATGCGAGGCTCGGCCCACTCAGAAGGACAAGGTGGCCATTTTAGGAGGCGGCCCCAACCGCATCGGCCAGGGCATTGAGTTCGACTATTGCTGCTGTCAGGCCTCCTTTGCCCTCCGGGAGATGGGGATTGAGTCCATCATGGTCAACTCCAATCCCGAAACCGTGTCCACCGACTACGACACTTCGGACAAGCTGTACTTCGAACCCCTCACCCGGGAAGACGTGCTGCACATCGCCCAAACCGAAAAACCCAAGGGCCTCATCCTGCAATTCGGCGGCCAGACGCCGCTAAACCTGGCCGTGCCCCTGGGCCAGGCCAAGGTCCATATCCTGGGCACCCCCGCCGACGCCATCGACCGGGCCGAGGACCGGGAACGCTTCAAGCAATTGCTCGCCAAGCTGGGTCTCAAGCAACCCCCCAACGCTACGGCCACCAGTGTTGAGCAGGCCCTGGCCATCGCCCATAACATCACTTACCCCGTGTTGGTGCGCCCTTCTTACGTTTTGGGGGGGCGGGCCATGCAGATCGTGGCGGACGACCAGGCCCTCACCAGTTTTATGAATTGGGCCCTGGAGGCTTCTCCGGAGCATCCCATCCTCATCGACAAATTCCTGGAAGACGCCATTGAGGTGGACGTGGACGCCATCAGCGACGGCCGCCTCACCGTCATCGGCGGCATCATGGAGCACATCGAGGAGGCGGGCATCCACTCCGGGGATTCGGCCTGTGTGCTGCCGCCCTATTCCCTCTCCCGGGAAATCCAGGAAGATATCAAGGAGCAAACCAAGGCCCTGGCTCGGGAATTGGGCGTCGTCGGCCTTTTGAACATTCAGTTTGCGGTGAAAGACGGCCAGGTTTATGTGTTAGAGGTCAACCCCCGGGCCTCCCGCACCATCCCCTTTGTCAGCAAGGCCACCGGCGTTTCCCTGGCGAAGTTGGCCACCAAAGTGATGCTGGGGCACAGCCTGGAAGATTTGGGCTTCACTAAAGAAATCGAGCCGCCGTATTTCGCGGTGAAAGAGTCGGTCTTCCCCTTCCGCCGCTTCCCGGGCGTGGACCCCATGCTGGGACCGGAGATGCGGTCCACCGGCGAGGTCATGGGCCTCGATGTGGACTTCGGCCTGGCCTATGCCAAGGCCCAGTTGGCCGCGGGTCAGGTGCTTCCCCTCGAAGGAGGGGTGCTGTTTTCCGTCAAGGACCCGGACAAGCCCCTGATGGCGCCCCTGGTCAAAGGTTTCCATGACCTGGACTTTATGGTGTACGCCACCCGGGGCACGGCCCGCTGCCTGGGACAGCACGGGGTTGAAGTAGAGGAAGTCTACAAGGTGCGGGAAGCCCGCCCCCATATCATTGACCGCATTAAAAACCGGGAAATCTCCCTGGTCATCAATACCCCCCGGGGCCGCCACACCCCGGTGGACTCCTATTCCATCCGGCGGGCCGCGCTGGAATACAACATCCCCTACACCACCACCGTGGCCGCGGCCAAGGCCACCCTCAACGCCATCTGCACCCTGAGAAAGGGCAAACTTGAAGTGAAGAGCCTGCAGGAGTATCATGAGATGATAAAGAATGCCTGAGGGCAGGGCTGGCGAGCGGTTATCTAACTGAATACCTTGTAAAAAACGATTAAATTAGTATATTGGTAGAATGGAACCCGCCCCTGACGATCTTGTTCAGGAAATGATCACCATCATTGTGGAGGCGGTGGACCCGCAACAGGTCGTCCTTTTTGGCTCCCGGGCTCGAGGCACTGCCGGACCCGCCTCCGACCTGGACTTCCTCATCGTCCAGGACCAGCCGTTCACGCCTGATTCCAGCCGTACAAAGCAGATGGCCAGGCTCTGGCGTCTGTTGGCCCATTTTCCTTTTTCCCAAGACATTCTGGTAGTCACCCCTCAGGAAGTGGAGGAGTGGCGGCACACCATCAACCATGTCATCGCCCGGGCCTTGCGGGAGGGAAAAGTGGTTTATGAACGAACTTGACGAACTAGCAGCAGCCAAGGCTAGACTCCGCGCCATTTGCACCCTGCGAAAGGGCAAACTTGAAGTGAAGAGCTTGCAGGAGTATCATGAATTGATAGATAGGAAATCACTTTTCAAAGGGAATTGACATGAACAGACAAGAATCGAAAACACTCTTACCGAAGAAAATAGAGATTTTAAAAGAATCTTTAGACAGTGGGTTTAAAATTCGAGTTCATGATCTGGTAATGGATGAGGCGAGAGTTCTTTTTGACCAGTTAACCACTGAATTTTCTGCTATGTCTAATAATCCTTTTAATTAAGAAGAACTCATAAAACGACTTAACCATTATGAGGACATTACAAAACCCCTTCAAACCTTAATGATGTTAGGCTGTTATTGGGGGGAGAAAGAACATGAGAGGATTTGGGTTAAGTGCCTGGAGTTAATTGCAAATCTTCCCAGTGAATCAGGCGAAGACATTTGGATCAAATTACGATTATATCCAGCGCTACTTCTCCTTTATTCTGGAGGGATTGCAGCTATTGCTGGAGAACGATATAGAACCTTTCGTGCTTTACTTACAAAAGCATGGCTGATAGATGAACGAAAGGAGCTTCCCGTTGTGTTAGGATTGAATATTCCAAGGATTATGGAACCAAATGAGGCAAGAAAACTCCCCGGAATGCAAAATCATAAAACGCCATTGAGTGATTACCTGTTTAATTTTCTTAGAGAATCCTTTAAAGATTTCTTGCCCCAAGATTTTTTATACCAAATATATTTTGATAAGTTTGAGTATCTAAGTTCTTTAGTATATGTAGATTTGAACAAAAAAGAGGTAGGGCCTAAAGAATGGGGTCCGATTGGGTGTTTTGGTTGGAGAAGGATAGGTCAGAGAGAAAATACTATAATGGAAAAAATAAATTTGGAAATTGAAAATGATAGAGAGAAATGGCCTCCTTTAAAAGCTGGCCTCTTCAATGGTTCATTAGAGCGGTTTACAAAAGTGAAACAGGCTTTTGACACTTTTATTGCAGATCTAAATTGGTATTAATCACATATCAACTTTTTTTAATTTTAGTTTTTTGAGTGTTATTATGACTTATGAATATGAATTTGCATTATCATTTGCTGGCGAAGACAGAGAATTTGCCGATTATATAGCAAAAGGCTTGAAAGAAAAAGGTATCAAAGTCTTTTATGACAATTTTTTCAGTCATGAGCTATGGGGAGAAGACCTAAGCCTAAAGCTTCGGGAAATTTATTATGCTAAAAGTAGATATTGTATACTTATTATATCAGAAAGTTACATTCAGAAAATGTGGCCAAATTTTGAAAGGCAGCAGGCCATCGAACGGCTGATAGAACAACGTGGCAGTACCTATATATTGCCGGTAAGGCTTGATGGATTTGGTGGCGATGTTCCTGGTCTTTCAAAAAATATCTCATTTATCTCTGTTAGTAGCAAAAATCCTGAAATGGTAGTCAATACATTCCTCAAGAAGATTGGGAAGATTAAAGAAGAGAATATAAATATTTCTGAAACGGAAAAGACTTTTACAACATTTACACCAAAATTAAAGAAAAGCTTTACTGATAAAGACAAAAACCAGTTCCTCAGAAATTCTTTTGAAATGATAGTAGGGCTTATAGAAGAATCCTTGAAGAAAACAAACAAAGAATATCCCCAACTTGAGTTTGATTTTGATAGAGTCTCTACAAGAAAGTCTATCTTTACAATATATGATAGTGGAAATGAACTAACCCGTTTTAAACTTTGGATATCGGGTTCTATTGGGTCAGATTCTATTAGGTTTAGTTATGGAAGAGTAATAGAGGATGATAATTCTTATAACGAGTCTTTTTCAATTGAAGAAAATGATGTAGAGCTAAAATTAAAGCCTTTAGGAATGTTGTCCCATGGAAGTGATAGAGACAAATCAATGTCTCCTGAAGAAGTCAATGAATATCTATTGAAAATTATATGGGAAAGATTTCAATGAGGTGTTAAATATTTCTAAAACAATTCAGCTGCTTGGAAAATTATGAGCCCGAAACGACCTGTTTATCCTTTTGCGGCCCTGGTGGGCCAGGAATTGCTGAAAAAGTCTCTCATCCTGAACGCCATCAATCCCCTTTTAGGAGGGGTTCTGGTGCGGGGGGAGAAGGGCACGGCCAAATCCACCGCGGCCCGGGGCCTGGCGGAGCTTTTACCCCCCATCCCCATGGTGGCCAGCTGTCCTTTTCACTGCCACCCGGAGCAGACCGAGCTCATGTGCGACACCTGCCGGGGTCGCTTTGCCCTAAAGGAAGAGCTGCCGGTGCGCTACCGGCCCATGCCCGTGGTGGATTTGCCCCTGGGCACCACCGAGGACCGCCTGCTGGGCGCCATTGACCTGGAAAAGGCCATCAAGACCGGGGAGAAACATTTCGAGCCAGGGCTGTTGGCCGCGGCTAACCGAGGTATCCTTTACGTTGATGAAGTGAATCTCCTGGACGACCACCTGGTGGACGTGCTGCTGGACGCCGCGGCTATGGGCCTCAACGTGGTGGAGCGGGAAGGCATCTCCTTTGAGCACCCGGCCCGCTTCATCCTGGTGGGCACCATGAACCCGGAGGAGGGGGAGCTTAGGCCCCAGTTGCTGGACCGTTTTGGTTTGTGCGTGGAAATCACGGGTCTGCCCCAGCTTGACGACCGTATGGCCGTGGTGACCCGGCGGTTGGCCTATGAGGAAAACCCGGAAGACTTCACCGGGCAGTGGGAGGCCGACCAGGAACTCCTGCGGGAAAATATTATCTCAGCCCGGGAGCGCCTTTCCCGGGTGGCCCATACGCAGGATGTTCTGCGCCTCATCACCATGATTTGCCTCGACCAGGGGGTGGACGGCCATCGGGCCGACATCTACATGCTGAAGGCCGCCCAAACCCTGGCCGCGTATCACGGCCGGGAGGAGGTCCGCCCCGAGGACGTGCGGGAGGCGGCCCTCCTGGTGCTGCCCCACCGGCGGCGCCGCCAACCCTTCGGCGACACCCGCCTGGACCAGGACAAACTCGAAGACACCTTCAAAAAATTTCAGGAAGAACAGGAAGCAGAGCCCGTCCCTTCAGGACCTCCACCCCTTTCCGAGGCCGCCCCGGGAGATCCCTTTCCGGTGGAGCCCCTGGAGTTGCCCCCCAGCCGCGTGGTCCGCCATACCCCCGGCAGCCGGACCCGAACCCGGAGCGAGAATCAAACCGGCCGCTATGTCAGGGCCACCCCCACCCCGCCTGCGGTCCCGGACCTGGCCCTGGACGCAACGCTGAGGGCCGCGGCCCCCTATCAGGCCCTGCGGGACCGCAGCAACCTGGCCCTGGCCATCACCGACCCGGACCTGCGCCACAAGGTGCGGGAACGCAAAATCGGCCGCCAGGTCCTGCTGGTGGTGGACGCCTCGGGGTCCATGGGGGCCAAAGACCGCATGCGGGAAACCAAGGCGGCCATCCTGTCCCTCTTGCTCGACGCGTACCGGCGCCGGGAGCGAGTGGGGCTGGTGGTCTTCCGGGGCGATCAGGCTGTCAACGCCCTGCCCTTCACCCACAGCATCGAGGTGGCCCAACGCTATTTGCGGGACCTGCCCACCGGGGGGAAAACCCCTCTGCCCCATGGCCTGGCCCTGGCTTTGGACCTGATCACCAAGGAGCGGGCCAAACATCCCAAAGATGCCTACCTGCTGGTCCTCATCACCGACGGCAAGGCCAATGTTTCGTTAACGGGCAAGCCGGCCATGGAAGAAGTCAAGGAACTGGCGGCCCAGGCCCGCACTTTGGGAATCAATGCTTTGATTCTCAACACCGAACGCTACTGGCACGAAGCGAGTTGCCTGCCGGAAATCAGCCGCTTGATGGGCGCGTCCTATTTCACCATCGACAAACTTAAGGCCCGGGACCTGGTGACCCGCATCGGCGAGGCTTGGGAATGATTGGTGGGGGGAGGGCCAGGGACCAGAGGGCCCATGCCCTCCCCCCACACCCCCCACCCACCCCCTTATGGGCGTGATCAAGAAAGGCGGAGCTCAAGGCCCACCTTTCTTGTTGGAGAAAATCCTTGGCAAGAAAAAAGACCGCTGTAAGCGGGGCTCCCTGAGCCTCGTTTACAGCGGCCTTTTTGTTTTTCCCCTCAAGGGATTGGGGGTGGGGGTTTGTGGGAGGGGGGAAGGGGCTGCGCCCTGGTAGCACGGGCTTCCAGCCCGTGGGACCCCCCCTCCCCCAAATAATCAGACTAAATCTTAATTAGGCCTGCGGCGGCTTTGGCAGCCATGACGGTATTTTTCATGAGCATGGTGATGGTCATGGGGCCGACGCCGCCCGGCACCGGGGTAATGCAGGAGGCCTTTTCCTTCACCGCGTCGAAGTCCACGTCGCCGGCCAGGATGGCCTTGCCGGTCTTCTCGCTGACGCCGATGCGGTTGACGCCCACGTCGATGACACAGGCCCCTTCTTTAACCCAATCGCCCTGAACGTATTTGGGTACGCCGGCGGCCACGATGAGGATATCGGCCCGACGGCAGTGTTCGATGATCTTTTCCTGGGGGGTGCCGGTGTGCACGCAGGTGACGGTGGAATTGGCGCCGGCTCTTTTCTGGATCATGATGGCCACCATGGGTTTGCCCACGATGTTGCTGCGGCCCACCACCACCACTTCCTTGCCTTTGGGGTCGCCATAGCCCCGGACGATGAGCTCCTGGCAGCCCGCCGGGGTGCAGGGCAGAAATACGTAGTTGCCGATCAGGATGCGGCCCACGTTCACCGGATGGAAGGCGTCCACGTCCTTGTTGGGATCGATGGCCAACAGGATCTTATTGGAATCGACGTGCTTGGGGAGGGGCAGCTGCACCAGGATGCCGTGCAGCTGGGGATCCTTGTTGTACTTATCGATGAGGGCCAACAGGGCGTCTTCGGTGATGTCCGGCGATTGATTGTCCTGGATGGAATAGAAGCCCAGCTCATGGGCGGTTTTTTGTTTGGCGGTGACGTAGCTCACGGAACCGGGGTCTTCCCCCACCAGGATGGTTACCAACCCCGGGGTAAGATTATGTTTCGCTTTGAGCTCTTCTACCTCTTTTTTCAGCTCTTCTCTAATCTGGGCGGCCACTTCGGCCCCTTTGATCAATTTAGCAGCCATGGAGGAGCCTCCTTACTTTGTGATTTTTTTCTCGTATTATGCCTTCATACCATCATCAACTCTTTTAAGTCAATGGAAAAAATTGTCAGGCCGCGGAGCACCGTAGTGGTTGGGTTCGGATGGCCAAGAAAGGGAGGTTGTTTTAGGGTTAAAGTTTTGGACAAATTTAGCAGTCTCACCTCTTGCTCCACAGCCGGATGGTCAACCTAAAGTTTTTCCTTTAACGTCGCCCTCTGTCAGGCTCTTCCTTTTTCCATCCAGATAAGCTATAAAAATATTTTAATCTTTTTGAGGTCAGAATATCTTGCCACTTATCGTGCAAAAATATGGCGGCACCTCGGTGGGCGATCCCGACCGCATCGCCAATGTGGCGAATCGGGTGTTAAAGGGTGCGATGGACGGCAACAAAATGGTGGTGGTGCTATCCGCCATGTCCGGAGAGACCGACCGGCTCAATAACCTGGCCCGGGATCTGGGCGACCCCCCCGATCCCCGGGAATTGGATGTACTGCTGGCCACCGGGGAGCAGGTCACCGTGTCGCTGTTCAGCATGTTTTTGAGGCACCAGGGTGTGGACGCCACCAGCCTTTTGGGCCACCAGGCCTGTATTTACACGGACCGGGCTTACGGCCGGGCCCGCATCATCGGCATTGACAGCGGCCGCATCCGGGAAGAGTTGAAAAAAGGCCGCATTGTCACGGTGGCCGGTTTCCAGGGAGTGGACGAAGGGGGAAACATCACCACCCTGGGTCGGGGAGGCTCAGACACCACCGCAGTGGCGGTGGCCGCGGCGCTCAAGGCCGACCTCTGTGAGATTTACACGGATGTGGAAGGAGTGTACACCATTGACCCCCGGGTGTATGACAAGGCTCAGCTCCTCGGGAAAATTGCCTATGACGAAATGCTGGAGATGGCCTCTTTGGGGACCAAGGTGTTGGAGATCCGTTCCGTGGGCTTTGCCAAGCAATACCGCGTACCCCTCAGGGTGCGCTCCACCTTCAGCAACCATCCCGGCACTCTCGTGTGTGAGGAGGACGAAGAAATGGAAGCGATTCCGGTATCCGGCGTGGCCTTCAGCCGGAACGAGGCCCGGATCAGCATCACCCGGGTACCCGACCGGCCAGGGATTGCCATGCAGTTTTTCCAGCCGGTGGCCGAAGCCAATATTGTGGTGGACCTGATTATTCAGAATACCAGCATTGACGGCCTTACCGATCTGACGTTCACGGTGCCCAAAGGCGATTTGCCCAAGACCCTGGAGTTGATCAACGCCGTGGCCCAGGAAATAGGCGCAGGTGAGGTCTTGAGCGACGAAGACATCGCCAAGGTCTCCATCGTGGGGGTGGGCATGCGCAACCATTCGGGCATCGCCTCCCATATGTTTGCAGCCTTGGCCCAGGCCGGTATCAACATCATGATGATCAGCACCTCGGAAATCAAGATTTCCTGCGTCATCGAGGACAAATACACGGAACTGGCGGTCCGGGTGCTCCATGACGCCTTCAATCTGGAAAACCCACCGGCGAAACGTACCAAGATTTAGGGGGGCGGCCCATGCGCCAGGTGAAAATCTATGACACGACCCTAAGGGACGGCACCCAGGCGGAATATTTTAATCTGACCCTGGCCGATAAAATCCGGATTGCCCAAAAACTGGCGCAGTTCGGTATCCATTATATCGAGGGGGGCTGGCCCGGCGCCAACCCCACGGATCGGGAATTCTTCGAGGAAATCCGCAATTACAATCTGCATCCTGCCAAAGTAGCGGCCTTTGGCAGCACGCACCACAAGGACCGTCCCCCGGAGTCTGATCCGGTGTTCCAGGAGATGCTCATCAGCCGCATGTCGGTGATGACTATCTTCGGTAAGTCCTGGGATTTTCACGTTAAAGATGTGCTCCAGACCACGCTGGAACGCAACCTGGAGCTCATCACCCATTCCTTGCGTTATCTGAAGCCCCGGGTGGAAGAACTGTTTTACGACGCCGAGCATTTCTTTGACGGTTTCAAGGCCAATAAGGAATACGCGCTGAAGACCCTGGAGGCCGCCATCGCGGGGAAGGCCGATTGTCTGGTGCTGTGCGACACCAATGGCGGCACCCTGACCTCGGAGCTTATTAAAATCATCAAGGAAGTAAAAAAGCGCTTTCCCAAAAATCCTTTGGGTATCCACGCGCACAACGATTCAGAGCTGGCCGTGGCCAACAGCCTGGCCGCGGTGGAGTTGGGCTGTGTGCAGGTCCAGGGGACCATGAACGGCTTTGGGGAGCGCTGCGGCAACGCCAATCTCTGTTCCATCATTCCGGCCATGAAACTCAAGCTGGGCGTGGACTGCATCAGTGATGACCATCTGGCCCATCTCACGGACCTGGCCAACTTCATTTATGAAGTGGCCAATGTCCACCCCAACCGCTACCAGCCGTATGTGGGGAAGAGCGCCTTTGCCCACAAGGGCGGGGTGCATGCCGCCGCGGTGAAACGGAGCCCCAGGTCTTATGAGCACGTTGTGCCGGAAAGTGTGGGCAATGTGCGGAACATACCCATTTCTGATTTGTCAGGTAAAAGCAGCATTTTTCTCAAGGCCCAGGCCATGGGTCTGGAGCCGGATGTTCATGACCGGGAAGTGCAGGCCGGTCTGGAACAGGTGCGGGAATTCGGCTTGGAGTTGCCGCCCCAAGGCACCGAGGCCTTGCAGACTATCCTGACCAAAGTTAAGGAACTGGAGGCCCAGGGTTATAACTTCGAGACCGCGGAGGCCTCCCTGGCCCTGCTGTTGAGGGCCGCTTTGGGCCAATATAAAGAGTATTTCCGGCTCCTGAGCTATCGAGTGGTGGACGAGAAAGGCGGGGGGGACGAGCCGCCGCTGCCCGAAGCCACCATCCGGGTGAGAGTCGGCCTCCACGAAGTCCACACTGCGGCTTTGGGGAACGGTCCGGTGAACGCCCTGTTCCGGGCCCTGTTGAAGGCACTGCTCCGGTTTTATCCCCGGCTGGCGGAGATGCGCCTGGATGATTATAAGGTGCGGGTGCTCCCCGGCACCGGCAGCACCGACGCCAAAGTGCGGGTCCTCATCGAATCCCGGGACGCCCATGACCGCTGGGGCACGGTGGGGGTTTCCCATGATATCATCGAGGCCTCCTGGCAGGCCCTGGTGGACGGCATTACCTATAAGCTTTTTAAGGACGAGCAGCAGGCCAAGGGATAAAAGGTTTTCGGTTTTCGGTCTGTAGTTTTGGGTTGTTTGTGATTAATTCGATTCACTGAACCTAGTTATAGAAAAAGGGTAGTTCTGTAGTAATTATGCAGGGAGGGCTCTGCCCACCATAATCTGAAACCGTGTGTAGCTTGACTTCTTTTAGCCGCGCTCAGCTGGGGATCCTGATCCTTCTGGGCGCGGTGTTGTTTTTGCTCTACGGCTGGCGGGGGAACTTCGGTGGGACTTCGGCTGCGACCCCACCCGCGGTGGCTAAGCCGGTCTTTGTGGAAATAACCGGTGAGGTGGCCCACCCCGGGGTGTATTCTTTTCCGGCCCCCCCTACCCTGCTGGAACTCTACCGCCGGGCCGGTGGTCCGGAACCCTCAAATGATGCGGAGAAGACGGTGGCCTCCGGAAACCGGGTGGAAGTGACTCCGGCCGGAACCTACCGCCTGGGCCACATGACCGGAGATCGGCGTCTCACCCTGGGCCTGGCCCTGGACCTCAATACCGCCACCGCCCAAGACCTGGAGGCCCTTCCCGGTATCGGTCCGGTTATGGCCCAACGCCTGGTCCAGTTTCGCCGGACCCATGGTTCCTTCAAAGACGTGGAGGACCTGCTGGCGGTGACGGGCATCGGAGAGAAAAAGCTGGCCCGACTCAAGCCTTATCTCGCGGTCTTGTCACCCGAGGAAGCGGGGCAGTAATATAAGTGCACGCTTAAAACGGCGGCCGCGGGCCGCCCTATAATAGCGTTTTCGGTTTTCGGTTTTCTGTAAAAAAAGGAATAAAATTATTAAGGCGGGCGTGAAATAGATTAACTTTTCACCCTCACCCTAACCCTCTCCCTCAAGGGAGAGGGAATAAAAGGAAGACCAGAATTAACCAATTTTCCGCTCAGAATAATACCAATTAGTTAAATTGCAAGTTTGTTTCATGTGAAAATGAAATTGGTATCAGTGCTCTTAGGTCTCACCCAACCACTAACCTTTTAACTGATTAGTGATCACTGCATACTGATCACTGAGTTGGGAGGGTAATTTGAGGGAGGGCGGTGGGGCCGTGGTTCCCTTGGCCCTAGCCTCGAATTGGACCAAGTTCATGGTCATCTATAGTATCGGCCACAGCAACCATCCTCCGGGAATATTCCTCCAGCTGCTGCAAGCTCAAGGCATCGAGGTGGTGGCCGATCTGCGCAGCCGCCCCTATAGCCGGTTTGTCCCGCATTTCAACCGGGACGCCTTAGCCAAACTCCTGCGGGAGGCGGGCATCCGTTATCTTTATCTGGGGAAGGAGTTGGGAGGCAAGCCGAAAGATCCGGAGCGGTCGCTGGCCGACGAGGTGGTCTGGAAGTATCTTAAGTCCCGGCCCCAGTTTCAGGAGGGGCTGACCCGGCTGCTGCAGGAGGCCCGACAGGCCCGGGTCTGTGTGCTCTGTGCCGAGGCCGACCCGGCCCGCTGTCATCGGAGTCAGCTCATTGCTCCAGAGCTGGAGGCCCGAGGGGCCAGGGTGAAACACATCCTCCCGGACGGCGTCATTCTGGATCACCAGAAATTAACCATGCCAACGAAGAAACCGAGCCAAAAGCGCTTGTTTTGAGATTGTGGCGAATAGTATTTGGGAGAGGGGGCCAGGGGTCGGC
>JARRKO010000071.1:0-17850 GCA_037388025.1 Syntrophobacterales bacterium
GTAAATGGACCAGGCGGTTTCTCTTACATTAATCATAACATGACCATTTCGCCAGAAATCCTCTTAAAATCAATGCGGTTTAATTAAGCGGTTAGAAATCGGTGAGTGGTGTCCACCCCACATTCCCTTCATTTTTTGTCAGGCTGAGTGCCGCGAAGCATTTCGTATCTGGAGATTCTTCGGTCGCCTGCGGCCCCCTCAGAATGACATGAGAAATGACATATCCCCCTCTTCGCGCTTAATAGACCAGCATTGGTCTTAAATCCCTTCCCAAGAGGAAAAGGCCTCACGACAAGATGCCAAGGTATAGGCAATTTTGATGAAAATCTTCTCTTCCTACTTGGCCAGATTGCTGTTATTCTTATAATCCCGCGGTGAAGTGCGACCTGGCAGGCAAGCCTAAGGGCGCTGACTTTTTCAGGAAACTCAGATGCAAAAAACCACCTTCAAAATCCGGCGCCGGGTTATCACCCTCTTTCTTTTCTGCGTTATGTCGGTGGTTATTTTTGCCGGCTTCAGCTTTCAAATTCATCGGGACATCGGCCGGAGACTTCGGCTCTTGGAGCTGACCGGGGACCTATTTTCCAACATCCTGGAGGCCCGGCGCTTCGAAAAAAACTTTCTCCTTTACCAACAGCCGAACAGTCTGAAAGAGGCCTTGTCTTTTGTGCAGCGCGTGGAAACGCTGTATAGCAGTCATGAAAAAGAAATACTCAGTTTGAAGCGAGGCCCCAGGGACCCGGAATTTATTCGCACCCTCACCGCCTACAAAACCGTTCTGACTAAGATTCAAACCCAGATCCAGCCGCGGGGCCCGGGAGAGATTGCGAACTTTACCCAGTTGGAAGAGTCTCTGCGCACCTTGGGACAAAATCTGGTGGAGATCACCGAGCGCTGGGAGAAGGAAGAGCGGGTCCAAATCGACCGCCTGTTCCAGCGGGCCATGTATCTTTTCTTCATGTCCATTCTGATCTTTCTCGGGTTGGGGATTCTGGTGGCCTTTTACCTGGCTCGGGTGCTGGTGAGGCCCATGGATCAGATGCATAAAGCCATGGATAAAATCGCGCACGGAGATTTCACCCCCATCCCGGAATCAAGCAGATCCGAGGAATTTCGCAGTTTGTTCCGGGCCTTCAACCGCATGAGCCATGAGTTGGAGGAACACCAGGAACAGCTGCTGCAATCCCGCAAGATTGCGGCCATCGGCACCTTGACTTCCGGGATTGCGCATGAATTAAACAATCCCATTAATAATATTGTGCTCACCGCCGAAACCCTGATGGAAGATTTCTCTAACTTGGGAAAGGACGAAGCCGAGACTCTGATTCATGATATCCTCGTCCAGGCGGACAGAGCTTCAGAGATCGTTAAGGGCCTGTTGGATTTCTCCCGGTCCGAGCGGCCGGAATTCGAGCCTTTGGCCATTTCCCGGGTCATCGATGAAACCCTGAAACTGGTGCGCAACCAGGTGATGCTTTCGGGTATTCAGGTGGAAAAAGATCTTCCCCCGGTGGAGCCCCTGATTTCCGGTGACCGCAAGAGCCTGCAGCAAGTCTTCCTGAATCTCTTTATCAACGCCATTCAGGCCATGCCCGACGGCGGCGTTCTACAAATCAAAGTTCATACACAAGACGGCCAATGGCTGAGAATTGACGTCGGAGACACCGGAGCTGGCATCGACTCCCAACACCTGCCTCACATTTTCGATCCCTTCTATACCACCAAAGAAGTGGGGCGGGGGACTGGTCTCGGTCTGTCCGTAACGTACGGCATCATCGAAAAACATGGGGGCCATATCGAGGCGCACAGTCAGAAAGGGGAGGGCACCGTTTTCAGCATCACCATGCCCATTGTCGCCAAGGATGTTTAAGCCCATTTTGAGAGATCCATGCGCATTGCCGTAGTTGATGACGAGGAGATCGTCCGCAAACGCCTGCAGCAGACCCTGGAAAAGGAGGGGCACCGGGTAAAAACCTACCCCTCGGGGGAGGCTTTCTTGGGCAGCCTGGACGGGGTCCGCTTCGACCTGGTCTTTCTGGACGTGGTGCTGCCCGGCCTGGGCGGCATGGAGGTTTTGCAGGCGGTCAAGACGCGGGCCCCGGACACGGAAGTCATTCTCATCACCGGGCACGCCTCCCTGGATGCAGCCATCGAGGCCGTCAAAGGGGGGGCTTTTCACTATGTGTCCAAGCCTCTGAAGTTGGAGGAGATCAGACATCTGACCCAGAAAGCCCTGGAGCACAAGCGGCTTCTGGAGGAAAACCGCCGGCTTAAAGCCCGACTGGAGCCCCCGGGGGGCTGGGACGAGATGATCGGGGTCAGCCCCCGGATGAAAGAAGTCTTTCAGTTGATCCGCAAGGTGGCCCCGCTGGATTGCAACGTCCTCATCCAGGGAGAGAGCGGCACCGGCAAGGAACTGGTGGCCCGCCTCATTCACCGGGAAAGCCCTCGCCGGGACCGTGCCTTTGTGGCCTTCAACTGCGGGGGCTTCACCGAGGAACTCATTGCCAGCGAACTCTTTGGCTACGAGCGGGGTGCGTTCACCGGCGCCACCACCACCAAAATCGGCCTGATGGAAGCGGCCCACCACGGCACCATTTTTATGGATGAAATCGGCGACATGCCCCCCTCCATGCAGGGGAAACTCTTGCGGGTCATTCAGGAGAAACGCATCTTCCGGGTGGGAGCCAGCCGCCCCATCCAGCTGGACCTGCGCTTTATCGCGGCCACCAACAAGGACCTGAAGCAGGAGGTGCAGGCCGGGAGATTTAGGGAGGATCTGTATTTCCGCCTCGACGTCGTGCAAATCATCCTGCCCCGACTGGCGGAGCGCCCGGAAGATATCCCGCCGTTGATGCAATATTTTATCTCCCGCTACAGCCAAAAATTTAACAAAAAGATCAGCGGCTTGGAGCCCAGGGCCCGGGAAGTGTTGCTCTCCTATACCTTTCCCGGCAACGTGCGGGAACTGGAAAACCTCCTGGAGCGGGCCGTGGCCCTGGCCGAAGGAGAAACCCTCACCGTGGAGGACCTGCCGCCGGACATCCGGGAATATGCCGGGGCCGCGTCCGAGCCCTGGACCACCCTGGAAGACCGGGAACGGGACTACATCGGCAGGGTCCTGAAGCATACCCACTTCAACGTGGGGGAGGCCGCCCGCATCCTGGATCTGCCCCGCACCACCCTGTGGCGTAAGATGAAGAAGTACGGTTTTTCCAAGTCCTAAGGCCGCCAGGCCGCAAGCTTCCCCTGACGGTCTATATATCTGTTTCATTTTGAAACGCATTTTTCCGCTCCATTCCACTTATGCGACAAGTAAAACCGAAAAATATTTCATTTTGAAACAAATTTGGTTCAAGTCTCTGCCCTAGTAATGATTAACTGACTGTAATTACATATATATTCCTTATGGCATATTTGATGCTTTTATAGAGGCTGAAGCTGGGCTTTGGGTTTACTGCGACAATGATGTGTTCCTCTGAAGGTCTTAAATGCTAATAGCGGAACGGGAGACCCGGGTATGTTTCTGAGCTTGTATCTGCCTATTTCGGGCAACGCCATCAACATCTTACTGCTCTTTGGACTGTGGGGCGCGGTGGGCTTTCTCTCCGGGCTTTTCGGGACGTCTGGAACTTTTGCCCACTACCGCTTGGGCAACGTGGACTTCAAGATGGGTCTGTTGCTGCTCATCGGCGGCGTGGTGGGCGGTACCCTGGGAGTGCAGCTCATCAAAATCCTCCGGGCCACGGGCAGCGCCGATTTCGTCATCAAAGTCACCTACGTCGTCATGTTGGGGGTCATCGGCTCTTACATGTTCATAGAGAGCCTGCAGAGCCTGCGCAAGAAGGTCCCGGTGGACAGGCCTGTAGAGGCGCCCTCCAAGTCCTCGGTCTATGCCCGCCTGGTTCAGGCCCTGCCCTGGCAGATGAGGTTCGAGAAGTCCGGCGTCACCCTGTCCGCCTTGATGCCGCTGATCCTGGGCACCTTCGTGGGGGTGCTGGCGGCCATCATGGGCGTGGGCGGCGGCTTTATCATGGTGCCGGTGATGGTCTATATGCTGCGCATGCCCATGCATGTGGTGGTGGGAACGAGTCTCTTCCAGATTCTCTTTACCTGTATCAACGTCACCATCATGCAGGCTGTCACCAACCATACGGTAGACCTGGTTCTGGCTCTTATCTTGCTGTTGGGCTCCACTTTGGGGGCGCAGTTCGGGGCCCGGATCAGCCGTCATCTGAAAGGTGACCAACTGAAGATTTTGCTGGCTTCCATTGTCCTCATCGTGATGGTGCAGATGCTCGTGGGTCTGGTGTGGCCGCCCCATTTGCTGTTGGGATTCAAGGGGGGGCACTGATATGCGGGACAGGTTGAGGCGTGGGCGAACCGTGGTGTGGTGCTTGGCCTTTCTCATGATCCTGGGCCTGGCCGGATCAGTGGGGGCAGAATCTGTCATCCTGCAGGTGGTGCCCCCGGTGGTGGAGATCAGCGCCTTTTATCATGGAAGTGAGGTGACGATAACCGGCACGCTGCCCGCCGGACACCAAGCGGTGGCGGAGGTGGTGGGGCCGGTGGGGCAGGAGCATCTGATGCGCAAAGGGCGCCGGGGACCGCTGTGGATGAACGTGGGGGAGGTGACCGTCAGCGGCGCGCCCTCCCTGTACATGGTGATGTCCAGCACTGCCGATCTGTTGGCTGAGGCGTCGCCTTGGGGTCTCCAGTCCCTAAAAAAGGACATTACCCTGACAGGGGTACCGGAGAAGGAGACGGGCAAATTCCTGAAGCAGTTCATGGAGCTCAAACAAAGCGAAGAAATCTATGCCGTCTTGCCGGGGGCTCTTAAGCTTACCCCGGTCGGCGATGGTCGGCTCGAAGTCACGGGCAAATTCTGGCTGCCGGCCAACGTCAAGCCGGAAAAGTATAAGGTATGCCTGACCGCGATTCGGGACGGCCAGGCAGTGGAGCAGCAGTGCGTCCCCCTCGCGGTGCAAATGATCGGCTTTCCGGCCCTGCTCATGTCCATGGCCTTTGAGCACGGGCTACTTTATGGTATCCTGGCGGTAGTTATTGCAATTTTTACAGGTTTTCTTATGGGTTACCTCTTCAAAGGAGGAGGGGGGCATTAGGGGATTTGGCTCATCAGGCGGCGCTGGCGCTGGGCTTCCAGGCAAGGATTATGGCGGTTGTGTTGACACCCTTTAGAAGGCTTTGGGAAAGGATTCGAGGGCCCAAACCGGAAACCGCGCCCTTTACCGAGATCTTCGAACAATTTCAGACCTTATTGCAGGATCACCAGCAAGTTATGGAACTTATTGCGGATCTAGGTGAGAAATCCGGCGGCGAATACATCTTCGACCGCAAGTATCTCGTGGATATAACCAACACCTTGCATACCCTGTTGCTGCGTATGGTGAGCGGCTTGAATCTGATTGCCGCCAACCGCTACCTGGAGCTTTACACCACCTTAGACCGCATCTTCCAGCCACTGGAAGCGGAATTGCGAGGCAGGTTGTTGCTTTCCGAGGAGATGCCTTTTGTGATCTGCTTGAGTGACTTTCCCCTGGATCACCCGGAGCTGACCGGCGGCAAGGCCAACGCCCTGGGGCGCGCCATCCAGAGCCTCAAGCTGCCGGTGCCGCCAGGGTTTGTCATCACCACCCGGGCCTATCGCAGATTCCTCGAGGTCAACAAGCTGGAGGAACGCATTCACGCCTGGCTGGAAGCCTGGGCGGCCGGAGAGCAGGACGCCGGCCAGGCTTCCCGCCAGATCCAATATAGTATCCTGGCAAGTTTGGTGCCCCGGGAGGTGTCGGCGGAAATTAGGCGTCAGGCCGCCAACGAAGAGATTTACTGGGCCGTGCGCAGCAGTGCTTACGGCGAAAACGGGGAACTGAGCTTTGCGGGGCTGCACGAGAGCCGCTTGTACGTGCCCACGGGAAAAATTACGTCCGCCTATAAAGAAGTGCTGGCCAGTCTCTATAACCCCGAGGCCTTGAGTTATCGGCAAAAAGTGGGCCTTCTGGGAGAAGAGGCCGCCATGGCCGCGCTCTGCCAGGAGACCATCGTCAGCCGGACGGCCGGAGTCATGCATACCCTAGATGTCTCGCAGGCCGCGGCCAACCGCCTGGTTATCTACGCCTCCTACGGCTGGGGCCGCACGGTGATGGATGGTCGGGCCGCGGTGGACCGCTTTGTAGTGGATAAAGACCCCCCGCACCGCATCGTGGAGAGGGGAATCGCCAGGAAAGAATTCATGGTGAGGCCCAAGCCGGGGGGCGGAGAAGAAGAAGTGCCCGTGCCCCCGGAAGAGCAGTCGCAGCCCTCCCTGTCGGACGAGGTTATCCAAACCCTGGTCAAGTGGGCTTTGAGCCTGGAGCGTTATTTCAAGCGGCCCCAAGAGATCGAGTGGGCCCAGGATGAAACCGGCAAGCTGTGGCTGATGCAGTCCAGGTTCATGAATATCCCCAAGACGGCCCTACCGCCGCCGGAAGACATTGCAGGGATTGCCGCCCGTTACCCGGTCATCATCAAAGACCAGGGCACGGTGGCCCACGCCGGGGTGGGCTACGGATTGGTTTATCAGGTGGATTCGGACGCCAAGCTCAGCCGCTTTCCGGAGGGTGCCGTCCTGGTCGTCAAATATACCGCACCCTGGCTAACCCCGGCGGTGCCCAAAGCCTCAGCCGTCATTGCGGACCGGGGTTCCGCCGCCGGACACCTGGCCACCATCGCCCGGGAATTTCGGGTGCCCACCCTGGTGGGGGTGGCAGGGGCCTGCGAGCGTCTGCGGGAAGGCGAGAAAATCACGGTGGACACCAAGGAGCGGGTGGTTTACGCCGGCCGGGTCAAGGAACTGCTGCACTACGAACTCGTGGAAACCCCGGCCTTCGAAGAAACCCATGAGTTCCGGCAGCTTCGCCGACTGCTGAAGCGCATCGCCCCCCTGCACCTCATCGATCCCCAGGCTCCGGACTTCACCCCCCAGGGCTGTGAATCGGTGCACGATGTCATTCGGTTCATCCATGAAAAGGCGGTTAATGAGCTGATGGACCTGCCCCGGTTTTTAAAACGGTTCAAAGGGGTCAAGATTTTTACCCTGTCCTCTGATGTGCCCCTGGGCTTGAAGATCCTGGATCTGGGAGGCGGAATCGATCCCTCGTTCCAAGGGAGCCTGGTGTTGCCGGAGCAGATCATGTCCCTGCCTCTCAAGGCTTTGTGGGCAGGCGTTTCCGCACCGGGAGTCTGGAGCACCGAGCCGGTGCCGGTGGATTTTCGAGGCATGATGTCCAGCCTCACCAAGACCTGGACCGAAACGCCCGGCACCACGAGCTATGTCGGCTTCAACCTGGCGGTGATCAGTGAGATTTATATGAACCTGCACCTGCGCCTGGGGTACCATCTGAATCTGGTGGATGCCCGCATGCACCCGGATCCGCATCACAACCATATTTACTTCCGCTTTGTGGGCGGAGTGACGGATATGACCCGCAGATCCCGGCGGGCCCAGCTTCTGGCCCATATTCTGTCGCAATTCCACTTCAAAGTGGACGTCAAGGGTGACCTGGTGGTCGCCCGGGTGCTCCATCTCCCCCAGGAGGAAATGGAAGCGCGCCTCAAGGTCCTGGGTCGGTTGATCGGCTTTACCCGACAACTGGATATTCAATTAAAAAGCGATGCCGACATCCCGCAGTTTATGGAGTCCTTCTTGGAGGAGAACTTCCGGGCTCGGGAAACGCCTTTGGCATAGGAGGAGAACATGAGCGCCCAAAAGCTCAAAATTATGGTCCTGGACGACGAACCCATCGTGTGCAAGCGTCTGCAGCCGGCCCTGGAGAAACTAGGATTCGAAGTGGACACCTTCACCCAGAGCCTGGAAGCCCTGCATGAGATTCAAGAGACCACTTATGACATCATTATCACTGACCTCAAGATGAAGGGGATAGATGGTATGCGCTTCCTGCAGGAGGCCAAGAAGCATCACCCCGAGACCGAAGTCATTGTCATCACCGGTTTCGCCACGTTAGATACGGCTAAAGAATCCTTCCAGCATGGGGTCTTCGACTTCATCGCCAAGCCTTTCAAGTTGAGCGAAATTCAAGAAGTGGTGACCAAGGCGGCGGCTAAAATCCGGGGGGCGGGGGCTTGACCGGCGCGGTTGAGTCCGATAAGGAGTTGTCATCCATGGTTAAGACACTTGTAGCCATCGAAGTGGATCTGGCTTCCAGCTTTGCCATCCGTTATGCCTGTCAATTGGGGAACCTGATCCAGATGGAGATTCACCCCATCTACGTGAAATTTCCTTCTCCCGAGGCCCCCATGACCGGCGTGGGCTGGGTGAGGCATACCTGGGAACGGGAGGTGGTGGAATCGGGCAAAGCGGAGATCCAGGAGGTGTTGGCCTCGGAAAGCGACTCTTGCCCGGTGCTGCAAGAGCCCCGGGTGATCTACGGCGATCGGGAAATCGAGCTCCTCCATCTCGTAGAGCAGGAACCCTTTGATTTATATATTGAAGGAGCGCCTTTCCCCTTTAACCCGGCCACCATCTATAGACGGCTGCGCGCCAAATTTTATCAGCGTTTGACCTGTCCCCTGATCTGGCTACGAGGCGTCAGGCAGATTAACCAGGTGGTGGGTTGGTGTGCCAATCCCGGGGCTACCAGAGCCCTGGTGGGAACTCTGGGGCGCCTCTTTGGCGGCAGCGTCGTGCCCCTGCAGCTGGCCTACCCCAGCAACGGGAGCAGCAGCGATGATATGCAGGCCGTGACCAAGAAAGCCGTGGCGGATCTGGAAGCCGACGGCTGCCGGGCCACCCTGGGAGAGGCCTGGTCTTTAGAGAGCAGCGACCCGATCCCGAATATTGTCAAAGAGTCCGGGCTCCTGGCCCTGGCCCTGGAAAGGGGGGTCAGAAAAGACGCTCCCCAGCTTGCCTGGCTGGCCCGGATAAGCACACCGTTAATGCTGGTCCTGGTTTAGCCTTGGAATGGCGGGAAGATGACCACCATAAGGTCTAAGAAAGGAAGGAAGCATTATGAAAATCCTGTTCGCGGGTGATGAACATCCATATAGCGAGTATGCCCTCAAGGAAGTGGTCCGGCTGGCCATGAATACCTGGTCAGATGTCACCATGTTGGCCGTGGCGCCGGGAGAAACCGCCACTCCCCAGCCCCATCTGCCTCTCATCCAGACCCTTCAGGGTTACCGGGACCTCTTTTTGAAAAGCTCTGAAGCCGAGGGTTCGCCCTATGCCCGGAAACAGTGGCGTCATGAGTGGCTGCCCCTGAAAACCGGGGTTTGGGAAGAACTCCTGGTCTGCCGGGGCGACAAAAGGGACGTGCGGGTCTGTTTTCGAGCCGGGAATGTCGCCCAGGAGATCGTGACGGAAGCCAAGCTCGAGGAAACCGATCTTTTGGTTCTGGGCTGCACCAAAGGCAAAGAATGTCTCTGGCAGAAGGCCGAGCCCGTACCCCGCCGGGTGGTGAATGACGCCGACTGCTCGGTGTTGCTGGTCAAGGAAGAACAGCCCCTCAACCGCATCCTGGCCTGCCTGGACCAGAGCTACATCAGCCAGGAATCTCTGGAAATGATCAACCAGATGGCCACCATTCACCAGGCCGCGGTGGAGTTGATCGGTCTGAGCCAGTCCGGTGACATGAAAAAGGACGTGTACCGGCGGCTCATCGAGATCGGCGATTACTACGAGGACCGCCAGATCAAGGTCTCTACGCAACTCACGGATATTGCGGATTTTGAAAGTTTCATTTCTCATGAGCTGCAGCAGGACCTGCTGGCCCTCTGGATAGGGCGCAAATCTCTGTTGGACCGGTTCTATCCTCGGGATTGGGTGGGGCGCTTCGTCAGTAAATGTCAGACCTCAGTGCTGGTCATGCGCTAAAAGCACCGGTATGATGGGCACTGTTTTTCTCAGTTTGTTGCGAGAGGTGATACCATGAAAATTTTGGTTGCCGTGGATAAAAGTGAAGAATCGCAGGAGGCGCTGCGCTGCACCTGCCACCTGCTGGAGCATTTTCAGGCTGAGGTGGACGCCCTCTACGTCCAGCCCAATGTGGCGGACATAGTGGCCGACAGTTCCTATGCGCCTTTTGCCACCAAGACCGACGTGGAGGAGGCGGTGGTGGCCGAGGCCGAAAAGGTGTTGGACAATATTCTTGAGTCCTGCGAAATCTGCATGGGCGGGAAGATTCCCTGCGAACCCCAGGTGGCGGTGGGAGACCCCACGGAGGAAATTCTTGATTTCGCCGAGCAAGGCAACTACGACATCATCGTCCTGGGAGCCCAGGGGCGCTCCTCCATTAAGGGGTTCCTGCTGGGGACGGTCCATGCCAAGATTCTCCACCATGCTTCGCAGCCCGTGCTGATTCTGCGGAATTTCCGCCCCATTCAGAAGATTCTGGTGGCTTACCGCGGCTCTCAATGCGACCAGGGCGCGCTGGAGTTCATCGCCCCGCTGTTTGCCAAATTGAAGCCGGAAATCACCATCATGCACGTGCAGGAAACCGCGTTGGGGGAAAGCGAGGAGTTCGCCCAGACCTGCGTGCTCACCGGCGAAGAAACCATGCGGAAGTACGGGTTCACTCCCATCAAGAAACTGGCCCAGGGCGACTTTGTGGATGAAATTTTGAAGGCGGTGGCAGTGGAGCGCTATGACCTGCTGGTCCTGGGAGCCTACGGCCATCAGCGCCCCAAGTATCTCAAGATCATCAGCGACGAGGCCATGAACCTGGTGAGCCTGACCACCCGCCCGGTGCTGGTATATCGAGAACCCAGCGACAAAACCTAACCAACGGCAGGAGGCAGTCCCGATTTTATACCAAGTTGGTGCTCAAAAGATAAGTTCATCAAGAAAAATCTAGGGGCGCAATTCATGGCGTCCTCAGGGCTCAATGAATCAAGCCCTCTAAAGATAAATCCCTTATATAAACGCGGCTTGGTATTATTTGCATGTTTAATAGTTTCATCGGGGAGAATTTGCGGCATTTTCCGGTGCAGTTCTCTTGCTCCCTATAAAGAGAGATAGGTACGCTTGAGGTGACCGGGAGATGGCGGACCGCCTCGATCCGCGGCCAGCCGCCACCTATCTGCACCCTACCCAAACAAAAGAGACGTAACCTTTTAAGATTACGCCCTTTTCCTTTCTTATCTGGTGCCGAAGGCGGGATTCGCCTGAAATCCGCACAGGCTCTGGCTTTTCTGGCTCTGCAGTTCCCAACCCTTAACCATTGGGAGCTATTCCAGGCCAATCAGCACCTTTTCATTTCCCCAGTTTTCATACCCCCGCTAAAAGACCTTGACCAGGGATAGCCAACAGATTCTAACAAATATGATGAGTATATCAACACACTAACCATCAGGTGGTAAGGTGCGGATAGAGAGCAGATAGCAAAATCTAATCCTTTGGATTTTTGAGAACATGATCCCGGAATTTCTCGAAGCAAGCCACTCAGAATCCAGTCATTGGGAAAAAAGCTACGAGTGAAATTCCAATTTTTGAGTGGAAATAGGGGACCTAAGAGCTAAGGCAAAATGGTTGAACAGAATCGGCGGAAAAGTTTTCTTTGAATCCTCTGTCTTATTGATGATATGATTGGGAAGCTGGTTAAAAATGTAACAACAAGGAATGGCAAAAATCAATAAAAATCCCAAGCTAAATAAAATTTGCCTGCCACTGTATTAATGGTTAAGATGTCAAGTTAAGATACATAAAGATGTTTGATAATTAGACAATACTTTAACAATTGTTTAAAAATAAAGAAAGCTCAGCAATATGGTAAGATTGATTGTTAAAAAATACGATGGAAGAGAAGAAATTTTTTCTTCCTTAGAATCTGAGACACTGATAGGGAGAGACGATCCCACTTCGGGTATAATTAACCATATCAATTTTTCTGATAATACTGTTTCTCGACATCATGCCAAAATCTATTTTGAACAACATTATTTTTATATAGAAGACATGGATAGTTCTAATGGTACTTGGGTTAATGAACATAGAATAAAAAAAGTTAAATTATTACCCGGTGATAAGGTAAGTATAGGAAGAAATATTATCATTTTTGAAAGTGAGGGAACAAGGACATTAAATCCTTTAGACTTTATTGTTGATGAGGAAAAACTTGACCACAAAAAAACAATCGATTCTAATTACTTTATCTTACAAAAACTAAGTAGATTACTTACTGTAACAACTAACTTAGAGGATTTTCTCCAGTCTGTAATACAAATGATCATGGAGAGCATAAAAGCGAGCAAGGGAGCCCTGATACTTTTGGATGAGGAGGGCAAACAAAAAAATATTGTGACAACTGGGGAGAAAGTGGTCTTCAGTGAAGAAGCAGTAAAACAGGTATTGAGACCTGGAAGACCCTCTTCCTGGTAGATTTGGTGAAGAAGAGTTAGTCATCCTGACGTTATTTGCCAACCAACTGGCTGCAGGCATTGAGAACGTTTTCTTGAGCGAGAGCATTCAAAAAGAATTCATGATTAGAAGTAACCTGGAAAGATTCCTCTCGCCTCGGGTTGTTGAATTGGTAACGATGGATTGTCTGGATAGAGGCGAGATTTTCCTTAAAACCAATAGGCTTGACGCCACCATCATTTTCAGTGATGTCAAGGGCTTCACCCGCTTGAGCGAGAAGCTTGATCCCCAGGAGATAGTGGATATTTTGAGCCAACATTTTTCTTTAATGACTGAAGTCATATTCGCCAATGAAGGGACCCTGGATAAATATGTAGGTGATGGCCTGGTAGCCATATTCGGTGCTCCCTTTCCCAGTGAGGATCATGCCCACAAGGCGGTTAGGGCCGGTCTCCAGATGATCGAGAAGCAGGAAAAATTTTGTGATAACTTACCTCCAGATAAGCAATTTGCCATAAGAATTGGGATTAACACCGGGTCGATAATCGCGGGATACATGGGGTCTCCCAAAAGGATGGAATATACGGTTCTGGGTGAGCCGGTAATCATTGCCCAACGCCTGCAATCACTGGCGGACCCTAACACGATATACCTGGGCCGGGAAACCTATCACCGTGTCAAAGACTGCTATACCGGGGAATTCGTGTCCAGGATGAAGACCCCCAAGGGACTGAAAGAAATGGAGATTTACCGATTGATGGGGACGAGGTGATTAATCAAGTTTGGGAGGTAGGGCTCTTTGGGGACTTACACTCTTTTCCGCGGGGACACCGAGCCGGTCAGACTTAGGTGTTACAGATCGTTTAGGAAGACTTACTCTTTGGGCCGCTGGAGCACCAGCTTGATCAAGCTTCGGAGGTAAAGGTCTGGTAGGCATTTCAACAACTTTAGGAGAAGGCTCTTCCCGGATAACGTGGCGTTTTTTGGGTCTGGAAGGAGTGGTTCTTTTGACTACGGTAGGTTCTCTAATAGTTAACTTGCTAAAGTCTACCGGACAATTCTCGCAGGTTGCTTTGGCAATCTGCACTACATTTTCCTTCTGAGAAGAATTTTTCAATTTTCCCTCGAGAATTAAATTATTCTTGTTGTCAAAGCTAACTTTAACCCCATCAATTCCCTGCTCCTGAAATTTATCCGCAATAGCTTTCACCAAATCTTGTTGTTCTTTTTCTTTCCCTTGAGATTTTTGCTCTGCTACAGCAGGCGAGCTTTTGGACTGATCTTCCTGGGGCTGGTTTATTTTTCCCTTCTGCTTAGTAGCCGCGGTACTTTGGGCCTTAAGGTCCACGGGGGCAGGGGAGACTTGTGCGTCGGTCTTTTTGAGTTTGGGTGATAAAGAGCTTTTAAGCACATGAGAGGACTGACCCCGATCAGAAAACCTCTGGAAGGTACTGGAACCTTGAGAAATGACAAGATAGGTGATTACGGCCAACAGGCAGAGGAAAACAGAGACTAGGGCCCCCCACCTCAGCCATGGCCTTTTGGGGGCACTAGGGAGTGTCGCCTGGGTGGAAGCCATTATCTGCGTGGCGCCCTCTAATCCAGGTTTGTCAATCGCGGTTTGGCTAGTATAAACCTTCGAGGCGCTATCCAGGGATCTCAGAAATTCCCCGGCGCTGGGGTGACGGTCTTCAGGCTTCTTAGCCAGCGCCTGGAATACCACCTGTTCCAAAGCCGTGGTAATGTCAGCAAAACCGAAGGACACCAGGGATGGAGGTGGTTCATTGACCTGGGCCACACTGACAGCATAGTCACTGTCACCTTCAAAGGGCAGTTTCCCCGTAAGCATCTCAAAAAGGGTAATCCCCAGGGCGTAGATATCGGTTCGTTGGTCCACCGGCTGCCCCAAAATCTGTTCCGGGGCCATGTAATGGGGGGTGCCGACGATATGTCCGGTCCTGGTCAGTCGGCTCCTCTCCTGCAGATTCAAAGCAATGCCGAAATCCATCAGTTTGACCATGCCCTCTTTGGTGAAACCGATATTCCCCGGTTTGATATCCCGGTGGACCACCCCCCTGGCATGCGCATAATCCATGGCCTGAAGAATATGTCTAAAGATCGGGGTGGCTTCTGGAACGGACATTCTCCCTTGCAGCTTGATTCTCTTTTCCAGAGTCTCGCCATCCACGTATTCCAACACTAGAAAGGCTTGGTCCCCCGCCGCCTCGAAGGAATAAACCAAGGTGATGTTTTGGTGCAGCAGCCTGGCCTGGCTGCGAGCCTCAACCCTGAATCTTTCCATAATTTCTGGGTCCTTGACCAGGTAAGGAACCAGGAATTTCAGGGCCACCAGCCGGCCCAACAACAGATCTTCTCCCAGATAGACTACTCCCATGCCCCCTTGGCCGATTTTCTTAATGACCCGGTAGTTTTTTAGGCTGATGGTTTCCATCACTTCTCTAATTTCTTGCGGACCTGCGCGATGCGGTTAGCGGCCCCAGGGGGAGCATGCGTGAGAAAAGCTTGATAAGCTTCCCTGGCCTCATCCTTATACCCGGCCCGCTCCAGGGCCACGGCCTTGTTGAAATACGCGTCCGCCAACTCCGGCTTCAGGACGATGGCCATGTTAAAGTCGTCCACGGCCCGCTCCGTCTGGCCCAGCTGGTCGTAGACAAGGCCCCGGTTGTGATAGGCCTCTGCGTCCTTGGGGTTTAGTTCGATGGCCTGATTTAAGTCTGCAATAGCCTGATCATAGCGCTTCTGATAGAAGTAAACCAGGCTCCGGTTGTAATAGGCTTTAGCGTAACGGGGGTTGAGCTCCAGGGCTTTGTCAAAGTCTGATAGGGCTTCCTGATATTGACCCTTGAACGTGTAAATGCTGCCCCGGTTATTGTAAGACTCAGCATCCTTAGGATCGACCTGAAGAGCCTGATTGAGCTCGGCCAGGGCCCGATCGTAGTCCCCCTGGCGGGCATGAGCCAGGGCTTGTTGTTTGAGCGAGGCATCAGATTGTTGAGCGGCCACAGCCCGGCTTGCGGGCTTTTTCCCCTTCAGGAGTGAGGCGTAGGTGTCCAGGTCGCTTCCGCCCAGAGAGGCACTTCCTACAAACTCCGGATCAAGTTGCTGAGCTTTCTGATAATCCTCCAGAGCTCTTTGTGGTTGGCCTAATTTATAGTGAGCGTATCCTCGCAGATAGTACGCTACGGCATCCTTGGGGTTCAGGGCGATGGCCTTACTGAAGTCGGTCCGAGCCATCTGGAACTGGCCGCTGAGAAGATAAGCTAGACCTCGATTGCGATAAGAAGGGGAATCCTCAGTATAGAAACTGAGGAATTTTTGAAAATCTGCAATGGCTTTATCATAGTTACCTAACAACCCGTAGGCGAGACCTCGATAGTAATAGGCGCCATAGTACTGATAATTTTTCGAAATACCTTTTGAAATAAGTTTCTTGAATTCTGCAATGGCCTGAGATAGATTTCCTTTGGAAAAATGGGCAATTCCATCTTTAAGACTTAATACTTTCCAACCCTTCATCGCATTATACCCCGACGTCGAGGAACTTGGATCATACTGAAAGGACCGTACCTCAGTATGCCAATAATTAAATCCTAGCCTACCCTTATTATTGCTAGCATAGGTAAAATTAAAGCATAAAAACCAGCATAATAATAAAATTATTAAAAGCAGGACCCAAGACTTTGATCGGTCAAGCTTCATATAGACCCCTTCTACCTTACTTTTATCTTCCAATATATATGTAATTTGTACCTTTAATAAAAGAAAATGCTATTAATGCTTTAGCCTGTTTTTGGCCTGTTCAATCCGAGCCTGAGCTCCAGGGGGAGCATGGTTGAGAAAAGCTTGATAAGCTTCCCTGGCCTCATCCTGGAACCCGCCACGTTCCAGGGCTACGGCCTTGTTGAAATACGCGTCCGCCAGATCCGGCTTCAGGACGATGGCCATGTTAAAGTCATCCACGGCCCGCTCCGTCTGGCCCAGCTGGTCGTAGGCCAAGCCCCGGTTGTGATAGGCCTCGGCATCCTTGGGGTTTAGTTCGATGGCTACAGCTAGGTCGGTGACAGCCTTCAAGTAATGCTTAAGATAAAAATAAGCCAAGCCCCGATTATAATATGCCTTGGCATATCGGGAGTTGAGCTTTATGGCCTTGTCAAAGTCTGAGATGGCTTCTTGGTACTGACCCTTGAAGGTCAAAATGCTGCCCCGGTTGTTGTAAGACTCCGCGTCTCGCGGGTCGATTTGAAGGGCCTGATTGAGCTCGGACAGAGCCTGATCATATTCCCTCTGGTGTACATGAGCCAAGGCTTTTTGTTTGAACGGTTTATCAGCCTGTGGGCTAGTCCCAGCATCGCTTACGGGCTTTTTACCTTTCAGGTGGGAGGCATAAGTGTCAAGTTCCTCTTTGCCCCGGGCCGCTTTTTTCACAAAATCTGGATCTAATGCCTTGGCTTTCTGATAGTCAGCCTGAGCCAGGTTATCTTGACCTTTTTTGTAGTACAGGAAGCCTCGCAAAAAATAAGCCTGGGCATCTTTAGGCTGCAAATCCAAAGTCTTGTTCAAATCAGCCAGGGCTTGATCGTAGTGGCCATTTTTCAGATAAGCTAATCCCCTGTTGTAGTAAGCTGGAACATCATTTTTTTCATGTCGAATATACGTGGTGAAGTCAGAAATAGCTTGATCATACTCACCATTTAATGCGTAGGCTAACCCCCGATTATAATAAGAAAGATAAAAACGTCGGTCTCTTTTTAGAGCTTTTGTTAAAAATTTTATGGCCTTTCTATATTGTCCAGATTTAATACGGTCAATTGCTGCATTATTCATATCATTGGGATAGGCAGTCCTATTTCCTTTAGAAAGTTCTTCAGCTTCTTTTGCTTTCTTATAGTAAAGTTTATTTCTTTTATATATGAGTGATTTCAGAACATCTGGAGGCAGATCTTTGATTGACACTTCGATTTTGTCGGTACTCTTCTCAACGGACGGGGCATCATCCGCCGCCTGAGATAATATGGGTCTTGGCAGAACCCACGCCCAGTAGATGCTCAAGCCCAGCAGAAAAAGGATCTTCCCTGCGCTCAAAAGTTTTTTATTTTGCATGGCTTGATTTCCAGGCGTCCAGGGGAGAAGCACCAGCCCGGCTATTGCAAGCTGCCGGAAATACGTAAAAAATCAGCCAAATCAGGATGAGGTAATTGGTATTTTAACACAATCACAAAATTATTTTAAAAAAATTAGAGAACCGTCTGTACAAAGGGGATCTCCTCTGAGTAATCCAATCCAAGGAATTCGGACATCTTTTAAGAGAGTTACAGAGAGCAGACAAGTGAAATACCAAATAACTTGCCAGATCCGGAAGTTATCGCTGAGCCGTGAAAAAGTTCAGATATGATCTGGTTATCAGAACTGGGCGAGTTGACAAAGGGAGGAGGTTCCCGAACCTTTACAGGTTGGTCCCC
>JARRKO010000072.1:0-16231 GCA_037388025.1 Syntrophobacterales bacterium
GCGGTGCCCACCCTACAGATAGATTTGGTGCGCAAGACGCACCCTAAAATTTTTTTACACAGGCTGGAAGCCTGTGCTCCCGGGTTATGTGGGTTGGGAGGGTGTGTGGGGAGGGCAGGGAGGGCGGGTTTAAAACCCGCCCCTACGTTTCTGGTCCTTCTCCCCATGAGATCTGGTGCTCAGGGCACACCCTAAATTGCTGACCCTTGACCTCTAAAATCTATTTTCTAACTTCGTGCCTAACTGAGCTTCCCCCGGAAATCACAATTTGGCGGGCAGTGCCCGCCCTACACATACTGGGCTTGGGAACCGGAGATTTAAGAGCTTATGGCTTAAGGCTTATGGCTTAAGGCCTTAAGCTTAAAACTCGAAACTCGAAACTAACTGCTGATTGCTGATTGCTGACTGCTATTTCTTCTTGGAATATTCTTTATTCAGGGCCAGGCCGATGATGTTGCGCATGATCTGGTTGGTGCCTTCGAAGATCTGGAGGATCTTGGCGTCCCGCATCATCTTTTCCACGGGGTATTCCCGCATATAGCCGTGGCCCCCCATGACCTGCACGGCGTCCACGGTGACTTCCATGGCCATGTCGGTGGGGAAGAGCTTGGCCATGGCCGCGTATTTGGTGAAGTCCTTGGCGCCGGTGTCGATATAGCGGGCCACCGCGTAGACCAGGGCCCGGGCGGCTTCGAGTTTGGTGGCCATGTCCGCCAGCATGTGCTGTACGGCCTGGAAGGCAATGATGGGCTGATTGAACTGGTGACGCTCCTTGGCGAAAGAGGCGGCTTCATCCAGGGCGCTTTGGGCCAGACCTACGGCCAGGGCGCCGGCGCCGGGGCGGGCCAGGTCCAGGGTTCGCATGGTAAGCAGAAAACCCAGGCCTTCGCGCCCCAGGAGGCGGTCTTTGGGGAGGCGCACGTCCTCCAGGACGATTTCCCGGGTCACAGAAGCCCTGATGCCCATTTTCTTTTCTTTTTTGCCGAAGCTGAGCCCGGGGTCGCCCTTTTCCACCAAAAAGGCGCTGGCCCCCCGGGCGCCCTTGGCCTTATCGGTGAGCGCGATGACCGTGTTAATCTCGGCCTCCCCGGCGTTGGTGATCCACTGCTTGGTGCCGTTGAGCACATAGTGGTCGCCGTCTTTGATGGCGGTGGCGGCGATGGCCCCGGCGTCGCTGCCGGCCTGGGCCTCGGTCAAGGCGAAGGCAGCCAGGGTTTCTCCCCGGGCCAGGGGCGGCAAATACTTTTGCTTCTGCTCCTCGCTGCCGTAGAGCAGGAGAGGATATGCTCCCAGGAAGCTGGCGGCATAGGTGGTGGCCACCCCCACGCAGCCTGCGGCCAGGGCTTCGAGGACCAGGACGTTCTCGAGGCAGCCCAGCTCCAGGCCGCCGTAGGCTTCGGGAATGATGGTGCCGCAGAGATCAGCCTGGGCCAGGTCTTTGATGATATCCCAGGGAAAGGCTTCCTGTTCGTCGAGCTCGGCCCGCACCGGTTTGATGCGCTCGTCGGTGATCTGGCGGGCCAGATCCCGGAGCATCTGCTGCTCTTCAGTCAGCAGGTAGTCCATGGCGATGCCTATTCACCGGCTTCAGGCAAAACCAACCGCCCCTTGTAATAACCGCAGGAGGGGCAGGCCCGGTGGGGCAGGCGGGGCTCGTTGCACTTGGGGCAGACGGACAGGTTCGGCAGGGTCAGGCGATCGTGGGACCGCCGTTTGTTCCGTCGAGAAATGGAGTGTCGGCGTTTGGGTAAGGGCACAGGTTTTCTCCTTTACAGCTTGATGTTCTTTAATATGGCCAAGGGGGAGTCGGATTCCTTCTCCGAACACTGGCAGGTTTCCCGGTTGAGGTCGGCACCGCAGCGGGGGCAAATACCCCGGCAGGTTTCGGAGCACAGAGGCTTCAAGGGAAGGGTCAAGAGGACCTGTTCCCTCAGGATGCTTTCCAGGTTCACGACTTCCCCGGTATAATAATCCACGTCCAGATCGGCTCGGCTCAGCTCTTCTTCTTCCCGGCCCGAGGTTGGCGCCGGAGCGAGGAGCAGGTCGAAATCCGCTGCCACCGGATGGCTGAATGACACGAGGCACCGGCTGCAAATCACCTGCAGGGTCCCTTCCAGATGACCCCGGACCAGGATGTCATGTCCGTGCCGTTCCAAGTGCACCTCACCGACAAGATGTCCTGGACCGGAGAATTCCAGGTCAGGGTCGTCTTCCTGCCAGCGGGCGAACCAATCTTCCGCCAGGCTCAACCGGAGGTCAAGACCTTCTTCCCGGAGACGGGCGACATTGATTTGCAGGTTTGCGGGGTGCATATGAAACCAAAAAATTCTTAAATCAAATATAATATTTTAAACCAAGTTTTTTGGGTGTCAAGGTAACCCAGGAAAACGGGGTTGGTCTCATCGAGCCAGGATTTCTCTCTAATTGCTATTGCAACTCAATTAAAATAAAGTAAACTGTATTTTCGTCTGATTCTCGGCCTAAAGGGATGATGCTGGGGGGTTCAACCTGACTTTGGCATCGGCAGAATCTCCGGCGTTATCTCCTGGGAATTAGGGAAGATAATCAGGAAGGAATAACGGGTCCGCTTACCACCCCAACTGCTATGATCGTCGCGTTCATCGGCCAGCCTAACTGCGGCAAGAGCACCATCTTCAATTACTTCTCCGGCTACCAGGCCATGGTCTCCAATTTCCCCGGGACCACGGTGAAGTATACCACCAGTCAGGTGGTCTCACGGGGAGAGGAGATTACCTGCGTGGACCTCCCTGGGGTCTATTCCCTCACTTCCGGCGACCAGGCGGAATTGGAGGCCCGGAACTACCTGTTGCAGGAGAAAGCGGACGTCATTGTCAATGTCATCGATGCCTCGCTACTGTCCCGGAGCCTGGAGCTCACCCTGGAACTCATGAGCCTGGAACAGCCCATGGTAGTAGTCTTGAACATGATGGACGAGGCAGCCCGCAAAGGCGTTTCCCTAAAACCCACCAAACTTTCCCATCTCTTGGGGGTGCCGGTGGTGACCACGGTGGCTTCCCAAGGCAAAGGCCTCACGGAACTCCTGGAGAACGCGGTGGAGGCCGGCAGGCTCCAGGTGCGGCCGGTTCAGGTGATTTTCAGCCGGGACGTGGAAGAGGAGATCGCCGAACTCAGCGACAATCTGGAGTTTAAAATAGCTGAGGAACTGGGCCTGCCCTGGCGCTTTTTCATGGTCAAGCTCCTGGAGGATGACCCTTACCTGCTGGAGGAGGTGGAACGGCGGGACCCGGACCTGTTGCCCCTCGTCAAAAATTACCAGATCATTCTCGGTCAAACCCACGGCCGCCCTCCGGAGATGGTCATCGCCTCGGAGCGCCATGCCCTGGCCGTCAACCTCTTTGAGCAGGTGGCCAAGGTCACCCCGGCCAGCAAGCCGGGTTGGCGGGACCGCCTGGACCGCATTGCCACCCACAAGGTTTGGGGCTACGCAATGCTGATCATCATCCTGGCGATCTTTTTCCAGGTGGTGTTCCGTTTGGGTCAATACGGCGAAGATTTCTTTTTAGCCTACCTGGCGCTGGCCTTGAACATGACCCGAGATTGGCTGGGAGCCGGCACCATCGGCTATTTTATCCTGGGGGAGGGTCTGTTCATGGGGATTTTCGGCGGGGTGGCCATTGTGCTGCCCTACCTGATCCCATTTTTACTGGGCCTGGCTCTCCTGGAGGACAGCGGCTACCTGCCCCGGGTGGCCTTCCTCATGGACAATCTCATGCACCGCCTGGGGCTGCACGGCAAATCCATAGTTCCCTTTATTTTGGGCTACGGCTGCAGCGTGCCCGCGGTGATGGCCACCCGGATCCTGGAGAGCTCCCGGGACCGGTTTATTGTGGCGCTGCTGGCCATTCTCATCCCGTGCTCAGCCCGCTCGGTGATTATTTTTGCCCTGGTGGCCTATGCCCTCGGTCCCTACTATGCCCTGGGAGTATACTTGTTTAACCTGCTGGTTATTGCGGTATTAGGGCGGGTGTCCACCTGGCTTTTGCCGGAGGTTTCCCCGGGGCTGCTCATGGAAATTCCCGAGTACCGGCGTCCGACCTTGAGTAACGTGTTACAAAAATCCTGGCGAAGCCTTAAGGACTTCCTGGTGGTGGCCTGGCCCATCCTCATTGTCGGCAGTGTGATTTTGAGCGTGCTCAAGTATTATGGTTGGGACAAGTTCATCAATCTGGCCCTGGAACCCTTGACTGCGCTTCTGGGTCTGCCGGCTTCGGTGGGCACCACTCTCATCTTTGGGATCATGCGCAAGGAACTTTCCCTGATTATGCTGGGGGAGGCCCTGGGAACCACCCAAATCCAGACCGTCCTCAGCCACACCCAGCTCCTCACCTTTACCATCTTTGTGTTGTTTTACATCCCCTGCGCGTCCACCATTGCGGCCCTGAGCCGGGAGATCGGCTGGCGGGGCGCGGCCGCGGCGGTGGTCGTGTCCCTGGCCCTGGCCCTGGCGTTGGGGCTCCTTACCCGGTCTTTTGGCCTGGTCTTCTTATAGCCGGCTTTAAGTTTCCGAGAGAAATTGCAAAACTGAACCAGATTCCCAGGCGATTGGGTCATGCTTTTCTGCAAGATGAGAAAATTTTTGACAAACCCATGGTGATCTTTTATTATTCTTATTGCATAACTAATTGATTAAGCATCAAAAAAAGGAATAATCATAGAGAAGCCAGGGAAGATTCCCATGATCAACCTGTCGGCTCGGCTGACGGAAAGAGTGCCCACAGCCCTTCAGGATATGCTGTACCCTGAAGGGCTGTTGTGCTTTCAAAGGTGTTCTCCTGGTTACGAATCAACCATTAGTCAAAGGAGGTAATTGTCATGGCCCAGACCACCGATCCTACTGATGCCAATAAGAAAGTAGATTACCGAGAAACACTCTCTCTTGTGGTCATTATTTCTTCGGTTATCGGGGTTTTTGTGTTGGCTTTCATAGTCATATTTATAAATTGGAATAAACCATGGAGTAAGGATACCGCACAGATGGTCTTCACGGCCGTCTTACCGCTGTTCGGCGCCTGGGTGGGGACCATCCTGGCCTTCTACTTCGGCAAGGAAAATTTTGAGGCGGCTACCCGCAGTGTCACCGCCATCGCCAAGGGTGTGGGCTACACGGAAAAACTCAAGGCCATTCCAGTCAAGGATAAGATGATCCCTAAAGCCCAAATGGCTATTTGGCACTTTGCCGGCGGACCAGATCAATCTGTTAGAACTTGTAGATAAATTAAAGCAGAAGAAGAAAGGCGATCGTTACCCCATTTTGGACGACAAGGGTTATCCCGTCTATATAATTCATCTCAGCGCCATTGACAGCTATCTGGTCAGCAAAGCTCGCCAGTCCCCGCCTCTTCAACTGGATACTCTCACTCTCCAGAATCTCCTGGATGATGATAACGACCTGAGAGAGCTCTTCGAGAACAGCTTCCAAACTATCAAAGAGGAGGCCACCATGGCAGAAGCCAAGTCTGCCATGGACCACACCCCCAAGTGTCAGGACGTCTTCGTTACCGAAAACGGCACCAAACAAGAGCCCGTCCTGGGCTGGATCACCAACGCCATCATTCAGAGGGTGGCTACGGTATAAGAATCACCTTACTGGTTATGGCCGCATGGGGGCGGGAGTCTACCTGGATTTTTCCAGAGGTCGCCCTGGGCTTCCTGGTGAGATTCCCGAGTGCCGACGTCCCAGACCTGGTGGCAAGAATTTCTTAAAAGCCTCTCCTGAAGGGAGGTTCGGAACTCGAATCCTTGCCCGAGATTTGACCTTATTATTCTCACAAAAGGAGGGTTTGCCATGGAGCCGATTAATGTCGTGATCGATCTTTCTCACTGGAACAATGTGGCGGATTTTACTGAAGTAAAAAATGATGGAATCGTGGGCATAATTCACAAAACTACCCAGGGCTTACGTGATGTCGATCCCACGTATGTAGAGCGCCGCAGCCGGGCCCTGGATGCCGGCCTTTTGTGGGGGAGTTATCATTTTGGGGTAGGCGGGGATGGAGTAGGCCAGGCTCAACACCTCCTGGATATCGTCAAACCAGGCCCCCATGATCTGTTAGTACTGGACTTTGAGGGCAACCCCACCGGCAGCAGTATGTCACTACACGAGGCCGAGGATTTTGTGCATTATATTTACACGGCTATCGGCCGATGGCCCGGCTTATATTCGGGTTACTTCATCAAAGAAAAATTAGGGTTTGAGACGAACACTATTCTGGCCAATTGCTGGCTATGGCTGGCCCAATATGCACCGGTGGCGGTGATTCCCCGGGCCTGGCCCACCTGGACCATGTGGCAATACACCGACGGGGCGGTGGGCCCCGAACCCCATGTTGTGGCCAGCATCGGGCATTGCGACCGGGATAAGTTCAACGGGGATCTGACCCAACTTCGGAAACTGTGGGGTTATGAAGGGTAAGGCGGAAAGCAATTTCAATCCACCGGCCCTCTCAAGAGAAACTCATGGGGGGCAGGGCCCACCCTAGGGGAAGTCCTTGAATTTCAAGGGTAATTAATTCCTGAATACAAAGGGATTATGCCAAACGCAATTTTGGTACCGGACACTATGGCGGCCCTCCACCTACGCACTTCCTAATTAACCAATCCCACAACCAGCTCCGCCTGGCGGCGGGCCGCGCCCCGGTGGGAGGTCAAGGCTGCCAGGGCGGTTTCTCCCAGGCGGCGTCGTTCCTCGGGGTTATCCAGGAGATGTTGGACTGCGGCGGCCAGGGAAGGTGCATCCCGCACCACGGTCCCCACTCCAGCTTCTCGCAGAATTTCCTCGGCCCAGCGGAAATTTTCCAGATGCGGGCCGTATAAGGGGGTCAGTCCCCAGATCGCAGGCTCCAAGATGTTCTGCCCGCCGTGGGGCACGAGGCTCCCGCCCACAAAAGCCACGTCGGCCGCGGCGTAGAGGCCGAAGAGGTCACCCACGGTATCCACCAACACCACCGGTTCTTGGCGGACTTCGGCGCCCCGCTGCAGGGATTGCCAGCGCTGAAACCCGAGGCCGCGCCGGGCCAGGAGTTTTTCTAACTCAGCAGTGCGCTCCGGGTGGCGGGGCGCCAGGATGAGCAGGAGAGCAGGGTAGGGGACCCGGAGTTTCTCATAGGCCGCCAGCACCACCTCTTCCTCGCCGGGGTGGGTGGACGCGGCCAGCAACACCGGTTCTTCCTGGAGACTGAGGCGCTCCTGCAAAAAGGCGTATTCCTGGCGTGCTTCAGGCGTTGAAAGGGAATCGGGGTCAGGTAGGGAAGGGGGGGTGGATAATGCCAAATCCCGGCGTCGGGACCACAGGGCGTCCACTTTCAAGTTGCCGGTGAAGACAAGCTTAGATACGGGAAGACCCAGGGAAGACAGGCGACGAAGGTCCTCCTGAGAACCGGCGGCGATTATTTCAAAAAGATTAATAAAATCAAAGAGATATTTTTTATAACGGGTATAGCGGCGAAAGGAGCGGTCCGAAAGGCGGGCGTTCAT
Source organism: Syntrophobacterales bacterium (assembly GCA_037388025.1). Classification (GTDB taxonomy): domain Bacteria; phylum Desulfobacterota; class Desulfobaccia; order Desulfobaccales; family 0-14-0-80-60-11; genus JBGSLA01. The sequence continues at coordinate 7,516 of JARRKO010000072.1, forward strand.
CAGGGCCAAGGAGACCCCCCGCCGGCGGGCCGTGGTGAGGAAGGTGGGCCAGATTTCCGATTCCAGGTCCACAAAGACATCGGGCTTCAGGATGTTGAGGGCCCGATGCACGGCCCAGGGCAGGTCCAGGGGGAAGTAGCATACCTGGACCCCCAGTGGCAAAAAGTGCTGCCGGGCCACCTCCTGGCCGGTTTCCGTGCCGGTGGACACAATGAACCCACTCTGGGGGCGCAGGGCTTTCAATTCGGCCATCAGAGGCACAGCAGCCAGGATTTCCCCCACGGATACCCCATGAAGCCAGAAGCGGGGGGAGCCGGGCGGGGGAGTTCAGGTGATGGTAGAAAAAGGGCCAGCCCAGAAGGCCGGCCAGTGAGACTAGAGTCTGATATATAAATAATTTCATTAAGTTAGTGAATTATTTTAAGAATATTTCTTAACTTTTTTCATACACAAATTTTACTCCCTCAAATACCGATGGGCCATTTTTAAAAAACTTAGTGAATGTTTATTAATATTAATATATTTAATAAGATATATGATAGTTTTAATAACAATTATTAATTTTTGTTCACTTCTTCAATCAGACTCGACGCAGAGCCATTCCTGACAGACCTTCAGATGACCTGAAAACCAGCGCCCTTAAACTAGCTACTTTCAAAAAAATAATAGTCGTAACTATAGGTTATGCTATTAAAATCCCCCTAAATCCCCCTTTAGAAAAGGGGGACTTGGAGTGACGGATTTATCGAACCCACCCTTTTTAAAGGGGGCCACCTAATAGCCTTTTATTGCCACAATGGACTTAAACGAGGTCTTTTGTCTGGAGAAAGATGGTGGGCAGTGCCCACCCTACACAAGTATAGTTATAGATATTATCTCATAACTTATATTTATGAGTATATACTCGTTTAATTTCAATGAATTATAAGGTTAATTTAAGAATATTTACCAGTTTCTGGAATAGGTAAATTTGCCATTTTTAATAACCAAGTGAATGTAATATTATGATGATAATCAATAAGTTACTTTATATAATTTAGAATTATTAATTTTATATTCCCCCTGGATCAGCCCCGGGATAGCCACTCATGACGGACCCGTAAATAATCCTTCAGGATTTGGGCGTGGTCAAAAGCCAGGGGGCTGGGCAGGTTATCCGGGGAAAAAATGGCCAAGGACTTAGCGTCACTGGCGGCCTGGGGAGTGCCGGCGCCCCGGGCGATAAAGACCGTAGTAATGTTGTGTTGCCGGGGATCCCGGTGGGGATCGGAATAGGAGTGGAACTGCCCCAATAGTTTCACGTCAAGGCCGGTCTCTTCTTTCGCCTCCCTGACGGCGGCCTCCTCCAGACTCTCCCCATACTCTACGAACCCCCCCGGCAAGGCGAAGCCGTATGGCGGCTTCTGACGCTCGATTAGCACCAAACCCTGGCTTTGGTATTCGATGATAATGTCCACCGTGGGGGTGGGGTTGCGGTAGCGGCTAAATCGGTGGCCGCATTGAGGACAAGTTTCGCTGATTCGCATGTTAGTTTACATAATATATATTATCAGACATTATATATAGTTCTTTCTTCAAGCTTAAAAAATTTCTTTTTTCAGTAAGTCCTTGAGATCTTGATAGTTTACCGAAACCACCCGCCAGCCGCGCTTGGGAAGACTCCGAGACATGGTTAGGCGAAGTTGGGCGGTCTTTTTGGGAAACTTGAGCGTCACCTGGGCCTCGTCCCCTTTCGGGGCAATTTCAGCCAAGGCTACCGCGGCTTCCAAGGCCAGGAGATCTTCGGTGGTCAGGGTGTCTAAATACTTATTGATGAGGCTGTGGAGGTTTTTCTCAAGTGTTTGTAAGATTCGAGGTAAAAGATTTTTGGCGAACTTTTGTCCCATTTTCCAGCCAAATTGGCTCAAATAGTCCCCTTTAGGCATCTCCGAAGGTATCAGGTCCTTGCCCGTTTCCTTCATCAGTTGGCTCAGGATGCTGTTCAAGTCCAGGTATGTATAAAATTCCTTGTAATTCCGCTGCATTAAGGCATTGACCATCTGGTGCAGGGCGAAGCGGGGGGATTGGCGGTAGTGGTAATAAAACCCACCAGCCACCGCAATACCAAGGAGCAGTGCGGCTATGACAAAAACCAGGGGGGAGCGTCGCATGGTCTCTCCTTTGCCGTGGCTTTTTAACACAGTTTAGTATAGAGGTAAAAAAGAAAAAACCATTTTTCAGGTCACCCCAAGCCATGGTAACGGAAAGTTTGCTTCTCCGCCAATCTTTGCCCAACGGCCTTGTCCTGGAACTTTACGACCGCTCCCGGCCCATGGCCGGGGACCGCTGGCAGGTGGTCCTTGAGGTGCGCCTGGCCATAGCCGTGAGCGCCGCGGCCTTGCCAGCCGACCTCAAGGAACGAGCCCCGGAGGTGATGGAGGCCCTGGGTCCGGAAATTACCTTTATCCAGCAGGACATCCGGCATTTCATCGACTCCCGGGAAGTTCCCGCCATCTTGCAGGAGATGCAAGACCGGGTCCAGGAAGAACTGGTTGGGTACCTGGGCCACCCGGATTTTGCCGGAGGTTATATCCGGAAAAAGTTCGCCGAACAACAGGAAAGGCAACGCTGGTACCCGGAATGAGCGCGCGGTTCATGGTGGAACCCATAGGAAACCCTTGCTTTTTGGAAAATCGCCTCTGTATGAGCCTCTCATGAGGTCATTTTTTTCCGGCCGATTCTTCATCAATCCTCGTCCGCTGGGGGTTCCTTCCGATTGACTCCTGGGTCGGCTATCTCTACAATGGCCCCATGCGAATCTTCTCCAGCTCTTGTGGTCTTTGTGTGCTTCTCTGCATGATTTGCTGGGGGTTGGCGGGCGGGGTTGTCCAGGCCGGAGATTCCCCGGCTCAGCCGCCCCGGCCCCAGTTGCTTCATCCCGAGCTGGCCCCCCAGGCTGCCGGCATTCTGCAACAGGTGGCCCTAAGTTACGCCCCTCATATGAATTCTCAGGCCCGGGACCGGGATTTCCTGGAAAAAGTCGCCCTGGCCAAAAAATTGTTGTCAGTATCCCAGTTGCGGGATTTGCGTCAACAATCCCTGGCTCTGCTGAATAACCATGAAGAGGTTTCCTGGGAGACCTTGCGCCTCCTCAAATGGCCTCAGGGCGACAGGGTAGGGGTAGTCTTGAGCGTGCCGGTGTGGGTGCCGGGTCAGGCCCGGCGGGTGCCTGCCTATGCCGGTTTTGAGAAGAAGTGGCAGACCGTGGCCCTGACCCACCCCCGGCCTTCGGGTTACATCTGGTTCGCCGGCAAGTTGGCGGATATCAATAATAAGGCGCGCTACCGGCCGGAACGCACGCAGGTGGAGGTGAACAGCCGTTTCGCGCCCCTGGCTGCCCTGTTTCTGGAATACATTTTTCGGGAAGGCTGGTACGACGTGAACCGGCGGGTGCCTCTCCTGGTGGTGCGCATCGCCGAGGATACCTGGTCAGTCAGCGCCCACAGGGGGCCGGTGATGGCTGAGTGCCTGAGCTTCCCCGACAAGGAGGGCGGCACCTTTGACCCCGTCGTCGTCCAGGGGTACTATGAAAGCATGGCGGAACTGCACCACGGCCGCCACGTGCCCGTCTCCAACCACCGCCTGGGCCTGGCTATGGATTTGAATGACTTCAACTACAAAAACGTGATCGACGGCAATCCCAATCCTGTCAGCTTTGCCCTCCGCCAATACAATCGGGACGCCATGCACCGCCTGGACGCCCGGAACCTGCCCGCCTGGGTTTATAACGCCGCGAAATGGGTGGGTTTTCGTATCCCCCAGGAATGGCTCTACACCAGTTTAAGTGCTGACTGGCCCCACTTCGACGTAGGGACAAGGAAGAATGGGAGTGGGGAGCATTAGTGTCCCGTTATGAGGGGATTGAAGGGGCCAGAATTTGCTGATCCCGGTCCCCTACCCTACCACCCTTTTCACTAGGAACTATGCTGCTGGAATTTGTTAACTCGCTGAAAGAATCCGCGGATTATCGGGACATACTCAGTCACTATGAGTATATTCCCGCCAAGCCGGTGGAGTATGGCGCAGACGACCCCCATTTACCCGGACCCCTGGTGCAGGCCCTGGCGAGCCTGGGTATCGACCGCCTGTACAGCCATCAGGGAGAAGCCTTGGCTGCGGTCCGGCAGGGCAAACACCTTTTGGTAGCCACGCCCACGGCCAGCGGCAAGACCCTGATTTACAACCTGCCGGTTCTGGAGACCCTCATGGCCGAGCCCCAGGGCAAGGCCCTTTATCTTTTTCCCCTCAAGGCCCTGGAGCAGGACCAACTCAAGGCTTTGCGGGAATTGGACAGTGCCCTGCCCTCCCCTTTTCTCTCCGCGGCCATTTATGACGGCGACACGCCGCCCGCGGCGCGCCAGGCCCTCAAGGCCCGCCCGCCGCACGTCTTGATCACCAACCCCGACATGCTGCACCTGGGGTTTCTACCTTATCACGATGCCTGGATTGATTTTTTCAAAAACCTGCGTTACGTGGTCATCGATGAAGTTCACACTTACCGGGGCATTTTCGGCAGCCACATGGCCCAGGTGCTCCGGCGTTTGCGGCGGGTTTGCGCCCACTATGGTTCAGACCCCCAATTTTTACTCTTATCCGCTACCATCGCAGAACCTGCTGAATTTGTTAATAAATTAACTAATCTGACCATTGAGCTCATCACCGAGAACGGCGCCCCCCGGTCAGGGCGGCACTATCTTTTCTTGAACCCCCCGGCGGGTGCGGCCACCACGGCATCTCAAATCTTTTCCCGAGCCATCCGCCAGAACCTGGCTACCATTTGCTTTACCCAGGGACGCAAACTCACCGAGCTCATCCACCTGTGGGCCCTGCGCCAGGTCCCGGAATTGCGGCGCTATATCAGTTCGTACCGGGCGGGCTTTCTGCCGGAGGAACGCCGGGAGATCGAATCCCGCCTGGCCTCCGGCAAGATGCGTGGGGTAATCTCCACCAGCGCCCTGGAGATGGGCATCGACATCGGCGGCCTGGACGTTTGCCTCCTGGTGGGCTACCCCGGCACCATGGTCACGGCCCTGCAACGCATGGGGCGGGTGGGACGCCAGGACCGCGACAGTCTGGTGGTGCTGGTGGCTCAGCCCGACGCCTTGGACCAATATTTTATGAAGTACCCCCAGGAATTTTTCGGTCGGCCTTTGGAAGCCGCGGTGGTGGACCCGGACAACCCGGTGATTGTGTCAGCCCATCTCCCCTGCGCGGCCCAGGAGCTGCCTCTGGAGCACGAGGGAGAAGCCATTTTCGACCTTACGGCGTATGAACCCCTGCTCACGCAACTGTCCCGGGAGGGCCACCTGCTGCAGAGCGCCTCGGGCAACGCCTGGTTCGCCCGAGCCCGTTTTCCCCAAAAAGAGGTGAACATCCGGGGGATAGGTGACTCCTTCGCCATCTTCCAGGTGGGGAAAAAGCGCCCCCTGGGGCACGTGGATGGTCACCGCGCTCTCAGGGAATGCCATCCCGGCGCGGTTTATCTGCATAAAGCCAACACCTTCGGGGTGGAGCGCCTGGATTTAGAGCGGCGCAATATTTTGGTTTCCCCGGTGGACCCCAAATATTTTACCCGCATCCAGACCGATAAAGACACGGAAATTCTGGAAATCCTGGAGACCCGGCAGGTGGCCACCTTCACCGCGCACACCGGCCGCCTCAAAGTGACGGAACACTTTTTAGCTTACGAGAAACGCCGCCTTCCAGGACAGGAGCTCCTGGGGGTGGTGCCCCTGGAGCTGCCTGACCAAATTTTTGAAACCGTGGGCATGTGGCTGGAGATTCCGGACCGAGTAAAACAAGCCGTCTACCAGGCCGGGCTTCATTTTATGGGGGGCATTCACGCGCTGGAGCACAACCTTATTGCCATGTTCCCCCTCTTTGCTCTGGCCGACCGCTATGATATCGGGGGCATCTCCACCACAGCCCATCCCCAGGTGGGGAAAGCGGCGATTTTCATCTATGACGGCTATCCCGGCGGAGTGGGCCTGGCGGCCCGGGCCTACACCATCCTGGAAGACCTTCTGCGACGCACCCAGGAGGTCATCGAGGCCTGCCCCTGCGAGGAAGGCTGCCCTTCCTGCATTCATTCTCCCAAGTGCGGCTCGGGGAACAAACCTCTGGATAAGGCCGCAGCCCTGATGACCGCCAAGCTCCTGCTCCAGGGAGAAGAACCGGAGAACGGCGCTTTCTTGGTTGAGGAGCCTAAAGCTCCCCTCCCCTCCCCTGCCGAATCCGCGATCGGCCCCATTCCCTGGATGGCCCGCCGGCGCCTGGGTTTTTTGGATTTGGAGACCTGCTGCTCTGCCGCAGAGGTAGGGGGCTGGGGCCGCTGCCATGCCATGGGAGTATCCCTGGCGGTGCTCCTGGAGACCAGCCCGGAGCGGGTCACCGTATTTCGGGAGGCTGATCTAACGAAGCTGGCCCGGCGTTTGTCCGAACTGGATTTGGTGGTGGGCTTCAATATCAAACGCTTCGACTACCGGGTGCTGCAACCTTATATCGACGTCTCGCTGGAGAGCCTTCCCACCCTGGACATCCTGGAAGATCTGCATAAATTCCTGGGGTTCCGGTTGTCCCTGGACCACCTGGCGGAGGCCACCCTGGGCCGCAAGAAAACCGGCAATGGCTTATTGGCCCTGGAGCTTTACAAGAACGGCCGCTGGGAGGAACTGGAGTCTTATTGCCGCCAGGATGTGCTTTTGACGAAAAGCCTTTTCGAGTTCGGAGCCCACCAGGGCTATCTTATCTATCAGCATCGCCGCGGCGGTCTGGTACGGGTGCCGGTCGCCTGGGAGGAAACACGTTTTTTTCCGGAAAAATAAGAAAGTTTTTATAGTGCTTAAAGGGAAAAAAAGTTAAAGTCAGCGAATCCAGTCACCTTAAAACCTTTTGCCCTTTGGGGTGACTTGATTTATCATGGCAATAAATCTCAACTTGAGAGGAGACTCAATGAAGCGAAAAAGTCTTGTATGGATTCTGGCATCTTGTCTGGCGATACTCCTCGTTTGCCAGGGCGCCTCAATGGCGGCGCAAAAAGAACCCGTCGTAGGCTACAACGCCGGTAATGTGAAGTTTTCTGCCCCCACAAGCGCTAAAGATGCGACTTACCTTGGTTTGGCCCAACCCGCACCTTTTACTCTGAAAGACATTAAAGCGGACTACGTTCTGGCCGAGTCCATGAACACCACCTGACCTCATTGTCTGGCACAGGCTCCTGTGCTAAACGCTGTTGTTAACAAGATTGAAAACGACCCGAAATTAAAAGATAAAGTCAAAGTCGTGGCTGCGGCCCAGGGCCAGGGCGCGACCAACGCAAGAATGTGGGAGGTTGTTCAAAAGACGCCTTTCCCGGTGGTTCCGGACGAGGAATCCAAGTTGGGCAACGCCCTGAATTTCAACCCCTATCCGGTTACCGTGCTTTTGAACAAGAGCGGCAAAGTGTTATGGGTGCACATCGGTGCTTTCGAAGACGCGGACGTAATTTTTCAAGGCATTAAAAAAGCGGTTAAATAACGGAAACTCCCAGCAAGCCTCTGGCCACCCGGCCAGAGGCTTGTGCGCTTGAGTTCGGCCCCGATAACTATCCCGATCCTGGTTTCTCGCCATGAAACTCCAGTCCATCCTGGTGGCCACCGATTTCTCCGATTGCTCCGGCGCCGCCTTTCGGGTTGCGGCCCAACTGGCCCAAACCTTTCAAGCCAAAATTATCCTGTTACATGTGATCAGTATGAAACGGGTGAATGTCCTGAGCGAGTATCTGGAGCAGGAACCGGAGACCCTGGTGAACATATTGCGGGAGCGAGCCCAGCAGCGAGTGGGTGAGTTCATAAAACGTTGGAATTCCGCAGACTTAGAAGTAGAAACCCTGGTGTCGGTGGGGATGCCTTTTCAGGAAATTGCGGTCAAAGCCCGGGACCTGGCGGTGGACCTGGTAACCCTGGGGGGCCATGGCCGGGAAGGGCAGGATCCCCTCGATAAGGTCTTTTTCGGCTCTACGGCCGAGAAGGTGGTGCGGCTGCTGCCCTGCCCGGTGCTCTGTGTGCCTTTGACGGAAGAAATCTCGGCCGCGGAGGACTGATGGTAAAATGGGACCTCTGGGGGTGCTGCCGTGACCCTGGGAGGACCTGTTCCCCTCTCACATGGGGAAATCTACCTTGATTTTAAAGATTTCTTTGGCCGGCAGGGAAAGAAGTTCCGTGGCGCCGCTGGTTTCCCGGATTTCCTGCAGAATTTCCGTCAGCTTCGCCTCGGACTCGGCGATGAGGGTGAACCAGACGTTGTAGCGGTGCTTTCTCAAATAATTGTGCGTCACCCCGGGATACCGGTTCACCACCGCCGCGAAGCTCTCCAGATTTTCGGGAGGCACCCGCGCCGCACACAGGGTGCTGGTGTAGCCTAACTTCCGGGACGTGAAATTGGCGCCGATGCGGCGTATAATCCCGGCCTCGTGCATGGCCGTCACCCGGGCCAAGATTTCCTCTTCACTGACCCCTACCCTTTTCCCCATCTCGGCATAAGGCCGCGGCACCAAAGGAAAACTTGACTGGATTTCATTCAGAATGGCCCGGTCCAGATCGTCCAGGTTACCGGTTTTCGGTTTTCGGTTTTCGGTTTTCGGTTTCATGGTTGTTTGTTTTGTGGGGGAGGGGGCTAAGGGGCGTAACCCCTTACCCCC
>JARRKO010000073.1:0-8463 GCA_037388025.1 Syntrophobacterales bacterium
ACCACCGTCATGCGGGTGGTGGAAGGCGTCAGACTTTTTTACCTGCTGGCGGGTTACCCGGTGATCATTATGACCGGCGGGGGACCATGCGGTGATTTGGGAGAGAGGATGAAAGTATTGGCCCGGGCTCTCGGAGTTCCCTCGGAAAAACTCGTGGCCGAAACCCAATCCAGGGACACCTACAGCAATGCCACGGGAGTGCGGGCTTTTGTAAAAAAAGCACCTTTTCTCTTGGTAACCTCGGCGTCCCATCTGCCCAGGGCCATGGCCATTTTTCAGAAATTGGGCCTGAAGCCCATCCCGGCCCCGGCTGACTTCCATTTTAGCCAACGGTTTATATTTGCAGATTACTTTCCCTCAGGAGAATACCTGACCACCATGGAAGCCCTGGTCCACGAGTATCTAGGCTTGGCCTATTTAACCTTGTGGCCTGGCCGGGCCGGAAGATAGCAGCCCCATCTTGTGAATATTCTCCATGCCGGCGGCCAAGCGGTTGGGCGGCACCCCCCTGGGTGCGCCTTTATTTGTCCCGCATAACCGAGAGCCCCTGCCATTCCGGACTCGGCGGTTCCTCCTGAAATTGTTGGATCAGGGACAGGTACCGGTGACAGTGGTGGTCCTCGGGCCGAAGCCGCAACGCGGCAGAAAAGGCGTCATGACTCTCTTCCCATTGCCGTTGCCGGAACATCCCCAGACCCTGATGGTAGAGTTGGAGAAATTGTGCCAGATCAGGGTCAGGCGGGGCTGTTCCTAAAAGTTCGAAAATGGCCACCGGCTGTTTCTTGCCCTTGACCCTTACTAAGTCCAACTCCCGCAGGATAAACTCCTGGTTCAAGGCTGCCGCGGTGAAGGCGCTGACAATGATCTCGGAGCCGTAGTATTTATTCAAGCCCTCCAGACGGGAGGCCAGATTGACGTTGTCACCGATGGCCGTGTAATCAAAGAGCGTGTCTGATCCCATGTTGCCCACCGCCACTATGCCGGTGTTGATGCCCACCCCGATTTTGATGGCTGGGCGCCCCTGGCCCACCCATTCCTGATCCAGGGACCTCAGGGTCTCGATCATTTCCAAGGCGGTTTCACAAGCCCGAGGCGCGTGATCGGGATAGTGTAGGGGCGCGCCGAACAAAGCCATGATGGCGTCCCCCATGAATTTATCGATGGTGCCCCCGTGCTTGACCACGATTTTGGACATGGGATTCAAAAAATCGTGGAGGATGCCGGCCAGCTCCTCCGGGGCCAGGGTCTCCGACAAGGTGGTGAAGCCCCGAATATCACAGAAGAAGATGGTCAGTTCCCGGCGTTCCCCCCCTAACCGCAAGGACTCCGGGTTTTTGATGATTTCCTCCACCACGCTCGGCGCCACATAGGACTGGAAGGCCTTTTTCAGGCTGGCCCGGGCCTTTTCTTCCGCTAAAAAGCTCTGGATGTTGATGCCGGCAGTCACCAAAATGATCTGCAGCATGGGATAAAACAAGTCCAGATTAACCCTCAAGTACCGGAAACTGGCATAGTTAAATGCGACGTAGCCCATCAGCAGGAACAGGCCGATGAGGAAAACCCAGATGGCTGACACCCGGGGGAGCACGAGCCCCAGAAATATCCCCAAAACCAAGATCAGGAGCAGTTCCGGGAGGGGAGAGTAGGGGGGGAGACGGAGGAAATTTCGGTGCAGGACGTTATCCACAATGGTGGCCTGGATTTCAATTCCCGGAAAAACCCCGGAAAAGGGGGTGACGCGCATGTCATAGACGCCCACCGCAGTAGCCCCCACCAGGATGATTTTATCCTTGAAAGCTTTGGCCGGAACCTTGCCTTCCATCACTGACTTGGCGGAGTAAGTGGGAAAATCGCCCGGAGGACCTAGATAATTGATAAACAGGCGGCCGTAGCGGTCCACCGGGATGAGGTCCCGCCCCAAGCGCACCTCTTTTACTCCGAGATGCGAGACCGTGATCATCAAAGGCTTATTGTCCAGGTAATGCTGCAGGGTTACCAGGGACAAAGGTGCAAACACGTAGGGACCATAGGCAATGGCCATAGGATACCAACGCACCGCGCCGTCCGGGTCCGGGATCATATTGAAATACCCGCCGCCCGCGGCCGCGGTGGTAATCACCGGAACGTTGACCTCCACGCCCTCGGCGCCGATGATGGGCAATTGTTTGGCCTTCTGCCCCAAACGGCGGACGATGTTGTAAGTGCTCACCTGGATCACGGTGGGTTCCAGGGCCCGGGGCGGTTCCGCGCTTATAACCTTGGCTCCCACCTTTTTGAAATAAAACCCCAGGATGGTGGGAGCGCCTTGACCGATCACCTCTGCCAGCCGGCGGTCCGCGTCAGACGCCTTCTCCTCCTCCCGGAGGAGGGCCAGCATTTCCCTGGACCCCAGACCCCGTTGGGATATTTTTTGACGGAGCCTCTGAACCACGGCCGTCATCGCGGTCTCACTTTTTTCCGCGAAAATGATGTCCAAGCCGATGACCTTGGGCTGGGCCTCTTTGAGGCGTTTCATCAATTGGGAAAATACCTCCCGGGACCACGGCCAGCGGCCGTAACTCTTTAGGCTGTCATCGTCGATGGCCACAATGGCCAAATCCTGGCCTGCGGGGATGGGGCCCCGAAAAACAAACTTGAGATCCACCAGCTTGAGCTCGATGAATTCGGTGATTTGCGGCCGCCACAAAGACAACAGGATGACCCCTAAAGTCAGGCCTCCTACCAGCAGCCAGACAGACCGACGGGAGAAGGATCTGGGTCTGCCGGGACCGGGGGAGCGGGGTTCAGGGCTTTGGGGACTCATACTTGTCAGCCATAGCACAAAGGCACCAGTTTGACAAAATTTTCCTGCTCCGAACAGCCTCTGGAACGCCCCGGTGATATTCCTTCCATTTTCCAATCAGAAAAGCAAAGGGTTTAAGTATATAGATTGGTCCATTCCTGTCCTCCTCTCTCCCTCGGGGGGAGAGGATTGAGGTGAGGGGGGTTTCGAAGTGACTTATAACCAAACCAGGATTATAGTATGAAAAAATATAAATAAATAAAAGAGTTATATGAAAAAGAGGTATAAATTTTGCATAAAAATACGTTACAAAAAACTTCTTTCATAATTTCACTAACGGCAGACCACCGTTCTTTGCTATAATAGGCTCTCTAATTTGCGAGCTCTACCCCTACCCCATGGGGTGAGTGAGGAGAAATCCCATGAAAACAAAATGGCCCGGAATACTTGTGGTATTGATAGGGTTGGGCCTTCTGTGGTGGGCCACCCCCATCCTGGCTGGGGATGTGGGGCAATTTAACCGGGTAGTGAACCAGGTGGACCTTCTCAAACAGGGGAAAGCGCCGCCCCTGCAAGCCAAGGTGCCTGATGGGGTGGCAGTCCAGGATCAGGTGGACACCATGGCGAAATCCATGGCCGTGGTGCAATTCGTGGACGACTCCACCATGACCATCTCGCCCAAGAGCAAAGTGACCATCGAAGACTACATGTTTGACCCCAGTAAAGCTCAAAGCAACGGGACCGTCAAAATCCTGCAGGGCGTGGTGGAAAGTGTCATCCCCACGGAAAAGCTCCAGAAAAAGAACATTAAGATCATCACCACCACGGCCATCGCCGGCATCCGGGGAACCACGCTGGTCACCGTGGCCAATCCCGAAGGCCCGGGTAAACCCGAAAGCACCATATTCTATGTGATTCCCGGACCGAAACCGACGGTGCCTGGAGAAAAGAAGAAAACCAGTGTCCGTATCCGGACCTATGCGCCGGAACTCATGCCCAATGCCCCCACCGTCCGATTTGTTGCCGATCGACTGCAGAAGAACGTCCCCCTGGACCAGACCATAAAAGAAGCCTTGCAATCTGGTCATAAACCTTGCGATTTAATCAAGGCTGCAGTCGTTCTCGGGGTCAACGCCCAACAATTAGTTTGGGCCTTCGAAAAGACCTTCGAGAATGACCCCCAGTATAGGAAGGTTTGCACCCCCTGCATCTTGTTAAAATGTACCGTCGAGGCCCTCCGCGCCCTGAAAGTGGAGGACATCTCCGAGATGCAATATGTCATCATCAAAGAGAATCTGGCACCCATCCGGGGGAAGATCACGCCTGCGGATTTAGCCGCCATTAGCAAGCTATCCACCACCGGCATTGAGGGCACGATGCCCCATTATCCCCCCACCCAGAGGCAGATTGACGAGGCCAAGCTCCCCCAGGTAGCCCGGCAAATAGCCGCGTCCCTGATAGATGCCGGTGCCTCCCAAGCGGAACTCAATGTCTGTATGAATAACCTGGGGGTAGATTTCGTAAATGTAGAAGCCTGGGGAGAGTTGCCCCAGCCCGAGTCTACGACCGCCTTCGGGCAAGGAGGGACCGAAGACCTGCCCCCGGTCAGTCCTTCCCAATAAGGACAGGCAGCGCTAAGAGATGGAGAAGACCGGTTCATGGATCGGTCTCTCCCTCTTTATACTTTGGCAAATTTCGGGAAACACACCGAGACCATGGCGCCAAACCGCGGCAAGGTCTTGGGAGGGTAAACAAGGTTGTCGCTCTTGCTTACGCCTTTTTTCCCAGATCCTCTACAGGCTTAACCCTCCCTGGTTGTCCCGACCCCTTCATCACTGGAAAACCAAGTGCCGAACCTTGACACCGGAGGACCACCCTGGATAACGGTCGAGGCCTCATGAAGTCTGGCCATGCCTTTTTGGTCAGAAAAAGCGATGGCATCGGCCACTGGGTATCCCGGGGCCGGCAGATTTTTTTGGGCCTGAGCAGCGCCCTCCTGGTCTTTGCTCCCCTGGCTTACGGCGCCGTGCATAATTGGGCCTATTTTACCGTCGGCCTTTTGGTGGCCGCTATGAGCCTCGGTCTGGCCGGCCTCGGCTTGTACTACACCCTGAGCCCCACCGAGAACATGGAAACCTACCCTTACCCCTCCCTCTGGTGGCTGGGTGTGGGCTTGGTCCTGCTCCTCCTTATCCAACTCATACCTTGGCCTCAGGAGGCGGTCCGCTGGGTGTCCCCTGAAGCCTTGCAAATACGGGCTTTGGGCACGGGGGCCGGGCTGTCTCCTTATCTGCCCTTTTCCCTGAACCCGAACGCCACCTTACTGGAGAACCTGAAAATCTGGCCGGCGCTGGTGCTGTTTTTCCTGTTGCTTTATCTCATCAACACCCGCCAACAGCTTCAGCGTCTGGTGTGGCTTTTTGTGGGGGTGGCCCTTTTCGAAGTGCTTTATGGATTTTGGAACTTCCATAGCAAATCCATCTGGGGTTACCCAAATATCTACACCGGCTCCCGGCTATGCGGCACTTTCATCAACAGCAACCACCTGGCCGGTTTCCTGACGTTGGCCATTCTGTTGGGCTTCGGGCTTTTTCTGGGCCAACGACAAGAAATCCCCCTTCTTAAGAGGTCGACCTCCAGGAAAAAATCTTTGGGTGACTTATCCAGGGCCGAACGCCTGGAGCCCAGGGCCCGCAGCAATATCGTGTTAATTCCTTTATTCGTGCTGGTGGTGGGCCTGGTGTTTACCGGCTCCCGGGGAGGCATGCTCTCTCTTATCGTTGGTTTAGCCTTCCTGGCCCTGCTGATTTATAGCCAGCGGTGGCGCCGGAGCCACATCCCCACCATACTCATCTTCCTTGCCCTTGCCCTAAGCTATAGCGTTTTTCTGGGAAGAGGCCCCTTTTTGGCGCGCTTTTTGGACCTGCACCACGAAGGGCGCTACCATGCCTGTCTAGGGGCTTTAGCCATTTTTCGGGAATTCCCCTGGGTTGGTTCCGGGGTGGGCACTTTCGGGGACCTCTTCTCTCGCTTCCAGCCGGCCAACCTGGCAGGCTATCGTTTCGATTACGTCCATAATGACTGGCTTCAACTCTTGGCCGAAACCGGGGTGGCGGGTTTTACCCTGGTAGCCGCGGCTTGGCTGATCTTTCTCAGCGGCTTGGTGAAGCAGTGGCAAAGATGTCAAGACCGCTTTACCCGAGGCCTGGGGTTGGGGGGACTGGCCGCCCTGGCCGCCGGTTCCTTCAATGCCCTGACGGAATTTCTTTTCCACATTCCGGCCTATAGCTTATTATTTGCCGCCCTGGCCGCCATTACCTATCTGGCCGTGCATTTCCAGCCCCAGGGGTCGGCGGGCTTCTCTTACCCGAAGCTGTCGAATCGCCGTGGTGGACTCCTCTGGGGGTTACTGCCGGCCTTGATAATCATCCAACTTGTTTTTGTCTTTCAGGTCAGTCAGTACTGGAGAGCTGAAGCGGCCGCCCCCACGGAAATCAACTCCATGCGTCTGCCCCCGCTGATATCCCTGAAAGATTATCGTCGCGCCCTAAAATTCAACCCCTGGAACAGCAGGTACTACGAAGGTCTGGCTGAAAGTCTGATGAAGAAAGGCCTGGTGACGGAAGAGGGTTTTGCTGAGGTGGAAGATGCCTGGCGGCTGGCAGTCAGGTGGGCCCCGGCCCATTGGCGGTTTCACTACCGCCTGGCGGAATTTTATCTGGATGACTTCCCGAAAGCCCCCTATTACTATATTCCCCTGGCCTTTAGTGAATTATCCGCCAGCCTCGCCCTTTTTCCCAACTCGGCCTTGCTCCATCTGAGAATGGCCCAAGTGTTGGCCTGGTCGGAAAAATATTTTCCCGAGCTTATTCCCGAAAATCTCCGTCATAGCCGTGAGTTCCACGCCCAGCGCGCCGTGGCCTTGAAGCCTCAGTTTAAAAAATACCTGAAACCTCAAAAAAGTCACTAAAATCAAAATGATGGGGCCATGAGCAGCACGAAGATCGTTATGCCACCGCCGGTTGACTCCGGGGACTCCTCCTATACGGCGCGCTTTGCCCACGGCGCCTTCTGGAGTTTCATAGGCACCGTAGGTGCGCGGTTCTTCGGCTTTGCCGCCAGCGTGGTGGTGGCCCGGGTATTAGGGAAGGTCGGCTTTGGCGAACTCGCCATGATCCAGAGTACCCTGGTCCTTCTGGGCACCTTTGCCGGCCTGGGCATTGGCATGACGGCCACCAAGTTCGTGGCCGAACTGCGCTTCAAGGACCCGGAGCGCACCGGCCGCATCATCGGCCTCACCTACCTGGTCTCCTGGACCGCCGGGGGCGTGATGGCCCTGTTTTGCATACTGACTGCCCCTTGGTTGGCTCAGCATACTTTGAATGCTCCACATCTTGCCCCGGAACTGCGCCTGGCCAGCATCCTCCTGTTCATCACCGCCGGTTTCGGCCCCCAGGCGGCCATCCTGGGTGGCTTTCAGGCCTTCAAGGCCGCAGCCCGGATCAACGTGCTACAGGGTATTCTGAGCCTCCCTATTACCATCCCCCTGGTTTTGTATGTCGGCCTCCGGGGGGCCATCCTGGCCATGAT
Source organism: Syntrophobacterales bacterium (assembly GCA_037388025.1). Lineage (GTDB taxonomy): Bacteria > Desulfobacterota > Desulfobaccia > Desulfobaccales > 0-14-0-80-60-11 > JBGSLA01. The sequence goes on from JARRKO010000073.1 coordinate 7,373, forward strand.
CTTCACCAGTTTGGGGGGCATCATCCTGTCATCGCTGGCCCTCCTGCGAGAATATACCTCCTTGGGCATCCGCCCCAACTTCCTCGAGGCTTGGCGTGAAAAGGCCGTCTTATGGCAGTTTTCCCTACCGGCCTTTTTGGCCAGTGTGCTTCATAACCCGGTTTTGTGGGCGGTTTATGCCATATTGGCCAACCAACCTCAAGGTTATGCCAGCCTGGGCCTGTTCAGTGCGGCCATGCAGTTTCAATTTTTAATAAACGGCCTCAGCCTGATGTTAGCTGCAGTAGCCGTTCCCATGCTGGCCGAGCTTCACGGCCTTCCGGGAAAAGAACGCTTCGTGCGGGCCTTCACCCTAAACTTGGAGATTAACTGGGGGCTGGCTCTGGTTTTCAGCTTTATGGTGTTGGGGCTATCTCCCTGGCTAATTTATATTTACGGCTCAAAATTCATGGAAGCTGTGCCAATTTTCCTGATTGTAGTCAACTATCTTGCTATCAGGGTGGCATCTAGTATCAATGGCCAGGCTTTTTACAGCAGTGGCAAGATGTGGGCTGGTTTTTTAATCCAAATAGCATGGGCTTTAATTTTATTGTTAATTGCCAGCATTCTTATTCCATTATATAGTGCTAAGGGAATGGCATTTTCCTTATTGGTCGCACAATGGTTAGTATTTTCCTTACAATCATATTATTTATTAAATAAATACAAATTAAAATTTTCTATAATATATAGTTTAGCAATAGTATTCTCATTTTTTCTCATTATGAATGGAGTATTGGGCATTTTTATTATCGATAAAAAATGGTTCCAATTTTTAAATATATTTTTATCAATAATTCTATTTGTCATAATGGTATTTAAATATAATCTGAAATATTATTTTTTATCTTATTTACAACCAAAAATTAGACTATTAAGAGTTGTGAATGAAGATATCGATTGATTATAAAAAAGAAAAGATTTAAACTGTTAATATAGGGGCAATCAATATGAATAAAGTTCTTCAGGACATAATTAATGACAATATAATAAATTATAATGGCAAATTAACTAAAATACATTCACATATTGAGTTTGATCAAGGATTTTTT
>JARRKO010000074.1:0-15486 GCA_037388025.1 Syntrophobacterales bacterium
TGCGAGCCGCGGCCCACCATCTTCTCCTCCATTGCCGGGGTGACGCCGGTGGCCATGAAATAATAGAAGGTATAGGCGTCGAGATTCAATACACCGGGCAGGCTCTGGAATTTGTAGCCACCGACAAAAGGCAACTGCCAATTGCTGTTTGCATAATAGTAGCCTGCTTTTTCGCGCCAGTGAAAGGCAATCGCGCGCGCCGTTGCATCGCCCACGGCGGCGGCCTCGGTCAGAATTTTCTTCATCCTCTCATCAGGTGCAAACGGCTTGCCTTTCTGGATGCCGATTGAGGCGTAGTAACCCATCCGTATCTGGTCGAGCGATTCAGTCGGCTCTTCCTGCACAACCTCATTAAGCAGTTCCCAGAACCTGAAATCCGCCGGGTTGATGATGTTGAAAGGCTTGCCGGAGAGGTCAACATACTTGAGCGGCGGAGCCGGTTTGTCCTTGTCGGCGAGCAGATAAATTTTGGTGTACTTCTTGACGAGTTCGATGCCGGGTTTCGGGTCGCCGTTCACCAGGAAACTCCGCCACGGAATCCAGATATTGTAGGTAGGGGAATGAACCACGTGGTAGCCTTTGGGCACATCGCCCTTGTAGCCGGGCCGCAGAAAAAGGTATTTGCCTCCCTTGCCCTTGTCTGGCCCGGTGATGCCCACGTCAGTGACCCAGCGGAACCAGATGTCATTAACGGCGCCGAGCACCTTGGGTGGTACTTCGACCACAAGCGGGCCCTTCTTGAGGTTGAGCCAGCCCCAGCTATAGACAGTGTTGTCATTGAAAGTCAGCCCGATGGTCCGTGAATCCACCAACTGTTCCCAAATCGGAATGGTCTGGTTGGCCGGTCCCAGTGTTAGACACGCATTGCGGTCGGCGACCTGGCTCACGGCAGGGATTGCGAGCAGATAGGCCTGAACGGCGCGCTGGAAGTCGAGGTTGTCCCACAGCTTTTCAGCGGTTGCCTTTTCCGGGAAGCCGTCGAAAAACTTCAGCGGTCCGAGCCGGGTTTCGATCTTGTCCGGCACGGCAATGCCCGGCGGCATGGGGGTGGAGTATTTGTACTGCGGATTTGCCGGGGGACCGCTGAGTTGCTGGGCCAGGACCGGAAATGTGACCAACAGCAGCATAAGTCCCACCATGACCAAGATACAAAGGGTTTTCGGTTGTCGCGGCATCTTTCCCTCCTTATTTGCCTCTCGGATAAACCAAGGTTAATCCTGCGTGGGTGTCATACTTTCCAGCAGATATTCCAGAACACTCTCGGCCAGCAGTAGGTCCTTGAGCCGGGTCTTGCCACCCCCCTTTTCCAGTTCGGCCTTCAGGGTATCGGGGCTGGTCCCGAATTCCGCCGCCTTGCCCTTAATGCGCTGTTCCAGGTCCGCCTCGTCAACCTCGATGCCGTCCTCCCGGGCCAGGCGCTTCAGGATCAGCATGAGCTTGAGCCGCCGGGCCGCAGCCTGCCAGGCCTCGCTTCCCGGTTCCGCGTCGGGTTCGCCATCGAAGGCCAGTTCCCTCCGCACCAGGTCATCCGGGAGAGGAAAGTCCACCGTCTCCAGGAGTCGAAGGGACAGTTCCCCCTGGGGGTCATCGACCTCAGTGATCTCGGAGCCCCAGGGCGAGTAATCCGGGGGGTCGAACTCCGGCAGGGGGAAAAAGCGGGCTGCGAACCGGAAATTTTCACCACGTTCCAACTCAATTTCTGAAACTTCCACGGGAGTCACCGCCTCTATCCCGGCCTCCTCCAGGGCCAAGCGGCACAACCGCTGGGCCCCGCGCCGGGACAACTGCTCTGAGATTTCCCGCCGGAAGCGTCCCTCCAAGACTGGCTGCGGGACCTTGCCCGGCCGGAACCCCGACACCTCAACCCCCTTGAATTCAGCCAGGATGTCGTGGTAATCAGCCGAGATCTCTTCCCAGGGAGCCTCAACCCGCATTTGGCGGAAGCCGTCTTCTAGGTCAACCATTTCCCACTTCATGGCTTTTTCTCCGGGCGCCAGGACTCGGCCGCCGGGGCCCGGGCCTCCTTCACCACCTGAGCGCCCAGGCTGCGGACGATTTTTTGGATGTGGGGATCGATATGGGCAAAGAAGCGCTTCCAGCCCCGGCACAGGTAGTTCAGCCCCGGCTTGCCCTCGGGCGTTCTCAGGAAGCGGTTCTTGGGGCAGTCGCCGAAGCAGGCGAATTCATAATCGCACCTGCGGCAGTACCCGGGGAGGGTGCCTTCCTTGCTTTTGCCGAAGCGTTCCTGCCTCTCGGAATAGGCCATCTGCTCCAGGGGCTGGTGGAGGATATTGCCGAGACAGTGTTGAGGATAGACATAATGGTCGCAGGCATAGACCGAGCCGTCGTGCTCCAGGGCCAGCCCCTTGCCGCACAGGGGGGTTTGGGTGCACAGGGGCGAGAGGTGCCCCATCCAGGTCTCCACCGCAGCCTCGAAATAATTCACATAAATCCGGCCCAGGTCTTTTGTACGCCACTCGTCAAAAATGCCGCAAAGGAACTCCCCCCAGTCCTCCGGGTCCACGCACCAGTCTGCCAACACCGACTCGGGGTGGCCGGGCCGCGCCTCGGGGGAGCCGTCTATGGGCATGGATTCCCGGTCGAGAAAGGGCGGCGGCTTGTACCAGAAGCCCAGGGGCTCCACGATGGGGATAAACTGCATACGTTTTGCCCCCACCTCATCCCGGAGGAAGCGGTAGACGCGAAGGGGATGTTGGGCGGTCAGCCGATTGACGCAGCTCAGCGTGGCAAAATTTACCCGGTGTTTGCGCAGCAACCGTGCGGCCTTCCAGACCCGGTCAAAGCTGCCTTCCCCGAGCTTGTCCTTCCGGTAATGGTCATGAAGCTCTTTGGGGCCATCAATGCTCAAGCCCACGAGAAAGTTATGCTCGGCCAAAAACTCACACCAGGTCTCGTCCAAAAGGGTGCCGTTGGTCTGCAGGTCGTTCTCGCAGCGCACCCGGGGGGGACAGAAGCGCTTTTGCAGCTCCACCACCCGGCGGAAGAAGTCCAGACCCAGCAGGGTGGGCTCCCCGCCCTGCCAGGAAAACACCACCTCCTTATAGTTTTGGCCCGCAAAATATTGCCGGATGAATGATTCCAGCACCTCGTCGCTGATGCGCCAGCGGCTTTCGGTGGTCAGCATGAACTCTTTGGAAAGGTAGTAACAGTAAGCGCAATTGAGGTTGCAAAGCGGCCCCGTGGGCTTCACCATCACATGCATCCGCCGGATGGGCTTCCCCCGCCAGAGTTGGGGCTTGAATGGATTAGGGTTTTGAGCCATTCTTTTTCAGCCTGTTATCAAGAAACCCTTTTCAGCAGCTTATGATGCGAAGACCGGCTTTTTGACCAATTTGGGGAGTACAGGTTTGAAGTTGAGCGGATGTTGAAACGCCGGCTGAAGTCTTCCGGCTGGAGCCACATCTTGCTTGTCAGGGTCCCCCGCCCTCATCTTCCTGATACATCATCCAATCAGTCTGCTCACCTGCCCCCTGGGGAGAAATGGAAAAATCAGATTTTTCTTCCTGGGACACCCGAGCGCTGTCAGTCTTCATGAACTGCTGGGTTTGGGCGCAACCCAAGGTAAAAGCCAGCATCATGAGGAGAAGCATCCACCCTAGGTTTCTCAAATAGTGGTCCATCTCTTCCTCCTATCCTGTTTTGGTGTGGGACTTCCGGTCTCTTTTGTCCTGAACCGCGTCCCTGCTAAACGGTTAAGCTTTCTTCGGGAAGCCTAAAAAACGAAGGTTGTTCCAAACACCGGGCCATGAACCCATCCGTTTAAACTAATCTGGTTCAGGCCCTCACCCAGGTCCAGCCAAGTGCCCCGGGCCTTGTAGCCGGCGTAGGCATAAATATTTTTATGGAATCGGTAGCCACACAGGGCTTCCAGATTACAAGTCACATTGTTGTAAGCTACAAAGCCAAAGCCGCCGACATCGCCTTTAATGGTGAGCAGAAATTTCTTGTTAAGCCACAAGCCTACGCGGGTTCCGACAAAAGGTTCAAAAAATTGGAGAGTATAATCAAGAACATAGGAACCATTCTTGATCGTCTCATGATCGCCCGCCAAAGAAAATCGGCGGAGGTCTACATCGACATTGCCAACCTTGATATTGCTGAGATTGATTCTGAGATACTGGTTGATGCTGTTAAACCTGAGGCCGCCCAGGAGTTCCAGAGATAAAACCGGCAGAGACTTCTCGGCTTTGAGTGGCCAGGTTCCCACCAGGAAGCGGCCGCCCATATCCAGGCTGCCGATCCGGCTGATATACTTGGCGTCACCGGAGGGAGTCAGGATAATGTTTCCCTTTAGTTGACCCGGTATGCCCACATTAATCCTGACCCCGTCGAGCTGAATCTGCTTGTTTCTGGTGAAATCAACCGGACCAAAGGTTTTCTCCCTGGTGGCGCCCACCTCACTGCCCGAGGTACCGAAATAGGTGTAATAACCATCCACGTATAACCCCCACCTGCCTTTCCAGGCCTCCACCCGGGCCATGCCCCCGATGCTGTCGGAAAACAAGGTGCTGGCCACGTCCCACCAGGCCACGTTAGTGCCATCCGAACTCTTTAACGAGGTGGTGGTGAGATTTACGCCAAATAGCCATATATAGGGGGACACAAAGAACTGCCATTCTTCCTGCTTATAGATGGGGAGGCGGTCATCCTCGGTGGTCTTGGCAGCTGTTTCGGAAGGGTTTTCCGGAGACGTTCCGGCATAGCCGGGAGTATATGCCACTGCCATTAATAGGATGATAATAAAAACTGCGTGCAGTTTCCTCATGGGTTCATCCTCCCTCCATCTGTTGCACTCCTGGTCTCCAAGAGTCGGCCCGGCCAGGTCGCGCTCAAAAATCGAGCGCAACCAAGGCCGATACCGGGTTGGTTATTTCTTTAAAACCATGGCTTCGCCTTGCAGGAACAACTTGGCGCCGCCCTCCATGGTCTGCAAGCCGGTCTGAATAACCTGATTGCCATCGGCGAACTTGTCTTTGGCTTCGGAGGCTTGGGCCACCTGGTCATTCATGGTGATGCCCTTTTTCATCATCTCCTTGCCGTTCTGGGCGATGTTGAAACCGTCCACCATCATCTTGAGGCCTTGCGCCGCCACGCTGGGGGTACCTTTATTGTCCAAGTAGGTCTTTTCCCCCTGAGCAATGAGGGTGGCTCCCTGGGTGGCGGTATTGCGGCCGTCCTGGATGACCTTATTGCCCGGACCCATCTTGTCCTCAAGGCCCGCCTGCGCGGCCACCATATTGTTCATCTCCACGCCCTTGATGACCATGCGCTGGCCGTCGTTAAACTGTTTCCAACCGTCGGACATCATCTTGTGCGCGTCCTGCATCTCCTTGGCCTTTTGGGCCAGGGCCAGCGAGGAGAACGCCAACATCGTCAGGGTTCCGATGACCAACATGGTCACAACCTTTGCCAATCTACCTTGCTGATTTTTCATTTTTCCTCCATAGTTTTATGTCACTGCTCCACCCTCCGAGTGGAGTTTGAGCGCTTCCTTACCTGTAGTTCCGAGGCTTGTCGGCCTCAGGGAGATTCTGTCCCCTATCCTTTTTCTGTGATCGGTGATGGACTTGATTCATGCTCCAGAAATTCCCGGACTTCCTGGTCCAGTTCCTGAAGGAGTTCGGCGTAGGATTGGCACAAGGCCGGAGCTTCTTCTGAGGTCGCCTGCCGCCAATGCTGCCACGCGGCCAGGCAATCCCGGTAATCTTTGCACAGGGACTGAAATGAAGAATTTTCCTGAAAGAGCTGGCGAATTTTTGCGCATGCCTCCGGAAACTTTTCCAGAACCGGTGCCAGGACTGTTTCTTCGGCTGCCTTTTTCTTGTGGTCCGGTGGCATACCGTCCTCATGGGTGGGGAATTTCAGTAGGCTTTCCTTAACTCATTTCCTCAAAGTGCAAAAGTAATATTACGGTAACATTACGGTTCTTTACCCGCGGGGTCGTTTCTGGTAGCATAGGAAAATCGATAGCTTATAAATTTTTGCCTGAAGGAGTTGCCCAATGGCCGCCGGGGATAGTAGTCAACTCCCTCCGGGTCCCGACCTCAATCACAGCCCCTCCCCAGAGGCCATCAGGCGCCAACTGGCAAAAATTCTCACCGGTCCCCAGTTCGTTAACTCCCCAAATCTGCAAAACTTTCTCCGCTTCATCGTGGAAAAAACCCTGGCCGGTGAGGCCGCCGAAATCAAGGGTTACACCGTGGCCACCCAGGTGCTGGGGAGAAAGGCGGACTTTAACCCGAACCTGGACCCTATTGTCCGGATTATGGGGGGCAGGCTGCGCCGGGCTCTGGAGCAGTACTATCGGTTGCCAGGGAAGAATGATCCGGTGATCATCAATGTGCCCCGGGGCGCTTACGTGCCCAGGTTTCGCTCCTCATCCCAGCCGGAGGGCGCGGGTGAAGTAACCCGTGAAGTTCTCAAAGAATCAATTTTGGCTCTGCCTTCAGGCCCCTCCGTGGCGGTTATGCCCCTGCTCAACCTGACGGGGGACAGCGAGCAGGAGTATTTTACCGAGGGGCTGGCTGAGGAACTGACCAGTGAACTGGCCCGCTACCAGGACTTGCGGGTCATAGCCTATCAGTCCACCCGGAGGTGGAAAGGCGAGACGATAGACCCCCGGGCCGCGGGCCTGGACCTGGGGGTGCGCTTTCTGGTGGAGGGGAGTATCCGGCGGGATGCTAACACCGTGAAGATTGACCTTCACGTGGTGGATACCCAAAACAGCCTGCGGGTCTGGGGAAAGCAATATTGCCGGGAACTCAGGCCTGATAAACTTATCGCTTTGCAAGAGGAAATCGCCCGGCAAGTGGTGGCCAGGATTGGCAGTATGTATGGCATCATTCCCCAGACCCTGTCCCGGGAATCCCGCCGGAAGCCCCCCGATTCCCTCGAGACCTATGAGGCCTTTCTGCGCTTCTACCACCATATCGCCATCCTAAGTCCCCAGACTTTTCCCGAGACCGTGAGTGTCATGGAACAAGCCGTGAGGCGGGACCCAGAGTCCGGCCTGGCCTGGAGCTTTTTGGCCTTGCTCTATACCCAAAACTACGCTTTCCAATTTGACCCTGGAAAGTCACCTCTGGAAAAGGCCCTGGTCGCCGCCAGAAAGGGGGCGGTCTTGGAACCGGAGACCCAGATTACCCGGGGCGCCCTGGCCGATGTGTACTTCCATCTCAATGAGCGGGAGTTGTTTCTGTCGGAGGCTGAAGTTGCGCTGGCCCTCAACCCCAACGCTCCCGTCCCCACAGGTTATCTTGGCTGGCTTCTGGCTCTGTATGGGGAATGGGAGGAGGGGCTGGCCATCCTGGAAAAAGGCCTGAAGTTGAATCCCTCTTTCCCGGGGTGGTCCCACATGGCTCCATTTTTCTATCACTATTTGCAAGGGGATTGCGAAAAAGCCTACCAGGAGGCCCTGGCCTTCCAGATGCCCCAATTCTTCTGGGACCCGCTTTTGCGGGCCGCGGTCCTGGGTCGCATGGGAAGAGAACCGGAAGGAGCCCAGGCTCTGGCGGAGTTGCTCCACCTCAAGCCAGATTTTGCCACCGAGGGCCGCTTTCTCATCAGCTGCTACGCCAAATTTCCCTACCTGATCGATGAACTCCTGGACGGCTTGCGCCAGGCCGGCCTTCCGAACTGATTGCGAACTTGATAAATTCCCCGCCCCTGCACGCCTTAACGCGTGGTCGCGCAGGTTATAGGGATCTCATAATTATTTCCTCCAAGAATGGTTTTCGAAGTCCAACCCCAAGCATTGTTAACTTGCCAAAAAGGCAACTTATCAATTTGACTACAAAAATTTTAGATATGGTTTGAATATCAGAACCGAGTGGGGGTTAACTCTGGGTGTTCTTTTGTGAATTTGCCCCTTATCAGGGATTAAGATGCCAGAACTGGAAGTTGAGATAGGTGGCGAAGCTTACCCAAAGGAGGTAAGGGAGCATCAAGAGGCCAGCCGGCGGGTGGGAACCCCAGAAGGCAATAAGGGTGACCAGGATAGCCAGCCAGAGGGCGATAATATCCAGGAGTGCCAGTCCCGGACGTTGCAGGCCGAAGAAAAGATAAGACCAAAGCGCGTTCAAGGCCAGCTGACCAAGAAACAGGCCCAGGGGGCCAATGGCATTTGCCCAACCGTACCTGCGCCACACCAGCCAGGCAGCTATGGCCATCATGGCATAGAGCAAAGTCCAAACCGGACCGAAGATCCACGCCGGAGGGATCAGGGTAGGTTTGACCAGGCCAGCATACCACTCCCCGGGCTGAAACTGGGAACCGATCCAAGCGGCGCTGAAGGTGACTGCCAACCAGAAGCCCAAGCCGATCCAGAGTGAGGGTCCGCTAGAACGAGAGCGCGACACGGTTTCCCCCCTTCTTTAGCTTAAGTCGAGATTATAGGGTAGCTTGATCCACTGCAAGGTAAAAATGTTCAGGGGGGGAGTTATGGAAGGTTTTTGGCCGTTTGATAAGTGTCGAAGCAGAGCAGTAAGCTACACGAGATCATCTTGTTCATATTTTTATTTTCCTTTAGTCTTATTTAACTAAGCCGCTAAAATTGCATCGTTTTGGTTGAAGCAGCAATTTCCTGCCCTCGCCGAGGTCAAGGTTTCCCTGGTCTGTCAACAACTTGTGATGTTTTACATACCTCTCCATCAAGGTTTTTTGCCAACCCTTTCGACGATAAGCTCAACGTGGGTAGGATTACCCCGGGTAATAACATGGTAGGCCGAGGTGGTTATGAAAATTAGCTGGCCCTTGGCGGTGACCCGGGCCTGCACTGCGTAAGTGTGACGGGGATCTATGGCCGCCGGATCATACTCAATCTCAAAGGGAATAGGGACCTGGTGACTTGGGTTGGTTATGATCTGTTCACCCAGTAGGCGTGCCGGGGCATCCTGTAAAGATACGTCCAGGAGATTGACGTGTAACATAGCGCCCGGGGGGAGAGCCATACGTTGAAGATAAGTTACCGTGCCGGTTATCTGGGCAGACTGAGGGTTCATCGGTTTGGTGGAGCCAGCCTCGAGGCGCAGGCGCACACGGCCTGACGCGTCTATCAATTCTAAGGTGTTCCCAGAAATTCGCACTGTGGCGGTAACATTCAGGGCCTGCAGGAAAGCTCGTTCCAGGGTGTCTAAGGGAGGAGGGCACGCCATCTTGGTGACGGCCATCTTGGAAAACCGAAAGCCGTCTGCGGTCTGTTCGAAGGTTCCCGTAAAACGGTTACAGCCGGTGGAACCGCTCACTCGCCTACCCTCAGACATTAACACCAGATGGGCTTCCCGTTTCTTGGACCGGGGGGTGACAGGGTTGCCGTCAATTTCCACGGCCCGCCAATAAGTCCCCACCAACGCAGCGTCCGGGTTGGCTTTGGCAGGACCCACCAAAAGCAGGAGGAGGGCAACCATTGCGCCCATAAGAGTCAAAGACGACCATTTCATATATTTAATCCTCCAGGTTAATTCAACCCCTACTTCTTAGGACCAGCCTTCCCGAGCATCTCCCATACCGGCAAAGCTGCCAAGCCGCCGATAATGCCCGCGACATAGCTCGGCAGGTAGGCGTTAAAAATTTTGTTCCAAATCTGACCAGCAACGAAGCTGGCAGCCAACATAACAATAACGGTAATAAGCAGCTTTTTCCAAAACGACATATTTCCCTCCGAAATTTTTGAGAATGGAACTCGGATTGTTGAGTTCTTTGGCAAACTCCTTCAAACTCTGTACTCCTCCGGCGGCGGCATTGCCGATCGGTTGAGCCAACCCAGAACCGGAAGCAGTATCAGAGTTATAGCGATAATCAGGACTGGCGTAACAAGACGAATAAAATAGCTCTTTTGTACGATTGTGGCGGTCTCCTTCTCAGACGCCCATAAACGAACGAAAAGGTAGACCTCCTTACCTTACACCTTCGTCTGATAAGTTTCGTGAAAAATGGCTTGTCTGGCACCGGAGCTTAACCCGGAACGTCCCGAGTCCCCTCCGTCTGAGACAAAAGGCGTCGAGCCGCTAAGGATAACATCACCCAGGCGCTACCAGTAAAGATTAGCTCAATACCTATGAATAAACCGATCACCCAGAGGGCGGAGGAGGGCCATTGTTTCCAAATAAGTAATCCCAAGAGCAAGGTTATAGCCCCGTTGAGCAATAACCAATGCCACTCCGGAAACCGCATAGTCAGAGCGACGATGATGCGAAAAGCCCCGGCAATAAGGAAAAACAACGCGATTATCAGGGTCAGGATGGTGGCGCCAGCCGCCGGATTGCCCAGGACCATGAAACCAACAACCACGTAAAGAACCCCGCTCAACAAATGGAAAATTAAGCCGCCCCACTGCCGCTGCCAGAAGGCTTGCACCGCTTCAACTACACCCCCGATTACTAGAAGCCAGCCAAAAAAATAAATCGAGGTCAAAGTAACAGAGACGGCCCTCCCCACCGCGATGAAACCCAAAATGACCAGAATAACACCGAGAACCAGAAACCACGTAGCATTGCGGCGAAATTCCTCAAGGTCGATTAATTGGGGATTGAGAAAGGAAAATCCGGGTGTCTGTTCCACGGCGCTGTCCTCCTTGTGAAGTGATTTCCGTAGGGAAACGGAGTTTAAGTTTGCCCACTTTCGAAGGAATCTTTACATTAAGTTACTCAGGAAGCGCTGAAATCTTTTCAAATCATAAGAATGGCTTTTGGGCTTGGCAAGCTTAATTTGCAAAGTTTTGGCCTTGGCTATTGGTGATGTCCATTAAATTGTGGAAATTTGTTTCAGGGTTTTACCCCTCCAGTTTTTGTTGAGCATCTCAGTGATGCCATACATGATGCGATTGGAGCTGGCTTCGTTGGTGAAGAAGTTATTCATGGGCCGGGTGCGCCGGCGCACCTCCCGAAAGGCCCGCTCCAGAATGTTGGTGGTCCTGATGGACTTCCAGAGAGCCGGGTCAAAGGCAAAATAATGGAGGCAGTTAAAGAGGTCCTTTTCCATGCACCTGACGGCTCTCTCCTCCTCCACCTGCCACCTGGCCCGCCATGCTTTAAAGCGTTTGACGGCTTCTTTCCGGCTATCGGCCGCGAAGATCAGCTTGGCCTCCTTGAGACAATGGGGACGATTCGCCTTACGGATCTTTACTGCCACGTTACGCATTTTATGAGCGATGCAGCGTTGCCCTTTGACGAAGGGGTAGATGGCTTTCAGGGCCTTCAGGAGCCCAGGATTGCCGTCGGTAATGATCAGCTTCAGACTTTTTCCCAGAAGCCCCCGAGCCTTGAGATCGGCCAGGAAGCCCCGCCAGCCCTCGGTGTCCTCCACCTCGGTGAGCTGAAAGGAGAGCAGTTCCCGGCGACCTTGGGCTTCTCCCGGCCCGGGCCGGTGGATGCCGAAAGCGCACAACATCACCTTATTCTCAATGCCAATCTCCCGGACCTTCTGGCTGATGCCGTCCAGGAAGAGGAACTCCACCGTGTCGCCCAGGGGCTTGCTGCGATAGCCATCCCACTCCTGATCCATGCAAGCCAGGGTGTTGCTCACCGTCTGGGCGCTCACTTCTTGACCGAAGAGCTCCCGGGCCAAGCCTTTGAGTTTCCTGGTGCTCACCCCATTAAGGAAAAGCCGGCCGATGGCGGCGTCCACGTCCCGGCGCCGGTGTTCATAGCGATTCAGGACGGTGAACTCCATGCCGCCCTGGTCCAGACCGAACTTGGTAAGCAGGTTGCGGAAATAGTGTCCGTTCCGATACCCTTGGCGCTTGTTGCTCCGTTCATAACGCCCGGCCCCAATCCGGTCGGTGACTTCCTCGGTTAACAGGTTTTCAATGAACTCTTTGATAAACCTCTTTACCCCAGAGGCGATCTTGGCCCAGATAACCTCCTGGAGATTTTCAATGACTTCAAGTACAATGCTGTCTTGTGGAAGCCGTCTGGCTTTCATAGGGTGTTACCTCCTTCGTTATAGGTTGGGCTAACCTGAAGGAATAACACCCTTTTTTAATTTCCACAATTCAGTTTATATCACCTGGCTATTGAAAAAGGTTCTCATAGAAGCGAACCTGAACATGCTTTTATCATCTCCCTTAACCGAACTGAAAGAGCGCGTAGCTTGCCAAATGAGATAGTTATCACCGGACCCTCAAAAATTGCATAGATGATCTCCATATCGAAACGGGCTGTTTGGGGTTGGATAAATTTTAGGAGCCAGACCCAGAAGAGGGACAGAATGACTGGCGTCATCACAGAGAAAGATTACGACCCAAAAGTGCGGATATTTTCTGAATATGTAGAATTTTCAGCGGTTTGATAAGTTTCTAATCAGAGCAGCTAGCTACACGGATGCTTGAACAAGCTAATGCTCTGCTGCATTGGCATTAATCAAGATGGATGGTCCGTCCCGGAGATTATAAATGGTGTTCTTTCCTCCCACACAAAATCACTTTAAGATTTTGACGCTTTGACTCTTTTACTCTTATTGTAGGATTGGAGTGGTAATAGGTGCTTTCTTGAGATTTGCCAAGGTGATCAACTGAGGGCCGGTTCACAGGGTGCCGCACAGAACTTGTGCGTAATCATGCGGAAATGGAAGCCCGCCGCAGCAATTGACATCCCAAGAGGGAAACGTTGGGGATGACGCCAGAAGAGACGACCCAGGAAAGACCAGAAAGCCCGTCGGCCCGGTTCTTTGATACCCAAGGTAAGAATGATTTTCAGAACCGCCAGCACTTCCTGGTGGGTGGGGAGGCGGGCTGGAAGGAGGGGGTTGGGGCGGTAATATTCCAAGAAGGTTAGGACTCGCTGGTAAAAAGGCTCGGGTTCATAAAGCCGGCCCAATAGGGCCTTGTAACCATCCAGCAGGCGCTGCCGACTCATCTTGGGTATGAAGTTAAGGCAGCCGGCATTCATGGCGGTGTCCCCATTACTGTCTCCCAGAAGGCGTCCCTCTGACTCCAGGCGCCGATACAACCGGGTTCCGGGGGGAGCGGTCAGCAGGTTGATCATGGCCGTGGGAATGGCGGCTTTTTCGATAAAATCCGCCTGACGGTCGAAGACATTGGGGGAGTCCGAGTCAAAGCCCACGATAAATCCGCCGCTGACTTCAATGCCATGGGATTGGATGGTTCGCATGGCGTCCATCAGGTTTCGGTTAAGGTTTTGGCGCTTATTACATTCCTCTAACGAAACAGGGTCTGGGGTTTCGATTCCCAGGAATAGCCCCGCAAAACCCGCCTGGGCCATAAGAGGCAATAACTCCGGATCGTCCACCACTTCGAGGCTGGCTTGGGCAACGAACAGGAAGGGGTAGCCATGTTCGGTTTGCCAGCGACTCACGGCTCGCAGGATAGCTTTGGCCTTGCCGTGATGACAGATAAAATTGTCGTCGGCAAAGGTAATGTCCCTCCGCCACCCTGAGTCATAGAGGCCTTGGAGCTCGGCCACGACCTGGTCCGGTTCTTTGTAGCGGGGGTGGCGGCCGTATTGCACGATGACATGGCAAAAGTCGCAGTCGTGGGGACAACCCCGGCAAACTTGTACCAGCATGTTCATATAGTTAGAATGGTTAAGAAGCTTCCAGTCTGGTACCGGTGATCGGGTCAGACTTGGAAATCGGGAAGCCCGGTATTCCGACAATGCCTTGCCCTGGGCCAGGTCCGCCAAGAAGATTGGTAGGAGCTCTTCCGCTTCGCCAATGAAGAGGTGACTCACCGGCTCGAACGGTGCCCCTGGGGTGCTATAATGGACTCCCCCGGCGCAGACTTTGACACCCGCAGCCCGGCAGCGCCGAACGACGTCGTCCGCCGAGGGAGATTGGATGGTCATGGCACTGACAAAAGCCAGGTCAGCCCAGGATAGGTGCTCCTCCGTCAGCGGCTCCACATTCAGGTCCACCAGCTGCTTGTCCCAATCCGGGGGCAGCATGGCGGCCACGGTGAGGAGGGCCAGGGGTGGACCAAGAGCCTTGACCCTGAGGAACTTAATGGCATGCTGGAGACTCCAGAAGGTCTCCGGGAATTCAGGATAAATGAACAGGGCCTTCATTTTTTTTCGCAGTCAAAAGAATGGTTCTGGGAATCTCTCTTCATGGGTTTAAGCCCGGTGTTATCTTTTTGTAACCAATTGTCTCGTGGGAGGCATGATAACACAAATTTTGCGAAAAAGTAATGCACCAGAGACGGAATGGATTGGATTGGAGAGGTGGAATAATATTTCCTTTAAGGCAGGCAAGGCCATCCGGGACGGCAACAATCATAGTCGATATGGACAATTCCCTTCAGGATTATCTTGACAGGTTAACATGATATCTGTTTGTCCGGGCCGTGTTGGGCCACTTCAGGGGGTTTTGAAATCCAAAGCGAGAAATTCCTTCTCACTCAGGCCCCCTTCCTCTAATACCTTGTTCTCCTCAAGACCAAAGGCTACGATGCCCACCATATGGCCTTCATGAATGAGGGGCACATAGATAATATAGATGAGAGTCCCATTCGGCTTGTACAAGGCCGTCTGGTTGGGCTTCTTTTCCGCAAAGGCTTTTTGAACCCCCTTATAGTTGGAAAACTGGAACTTATTCACCTCTGCCGGGGGATACAAGGCAGTTAAGACCCCTTGTTGGTCCAGGATGAAGACGTAATAAAACATGTCTTGACATTCTTCGGCACACAGGGAGAATACCTTCTCCAGAGCCTTCTGATCGGCTTTCCTGTCTTTCTGGGCAACTGGCCCGGCCAGAGGCGGGGCGATTCGATTTATCACAGACTGAACTTCCCTGGAAAAGGCGGCGGCCTTGGGACTCGGGGGAGGTTTGGCCTCTTGACACCCTGGCCCCACCGCAAGGGCCAGAAACAGCATCACACAAATCCCCAGGTAATCCTTTCTGTTAGTTGAGCTTATCATGAACTGACTCCTGAAATTCTGCCGCCGAAAAACGGGTCTTTAGCTAATCAATTGAGATTATGCGGCAGCCTTTGCTCACTCGATGCAAAATTGATTTTGGGGATCTCTTTGCTTCGGTGAGAATCCCCAAAAGATGCCATTAATTAAGCCGAGTCCGTCCGGTAGTGGTGTGGTAATGGAAACCGTGCCCTCATACGCATACCACCTCCAAGCATGAAAATGAAGCTGCCGGTAATAAAAATTTGGAGCGAATTCGAAACTAATGGCCTAGTGAGCCGTAAAAATTGATGGTACGGCTCTAAGAGAACCATTATTGCTGAGTGGCCTATCAGATTATTTAACGATTTGACAGTTCCTCCACTTCCAGAGGGAAAGTGAAAAAGAACGTGGTGCCCTCGGGGGTGGTATCTACCCAGATGCGGCCACCATGGCCGTCGATGATCCGTTTGACTGTGGCCAGTCCCAGGCCGAAACCCTGCTCTTTTCGACCCCCCTTTCCCCGGTAAAAGATCTCGAAGATATGGGGCACGTCTTGGGGAGGGATGCCAGGCCCCTGGTCCTTGACAGCAAACTGCGTCTCCCCATCGTTTCTCTG
>JARRKO010000075.1:0-21535 GCA_037388025.1 Syntrophobacterales bacterium
ACCTTACTTTGAAATAGTAATATAAAATCTGAACCGCCAAACAAGAAACATCCTAGCATATCTCCCTTCTTGACCGCATTGCCCACCTTGACTGTATCTTCAAAATTAATCGAACATATCTGCGACATTCCAATGGGTAACAACGCTACCAAGCCATACTGTCCTGTATCGATTATCACGCAACCACGTGTCTCAATATTTTGCCAGCCGGGAGTGTTTGAGTCAAGAACATATCTCTTGGTCTTAGCATCCCATGTTGTAATACCACCAACGGCAACATCGCTCTTAATAATGCGAACTTCTTTTATTATTCCGCCAATCGGAAAATGAAAGCGGTGATAATCGTATACATCAAGAAATGTATGCGTTAATGTTCCATTGGCAAATGCATTTTTGTAGGCGCTCTCTTCACCTATAAGCACAGGTATGGACTTAAAAACATTAGATTTAATTGTAACGCCTGCCTTATGAACGATGTTGGAATTTTTATCTATTTTCCATACGCCTTGAGGCTTTGAATCGGCTGGTGATGCTACGATTGATGGATCATTTGGAGAAGCAATCGGGCGTTCATTAGGTGACTTGAGATACCTTGCAAAAAAGTCATTGAATGTTTTCCATTTTGATGGATCTTCATACCAACCTTTATCCAATCCGAATTTTTCATCTTTTAAAGCTTTTTTGTAGTACTCATCATTCCACGACCCCTCTGTACTTAAATACATACCCCAATCCTTTACAAAATAGATTAACCATGTACGATATGGTTCATAGTATTGTAATGAATTATTGTAATACCCTTTATCCTTTAATTCAGGAAGTGGTTGATCATTAATAAAATAAAAGTAATCTAAACTTTGATCAATTTGATCGTACAATTTTGAATAGGGTAGATTTGGTAAAATTGACCAGGGCATTGCCTTTGCTGCCCAATCTATAAACATATAATATTCATCTAACGTCTGGGCCGGATTTGTTAACTTATCTGGATTAATCTTTTTTGCTTTTGCAATTGAATTAATAAGCATTCTTTTTATTTCTGAATTATGTTCTACTAAAATTATCAAATTCTGTGTAATTGGCTCATGCTTTATCTGTGAAGGTTTGTTGTCCTGTGCAAGAGCGTTAATGCTCAAAAAAGAATATAATGTAATAACTGACAATAACAAAGCCATAAATCTTTTTGTTTTCATAAATATTATTCCTTATAAAGAAATCTATTGTTTCCAGCTTCAGGTCGCCTAAGGTGCGGTTCAGCACCCGGATGGCTTTCCTCAGTTTCCACCTACATACGCTCTTGTTATGCTCAGGGCGGATGAACGCCGCTAGTGCCGTATCATTCCTCTGGGTGTGGCCTTACGACCTCCATTTTTAAAAGGAATCGGGCAATAAAATAAAAAAACCGCACTGACCCTCTCCATGCCGCCCGGCCATCTCTCGTGAACTTAAAGACCCGTGACTTTCCGCCCCCGCCTCACCACGGGTTTAGCTTTTTCTGGGAGTTAAGAATAATGTAAGTAAGTTATCTGAAATGTCAAGAAACGAGGTTGGGTGTCGCTAACTGCTCTGCTTAGAAACTTATCAAGCTCCACAAAACCATCCAAACCCAGAAGATGTCGACACTTATGGGCCATAATGTTTCACAGAATTACACATGCTTGATGAAGGTGCCCTTTCGATACTCTTCGAAAGCAATCCGCAACTCTTCCTCTGAATTCATAACAATAGGACCATACCAAGCTACCGGTTCACCGATAGGCCGGCCTGAGATGAGCAGAAACCTAACTGCTTCGCCCTCCGTAGAAACCATTACCTGATTGCCATCCTCGAAGAGGACAATGGTTTCGTTGGGGATGTAAGGCTCTCTGTCCATGTCAAAATAGTTGATCCCTTCGATCTCATATGAGAATGGGTTCTTTTCCTGGCAGAAGAACCCCTTGCCATCGATGACGTAGGCGAAAACAGTGTGCCCAGGCTTGGTCGGATGAAGGAATTCTGACCGAGCGGGAACGGCCACATCCAAATATTCTGGATCTATGACGATGTCCCTAATTGGACCTTCCTGGCCACTTACCTTGCCACAGATGATCTTAATTTTGGTATTGTTTTCCAGCACCACCTCTGGAATTTGACTGCTTTTCACGTCCCGGTATCGGGGCTCCATCATTTTCCGGGATTTGGGGAGATTGGCCCATAGTTGAAACCCAAACATCAGGCCATCGGGATCCCCTTTCGGCATTTCTTGATGAATGATTCCACTTCCTGCGGTCATCCATTGGAGGTCCCCGGACGATATGATGCCCTTGTTCCCCATACTGTCACCGTGTTCTACATCACCCTGGAGAACATAGGTGATGGTCTCAATGCCCCTATGCGGGTGCCAGGGAAAACCCTTGATATAGTGCTCAGGGTTATCGGAGCGGAAATCGTCAAGTAGCAAAAAGGGGTCAAACAGCGGCACTTGGCTGAAGCCGAACACCCTTTTGAGGTGAACCCCAGCCCCTTCGATGGTGGGCTTACTTTTCCATACTTTCCGGATACTACGAATTTCATTCATGAATAACCTGAACCTCCAACAAACTGACCTCGTTTTTCTTGATACGCATCTACATGATCAAAAATAAGGCCATCCGGGCGGAAAAGCAAAGATATGCAGGAAAAGATATCGGCAAAAAGCTTTCAATATCCAGATCATATCAATACTTTTCTCAGTCAAAGCAATAAGTTGCTTTTTTGGCAAGAAACTAGCTATTCTTACTTCTCTTTTTTCAACCGGTTTGTCAAAATCGATTAGTAAAAATCTTGGGTATATTTGTGGGGTTTTTGTGAACATCAAGACCAGCAACGCCGACTTCTGGATAACCTGCGGCCTTGGAGCGTTGGCAGCCAGTTTTACCCTCTTCTGTTTGGCAACCACCTACCCTCCCCTTGACCTATGGGGGTATCTGGCCTTCGGCCGTTTATATTGGACGGGGAGGAGCTTCCCTTATCAGGATGTCTTCGCCTATGTACCAACCTTAAAACCTTGGGTCTACCATGAGTGGCTCACCGGGGTAGTATTCTATCCCCTTTCCATCGCTGCAGGAGCAGTGGGGCTCCAGACCCTGAAATATTGTTTAGGCCTGGGGACGGTGGCTTTGGCTTACGCCACGGCCCGACGCCGAGGGGCCTCGCAGGTAGCGGCCACGCTTTTTGTTTTGTTGACTGCCTTAGTATTGGGGCGGGGATTTTCAGCAGTCAGAGCCCAGACAATTTCCACGGCGGTTTTGTCGCGGGGTTGGGGCTGATTGTTCTCTATGCCCTGGGAGAAGCCTTATCGGGTCGGCCTTTCTGGCCCTATGTCCTGACTTTGGTGTTCGCTACCTTGGCGACGCTTATCAACCCATACGGCTTGGAATACTGGAGTTATCTGGCCAAGGCTCTGACCATGCCCCGACCGGAGATTCGTGAATGGCTCCCCATTTGGCAGGCCTACCGCAGCGGAGTTTATCATTTGTCATCATTGCTCATTTTTGTCGCCCTGATTTTGTTTGCCTTGTTCGTGATGCGCCGGAAAGAAAAATGGGAACTCACAGAGATTCTGGTCTGGGTAGTAACCCTGGGGCTCAGCCTCTGGTCTGTTCGCCACATACCCTTCTTCGTTCTGGCCCTTTGCGCTCTGTTGCCGCCAGCGCTTAAATATTATGAGGATTATTTGAGCCTTAGGCTTAAAACCCACGCGCTTTTCTCATCGGTCCGCCGGGTCTTCGCTGGGGTTCTCCTTGTTTTAAGTGCAGTAATCCTGGTCATATTTTTCACCCGGGCGCCCTTTAGCCTGATAGCTGGACCTTACTATCCCGTGGGAGCCACGCGGTATCTCATATACAACCATTTGTCTGGAAATCTTCTCGTTTACTACGATTGGGGTGAATATATTATTTTTGATCTATACCCTCATTTCCGCGTAGCCATGGACGGCCGTTATGAAACCGTTTATCCCCCCAAAGTCTGCCAAATATACTGGGATTTTTGCTTCGCCCGCCCCAACTGGAAAGCATTTTTAGAACAGTACCCGCCGGATTTTATCCTTTGGCCCCCAAATAAGCCGATAACCAGACTTCTCACCCGGGACCCGGCCTGGCGGATAGTCTACTCTGACAAGTTTTGTATCTTATTCAAGTCCATTTCTCGGCAAGAATAATCTTGGCAAGAAGCCGCTTCATTTAGCGGAAATAATTTTTCTTTAGAACCTGCTATTGCGCCTCATCTCCGTTGGCAGAGAAGTCCCTTCCAATGCTGCAACAATGCGCCTTCTTTGATGTTGCCCCGGATCATGAAATAAATGATTGCTGCTCTCCTTAGAAACTTATCAAGCCACTGAAAATTCAATATATCCAAAGCATATTTGGGTCAGAAAGAGTCCCAGCTTTGGATACAATACCTCCATTACTTCATCAGCCCATCAGCCTGAAATTTCTCTCTCAGTGGACAGCCCGTTTCTATATGCGGATCATCTTCGCAATTTTTTATGACCAGATGATAACTGAAGGGTTTGGCAAGCTAACCAAGCTTGGGATTAGGCTACCTACGCCACAGTATTTCCACTGATATTGATGTGGAGCAGCATAGCGGCAAAATTACTAGTGTTGTTTGTTGTGGTCTGAGCTAAACTGTAATGAATCCAGCAAGGGTAAAGGATACGTGTTTTTATCTTCTGAATATACGTTTTGAGAATTCAGGGCTTTGCAGCTGGGAAGGTTCGTTCATTGCCCCCCAGGAGGCTTTGACCGCTAGGTCATCCATCACCTAAATCACCTGCCCACGATTTGAGAATCCTGCCTAAGGGCGTCAACTAGGCGTCACCCTTACACCATAGGGCTTCATCGATATCTTGGGGAGAGTGGCCCCCAAAACATTTTTTCACTGCAATAGCCCAGGTTGCCGTATAATATCGGCTGTTAGGGCTCACCTGATATGCCCAAAGTGTCCACCAAAGGCAGATTAGCCACGAAGTTCTTGGATAACGGCCGTGCCGCCATCAGCAAAACCGGCCACATCGGCCTTCGGGGTCTGAAGAACCACTGGCCGATTCTGCTGGCTTTAAGCCTCCTCTTGAGCCTGATGGTTCCACTCTACCTCGGGGGCCTGCGGCAATTCACCTTATTAAAGCACTTATCCTGGTGGGTAGCCCTGGTCATCGCCCTGATGATCTTCTTCAGCTGGCTGGCCAACGCCAATCGTTTGCGTCTCATCAGCAAAAATGTCGGCAAGCGGCTGAGAATTACCGAAGGCGTGGCCATGACCGCGGCCGCCGAATTTGCCGGGGTTGCCACCCCGGGCTCCATCGGCATGGCCGCCACCTATACCTATTTTTTCAAAGAGAAGGGCCTCAGGCTGGGAACCGCCCTGGGCATGATGGCCGTCATCGTGGTCACCGATATGCTCTTCTATATCAGCATGATGCCCTGTGCCGCCGTCGCCATGATCTTCGAACGCCATCTCAAGTCCAATGCCACCAGCCTTTTTGCCGTGGTCTTGGGGGTCTCGGCCGCTGGCATCCTGATCCTCTATGCCTTAATCCGCCACTACCGGCGAGTTTATTTTTTCCTCTCCCGGCGGCTGACCAGGTTTACCTGGCTGGCCCGGCAGCGTTACCAACTGACCAGAATGATTGTGGAGTTCATCCAGGCCTTCCGCCTCATCGGCAGGATGTCCTGGGGCCGTCGTCTCGGCCTCTATTTTTCCGCCATCGGCTACTGGCTGCCCCGCTATGGCATCCTCTTAGTCTTAATCCCCCTTCTGGGCCAGACTGTACCTTTTGCCTACCTCTTTCTGATTCAGGGGGTGCTCAACCTGGGCGGCCAGATGTTTTTCTTACCTGGCGGCGGTGGCGGCGTGGAGGCGGGTTATGTCGCCTTCATGAGGCCCTATCTGAACTGGCAGACTCTCTCCTTCTCCCTGTTGGTCTGGCGCACCTCCACCTTTTACTGGTCCCTCGTCATCGGCGGCCTGTTTTTTCTCTTCAAGACCGGCAAGGCCGCCCACCGCCTGCTCCTCAGAAAATCGCTCTGATACCGGGTTGCGAAGTTCCTGGTAGCCGCAAGCTTTACCGTGAAAGTCCGGTAGCCACAGACGAAAGCTCGCGCCTGCACGAGAAAGCCGCCGTTATATCAAGGATTGGGTGGAAGAAGAAGATTCGCCCACAGCTGATGCGTGCTCGGCAACTTCCAGGTTTCTGCTGGGACAGGTGGAGTAAAAAATGTTATTATTTATTTGCACTAGCGTAGCGCTGCCTGCCTATTGATCCCGATCCTGGAGTTCGAGGTCAGATTTCCCAGCCATGTCCGCCTCATGAATTTGGTCAATCTGGGCAGGAGCCTGTTTAGCTTTCGCTTTTTCGGCCACCGAGCTGCACCAAGGGACGGACCATAAAAGTTTACCAGTAATTTATTTTTTCCTGGCTTTTTGGTATATTGGGTATGCTTATTATGCATCTTTATAATGAGCTATTTCCATAAGTTATTAGTTTTCCAAAGTTTCCCATTTTTAGTATGAACCGATTCGTCATCAGCGGGTCTGGGGTCCAAATCCGCCTGCCGGCCCCCTCCTGATTGATTTATGACGCGCCGCTGAGACACCACCCCCTTGACACATTCGCTTATATACGATTTATTGTAAGGAGGGCTTTAAGGAGAACACCCATGTCTGAACAAGTGCTGGGCTCGGTAGTCGTAGTGGGCGGCGGCATTGCTGGCATGCAGGCTGCCCTTGATCTGGCCAATTCCGGCTACTACGTGTATCTGGTGGAAAAAGGCCCCGCCATCGGCGGGACCATGGCGCAGATTGACAAAACCTTTCCCACCAACGACTGCGCCATGTGAATTATCTCCCCCAAGCTGGTCGAGGTCGGCCGGCACACCAACATCGAACTCCATACCCTGGCCAATGTCCAAGAGGTGAATGGCAAGCCGGGGAATCTCGAAATCATCATCGAAAAGCAGGCCCGGTTCGTGGACCCCGCCAAGTGCACCGGTTGCGGCACCTGCCTGGAAGTCTGTCCCATCCGCTATGAGGTTCAGCTTCCGGAAGAAAAAAAGGCCCGGGCCGCCTTCTCCGAGGCCACGGATGAGGCGGCGGTGACCGACATCATCGCCCGGCATCGGGAAAGGCGGGGCAATCTGCTGCCCATTCTGCTGGACATCAACCGCCACTTCAACTGGCTCCCCCGACCCTCCCTGGAACTGGTTTCTGACGAACTCCAGCTGCCTCTGGCGGAAATTCTCCGGGTGGCCAGTTTTTATAACGCCTTTTCCCTGGTCCCGCGGGGCAAGCATATCATCAACGTCTGCCTGGGCACGGGCTGTTTCGTCAAGGGCTCTACCCGCCTGTTGGAGACCCTGGAGCGGGAGTTGGGCATCAACCACGGCCAGACCACGGAGGACATGCTCTTCACCCTGGAGGTGGTGCGCTGCATCGGCTGCTGCGCCCTGGCCCCGGCCATGCGAGTGGGAGGGGACACCTTCGGTCGGCTCACCCCTCGCATGATCCCCAAAATACTCAAGTCCTACGCCGAATCCGACAGGCAGGAAGACGTTGAGGGGGAGGCCGCCGGATGAAGATCAGATCACTGGAACGGCTGGAAGACATTAAGCAGCAAGGCCTGGCCCTGACCTACCCCGACAAAATCAAAATCATGGTGGGCATGGCTACCTGCGGCATTTCCGCCGGGGCCGATAAGGTCTATGACGCGCTTAAGGCCAAGATCGCCGAACTGGGGTTGGACGTGGCCCTGGAAATGACCGGCTGCATCGGCTACTGCCAGCGGGAGCCCCTGGTGGACGTGGTGTACCCCAAGAAGGTCCGCCTCTCCTACCAGGCCATGACCCCGGAAAAAGCCGAGGCCCTGGTGGAGGCCTTACAAAAGGGGGAAGTTTACCCGGAGAACCTCCTGTGCCGCATCGACCAGGAAGACATCCTGGTGGAAGACCGGATGCGCCCCTACGCCAACCCCCACCCCCCGACCCTGCCCGTGGAGACGCCCCGCTATGCAGACCTGCCGTTTTTCGGCAAGCAGGTGAAGGTGGCTCTGCGCAACTGCGGTTTCATCAATCCGGAACGCATCGAGGAATACATCGGCCGGGGTGGCTATCAGGCCCTCTTTAAAGTACTAGACGGCATGACTCCGGAAGAGGTCATTTCGGAAGTCAAGTCTTCGGGGCTCAGAGGTCGGGGCGGCGCCGGTTTCCCCACCGGTCTCAAGTGGGAGTTCGCCCGGAAGAACGACGCCGACGAAAAATTCGTCATCTGCAACGCCGACGAAGGGGACCCCGGGGCCTTCATGGACCGGGGCATCCTGGAGGGCGACCCCCACGCGGTCATCGAGGGCATGGCCATCGGTGCCTATGCCATCGGCGCCCGGGAAGGCTTTGTCTATTGCCGGGCGGAATATCCCCTGGCCATTCACCGGCTGCAAATCGCCATCCAACAGGCAGAGGACCTGGGCATTCTGGGCGATAAAATATTGGGAACCAAATTCTCCTTCAGGCTGGAGATTCGCGAAGGCGCTGGCGCCTTTGTCTGCGGTGAGGAAACTTCGCTCATCGCCTCCATTGAGGGCAAGGTGGGCGAACCTCGGCCCCGGCCTCCCTTTCCGGCCCAAAGCGGCCTCTGGGGCATGCCCACCATCATCAATAACGTCAAGACCTGGAGCCACATCGCGCCCATACTCATGCGGGGGGCGGAGTGGTACTCCGGCTTTGGCACGGACCGGGCGCCGGGCACCACGGTTTTCGCCCTGGTGGGCAAAGTCAACAACACCGGTCTGGTGGAAATTCCCCTGGGCATGACGCTGAGGGAAATGATCTTCGATATCGGCGGCGGCATCGCCGGGGGGCTGGAGTTCAAGGCGGTGCAGACCGGCGGTCCCAGCGGCGGTTGTATCCCGGCGGAATTTTTGGATACCCCGGTGGATTATGAGTCTCTGGGTGCGCTGGGCTCCATCATGGGGTCCGGCGGCATGATTGTCATGGACGAACGGGACTGCATGGTGGACGTGGCCAAGTACTTCATCGACTTCACCCAGGACGAGTCCTGTGGCAAGTGCACTCCCTGCCGGGAAGGCACCCTCCGACTCATGGAGAAGTTGCAGGCCATCACCGAGGGCCAGGGCAGCGAGGAGGACATCGACAAACTGGTCAAGATGAGCGAGATCATCAAGAAGACCTCTTTGTGCGGACTGGGCCAGACCGCGCCCAACCCCGTGCTGTCCACCATCCGCTATTTCCGGGACGAATATGTGGCCCATGTCCGGGACGGCAAATGCCCGGCCAAGGTCTGTAAGCCCCTCCTCACCTTTGAGGTGGTGGTAGAAAACTGCACGGGTTGCCAGTTGTGCCGCTTAAAATGCCCGGCCGAAGCCATAGAGGGTGCCAAAAAAGAGCCGCACCTCATCATTCAGGATAAGTGCATCAAGTGCGGCACCTGTTTTGAAAGCTGTAAGTTCGACGCCATCGCGGTGGATTAGCTGTCAGCCCAAAAATGTCGGGTGTGCACTGACCACCGATCAATAGCTCACAGCTCACAGCTCATAGCTCAAACTTAGGGCGGGCATAGACCGCCGATAATTAGTGCATAAAACGCACCCTAACTTACGAAACTCGAAACTCAAAGAGTATAAAGTGCCCCGGTCATTCCTTTGTCTCTGTCTGGTCGTTTTCCTGCTGATGGCCTTTGGCCCCCAGGTCCAGGCCGCCGGTTCTCCGGCCGGCCAGGCGCCCATCACCATTTACCATGCCCAGGTGATCAAGATGGGGGAAGCCAGGATAAAAGCCGAGGGACCTTTGGCCCACGCCTCCAAGTGGGTCAGCGCTTTGAGCAAGGGAGAAAAACCGCCGGCCGTCACGGACGAAGCTCAATTAAATAAAGAATGGCAAAACAAGATCTGGACCGGCATCGTTCTGGAAATGGAATTTTCCACCACCAAACAGACCCTAGTTAATGCCAAGACCTTCGCAGCCAAAACTGCTTCCGGTAAAAGTGCCGGGTCATTATTTGCCATGTTCCTCGTCAATTATCAATATCCGGTGGTAATTCAGGCCAACATGGTTCCCGCCGTGGTCAAGATTGGCCAGGAAGAATTTCAGTGTGTGCCCCAGGATGTTCATTTTTCCAAAACCAAAACTGTTTCCTCCAACCTCATAATCCCGAGGGCAAAAAAACAGTATGATGGCATACTTCTCTACCGCAAGC
The DNA here is from genome assembly GCA_037388025.1 of Syntrophobacterales bacterium. Taxonomy (GTDB): domain Bacteria; phylum Desulfobacterota; class Desulfobaccia; order Desulfobaccales; family 0-14-0-80-60-11; genus JBGSLA01. The sequence continues at coordinate 10,228 of JARRKO010000075.1, forward strand.
CGAAAACCAAGCTGTGGTTGGGTCAAAATTCAAAATTCAAAATTCAAAACTCGAAACTCGAAACTCAAAGCTGATAGCTCATAGCTCAAAGCTGACACCTGAAGGCTGACAGCTGAAAGCTCTCAGCTTACATCCCCGAGAGTATTACGCTTATGATTACCCTGACCATCAATGACAAAGCCGTCGAAGTGCCCCAAGGCGCCACCGTCCTCGATGCAGCCCAAAAACTGGGCCTTAACATTCCCACCCTGTGCCACCAGGAGGGCCTCAAGCCCTACGGCGGGTGCCGCTTGTGCCTGGTGGAGGTGACTGACGGCCCCCGCACCCAGCTCACCACCTCCTGCACTTATCCGGCCACCGAAGGGCTGGTGGTCCGCACGGACACCGAGGAAGTGCTGGAAGGCCGCCAGTTGGTCATGGACCTTTTGCTGTCCCGCTGTCCCGAGGTGCCGGCCCTGCAGGAAATGGCCCGCCAGATGGGACTGGAAGGACCAAGCTTCACCAAGGGCGACGGCGACTGCATTCTGTGCGGCCGCTGTGTGCGCATGTGCTTAGAGGTTCAGGGAGTGGGCGCCATCAGCATGGTAAACCGGGGCGCCAAACGGCAGGTCACCACTCCTTTCGGAGAATTTTCCCAGGTATGCCGCACCTGCGGCGCCTGCCAGTTCGTCTGCCCCACCGGCCACTTCACCGATATCGGTAAAATAAGCGGCAAAACCGCCCAACCCAAAGGCTCGGAGTTCAACCAGGGCATCAACGACCGGGGCAACATCTTTCGCCTCTATCCCCAGGCCGTGCCCAACACCCCCAGCATCGATCGGAACAACTGTATCCAATTTCTCACCGGAGATTGCGGCCTGTGCGCCGAAGCCTGCACTGCCGAGGCCATTGATTACCAGCAACAGGACGAAAGCCTCACCCTCCAGGCCGGCAGCGTCATCCTGGCCCCGGGCTTCAAGCCCTTTGACCCTACGGTATTTGTAGATTACGGCTATGGCCGTTACGCCAATGTTTATACCAGCCTTGAGTTCGAGCGCATACTCTCCCCCAGCGGCCCCTTTGCCGGCCACGTCCAGCGCCGCTCCGACGGCAAGGAACCCAAAAAGATCGCCTGGCTGCAGTGCGTGGGCATGCGCAGCGACCGGGAGGAAGCCCGCCCCTACTGCTCCGGCTTCTGCTGCATGGCCTCCCTCAAACAGGGCATGATCGCCAAAGAACACCTGGGCACCGACCTGGACACCGCGGTCTTTTATATGGACATGCGCACGCCCCGCAAGGACTTCGAAAAATACTACCACAGGGCCGAGGACCTGGGGGCTCGCCTTATCCGCTCCCGGGTGCACTCCATTCACGAGGACGAGGAGACCCACGACCTTACCTTGCGCTACATCTTGGAAAATGGGGAACTCCAGGAAGAAACCTTTGATATGGTGATCCTGTCCGTGGGAGGGATCATCACCCCGGAAACCATTGAACTGGCTAAAAAGCTCGGGGTGCGGTTGTCCCACAATCGCTTCATGGACACCGAATGCTTCCAACCCGTAACCACCTCCCGCCCGGGTATTTACTCCTGCGGCTTTTTCAACGGCCCCAAGGACATCCCCCAAACCGTGATGGAGGGCAGCGCGGCCGCCATGGAGTCCTCCAAGGCCCTGGCCGCGGCCAAAGGCACCCTGATCCGACAGAAAGAATTCCCTCCGGAAAAAGACGTCTCCGGCGAACCGGCCCGGGTTGGGGTCTTTGTGTGTCATTGCGGCTTGAACATCGGGTCCGTGGCTGATATCCCGGAGATAGTGGAATACGCCAAAGACATTCCCAATGTGGAGTATGTCCAGGCCAACCTCTTTTCCTGCTCCCAGGATGCCCAGGCCCAGATGGTGGAGATGATCAAGGAGCACAACCTCAACCGGGTGGTGGTGGCGGCCTGCACTCCCTCCACGCACCAACCCATTTTTCAGGACATGCTCCGGAACGCCGGACTCAATAAATATCTCTTTGAGATGGCCAACATCCGCAATCAATGCACCTGGGTGCACCAGCACGATCCCGATGCCGCCACCGACAAATGTAAAGACCTGATCCGGATGGCCGCGGCCAAGGCCGGTCTGCTGGCTCCTCTGGAATATGTCTCCGTGCCGGTGAACAAAAAAGCGCTGGTCATAGGCGGGGGCGTCTCCGGCATGACCGCAGCCTTGGGGCTGGCGGATCAGGGGTATGAAGTCCACCTGGTGGAACGCAAAGACCGCCTGGGCGGCAATGCCCTGCGCCTGCACAGTACCTGGCGGGGCGGTCTGGTGGGCTGGCGGCTGCAGAGACTCCTGGCCACGGTGCTCAATCATCCCCGCATCACCGTGCATTACAAGGCCATTGTCACCGGGGTTGAAGGTGTAGTAGGAAATTTCAAGTCTAAGCTCAACAGCGGCGCGGTTATCAACCACGGCGTGGTGATTATTGCCATCGGGGCCGAGCCTTACCGTCCGGAAGGCCAATATCTCTACAAGAAGCATCCCAACGTGCTCCTGTCCCTGGATATGGACCAGGAACTCATCAACGACACTGACCGGCTCAAGGAATCCCAGGCCTTCGCCTTTATCCAGTGCGTGGGCTCCCGGATACCCGAGCGACCGTATTGTAATAAGGTGTGTTGCTCCCACTCCGTGGAGAACGCCCTCAAGATCAAAGAACGGGATCCCGACAAGGAGGTGTACATCCTCTACCGGGATATGCGCACCTACGGCGAGCGGGAAATGTTTTATACCGCGGCCCGGGAAGCCGGCGTGGTTTTCATCCGCTATCACCATGAGGAACCACCCCAGGTTGAGGAAGCGCCGGACGGCCGCATCCGCATCACCACCAAAGACCATATTCTCAATATGCCGGTTTCCTTTGATGTGGATGTCCTGACTTTGGCCACGGCCATCGTCCCGCACCACAACGCGCCCTTGGCCGAACTCTATAAGATACCCCTGAACGCCGAGGGCTTCTTCACCGAGGCCCACGCCAAAATCAAGCCGGTGGACGCGCCCACCGAAGGCATCTACCTGGCCGGGCTCTGCCACTATCCCAAGCCCCTTCAGGAATCGGTGGCCGAGGCCTTGGCCACCTCGGCCCGGGCCTCCACCTTGTTGTCCCAGGACACCTTGCTGCTGGAGTCCACCATCTCGCACCCCATCGACGAAAACTGCGACGGTTGCGCCTTCTGCGTGGACACCTGCCCCTTCCAGGCCATCACGCTCATCGAGTACATGAGCGAGGGCAATGTCAAGAAAACCGTGGAAGTAAACGAAGTGCACTGCAAAGGCTGCGGCTCCTGTATGGCCACCTGCCCCAAGCAGGGCATTGAAGTGTCGGGGTTCACCATGGAGCAGCTCCAGGCCATGGTGGATGCCGTCCTGGAAGTAGCTTGATATTTTCAGTGGATACCTAAACGCACTTGTGCTTTAATGCGGGGTCATGAACATGGAAGACCAATTCGAACCGTTAATCATCGCTTTTCTCTGCAACTGGTGCTCGTATGCCGGTGCTGATCTGGCCGGGGTGTCGAGAATCCAGTATCCTGCCAACGGCCGCGTCATCCGGGTCATGTGCTCCGGTATGGTGCACCCCAACCTGGTCATTAACGCCCTCACCAAGGGGGCGGACGGTGTCCTCTTGTGTGGGTGACACCTCGGGGAATGTCATTACCTGGAAGGTAATGTCAAAGCACAAGGCCGGGCGGAAGGCATCGACCTCATGTTGGAAGACTTCGGGCTGGAGCCCGAGCGCTTCCGTCTCGAGTGGATTTCCTCCTCCGAAGCCCAAAAATTCGCCGACGTTATGACCGAAATGACGGAAATCTTGCGGGAGCTGGGTCCCAGCCCCTATAGCACCAGGTATTGATGCCTGTAAAGCGGGCTCTGCCCGCCGCTTCATTTTAAAGCTCAAAGCCCAAAGCTCCAAAAACCATGGCAATTCCTTTAGCTCAAAAAATAGACGGCAAAAAGTTTATGTGGGATGGCGTTAACTATGAATCCCGGGACTCGGCCCAACAGGCCATGGAGGCCTATGAACAGGAGGGCTTCGAGGTGGAAATGATCGAATCCGAAGATCAATTCCTGGTTTATTCCCGGCGCGTGGCGGCCGTGCAATCTGCAGAATAACCCCAACACCCCCATGAAGGAGGGATAATATGGCAGTTCGAGTAGTGGAAGACTGGCTCAACGCCTGTTCGGGATGCGAAATCTCCATCCTCAACATCGGCGATCCTTTGCTGGACATTCTCCCCCAACTCGAGTTTCAACACATGACCGCCTTGGTGGATCACAAGTTCTTCGGCCAGATCGGCGACAAGACGGACATGGAAATCCCGGACGCCACCGTCGCCATTGTCTCCGGCGGAGTGCGCAACGAAGAAATGAAACACGAACTGGAGGAAATCCGCAAACACGCCCAAATTCTCATCTCCCTGGGAAGCTGCGCCTGCTTCGGCGGCGTGCCGGCCCAGGCCAATATGTGGAAAAATGAGGAGGTCTTTGAAAAGATCTTCCGCAATTGCCCTTCCACCGAAGCGGGCCCGGATCCCCACGATCCCAATGTGCCTGCCTGGACCCCCACCTGCATGGCGGTGGACGAAGTGGTCAAGGTGGACGTCTACATCCCCGGCTGCCCGCCCCACCCGGATTGGATTGCCGACGCCCTTACCGCCCTGCTGGAAGGCAAGACCGAGTGGAAACTCCCCGAGCGCAGCGTCTGCGATACCTGTCCGGTCATTCGGGAACAGAAATCCGGCGGCGGCCCGGTGAAACGCTGGCTCACCAATATGGAATTCAATCCCGAAGAAGGCCTGGACAAAATGCGCTGCATCAATGAGCAGGGCTTCCTCTGCATGGGCCCCGTCACCCTGGCCGGCTGCGCCGGCAAGGAAGGCGTGCCCCGCTGCATCCAGGCCCGCACCCCCTGTCGCGGCTGTTTCGGGCCCATCCGCAAAGGCGCCAACCCCATGGTGGACATGATGGGCGCCTTGACCTCGGTGGGTTTGGACCCTAAATCCTTGCTGGACCGGCGGGCCATGATGAACCGCTATATCGGCGGCCACAACGTCCTCAGACCGCTGCCGGCCCGCCCGGTGAGGCGATAAGGGGGTTATTATGGGTAAAGTTATCAATATACAACCGGTGACCAGAATCGAAGGCCACGCCAAGGTGTCCATCCACCTGGACGACGCCGGCAATGTCGAAAATACCCGCTTTCATGTGCAAACCCTGCGGGGCTTTGAAAAATTCTGCGAGGGCCGTCCCGCCGAGGAGATGCCCCGCATCGTCTGTCACGTCTGCGGCATCTGCCCCTGGGCCCATCACCTGGCCTCCACCAAGGCCACGGACGCCCTCTTCGGCGTGACCCCGCCCCCCGCTGCGGTCAAACTGCGCCGTCTCATGCAGTCCATCGCCTACGTCAGCGATAAAATCCTGCACTTCTTCTTCCTGGCCGCGCCCGACTTCGTCATCGGCCCCGACGCCGATTACTCGGTGCGCAACGTCATCGGCATCGTCAACGCCGCGCCCGACATCGCCAAACAGGTGGTCCATTACCGCCACCTGGGGGCCAAGCTCATCGAAAACTTCGCGGGCCGGGCCATCCACCCCACCTTCGGCGTTCCCGGCGGGGTCAGCAAGCCCATGAACGAAAAAGAGCGCCAGGAGATGCTCCCCGCGGTCAAAGAACTTCTCGACTTCTCTCAGTTCGCCCTGAAGTTCGCCAAGGAAAACGTCTTCCCTAAGTATATGGACGCCATCCAGAAAATCGGCGTCATCAAGGTCGGTTATCTGGGCACCGTCACCGACGACGGGGCCCTCGATTTCTACGACGGCAAACTCCGTCTCATGGATCCCGACGGCGCCTACGAGGACTTCGCCTACGACCAGTACCTGGACTACCTGGGCGAGCATCTCGAAGGCTGGTCCTACCAGAAATTCCCCTACGCCAAGAAATGGGGCGGCTTCGCCCTGGATGTGGACAACCCCCAGGGCATCTACCGCACCAACACCCTGGCCCGTATCAACGTGGCCGACAAAATGGCCACCCCGCTGGCCCAGGCCGAACTCGAAGAGTTCCGGGAAAAGTTCGGGCGCCCCGCGCACCTGACCCTGCTCTACCACTACTGCCGCCTCATCGAGATGGTCCAGTGCGCCGAGCACGCCGTCCAGCTCCTGGAAGACCCGGAAATCACCAGCACCGACATCCGGGTGCCCATCGAACCCCGGGAAGCCCGGGGCGTCGGCTGCGTCGAAGCCCCCCGGGGCTCCCTCATCCATGACTACACCATGGACAGCGACGGCCTCATCACCAGCGTCAACCTCATCGTGGGCACCACCCACAACAACGCCGCCATCAACCTTTCGGTCAACCAGGCGGCCAAGGAGCTCATCAAAGGAGGCGCCTACGACCAGGGCATCTTAAACACGGTGGAAATGGCCATACGCGCCTACGACCCGTGACTGAGCTGCGCCACCCACCGCCTGGACGGCGGTGTTGCAGTCGAAATCACCATCCATGACCATGACGGCCAGGTGATCGACCAGCTCAGCAATTAAGTTAGCTGTCAGCAGTCAGCTATCAGCAGTCAGCTTTTAGCTATAAGCTTTTAGCCATAAGCTTTTAGCCTTAAAAATGTAGCCGCAGGCTTTAGCCTGCGCCTTACAAAATCCTTCGGGGCCACAGGATGTCCTCATAACGTCCTGTGGTCCCAGTTTTTTTGGGCCAATTAAAAAATTTTGATAATGGCAAGTTAGTAGCTATCCTCTCGTTTCCCAAGCAGAAAAACCCCCTTCTTTCCTGGCTAAAGCTGTGCTAACATGGATATGTTACGACTATGGATAAAAAAAGAGTAACTTTTACAGAGGGACAGAATGTCTAGGAAGCGGGAAGAATTGACGGAGGAATTTGATGCAGTCTCGGAAGACGGGGATTTGTTCCACTTGCTGGTTTTCACAGAAATGATCGACGACAGTACGATGTCGAACCCAAACGCAGCACCTCTCAGGGGACTGAAGAGGGTCTGTACTTCGGACGGACAGGACTGCAATCACATTGGTGATGACACGTTTGAGATCGTCGAACTTGGTCTGCGTGTCAAACGTGTCTGAAATAGAAAGGCTGACGTCTCGCCTATCCAAGCACTAGTGTGAATTCAAAGCCGGCATCTCCGCAGCCAAAGTGTGAACTTTTGTTCTGGTTCCCAAGCTCCTACTTGGAAACCTATCTGAATGCAAACGCCAATGGCTGAGTCTGTTTCCTGTAAAAACTGAACCCATCCTAACCCAACCCAAGACCATCAAACACAAGGGGCCGCCGGACGTTTCCACATCGTTCCGCGGCCCCGGTTATATTTAGATTTTGTTGTTTATTAACTTTCACCTGAAAGTTAGTGAAGGGGAGTAGCAACACACCTCACCTCTCCCCGATGCCGGATCATAAAGCACCCTTCGCTCAGCTTCCAAAGACTTGATTGTCTGTTTATGGCTTTACCATCTCCGTAGGTACCCATCCTACGGCTCCCTCGAACCTGCCTTCCAGAATCCTGACCTTCTTTCTTGTCCACCCGGATTTGATTACAGAGCAACGGGTGCCACTGGGGACCAAGGCTCGAATCGTTTTAAGGAAAGTAGGGTCTCGGACGTCGCCTCCTTTATTAATATGTTTGATACCATAGTCCATGAGATCCTCGGTTTTAAAAACAATGACCGGGACTTTTGGGTCACCGCTGGGGGAAGATAAAGTTTCTGCAAAAATTGGTAACGCCGTGCCTAAAAATACTAATACCATTATGGCTACCATCATCTTCCGCATAACCCCTCCTTTATTTGTTTCTTAGCTCAGAAATAAATTAACCCGAGTGCTGCCAAAGTCCGATACGGACCCCCCGGCGGTCACCCAACCGGGACACTCGGGCTATATAGTCTGGGGGTTGAAATAAGAGTGGCCATTTCCGGGTAACCTTTCGGTATAGGTTCTGGCCAACTAGTAATCCACTAATACCACCAAATCCGGGTCATTACAAGAAGGATAGGGTGAGGGANNNNCTTATGGCAATTTGATAATTAATTAAGGAACCATTAAATGCGATACGATTGGTATCCCCACAGATTTGCGGACATAATCCTCAACTCAGACTATGCCTTGAAGCAGGAGATTGAACAGGTAATTCAATCAGTTTCATTTGAGGATGTTCTTTCCAGGTTTGCACAAGAAAATGAACGTCGCAGGACATCAGGTCTTAGGGAGGCTCAGGGAAAACAATCAACAATCAATGCTATGTTTAGGGAAAAGTACGGAAGACTTGGCTGGGAAATTGAAAAAAATGTATTCAATGATCCGAGCAACGATCTGACAATTGACTTCTGGAAACGCAAGGTAGGGATTGATGTTGCGTTTAATCATCGCTCCTTTATTGGAGGGGATCTACTTAGGCTTCAGGCTGCTGCTGAAGTGAAGAACGTGATCAATGTGGGAGTTTATATCTGTCCGACAAGAGACTTTGCTCGGGTGGTCTCCCCTAAAGATGGTTCTTCAATGGTCAGCTATGAGCGCACGAAATGGTACTTAGATAATTTCTATCCAGTTTTGACTGCGCCTATTCTCCTTATAGGTCTGACAGGATAGGCCCATCTAAATTTTTCTTAGTTTTAATAATGGCAAGTATCAAGTACCTTAGTTAGCGCAAGAGGGTGTTTGCAAGCATTCTTTTCTTGTTGAAAGAGCCTATCTCCATTGGCACTCCAATCAACCCTCCTATAATCAGAACAAAGGTAAAAGGAGTAAATCAAATATGGCAGGGACTTTCACACATTGGATGGTGGTTGAACGAGCACTGACTATTCTTGATAGGCGCCCCCAAAAACATGATTACTTTCCAATAATATTAGGCAATAATCATTTTGTTACACTAGGGGCAGTGGGACCGGATTATCCCTACCTTAATGAAGTTTTAAAAGAGATTATTAAACTTAAGCACCACAGTTGGGCGGATAGAATGCACTACGAGAATATTGAGGGTTTCGTTATAAATGGTATTCATAATCTTCAAAAATTAACAGGATCTTATAAGAATATTTGTCTTTCCTGGTTCTGTGGGCTAGTAACTCATCTTATAGTTGATGCCTCCATCCACCCTGTAGTGAATGCAATTGTCGGACCCTATATCTTTAATTCTGAAGAACATCGACATTGCGAAATGATTCAAGATAGCTTCATATTTAGAGACATAACCAAAACAGAAATTTGCTATGCCGCACCTGGAGATGGTTTCCTTGGCCTTCTCAGGATGTGCTCTGATCCGGATCATAGAAATCGCATTCATCCCGCCATTCGTACCTTTTGGACCTCAACTTTAGAGATGAGCTATCCCGGAGGAGAGAACTTTTTTGATAAAATTGTGCCGGATGAATGGCATGAAAGTTTTATATCAAAGATCGAGACAAGTGCTGATCCCATCTATCTTTTTCGACATATGGGTGAAGATATGCATATTGTTTATAAAACAACCGATGATATTAATGCTGAAGAACGGGAAAAATTTATAGACAATATAAAACTGCCAGGAGGAAAAGTAGGTAATTTTAAAGATCATGCCTTTAACAAGGCAGTGAAAGAAGTAATAGAGATATGGACCAAACTTTTTGATGACATTGCCAATAATACAACTATTAATTCCTTGCCATATATAAAAAATTGGAATCTTGATTTGGGAGTTGATATGAATAATTGTTATTTTTGGGACAAGGGATAACTGCATGAAGAGAATTGCTATATTTTTTATCATAGGCTGGTTATTTTTTGGATGTACAGGATTAAAAATTAAACCTGTTGTAACACAGGAAAGATACTACTCCAAAATAGAGAGGATGGTTGTAGATTTTTCAAAATATAGAGTTATTAGAGAATATTTATCCTGATAAGAGTAAAGTAGAGATGGTAGAGAGATCTTTTAAAATCAAAGCTCGAGCTATTGATGATAATTTTTCTGTGATGCTTTGTGGTCCTTCAACTGGTAGTAAAGTAATGGAGGATTTAAGTTGCTATTTGGATCATGTTGAGATTAGATGTTGGGATAAGAAAGATCATATCCCTTGTAAATTTGATGATAATTGGGAGACATACTGCAAGTAAATCATAAAGATGGAAAAAAGAACAATACAAATTAATTTTCCGGTGAAAACTACTATATGATTTATAATTATTATAAAAAATTCCAAAAGATAAAATAGCTGCTCCATATCCATAGCAGTGGGAATTTGTTAACTTTTGTACATAAGTTAAAGATAATTGTTGTAAAACATTTTTCCTCGTTCCCGTGGCCGTAAGGCGGGAACGAGCCGCGCCTCCCGCCTTTCGCCTCACTCGCCTCATTCCATCTCCAGACGCCGAACCTCATCATCTGCGGCCCGGTCCAGGCTACCATAAACCACGGCGCCCGCACCGGCGGCTAAGAGCATCTTCCCTTTCCCCTGAAACCAACCTGCCCTGGAACTCCTGATAATCTTATTTCTTCTTTACCGCAAACCGAAAACCGCCAACCGAAAACCGGCTTGCTAACCACTGATCACTGATCACTGAATACTGACTGCTAACTGCTGACTGCTGACTGCTAATTGCTGACTGCTAACTGCTAACTGCTGACTGCTAACCACCTGGGCCATCCGCCCCCACGCCCCGCCTTATTTTCCTAAATTTACTGACAGCTGACAGCTGACAGCTGAAAGCTAACTTCTAACCGCCGATCACTGACCACTGTCACTGATCACTGATCAACGATTCCCCCGTCAAATGTTCCGCCCGTACTGGCTTTTCCCCTCCTTCCCTGATACTCTTCCTCCCCAAAAAGCCTATGTCCAGCCGCTGTACCGTCTGCAGGCATCCCCTCCGGGTATCCATCGACCAGGACCTGCTGGCCGGGGTCCCCTACCGCAAACTGGCCGCCCAGCACAACCTGAGCCCCTCCGCCCTTTGCCGCCACACCCGCCACCTCGCCCGTGATATGGAAACCACCCGCCACCACCAGGACCAGCACTTAAAGCGGGAGATCCTCGACAGGCTGGACCTCCTGATTGTGCGCCTCGACCGCACCTTCCAGGCCGCCCACCACGCCAACTCCCTGCGCGTCGCCCTGGACTGCGTCCGGGAGTCCGTCCGCGTCCTTCAACTCATGGAAAGATTCCGGACCCGCCTCTCCGACCACCGTTAGGCGTAGAGTCTTTGGTGCGCGGTACACACCTTTGGACTCTGGACTTTTGACTTTTATCTTTTGTCTTTCATCTTTTGTCTTTGGACTTTG
>JARRKO010000076.1:0-17199 GCA_037388025.1 Syntrophobacterales bacterium
AGACTATTGCGGGTTGGTGGTATTATAGTTTTAGACGATGTTAATATGAAAAGTATTAAGAAGTTATGCAGATATATAATTACTAACCGAGCTTATACATTGCTTGATTATTGGGGGAGTTTAAAAGGTTTCACCCCAAAGAAAAATATATACAAAATAATAAAAATGATAATGACACCTTTTATTAATGCAAAGAGACTAGAATATTTTGTTAAGTTTGGTGTTTTTCATGGAGTTAGGTGTTTTGCTTTTAGAAAATTGGCAGAAGATCATAGACATTGGACCTTTCATTGCAATTTTTAGTTACTATAATTTGTATAACGATGCTTGACATATTGCCGTCAAGATAAACCTTTTTCATTTGAACAAGGCGCACCGGGAAGTAATATCATGCCAAAAATATCCGTAGTCATTCCTTTATACAACAAAGAACCCCATATTCTGCGCGCCTTGAACTCTGTTTTGGCCCAAACCAAACCTCCGGAGGAAATTATCGTCATTGATGATGGTTCCACCGATGGTGGCGCAGAAGTTGTCGCTTCCCTAAAAGACTCTCGTATCCGCCTCCTCCGACAGGAAAACCGCGGTGAAGGTGTGGCGCGCAACCGGGGTATAGAATCCGCTCAAGGTGAGTTGATTGCCTTTCTCGATGCCGACGATGCTTGGCAGCCCGGCTTTCTGGAAGCCATCCTCGACCTCCAGGAGAAATTCCCTCAGGCAGGTATCTATGCCACGGCATACCATGTTGTAGACCGGGGTGGTTTGCCAAAGCAACGTGAATACAATGTCCTGCCCTCTGACAGGCCAACGGGACTTATTGCCAATTATTTTTTAGCCGGATTCTGCTATCCTGTACAGATGTCAGCTTGCGCTGTGCCTCGTAATATTGCTCAGGAAGTTGGGGGATTTTCCAGGAATAGCGGCTTGGGATTAGATGTGGACTTTTTTTCCCTGGCAACTTATTACCTCAATGCTGTGAACCGCAGAGCCGGCTTTATAAGATGGCACGAAGAACCGGCCATTTCTCAAACAGCCCGGGAGGCAATTACTGCGGGCCTGGTGCCGCCGGATCAGATCGGAGATTTCAAGGAATATATTGCCCTCTTTCAAATAACAGCCATTAGAGATTGCCTGGTACTGGGCAAAAAAGCTGAAGCGCTTAAATTATTAGAATATTCCCGGGGAACCAGAAAGTTCAGAAAGGAGTGGTTGAAATGGAAATTTATTGCCACCCTTCCCGGCAATCTCGGCCCCTGGTTATGGCAACTCAAACAAGTACCCAAACTTTTTCGGCGTTGAAGGCTCCTAAATAACTTTCATGGAAAGTAAGCATAAAGGCACTATAGCTTTCGGCCCTGCCCTGGGAGGCGGCACCGCCACGTTTTACCGGGTTCTGTCCTCGGCTCTGCGAGACAGCGGCTGGCGGGTATACCATATAGCTATGGGTCTCGATCCAGATACCATTTATTGTGATGATCACACGGTGATGTTGGCTGGTGACGAACCGGAATTGAAGAAGCAAGTAAAAGAACTTATTCAGTGGGTGGAACAACAACAGATTGATATAATTATAAATTCCACCCCGAATCTCTTGCCTGCCATTCCCCATTTACCTAACCGAGTGAGGTATATCTCCATTCCTCACAACATAAATCGTATTCACTATATTTGGTGCACCCTTTTTCCCGAACGGCTCAGCGCCGTGGTCTGCATTAATAAGAGGCAGATTGAGGACCTGCGCCGAGATTTTGGCATGGAACCGGACAAACTCTTTTTTATACCTCATGGCATCGATGGTCGAAATTCTCCAGGCAAGCCCCTGAAAAATTCCAATCAGGCCTTGCATATCACTTTTGTCGGACGCCTTGACGATATGCACAAAGGGGTAATGTGGCTTCCCCATATTTTTCAAAAAATCGACCAAAGCGCCGTTCCTTTTCAGGGACATATCGTGGGTGACGGCCGCGATGGCAGCCGCCTGCAGCAAGCCATGCGCCGACGTGGTCTTCTGGAAAAGGTGACCTTTCATGGATTTGTGAGCCCCGAGAATATTCCTCCCTTGCTGGAGCAAATGGACATTATTCTTGTCCCATCCAGGTATGAAGGTTTCGGTTTATCTTTGCTGGAGGGTATGGCATCCGGATGCGTGCCCGTGGCCACCCATATTCGGGGGGTCACCGACATGATTATTGAACAAGGGGTTCAAGGGTTTTTATGTCCCATGGGGGCCACCCGGGAGTTCGCCCGAGCCACGGTGATCTTGGCCAACGATCGGGATAAACTCTGGGCCATGTCCAAAGCGGCCCAGGCCACCGTGACCGAGAAATTCAATGTGGCGCGGATGCACCGAGCTTATGATGAGCTCTTTTCCCGAATCTTAACAGAACCACCGATTCCCTATAGGCCCCGCCCTTTAGAGGAAGTTAAATATCCTCCGGAATTACAGCCAAGCTTGAGCCATGCCTGGAAAAAATTTCTTCCGGGTTTCTTGAAAAAATTTGGAAGAAAATGGTATTGTCGCTTGTTTGATCGCATCCCTTGAGAAGACCGCCGTGAAGAATCCACCTCGGAAAGCAGCGTACCAACTCCCCTTGGTTGGTATTTGCATCCCGGCCTTCAATGCCGAGCGGTTCCTGGCGGAAACCCTGGAAAGCGCCTTGGGGCAGGATTACCCCAAACTTGAGATTATAGTCTCCGACGATGCCAGCACCGACCGGACCCCAGAAATCGTCGCCACCTACTCCGACCACGGGGTGCGACTAATCCGCCAGCCAAGGAATCTGGGCATGACTCGGAACATGAACTTTGTCATCCGCGCCTCCCAGGGAAAATATGTGGTCAAACTGGACGCAGATGACATTTTAGAACCGAATTATGTATCAACTCTAGTCCCGGTTATGGAGACTAAGCCAAAGATTGCCTTCGCCCACTGTGCCTGCAGACTCATCGACATCAACGGGAATTTCCTCGGCTATGAACGCTCCATCCGTGGGTCCTTCATCAAAAGTGGCCTGGAAGAATGGCCTCGATATGTCTTCGGTCCCAGGGCCGTTCATATTCTTATGCTGCGGCGGGCTGCCTTTGATGCCGTGGGTGGTTACTGCGAGGACTTTTTAATAAGTCAGGATTGGAAACTGGAGCGAGATTTATTAATGGTGGGTGATGTCTATTATTGCGACCGCCTGCTGGCTCAGTATCGCTGCCACTCTCAGGGTAAGGATGGCCTGGGCTTGCTTCGGGTCAAGGATGGTTTGCAACATCTCGAAGACATGGAACACCGCTGGCCTGCGCAGGTCCCCGGTAAGGAACGGCTCTTAAGAAAATCCCGCCGTCACCAGGCAGGCCACCTCATACATCACGCCGCTTTTGCCAGGCCTGAGGAGGCCCGGGAGATAATGACCTTTTTGCCCGAATATGGTGACTTTCCAGGCCTTTTGCCACTGGTTGGGGTGATACATTGGGGGGGAGCGGGGATGTTTCGTTCAGCCTACCGGATCAAGCTGTATTTGCGGCAGATGGTGAAAAAATGTTTTTATAAGGATAGTGAGCCTCCTCAATAGTGTCCGCTACCAAAATTATATTCGGCATGTTCCCTTTGTGCCCGGGAATTAATGAAAACTAAAATTCCAGGATTTCCAGTAGGGTGGGCACTGCCCACCATGAGTTTCAGGACAGAAAACTCGTTTCATAGAAGCCGTTGCAAAACCCTAAAATTTTGGTTCTTGTCATTCTGAGCGAAGCGAAGAATCTCGAATTTTCAATAACTTGAGATCATTAACTTCGTTCAGGATGACAGAAAAAGAGGTTTTGCATTAGCTTGTAGGCAACTTGACCAATACCTTAAATCTTGTCACTGCCATATGAGACTTAATCAAAATAATAATCCCCTTATCTCAATAGTCATCGCCACCCGCATTACACCGGAGCGTAATCGACTAAATGAATTAGAAAGAGCAATTGATTCAAGTATTGCTCAAGATTATCAACCTGTAGAGATCATTGTTCTAGACGATTGTTCAGATATTAACCTTAATTTTCTTGGAGAAAAATCAGAATTAATAAAAATATATCGATCTAAAAATAATATAGGAGCAGCAAAAATTAGAAATAAAGGCTTTTTTATTTCTAAAGGGAAATATGTTATTTCTTTAGACGATGATGCTTATTTTTCTGATAATAATATAGTTAGCTCAGTAGTCACTCAGTTTGAGAAACTTGCGAATGTGGCAATAATTTGCATGCCAATAATAAAAGATAAATCGCACAATCTATCTTTATCAGAAAACAAAACAAAGCGAGATGGGGTATAATACAAGGTGAGGAAGAGGATCTCTCAGTTAGATTGATGGATAAAGGTTGGAAGATCATTAGTGCTAATTTCCCTCCTATTATCCATGAAGAATCTCCCAAAAGAAATTGGAATGTGCAACATATATATGGTCCAAGAAATGCTATTTTATTCATTATTCTAAATGTCCCTTTCCCATATCTGATTATTCGACTACTATTTAATACTCTTGGGTTACTATGGCATGGCCTGGCTAGAAAAAGATTACGGCTTAAATTGAAAGGGATCATAAAAGGTTATAGTGATTCCCCAACCTTTTGGCAGCAAAGGCAACCCGTTGCCCCTCGAACCTGGCGGCAATATCGACGGCTTTTAAAACAGCCAGAGGATTATGTGGCTGAATGGTAAAGGTTAGTGGACGGATTTAAACCGAAAATTGTCGTTGCCCAACCGGGCGCCCGGAGGCACTATGCCGTACCGGCACTCTTGCATCAGGCCGGCATGCTGGCGCATTTCTTCACAGATGCCTATGTGGGGCGGGGGAGCGCCTGGCAGAAGTTGCCCCGATTGGCGGAGTTGCTGCCGGCCGGATATCGCCCGGCAGGCTTGCAGCGACTTCTGGGCCGCCGGGAAGATGGCCTGCCCCCGGAGAAAGTCACGGCTTTTAACCTCTTCGGCGCGGCCTATGCCTGGGCTCAACGCCGGGCCAAAAACGGTGAGGCTTTGGAGCGAGTGTACCGACAATACGGCCGGCGGTTTGCGGAGATGGTGCGACGGCACTCCCTCTGCCAGGGGCAGGGCCTTTACACCTTCCCCTCCACCGCGCTACCGTTGTTTCAGCAGGTCTCGCACCAGGGGATGAAGCTTTTTTTGGATCAATTCAGTGCTCCCCGGAAGATCATGTCTCACCTGATAAAGGAAGAATATGAGAGATGGCCGGGGTGGGAAAAACCTAACTCCTGGGCTGCATCCTCCACCGCTAGTCTCGAATCGGAGAAGCAGGAATGTCATCTGGCCGATGCCATATTCTGCCCTTCAAAGTTCGTGGCCCAGGGTTTGGAGTCATTGAACATACCTTCTGACAAAATTTTTCTGGTGCCCTATGGGGTTGACCGAGGAAGATTTTCTTGTGAGCGCCCACCGTGGAACGGGCACAGGCCGCTTAGGCTTCTTTTTGTAGGGGAAGTAAATCTCCTCAAGGGTGTTCCGTACTTGTACCAAGCCCTGGAGCGCCTTGGCGCCACCGAGGTCACTGCCCGGCTGGTGGGCGCGGTGGCGCTTCAAGAGCCTTATCGCGGGCTTCTGGCCAGACGCAGTGAACTAACGGGATTGGTTCCTCGGACTGAAATTCGGTGGCATTATGAATGGGCCGACCTTCTTATTTTCCCAACAATATGCGATTCATTTGGTATAGTTCAAGTCGAGGCCCTATCAGCGGGTTTGCCGGTAATCACCACCCCTAATGCCGGCTCGGTGGTGCGGGATGGGGTAGATGGCTTTATTGTGCCCATTCGGGATGCTGAGGCTTTAGCTGAAAAAATTGATCTCCTGGCTCATAATGCGGAACTTTTGGGGTGGATGTCCCAAAATGCCAAGGAACGAAGTCAGGAGTTCTCTTGGGAAAAGTATGGGGAAAGACTGGTCGGGACTTTGAAGGACATCCTCTCTTCCAACCAGGCCGACGGAACCTAAGTTCATGATTTCCATTGCCCAGGGTTTCCTTATTCATTGTGTGGTCATGGCGGCCCTGCTCTATTATATGTGGTTAATTCTCCATCGCCGCGGTCTGTTCCACTGGCTGTCTTTCGGTTTTTGGTCCTGGGCGGCCTTTTCCCTATATTTTCTCGTCACTCCCCTTATTCAATACTTTGGTGATCCCTTTTACCTGGAAACCCGCCTGGGGGCAACCGAGGGACTGCCACGTCTCCTCTGGGTTACTTTTTGCGTGGCCGTAGGGATTTTTATCTATTTCCAGACCTATTTGCGAGCTACTCCCAGTCGCTCCAACTTTGGCCTGCCCCAGGAAGAATGGCCCCGAGGGACCTGGTTGGTTCTTTTCTTAGCTATGGCAGGCGCGTTTTACTCCCTTATTTATTATCGCGGGGCCTTTGGCTTTGAAATTATCCCCACTGAAATCGTGGGGGGGAAATATACAGGTGAGGTTATGGGTTATCAGGCGGTAATGCATTACTTCGCCAATTTTCCTATCCTCCTTCTACTCCTGCGCCGGTCCACCCGGTGGCTGGGCGTTGCCCTGGCAGGAGTCCTCCTGGTGGCCCGGTTCGAAGATTCCTGGGATCGCTTCACTGCAGTCAGTTTAGTCTTAGCCATTACCATGGTTGGTCCCCAGCTCAGGCAACGCCGCTGGCCCAACCCCTTATTGGTGGGGGCCCTGGTAGTTTTTACTTTGCTCATGCAGGCCCGGGGCCATATGCCTTTGAGCGAATTTATCGCTTCCGGCCGGATGATGAAAACCAGTAAAACAGAGGTGAAACGGGGAGAAGGAGCCAACATGCTGGCCACCCTTTACCTGAAAACTTATCTGCATGACCACGAGGGCTACGATTTTGGCATTCCTTTTATCACCAAGCTGGTGCTCGGCCCTTTGCCCAGGAAATATTTTCCCTGGAAAGATCGGCTGGCGGAGGAATTCTCTCCCAGGATTGACTTTGATGATGTCCCCGGGTCGAAGATGATGTATGGCGCCAAAAGCTCGGTCATTGGAGACTTATATGGCTTCGGCAACATCCTGGCCGTGATTTTGGGGATGTTTTTCCTGGGTATGTTCAGTCGTAAGCTCGACGGTTTCTTGGAGCCTCGGCGGCCTCAGGCGATCCAGGCCATAGGCATCTGCTGGTTAAGCGCCTTGTGGATGATGTTGGGGAGCTCATTATCCTGGATAGCCATCACCTTCTACCTCAATGCCATTCCCTTTGTGGGCGTAGTTATCTGCGCCTGGTTGCCCAAACACCCCATCGATATACCACTGTCCCGGAAACGGGTCTCCGCGCCCAAATCTCCTAAAACACCCCGGATTCCTCATGCGACTCGTCGTGATGTTTGACAATTTCGGGCCGTATCATGTGGCCCGTTTTCAAGCCGTCCTCCGGCAGGCGGAGCAGGAGGGCTTCGAAGCCCTGGGTTTGGAGACCTTGGGTGCCTCCCGCGAATATTCCTGGACACCCTTGGCGTCTTCGGCGAGGGGTAATATTATGACGTTGTTTCCCAGGATAAATCAGCGTCAGCCCCTTTTTCCCCTTTTAGGGTATCGCGTGGTCAAATCCTTGACTGCCCTGCGGCCCGACGCCGTGGCCATCTGCGGTTATCACGACGCAGCGCCGTTGGCCGCGCTTGGTTGGGCCAAAGCCAAGGGGAAAATTGCGGTGCTGATGTCCGAAAGCAGCTACGGCGACAAACAACGTTATCGTCTGCTGGAATGGGGCAAGAGATGGATTGTCCGCCATTTTGACGCGGCCCTGGTGGGTGGGGCCCGGCAAAAGGCCTACGCCGAATATTTAGGCCTTGTCCGGGAACGCATCTTTTTGGGGTATGATGTGGTAGACAACGCTTACTTTGCTGAGCGCGCTCTGGCAGTGCGTCGGCAAGCAAAAGATTACCGCCAGCGTCTCGAGTTGCATAAACCGTTTTTTCTAACGGTGTGTCGATTCATTCTCGGGACCTCCGGGGCGTGCACTTTACCGGCTTTCAGCAGATAAGCGAACTCCCCCGGTATTATGGATTGGCATCGGTTTTTATTCTGCCCAGCTCCCACTTAGAGCAGTGGGGCCTGGTGGTGAATGAAGCCATGGCCTCCGGACTGCCGGTCCTGGTGAGCAGTGCCTGCGGCTGCGTCCCGGAGTTAGTGCAGGAAGGAGTTAATGGCTTTAGCTTTGACCCCTCGGACCGAGAAGGGCTGGCCCGTCTAATGCTCAAGATGTCCTCCCAGGAAGCGGAGCTCAAGACCATGGGGGAGGCCTCGCGGCGGCTCATTGCTGACTGGTCCCCGGAGGTCTTTGCCCAGAATTTATTTCAAGCCGTTAAGGTGGCCGATGACTATCGCAGGGGATATTTGCTTGGTTAAATAAATAACTTGCTATTATTACCATGTTCTGTTCTGAAGCCTTTAAGGCCTACAAGAGGAGTGCCGTGTACACCTAAATCGACGGCCAGGGGCCGCCTTATAAGAGGTCTGGGGCCTTGCCCCAAAGCCTTGTCAGGAATGTAACGCCATAGTACTATTTGGTTTTTAAAAGAAGTCATGTCCCTCCGAAAACTCAACATTCTCCAGGTAACCCCATTCTATCCCCCGGGATTTGCTTTCGGGGGACCCGCCTTTGCCTCTGGGGCTTTAGCCTCAGGGTTGCAGAAGTTAGGTCATCAGGTAACTACCGTTACTTCCAATCGAAACGGCGACGGGTTCTCGGAGGTTCCCCCCCATCTGGTAGAGCCTGCCGGCAATCGAACAATTTATTGCGCTACCCATACCGGCCGCTTTTTATATGCGCCCCACCTGGCTTCTTCCTTGAGAACCCGGCTTCTCCAGGCGGATGTGGTTCTGGTCCCCTGTGGCGCCTGGAGTTATTATTTCCTCAACGGCTGCAGAGAGGCGCAGAAATTTCGTAAGCCTTACGTGGTGTATCCCCACGGCAATTTCGATCCCTGGGCCCTTGATCTCAAGAGATGGCGCAAAAAAATCTGGTGGCAACTCTTTGATAAGAAAAATTATCGCCGGGCCGCGGCTGCGGTGGCGTTAACCCGGGAAGAAGCCTCCCAGATCCGGAATATGGGTTTTACCGGCAGGATTGAGGTGATTCCCAATGGGGTTGATGGCGCGGCTTATCAGGAGGCCTTGTCCAGGGAGGCCATAGAAGAGCAATTCCCCCAATTGACCAAGAAGCGGTGGCTGCTCTTCATGGCCCGCCTGCATCCCAAAAAGGGCCTCGACGTGTTGTTGCCGGCCCTGGCGGAAATCAGCTAATCATCGCCGGTCCGGATGAAGATTTCTACGGCCGGGTGGTCCATCGGCTGATCAACGATCTGAATTTGCATGACGCGGTTTGCTTGACCGGTATGGTGACCGGTTCCCTAAAAAATGGTCTTTTGCGCCAGGCGGAATTATTCCTGCTGCCGTCTCGCGGTGAAGGTTTCCCCCTGGGGGTGTTGGAAGCCATGGCTTGGGGGCTGCCGGTCATCATTACCCGAAACTGTAATTTACCGGAGGTCGGTGAAAATAATGCTGGCATTATAGTTGAGAATGAAGTAAAAGACCTTACCTATGGTCTTTTAACATTATTGAAAGATGAAAGGTTGCGTAAGCAGTTTGGTGAAAATGGTAAAAGTCTTGTTCAAGAACATTATACATGGAGCCAAGTAGCAATTAGTACTTCTAAGTTGTTATTAGAAATAGTAAACAATAATAGCTAATAAGATATTTAGTGAAAATGTGCGTCATTGTTATCAGAGCTTGTTAGGGATGTAGGGAAAGCCGGTTGAAGGTGGATTGGGTCTTGGACTGCAATAGTTCCCTTGATTAGCAGCCGGCCACCTTCAAGGTACGACAACCCGGTAAACCTGAAAAATGATAGCCCTTCCCTGAACATGAGTTTGGAAAATGAAGATTCTCCTGATCAGCGTTTATTTCCCACCCGAGATCGGTTCGGCTGCGCATCTTTACTTCGACCTGGCCCAGGCCTTACGGCGCAGAGGTCACGAAGTTAGCGTCCTCACCGGCATCCCCCGGTATCATGTGGTGGAAAATAGAAGGGAATATCAGAATAAGTTCCTGATAAAAGAAGATTACCAGGGATTGAAGGTTATCCGGGCCTTCAATCTGGACATTCCCTGGAATAAACCCGTATGGCGGGGCGTGGACCAGTTTGTCTCCGCTTTTTGTTCCGGATTGGTGGGCCTGGTCTTGCCTCCTTTCGACGTTGCCCTGGTCTATTCCCCTCCCTTGCCCTTGGCTTTAGCGGCCCTGGCCTTATGTCGTCTCCGGGGCCGACCTTTGGCCGTTAACATTCAGGATCTCTTTCCCCAAAGCGCCGTCGATCTTGGGGTCATGAAAAATCCCCACCTGATTTCCTTATTTAGGAGGTTGGAGTCTTTCCTCTATCGAGAAGCCGATTGGTTGGTGGTGCATTCTGAAGGCAACCGCCGTTATATTCTGGAGCGTGGGGGAAAACCCGACAAGGTCAGCGTGGTGTCCCATTGGATAGATACTCAGACCCTCAAGCCCGCCTTCAAGCTCAACGGCTTCCGCGCCTCCTTGTCTCTTGAGAAACATTTTATCGTCTCCTTTGCCGGGATCATGGGCTATGCCCAGGATCTGGAGACGGTGCTCACCAGCGCCGAGATCTTACGGGACCAACAGCACATCGCCTTTTTGTTGGTAGGGGATGGGGTCAATAAACCTAAGTTAGTCCAGTGGGCCCAACAGAAGGGATTGCCAAACGTGCATTTCCTGCCCATGCAGCCCAAGGAGAAATACCCGGAGGTGCTGGCCGCTTCCGACGTGTGCCTGGTAACCCTCCGCCAAGAAGTGAAAACACCGGTGGTTCCCTCGAAAATAATGAGCATCATGGCGGCGGGCAGGCCCATTCTGGCCAGTTTGCCTCCAGAAAGCGATGCCCCCCAACTAATTAGGGAGGCTCGCTGCGGCCTCTGTCTCCCCCCCGGGGATACCCAGGCCATGGCCCAGGCAATATCCCGGCTCTGTGCGGATCAAACCCTGAGGGAGCACATGGGAACCGAGGGTCGACGCTTTGCCGTCAAGCATTTTTCTTTGGAAAGATGTGCGGCCTACATGGAGAGTAAGTTGCAGAATATGTGCGGGTATTAGCCGCCGGGTGTTGCAGGCCCTCCTCCAAAAGACTTCCAGGATGACAAGAACACTGGTTTTGCCATGATTTTTAAAAACTCTGTGAAAATCTACCCCTTCCAGCGGCTGACCCATCCCTTTAAACCAGGCAACCGCTCCTTCTTCTTCTCTTCAGGCTCGGTGGTCTTACTGTCCGTATAGTACGAGGAGTAGTAACGGTAGTGGCTGTAGTAATAGGTCCCCCGCTGCAGAGGCACGTCGTTGAGGACCGCGCCCCAAAGCGGGGCATGGATGTCCAGGAGATGGTCCTTGGCATCCCGGGCGGCCTTGCGGGGCACACTCTCCGCCTTGATGACCAGAAGCACCCCTTCCACCTGGGTTGACAGGATGGCGGCGTCCGTCACCGACATGAGAGGCGGCGAATCCAGAATGACCCGGCCAAACCGCTCCTGGACTCGGCTGAGAAGCTCCTGCAGTCGTTCCACCCCCAGCAGCTCCGAAGGGTTGGGCTGGATGACCCCGGCGGGCATGATGAACAGGTGGGGCACCAGGGTATCCACCACCGGCAGCTCATCCGTCTCCCCCACGAGGAAGTTGCTCAGGCCGGGCTCCCGGGGAACATTGAAAAGCTGGTGCAAGGTCGGCCGACGCAGATCGGCATCAATGAGCAACACGTCGTCTTCGGCTTTGGCCATGGCCGCCCCCAGATTGGCCGCAGACAGAGTCTTCCCTTCCCCCGGCAGGGTGCTGGTGATCAGTAGCACCCGGGGGGCCGGTTCCGAGGAGGAAAAAAGCAGGCTGGTGCGCAGCACCCGGTAGGCCTCGGAGGCTAGGGGTTGATGGCCATGATGCACCACAAGTTCCGGTATCTCCCCCGGATTGGACCGGTCCTCAATATGGGGAATCAAGGCCAGATTGGGGATCTCCAGCCATCTTTCCACGTCCTCTGGAGTCTTCAGGGTGGTGTCCAGGTTCTCCAAAAATACCGCCAGGCCCACCCCTAAAACCAACCCGAACCCCATGGCCAGAATAAGGTTAAAGAATTTCCGGGGTGACACCGGCGCCTCGGGCACCAGAGCCGGATAAACGATGCGGATATTAGTAGCAGGCACATTCTCCGTGGCGACGGTGGTCTTCAGGCTCTTCAACATGTTTTCATATAAAGCCCGGTTGGTCTCCACGTCTCGGAGGAGCACCCGGTACTCAATATTCACATCGCTTTGGTCCTGGGTGACGTTTTTCTGCTCCTCCAGCGCCTTTTTGAGGTTCTCCTCCTGGGTTTTGGCCATGTTGTATTCATTCTTAATGGTCTGCGCCACCACCGAGGTTTCGGCGCCGATTTTACCCCGAACCGCGCCCAGTTCCTGGCGGAGCTGAATCATCCTGGGATGGCCCTCCCCGTATTTTTTGGAGAGTTCTGATTGCTCGGTGATGAGCTTGGCTTCCTGTGCCTTCAGTTCCTGGATAAGGGGGTTGTTCATAACTTCGGCAATGGGTCGGCCGGCTTGGATCTCTTGATAGCGGGCCTCGGCCTCCATGCGCCTGGTCTGGGCCGACACCAGTTCCTTGTTCAGCTGTTGCAGTTTCTGAGCGGTGATACTCTCTTTATCTTCCACCGTGACGATATTGTGCTGGCGCTTGTATTTATTCAACCGGGCTTCTGATTCTTCCAACTTTTTCCTGGCCTCGGCCAGCTGCTGCTTCAGCCAGCGGGCCGCCTCTTGGGAGGTGGCAAAACGCAGGGCCAGGGACTGTTCAATAAAGGCTTCGGCCAGGGTGTTGGCGACTTCGGCGGCAAATTTGGGATCAGGGCTGAAGTAGCTGACGGTTACCAGGCTGCTGTCCCGGATGGGGGAAACTTCCACGCCCTCCGCCACAACATCCACTAGGCGTTCTTCCACCCGCTGCCTGGCGACTTTGTCAGCGTCGGGGGTTAATTGCGCGAACATCTGGGAGTAGGGGGGGCGGTCCTTCAGGTGGAGCTTTTCCGCCACCTTTTTAGCCAGGGCCCGGCTTTCCAGCAGCTTGTATTGGGTCTTGTAGAATTGTTCCCCGGAACGGTCAGAGTAGTCGGACGAGGTTTGTTGATTTTCCAGAAGCCGGGGAGGTTGGCGCTCGATGAGGAGCTCTACTGAAGCCTGGTATAGGGGGGTGGCGGTGAAAGTCCAGAGTGCCACCAGGGACACCACCGCCACGAGGACGACCAGGATGGTCCAACGCCGCTTCATGACGATGCCGAGATAGTCAAGGATGGTCCTACCCCGGTGGTGGGCTACACTTCCTTCTTCCATTAAAAAAACCTCATCTCACGGATTGGGCGACTCCGGGGAAATCGGCAGAATTTCCGGGAAGCTTCAGTCAAGGAGATTATACAGCCAAATAGCAATTAGAACCACGATTCCGGGACCACAATAACATCCCCGGGCTCAATGCGATCATCCAGGCTAACCTTGATCTTTTCCTTCCTACCGTGCTGCTCGCGGATGATATGAGTGCGCCGGGGCGAAGCCTTATCGGTAAAGCCTCCCGCGGTGGTCACCGCCATGAGCACGGTCATATTATCTTCATAAGGAAAGCGCCCGGAGCTCTTCACCTGCCCCTGGACATAATAATACAGCGCCGGCACGTAAATGGTGTCGCCGTTTTTTATGTCTAAATTGTTCCGGGGGTCCCCCGCCAGCGCCGCGGAGAGGGACACCTTGATTTTTTCCCCTGCTGGGATTCTGTTCGGGAGGACCGGTTGATCCAGCTTCTGTCCCGGCTTGGCCCTGACCAGGTAGGCTATGGCGCCGCCGCCTTTTTCTCCCGTGGCCAGGCCTCCGGCTAGGGAGATGGCCTCCACCACCTTGATGGGTTTGGTAAGGGGATAAGTCCCGGGATTTTTAACGTTTCCCACCACAAAAAATTTCTGGCTTTTGAACTCGGTCACCGTGATGGAGACTTGCGGGTCGATGATGTACTTGGGCCCGAGCCGCTTTTCCAATTCCCGCTGCAACTCCTGCACCGTAAGCCCCTTGGCCTTGATCTCACCCACAAAGGGGAAAGATATGGTGCCGTTCAGGCCGACCCTTACCTGGCGGGTCAAGTCATCGTGGCCCCATACCCGTATTTCCAGGAGGTCTTCCGCCCCTAATCTATAATCCTCCTGCGAGAAACCCGGGATCGCTGCTCCCAGGCAAGCCAGGATGGTGATTAGTATAAGCATCTTTTTGAGCATACCATGACCCCAACTTGAGCAATATTCGACAAAAGCGGCAGGATTCCGGTGGAATTTTTGAGCAGCTACCGGGTTCTTGGCAATGTAAGTTTTAAAAAGAAGTCAAAACTCCGAAAAGAAATCTGTGATCATTATAGCTGAAGCCGTAATAATTAGAACTACGGTTGACGTAATTATAATCAATTCTGGCTTTGAGCCACTTGTTTATTGGTCTGCTAAGACCTACGCCGCAGCCGATAATATTGTCGAGCCGCCTTTCGAAATCCCCCAGCGCATCAAAGTTCGAACTTAGATAATCGTTGTTAATGTAAAAGAACGTAGCGTAACTAAGTACCTTGAAAAAGTGCCAATCATGGTTCAAAGTTACCCAGACGCCGGTGCTGCGATAGGCATCATTGCCAAAATCCACATCCTCCTGGAAGGACCGCGAGGCATTCAGGGTGATATTCGTGTAATTGCTCAGACGGTAAAGCAACTCGGCGCTGAGAATCCAGTTTTCCGGATTATTATTACGGTTGTCCAGGTTGGTTTCATATATTTTAAAGGTGTAGCCGACCTTTAAGGTACCGGACAATTTGGCAGTGGGGGACCACGTGAGACCTAGCAGGGGAGAATGGGTGTAATTATTCCCTGAACTAGAATTGGGATAGTCCCTGTAGGTGAAGATATACTCCAGCAGCACCGCAGTTTTGGGCCAAAACTTATAATAGAGGGTAGTGCCGAGGTTTTGCTGGAGGTAGTTGTTACCCTGGTCTCTTTGGTTGACAAATTGCAGGGTATCAAATTGATAGGACCCTTGCAATTTCCAGCGGTCGGCGAGGGCGCGAGAAATGGTCAGGTAAGGAGTGGTTCGCCAATACTGTCGCCGGCGGGCGAATAGCGAGTTGCGCTCCTCGGTGGCCGCCCGGAAAGTATTGCCCAGGCGCACCTTGGTTCCTCCCCGGAAATTTAAGATCAAATCGGCGTTGACGTTCTGATCGTAATGTGATTGGCTGGAATGCTCGGTATAAATATAGCTAGTCCCCAAGTAACCCACGGTAAGGCGGTGGACCCCGGCAATGGGCAATTCCACCTGAACCCCTGGGCTTAAGACCACGATGAAATCACTTTTCTTGTCAGTCGGGGTGAGAAAGATATTGCTGCGGTAAAGGCCGTTCGCGGAAAAATAGGGAGTAATGAGAAGTTTTCCTAGGTGGTGACTGCGCCAACCGCGCAGCAAGGTGTCATAAGCCACAGGATTGCCGTAGGGCGCCAGGGGTCCTCCCGACGGTTCCAGGCCCAGGGTACCGTAAGGCTGGGAGACTAAACTGGGGGGGACGGCGCCCGGCTCTTCCTTCGGTACTTCCGGTACTTCAGTGGTGGGGGTGGTCTTCTTCTCCGGCTCCTGCCCCCAGACCGTGCCATAAGCCAACAGCATCATAACGATGACAGTCACCAAAACAGCCTTTATTTTCCGGGACATGGCTCCCCCCTATCCTTTCCCACTTTAAAAAACTTTGCGCCCTATATTAGCAAGTAGAGGCAAATAATCAATAAATTATAAAAATACCCCGGCATTCCCCCTCAAGGAAACTCGGCGACCATCGTGGTAACTAGCCGCCCTTGAACCTGCGGCTCTCTTAAAAACTGGAAAATTTCGGTGGGGCGGGCCTCCGTGCCCGCCGTGACCAGGGACAGCCAGGGACGGCCGCCCCACTAGAAGCTATGGCCAAACTCCCAATTCTCCCAACCTGTCATTCGGAGCGAAGCGAAGAATCTACTCTTTTCAATTAGTTCTAGATCCTTCACTTCGTCCAGGATGACAGAAAAAGAGGTTTTGCCATAACTTGCTGCATTTTTCCTCTCACGTATTCCACCTCCCCAATCCAGGGCTATTTTTCCAGCAGAATCAGTTCCTCTAGCGGCCGCCTGTGTGACTTCTGATCCCGGCGGGCCGGATGCCCCACCGCCACCACGGCCATAAGCTCGAACCGCTCCGGAAGTCCCAGGATCTCGAGGATCCGCTCCTTGTTCTTGAGAATTTCACCGATCCAGACTGCACCGAGGTCCAATGAGTGGAGCGACAGGAGTAGGTTTTGCAAGCAAGCCCCGACAGCCTGGCAATCTTTCGTGTAATCGTAGGAGGCCTCTTTATCCAGAAAAACGGCAATGAGGACGGAGGCCGAGTTAAGGATGTTCGAGTATCTGGTGAGGGCGGCCAGGGATTCTTGCGATGCCTTATCCCAGATAAGCGCGAAACGCCAGGGTTGGTTATTAAGCCCCGAAGGGGCCCAGGAAGCTGCTTCCAGCGCGGTCATGATCAAATCTCGGGAAACCGGCGCCTCCGAATACTGTCGGATGCTGCGCCTTTCATGAATGGCCTTCAGTATGGGTGAATCAGGTATGCGCATGAGTTTTTCCCTCTATTTTTTGGGTTGAAGTATCCCATAGAACAGACTCGCTCAAAAAGAAATAATTTTCCCAGGAATGAGAGCATCTGGCAAAGCAAGGCAGGGTCAGTAGTGAACGGTAGAAAATTCCCGATTTTTACCAAGACCTTGATGGACTGCGCCCCTGCGATCCCGTTCCTTATCCCGGGACAGGAAAGGCCGTCAAGCATATCGCCCTCTCCCCCCAGTGGGAGAGAGGGCCCGGGGTGAGGGGGGAACGACTTTCAACCCCTCACCCTAAAGGAGAGGGGATTTCATAATCTATACAGGAGATATCTACTAGAAGGCGGTGTTAGTCCTGAACACTCCTTGAACCTCCTGGCCAAAGCGAAGGAATTAACCTTTTTAATTTGTAACAGGGACTAAAGAGCAAGACACTTTTATCTACCGATATTGAACCAATATCAAAACGTCTTTTCCCGACTCACATATGCCAGATAGAGAGCAG
>JARRKO010000077.1:0-17887 GCA_037388025.1 Syntrophobacterales bacterium
CGGATATCCAATATTAAACCAAAAGAATGATCCCTGAACTTTTTAAAATCCGTGGAGGTTAATATCTGGCGTTGCTCAGTGAGGTCATAACCCAGAGCAAAGATGAGTGCATTAATCGCACCTGCACTTGCTCCACCAACCCTGATGATATTTGGGAGAATGCCACGTTGTTCCAATACAGTCATGGCGCCCATGTATGCAATAGTCTTTACGCCACCCCCTTCAAATATCAAATTACGAAATTGAATGACCATATTCCTCCCCCTTTAGACCAAAAGATATGGAAATGAGATTATGTTGCTAATTGCAGCAGACCTGTACAAAATGATATTGTCAGAGAGATTCTACAGCATTAGATTAATCTTGATCTAAAATGAAGGTCATCAGATTTTTTGGCAATCTCCCTTCACATACAGAAATAAATAAGGCTATGTTAGCGTACTAAGAATAAAAAGTGAACGGGAATTTCATATTTTATTTGGGAATCATCTCTATAATTTTATGGGGGAGAGTGATATCTGCGGCGTAAGCAAGGTATATTAAAACCGGAGGGTCCCCGAGGATTTTCCTGCCTATAGGAAGCTTGCCTAACGGAACCCTTCGGGTTGATTCCTTCTTTGCAAGGGAATCGGGAGGGCTGGTTTGGTGGGTACTGTTTGGATTCCCCCGGTTACTCAAACAAAATGCTGCGCTTGGTTAGCGTATTTCCCCCTTGATCAACGGCGTACAAGTGATTAAACTTTATATGTTTCCCAACGGAATCTTTTGTATCGATCTCATAAAGAGGTAAGATGAAAACCCAGGACATAAAATTCCCTTTTAAGTGCAGGCTCAGTCTGAGCCCCCTCATCGAATTCTGGGAACGTTTACTGGCCGAAGGAAGCTGCGGTCTGGGCTCCATGGCGCCATCCATCCGCCAGCAGTTGGAGAGCGTCCCGATGTTGCGGCAACCCATTGACGATCCAACCATCCTGGAGCAGCACCAGGGACTCATCGATATGCTCATGACCATCGTGTTTCCCCCCGCTTTCCGGGAAGACGACTGCGCCGCGGCCTTCGTTCCCTTCCAATTCACCATCGTCTATGCCACACCTGCCTTCAAGACCCTGTTCAAAGAGGGGCGGGAGTTTGTTTCCCAGTTGAATATCAATCCTCAGGAATGGGGGTGGGGGAAGACCCTCAGGGCGAATACCCTCATATTGCGGAAAATTTACGGCATGGATCTCGATTGGGATTATCCCCTGGTGGCCAGGTCCAAGTGCCCCAAAACTGGCCTGGATCGCTTTTTCAATATCATTCTGGATCCCAAGTTCCTGGAGATCAAGGCCTTAAAGGAACCCAGGATCTTGACCGAGGAGGATAGAGCCAGGCTCCTGGCCAATGTCACGGACCTGGCGGTGTGGAGGGAATTAATCCCGCCGGAGGACTTTGAAATCCAGGGCTTTGGAGTTTTCCGGGCCATGGAGGTTACAGCTCACAAGATGATATCAGCCTTGCGGGCGGACCTGTTCGAGGAGGAAGCCATCTTTCAACGGGACGGTTTTGCCAGCCTCCAGGAAAAATTGCAAATCTACCTCCAGGAGAAGGATATTGAGCTTGGCCTGGCCGCCATCCGGGAAGAGCAAATCTTCCTTTTGCCTCTGAATAAAAAGCGGCCGGAGAAGGGTTGCGTTCTGGAACAAACTGTGTCCTACAAAAAGGATGAGTTTAAGGGCTCCATTTTCACCCGGGCCATGGACCAGCGCGAACCCCTGGTCATAGAAGACTTGCAGAATTATCCGGAGTCCAGCAGCCTGGAAGAAGGCTTGAGGCAGAGTGGCTACCGTAGTGTCTACGTGGCCCCCCTGCAATACCAGGATCGGCTTCTGGGAGTCCTGGTTCTCAAGTCCACCCGGGCCGGCGCGCTGAATGCTTTGAACACCTCCCAGATGTATCCGGTCCTGCCCCTGTTTGCCGTGGCCTTGAACCGTAGCCTGGAACAGCTGAATCAGAGGATCCAGACCGTCATCAAGGAAGAGTGCACGGCGATTCACCCTTCGGTGGAGTGGCGCTTCCAGAAGGCCGCCCTGAACTATATCCAGAGTAAGAAAGAAGGGGTTTCAGGCTTGGAGCCCATCGTCTTCGAGCAGGTCTACCCTCTTTTCGGGGTTTCCGACATCCGGATGTCCAGCGACCACCGCAACGCGGCCATCCAGGCCGATCTCATCGAACACTTCCAGTTGGTCAAAGGGCTCCTCCAGCTGGCGCACGAGCACCGACAGCTGCCTATCCTGGCCTCATTGACCCACCGCATCGACAAACAAATCAAGGGCCTGGAAGTCGGCCTGCAAGCCGGGGATGAATCCACTAAACTCTATTTTATCCAGCAGGTTATCGAACCCATCTTTGACCATTTAGGGACATTTGGGCCGCTGGTGCAGGAGAAAATTGCCGCGTACCGGACCGCCCTGGACCCCCAAACCCGGACCATCTACCGGAGCCGCCGGCAATTTGAAGAAAGCCTCAAGCTCATTAATGAAACTGTCGCCACCTTCCTGGACCAGGAGGAAGATAAGGCCCAGGGATATTTCCCTCACTATTTCGAAAAACGCAAAACCGACGGAGTGGAGCACACCATCTATATAGGTGCCAGCATGGTAGAAGATGGCAAGTTCTGCCCCATGTATCTCAAAAATCTGCGCCTGTGGCAGCTCATGGTGATGTGTGAAGTGGTGCGGCTTACGGAGTCGCAGAAGGGAAAGCTGTCGATACCCCTGGAAACCACCCACCTCATCTTGGTCCAGGATTCACCGCTCTCCATCCGCTTCAGTCCGGATGAGAGACACTTCGAAGTGGAGGGGGCTTACGACATCCGCCACGAGATTATCAAGAAGCGCATTGACAAGGCCATGATCAAAGGTACCTCCGAGCGACTCACCCAACCGGGCAAGATTGCCATTGTTTACTCCAACCGGCAAGAGGCCGCGGAATACCTGGAGTACATTGATTATCTGCAGGCTGCCGGCTACCTCCGCGATGAAATGGAGGACGTGGAGTTGCAGGAGTTACAGGGGGCCCAAGGCTTGAGCGCCCTGAGGGTCACCGTAGCCACGACGACCTCCCGGCCTCAGGATAAGGACTTGCCGGATACTGTCACCGCCGCCGTAAAGGCCCTGCCCCAGAGAGCCAAAGTCTCTTCCTGAAAAAATATTCCTCTGCAGAACCCCGTTTTAGTCCTGCTGTCCAGAGCCCCCGGGGGCGCTACCCTCTCGGCCGCGGCGACTATCTTGGGGTGCTGGCAAGCTATATTGCAAAGGAAATGGAAATTTTAGATCCTTCAATGTGTTAGTTCCAAGCATCTCGCTTGCCATCTAGCGAAGATGCAGAAAACCACCAATGTACATCCACGTGCTCCATGCCGGCTCGAACACCACCCCTCCTTGGAGCTAAGCGCATAATCTAAAATGAGTTTTCCATTGACAAAGATAGGTCGGCAAGTCAAAATTCAACTATTAAGGCACAAAGTCCTGCCTAGTTGGAGGACACTATGAGTTGGGGTAACAGGAAGTTGCCTGATTGGAGCCGCCAGATGGACCCCTGAGTCCGAAGGGCGGTTTTTTGTTTTATAAAAGAGGAACCATTCATTGCCAACCATTATTCACACGGAGGGCCCCAAGAATGGAAACCTCATCTTATCACTCAGATTCATTATGCACTGATTTTCCTGACCGCAGCTGGGATACACTTACCTACGCGATTCACTACGGAAATTGCATTCTTCTCCTGGGTCCTGATGCAGTCACGGAAGAAATAGAAGGCAGTGGGATCAAGCCATGCACTAACATCCTTGCCAACGAACTGGCCAAGGATATTGGCGATGATCTTACGAAAATCGATACGGATGACCTGCTGCAGTCCTCCCAGTATCACCAATGGATCAATAAGGACCGCTTTGGGCTTGAACGTCAAGTCGTCTCATTTTATGAAAAACGAAAAAATCTGACCAGTCCCCTGCACCAAAATCTGGCTCAACTCCCCTTTTCGCTGATCATAACCTCCACTTTTGACAACATGATGCTAAATGCTATGAAGGAGGAAAAGAAGCAACCGAATGTGGATTATCATCATTTTAGGGGGAGAAGAACCGGAATTGTACCTTCATTCTCTGCCAAAAACCCGCTGATCTATCAGTTTTTCGGCAGCCTTGCAGACCCCAACTCCCTAGTTATCACCGAAAACGACCTCCTAGAATTTCTGGTAAATGTTGCATCGAAAGCCGCCAAGCTACCTGACAATATCGAGAGCGAACTGCGAAGAAGAAATAAAATTCTCCTCTTTCTCGGTTTCGGTTTCAGGTACTGGCATTTGAGGGTACTCCTTTACCTGATTAATATCGGTGCGAAAGATAGCTGCTCTTTCGCATTAGAAAAAATTGTACCGGAAAGCAGGGAAGAGATTAACAGGACTACCATGTTCATCGAAAACAAAAACTACAATATCAAGATCTGTAATGCTGAATTGATTGATTTTGTTGAGAAACTTACGACAAAATACAAGAATCAGTATGGGACAACCAAACCTGACCTTATAGCCCCACATGAGGTTATTGAAATGCCAAAGGTCTTCATCAGCTATGTTAGGGAAAACGAAAAGACTGTTATGGAATTGAGAAACAATCTAAGGAACAAGCAAATCGAACCCCTTATCGACCAAGATTTCATGGAAGTCGGAGATGACTGGGAACAAAAAATTCTTGAAACTATCTCCACTGTTAATTATTTCATCATTATGTTGAGCCAAGATTGGATAAGAAAGGGAGAAACTTTTGCCATTACGGAGGTGCGCAATGCTTTCAAGCGGAAGGACAAAAAATTAGAGGGTTCAAAATTCATACTCCCAGTTAAAATCGACGACAAACTAAAAATTGAAGACCTTAACAAAATTCATAATAAGCTCAGTGACATTCAAGCCATTGATTTAAGAGAGTCCACCGGCGTCGATGAGCTAGTCCAGGTGATCCGGCGCGATTTTCAATTACGGAAGAGAGACTATGCCTGACACCAATGCCAATTCGGCTAGCTTAGAAATTATTACGGCTCCCTTATTGAATTCTCGGTATCCGGGTAGCTTGCCGTTTCAGGACCACCCAATTCAACGGGAGCTCTTTTTTGGGCGTGAAATTGAGAAGGAGACTCTGTTCCACAAAATCCTGGTAGAAGACCTGGTAGTAGTTTATTCACGCTCAGGCCTTGGCAAAACTTCACTGTTGAATGCCGGAGTTTTTGAACAGTTGCGGAAACGAGGATTCTTTCCCTTGATGTGCCGCGTGTATGCTACGAAGCTTAACGAGTCAGGCAGTGGTGAAACCAAACTAGATCCTCTCCAATCAATTTACGTGTCCATCGACCGGGAAATCGCCAAAGCCAAGAATAAAGGCTTCCTTGCCGAATATATCGAGGGGGAAAAGGATACCCTGTGGGAATATTTCAAAACCGTGGAGTTCTGGGCTCCTGATGATATCTTATTGACGCCGGTTCTCGTACTCGACCAGTTCGAGGAGTTTTTCGACAAATATGAGCATGAGCATGAGGTCCGAAAAAAATTCACCGAGCAGCTTGCCGATTTGGTGCGGGGAACCATACCCAAGTCACTGCGAGAAAAGTATAGGACGGATGATGCTACTCCAGAGGCGCAGTTTCCGTATTCCGAGACACATCCTAAGGTAAAGATTATTATCTCACTGCGAGAAGAATATCTCGGCCATCTTGATGAATTGGCTCAAGAGTTGCCATCCATGCGGACAAGTGAGTTCAGGATCACCCCCCTAAAACGAAGTAATGCCGAGGATGCCATTGTAGAACCCGCCAAAAAAGAGGTAACCACGGACGAAAGCTCTGATTTAACCCCCGTATTTTCCTATGCACCCGAGACTCTCCAAGAAATCTTGGATTTCTTATGCAACCCGGAGGGAAGCAACTTAATAAAGGACGAGATTGACCCTAGTCAATTACAGCTTTTGACCCAAACCATAGAAGAAAAGGTTCGGGAACGCTCCTCGTCCGCTCCCGGTGAAAAGATAATTGTTGACCAGAATATTGTGCACGGGCGCGCTGAGATGCAAAATATCATTCAAGACTTCTACGAACGGGTCATAGAGCAATTTCCCCCATCTCAAAGAAGCAACGTGATCGATCTCTTCGAAAACGAAAATAAAGGCTTGATCAGCCCTGCCGGCAAGAGACTTAGTCGGGCCCAAGAGGTTATTCAACATGATTTCCGTATTGAAGATGACATGCTCAATAAACTTCAGGAAAAACGCCTGTTACGGTCGGAGTTCCGGCTGGGGGATTTCTACTATGAACTTAGCCATGATACCCTAATAAAGCCCATCCAGGAAGCCAGAAAGAAGCGTGAGGAGAAGCAGGCGAAAAAAAGACGGGATAGAAAGATTACTCTTACCTTTCTTGCTATCCCCTTTATAATAATCGTACTAACATGGGCATTGTGGCCGAATATTCAATTTTATGTTGGACCTCCTGAGGTAAGGATCACATATTATAGCGATAAGGGTCAAGAAAACTTTGCAAAAGGAGAATTTCGCCTGGCCGAGGAAAACTTCAACAAAGCCTTAGCGGCGGCAGGAAATCTAAAAAATAAA
Organism: Syntrophobacterales bacterium; assembly: GCA_037388025.1. Classification (GTDB taxonomy): domain Bacteria; phylum Desulfobacterota; class Desulfobaccia; order Desulfobaccales; family 0-14-0-80-60-11; genus JBGSLA01. Next base: position 6,638 of record JARRKO010000077.1, read on the forward strand.
GGTAAGAGAAGGCTTCTGGGTATCTATGTGGGTTTAGGTGAGGCATATATGGCTCAAGCTTACTATGGATCGGCAAATGCTAATTCTGCCATGGGAAGAAATTCAGAGGCGATCAAGAAATACGAAAAAGCGGAGGAACTAAATCCCAACGATCCAAACCTGTTGAACTTAGCGTTAGCTTATCTAAAAGAGGGTAAGAGCTCAAAAGCGCTTGATATTATCAATAGGTTAAATAAAAATATGAAGAAAAATGAACAGCTTCGGCAAATAATGAAGCAAGGTTATAGTGACTTAATCAAGAAGGCTGGAGGGGAGTTTGCACCTTTTCGGGATGGACTTGGACAGATATATCTTCTGGAGTCAAAATTCAAGGAGGCGAATGAAGAGTTCGAAAAAGCGATAAAGATAGCTAAAGATAATGACCTTAACTTATCCCAATATAATTTAGATTTAGCTGAATCATGTCTTGCTCTTCATCAATATAAGGATGCTATTGACAAATATAATAAGGCCCTAAACCTCGGTTTAAATAACAACGAAGATATAGGCAAGGCATATTATGGTCTGGGAAATGCTTACTCTAGCGAGAAAAATTCGCCCGAAGCGATTAAAGCCTACAAAAGAGCGATTGAATACGGTTATCCTGATGGAAGAACCTACATATATCTGGCCGAGGCTTATTTCAAGAATGACCAAAAAGAGAAAGCCTTGGAAAATGTTAAAATCTTCTTTGATGCCATGAAAATTTCGGGGTCCCTTATAGGAATAACCAAAGACACTAAATTTTTCGAAAGAGTGAATAAGCTTCAAGAGGCCCTATCACAACACTCCGGAAATACTATCAAGGAACCAGAAGGATCAGAATAAGAGTTTCATCGGCACTACTTTTTAACCTGGTGGGGGGCGGTTAATCATCTACGGATATGAGAAAACTAGATGCCTATTACGATTGGCGGTTAATCTAAGCAAATTTCATGCATCCGAGATAATTAGGAGGGCGCCATGGCTGCCAAAAGTCAGGTTCCACAGGTCAAGAGCAAGGTCCTCCAAGAACTCATAGAGGAAATCCGCCAGGAAAAGCAGAAACGGATTGCCTTCCCCCATTGGGGGAACTGGGTCAACTGGAGAAACTGGACAAACTGGCGCAACTGGGTCAATTGGTGGACCTGATGGTGGTCAACCGGTAATGTTGATCACGTCAGCCACCTGACCCTTGTTTTTCCGAACCGGCAAACCCCTTAGCAATTCAACATCCCTTGTGGTTCCCATGCTGGGAAAACCCCTACCCCTCCAGCCGAACAGTCCCCCTTGGGAACAACTTCTGCCGGTCGTGCCCCAAATCCAGGTTACCCGGAACTGCAACCTGGCCTGCGAATATTGCTTCCAGGAGCATTCCGGGGGCATTATTGGCCTCGCCACCGTGGGTGCCATTCTTCGCCAGATCATCGCCCACAATTTAGCCATCGATCCCCACACCAAGGTCATGCAAATCTACTGGCACGGCGGGGAGCCCCTCCTGGCCGGTCTTGATTTTTTCCGTGAAATCCTCTCCCTGGAAGCACAATATCCCGAGCTTACCTTTGAAAATCGTCTCCAGACCAACGGGACCCTCATGAGCAATGAGTTGGCCCGGTTGTTCGCCGACCACGGGTTCCATGTGGGCTTCAGTCTTGATGGGCCCCGGGATATCCATGACCGCTACCGGCGCTGGCGAGGCTCCCGAGCCGGGACTTTTGATGCTGTTATGCAGGGAATTGCATGTTACCGCGGCCATGCGGCGGTGGATCGCGTGGCTGTGATTGCTGTGGTTACCCGGGAGGTTGTTAACCATGCCCCCGAGCTTTTTACCTTCTTCAAGGACCTGGGGGCGGACGTCCAGCTGGATATCTATGATATGCGCTTTGGGGATCTGATCCCGAGGGACGGAGAGTTCTCAAGGTTGTCCCACTTGGCTCCCACCCCGGAGGAGGTGGGCCGGTTTTTGATGACCCTGTTTGACCTCTGGTTTCATGATCAGGAGCGGCGGGTGGATTTCCGAGAATTGCGGCACGAAGTCAAGATGATCCTGCAACCGGAAATCGACCGGGGGGACCCCTACCACAAAAAGCGCTGCGATTTTCGGCGCCTGATTTTCGCCCCCAACGGCCGGGCCTTTAGCTGTGACCAGTGGGTAAACGATGACAAGACGGCTCTGGGGGATATCCACCAGGATTCCCTGGACCTGATCCTGAAAAACAAGGCCCTCCGTTGGCAAGAGATCAAGTGGCGGCTGCGGCGATCCGGGGAACTCATGGCCTGTGGAGAGTGCGAGTGGGGTCGGCAGTGCGGCGGCGGCTGCTTTACCTGCATGAAATATAATGCCATGCTGCTCCGCGCCCGCGCCCTGGGGCTGGATGACACTCGCTGGGCCGAAGCTGAACTTTCCCCTTCTTGGGATGCTATCAAGGGGGAAACTTATTACTGCGAGGGGCTGAGGGCTTTCCGCCGTCATGTGCGGGAAGCCGTCAAGCGGGAGTTGGCTGATGCCGGTTGAGGCCCGCGACATCTTTACCCTTATCCTGGAGCCGGTCAAGGGCTGCAATCTGCAGTGCATCTATTGCTACTCAGATATCTCCTCTGCTGCCGTTATGAGTCGGCAAACCCTGCGGATCGTCTTGGAAAAAACCGCCCGCTACGCCGAACGGCAGGGGTTCAAGGAAATCCATCTTTTGTGGCACGGCGGAGAGCCCCTCCTGGCGGGCCTCGGCTTTTTCCAGGACGCCACGCAAATGCTCGAAGCCCTTTTCTCGGGCCTGAAATTTCGCCAGTATTTGCAGACCAACGGCCTGCTTCTCGATCATGATTTCTGTGCCTTTTTCCGTGATCACGCATTCCAGATCGGCCTCAGCCTCGACGGCCCCCCGGACCTGCACGACGAGCTGCGCTCCGGCCCGGGCCACCGGGGAACCCATGCGGCAGTGTTGGAGAAATTAGGCCTTCTGGAAGAGGAGAGGATTCCAGCAGGAATCAATGCAGTGGTTAGCCGACGGAGCCTTGGCCAGGAGAAACGGATCTACCGCTACTTTCAGAGCCTGAATTATAGTTTTCGCACCAACCCCATGGTTCCCGGACGGAATGCGGAGGCCTGTGAGCCCTACCTGTTACAGCCAGGGGAATATGGCATTTTTCTCGGGCGTTTGTTCGACGCATGGGCCGGTGCGGCATTGCGTCGGGTCAGGGTATCGCCGCTGGACCTGTACCTGGAGGCGATCATTAGTGGTGAGCCGTCCGAATGCCAGCAGCAGGCAACCTGCGCCGGCACTCACCTGGGTGTAAAACCATCCGGAGAGACCGTGTTATGCAGCCGCTTTGAGTCCCAGTTCCTGGGCACGATTCATGACCAAGAAATTGAAGAGTTGGTGGCTTCATCTTTTTGTCAAGATATTCAGAGACGGGCCGAAATTCTCTCAAGCTGCCATTCGTGCCCTTACTGGTCCGTCTGCCATGGCGGGTGTCCCTTGAACGCCCTGGTATTTTGTCATGACCATCTAGTGAAGGACCCCTTTTGCCCAGATTACCAGCTCATATTTGCTAAAATCCGTCGAGAACTGGCAAGCCTGGAGCAAGAATCCTGAGTCCCCTCTAGCCATGAGATCCTGGATTGCAAGCATTATCAAACGCTACCATAAGTCCTTGAGGTTACTGGTTATCCTGCAGCTCGGCTGTGGGCTGCTCATCTCCTTGCAGCCCCGCTATTTTCAGCAACTGGTAAGTCTTGTCGTAGAGGACTCCCTGGCAAATCTCTGGACCGCAGGACTCCCCCTGCTCCTGCAACTGGTGCTTATCTATCTTGCTATCACAGTATTGCAGGGAGCTAGCGGCTATGTGGGGAGTGTCTTTTCGTTTAACCTGCTGAAGCAGCTTCAAACCGATTTCTTTGAAAAGGTGAGCCATCTACCCTTACAGTATTTCCAACAACAATCTGCCGGCGAATTTTTCACCAAGTTCAACAACGACATCGGGCAGGCCCAACGGTTTTTTGCTGATTTTCTTCCCGGCGTCGGACGCGAATTCATTACCATTGTGGTGGTAACGGCCATTCTTTTTTATTTTTGTCCCGCTTCGCTCACCTTGGCAGCCTTGGCCCTGGTGGGAGCCACCGCGCTGCTCGTGACCATGCTCAACCGCCTTATGGGGCGATATGCCGAGGCCCAGCGAGCCGGATGGCGCGAAATACACCGGGTCTTCGACGAGACAGTTCAGGGGATCGATACGATCAAAGTATTAGCTGCCGAAGGGCAGCAGGCGGATCGTTTCCAGGGGCACACCACTTCCCTGCAAAAGCTCTCCATTCGCGCCGGGATGCTGCTTTCCGTGTTTTCCCCCGGTATTGAGTTGCTGGCAAGATTAGGCGGCTTGGGATTGGTGGCCATGGCCTATTACCTGATAGCCCATGGTGAACTCCGTATTGAGGCTTTCTTACTTTTTTTCTTTTACGCCACTCTGCTGCAAATGTCAGTCATTCATGTTACCAGGTCGCTTGCCACCGTGCAGACTGAATTTACTGGTATTCGACATCTGGCGGAATTTTTTGCCGAAAGCCCCGAGACCGATGAAAGCCGCGCCACCATGAGTCTCCCCCATCACTCGGTAGCCATCGAGTTTTCTGACTTGACCTTTGGATATCCTGGAGGACGGTGGCTTTACAACCGGGCACACCTGCTGATCCCGGCCAATTCGGTTACCATCATTCAAGGCGAAAGTGGCAGCGGCAAATCAACTCTCATCAACCTGCTCCTGCGCCTCTATGAACCGGAAAAAGGAGTCATCTCCATAGGGGGAATTGACATCCGGCAGCTTCCACGAAATGAGCTTCGTAAGAAAATCGGGGTAGTAACCCAGCATCATTTTATTTTTGAAGAGACTCTGAGAGCCAACCTGTTGATAGCCCAGCCGGAGGCAGATGACCAAAAGATTCTGGAGGTCCTTGAACGGGCTCAACTAAGGGACTTTGTGGCCCGTTTGCCCCAGGGAATTGAATCGATGATGGACCCCCGGGGTAAAGGGGTTAGCGCGGGGGAGAGGCAGCGGATATGCATCGCCCGACTGCTCCTAAGAGAGTCAACCCTCATGATCTTGGATGAGCCTTGGTCGAACCTTGATGACAGGTCTCGTAAACTCCTTGCTGAGGTCATCAATGCCTGCAAAATCACCGCCACCATTTTAATTCTGACTCATGAACGCCTTCCGACCCTTGCCGTTGATCGACTGTATCATTTAGACGGCGACCGGGGAATTTTCATCGAAGAGGATTCTGCCGCGGCCTAGGTTCTTTATTAAAGCAGAAGCTGGAATGCTCTGCTTGAACTGAGCCTTTTCGGTAAAAACCCAAAGGCAGGGTCCCAGGGCCCTGCCTTTTTTTACCATGAAAGAAATTCCAGGCGCGCGATACCTGCTTTGTCCCGAAACTTATCACTAAGACAAAATCCCTTCATATCCAGATCATATCGACAATATTCTAAGCGATTCCGCTAAGTTGTCCTTTTAGCAAGTTATCAATCACCTTGTCCAGGATAGCCGCCAGGTTTGGGGAATGATGAAAAAACTTGATCCCCTGTCGGCCAAATTCTGTAATAATGATGAACAAATAATCCCGCCGTCCTGATAAAATGTCCACATATGGATCACTTGGTTCTGAATGGGGTGAGGGAGGTTGACCTGACTTTGGACGGGTCCCTTTTCTCCCGGGGAATTCCTTAAAAATCTTTAATCATGCCATCCTTTAGAAGAAAAATTCTTTTCGGATACGGGGCCAGCCTGATTCTGGTGGTGGTGGTCCTGGCCTGGGCCATGTTTCAAATCTGGCGACTTGGGCAGGCCTCCGATTCCATCCTGGAGGAAAATTACCGCAGCATCCTGGCCGCGGAAAATATGATCGACGCGGTGGAGCGGCAGGATTCGGCTGTCCTGCTGATTCTGTTAGGTTTCAAGGAACAGGGACACTCGGAGTTACGGGATAATGAAACCATCTTCCTCCAATGGTTGGGCCGTGCCAAAGATAATATTACCGTTAAGGGGGAAAAGGAGGTCATCGAAGCCATTGAGCGGGGCTACACCAAATACCTGGGCGAGGTCTCCAACCTGCGGCTCACCACCGAAGCGGATAATCAGCGAGCCATCCGGGTCTATCATGAGGATGTCTTGCCGCTCTTCAGATCCGTGAGGGACTTTTGCATCAAGCTCAGGGAGATCAACCATGAAACCATGTATGCCGCCAGCAACCGGGCCCATAACCTGGCGATTCAGGCGGTCTTCTCCATCTCAGTCATAGGGTTCGCAGCAGTCATCATAGGCATCCTCTTCAGCCTGTTCCTCTCCCGTCTCATTTCCCGGCCGGTCACCGAGCTGTCAGGAGCGGTATCTCATCTCGCCCAGGGGGATTACGAAATCCACGTGCCGGTGCGGGGCACCGGAGAACTGGCCTTACTGGCCCAACAATTCAACCTCATGGCGGAAAAATTGGGACAATACCATGCCATGAACATCGGTGAGATAATTGCCGAAAAACGTAAAAGCGAAGCCATCATTCAGAGCGTGGATGATGGTTTGGTAGTAGTGGATGAGAAACTCTTGGTCAGCGACATCAATCCCGAGGCCGCCAGGATCTTCGGGGCTAATCGAGACGACTGTCTGGGCAAACATATCTTGGAGGTGGTGCGGGAGGAGAAACTGGTCGATTTCATCAGACAATCGCTGGATTCCAGAACTACGCCCAAGATTCCCGAAGGCGAAGATGTCTTTACGGCAAGCACTGAGGGCAGAAGCCAACATTTTCATTTCTCCATCAGCCCCATGCGGTCACCGGGCGCAGAAATCAAAGGAGTTATTTTACTCTTACGGGATATCACCCGACTCCACGAATTGGATCGCTTGAAAAGTGAATTCGTCATGACCGCGTCCCACGAGTTGCGCACCCCATTAACCAGCATCGGCATGTCCGTGGATATGCTCCTGGAATCGGCCGCTCCCAAATTGACCGACAAAGAAAAGGAATTGCTCACCGTCTGCCATGAAGAAGTGCAGCGTCTGCGGGCCCTGGTGAATGATCTTCTGGATCTCTCCAGAATCGAAGCCGGTAAGCTGGAGATGGCCTTTGAACCAGTGAGCCCCGGTTTTCTCGGCGAACAGGCTGTCGCCATCATGAAGAGCCAGGCTGAAGCCAAAAACCTCCAGCTCACCCTTGAGGTGCCGGCAACCCTTCCCGATGTTCTGGCCGATCCCACCAAGATTGAGTGGGTCCTGGTCAATCTTTTAGCCAACGCCGTCCGTTACACTCCTGACCACGGCCATATTAGCCTGAAAGGAGAAAGCATCGGCGGCCAGGTGCACTTCTCGGTGAGCGATGACGGCGAGGGCGTGCCCTATGAATTGCAATCACGGATATTCGATAAGTTTGTGCAAGTAAAAGGGGCCGGCAGCCCGGAAGGGAGTGGTCTGGGTTTGGCGATTTGCAAGGAGATCGTCAGAGCCCATCGAGGCACCATCTGGCTCGATTCCACCCCTGGACACGGCAGCACCTTCACCTTTACCCTTCCCTTTGTCAATGAAAGTATCCAGAGGAGTTAAAAGATGAACGATGCTCCGGCAGTGTTGGTTGTTGATGACGAGAGAAATATCCGCCTCACGCTCTCCATGGCTCTGGAAGCCCTCAAGATCCCGGTGGACACTGCCGAGAGCGGGGAAGAAGCTTTACAAAAGCTCGCCGAAAAATCCTTCCGGCTCATGCTCCTGGATCTTAAACTGCCAGGTATAGATGGATTGGAAGTCTTGCGGCAGGCGGTCGACAATTATCCCGACACCAAGGTCATCATCATTACTGCTTATGGGTCCATCGAAGTGGCCGTAGAAGCCATGAAAATCGGGGCCATAGATTTTTTACAAAAGCCCTTTCAACCTACGGAAGTGCGGGACATGGTGCGCCGCCTCTTGCAAGCCCCCATTAAAGTTAAAGAGTTCGAGGTGGCCCGAGTTTATGCCAAAAAGGCGATTTTTATAAAACATAATCGGCCGGAAGCCTATAATTTATTGGGGGGCATCTGTGAGGTCAAAGGCGATCGCCAGGAAGCCCGCAATAATTACCAGTTGGCCCTGGATATGGACCCCAACTATGAACCGGCCAAAATTAACTTAGAAAAGGCCAAGGGCCCATCCTCTATCCCGGTGAGTATCGTTTGGGAATAGATTTTCCTAGACCTCAAGCTGAGCTCCCAATTCAACCACTCTGCCGGGCGGAATGCCGAAGTAGGTGGAGACGTTCCAGGAATTGCGGGAAAGAAAGGCAAACAGACTCTTGCGCCAGGAGGCCATTTTAGTGGCGCCGCTGGTCAACAGCGTCTCCCGGCCCAGGTAAAATGAAGTAGTATTCAGGTCCACTTCAAGACCTCGCTTCTGGGCCACTTCCAGGATTTCCGGCACGTGGGGAGTCTGCATGAAGCCGTATGTAGCCACCAGGCGGTAAAAATCGTGGCCCAGTTCTTCCATGACCAGACGCTTCTTTCTGGAGACAAAAGGGGCGTCAGCGCTGAGAATGGAAAGGAGGATCACCCTTTCCGGCAGCGCATCGTTATGCTTCAAGTGATGGAGCAAAACCACGGGGACCCCGGTGGGCGAGACCGACAGAAAGACGCCGGTACCGGGGGTGCGCATCAGTTTATGGGCTTCTATATCCTGCAACAGCACATCGATGGGAGCTCGGGCGTATTCAAATTGCTTGGCCAGGGCAGCCCGGCCGTCCCGCCAGGTAATCATGATTAGGGCCAAAACCCCCGCCACGGAAATGGTAAACCAGCCGCCGTCCACGAACTTCAGCATGTTGGAGCCGAAATAGGCCAGGTCGAACAAAAAGAACACCCCCACCGGCAGAAGCACCTTCCATAAAGGCCAATTCCAGTTGTAGCGGGCCACGTAATAATAGATCAGCGTGGTAATGCCCATGGTCCCCGTTACCGCGATGCCGTAAGCCGCGGCCAGACGGCTCGATTCCTTAAAGGCCACCGCCAGCCCCAGGCAGCCGATCATCATTACGGTATTGACCCAGGGTAGATAAATCTGACCCTTGGTCTCCCGGGAGGTATGCACGATCTGGAGTCGGGGACAATAGCCGATCTGGATGGCCTGCTGCGTGAGGGAATAGATCCCGGAAATCATGGCTTGCGACGCGATGATGGTGGCCGCGGTTGCCAGGAGTACCATGGGATAGAGTAGTACCCGGGGCACCAGCTCATAAAAGGGATTATAAGTTGCCAGCGGGTTCTCCAGGAGCAGGGCGCTCTGCCCGAAATAATTGAGCAGGAGCGCCGGAAAGACGAGGCTCAGCCAGGAGAGCTGAATGGGGCCGCGGCCGAAATGGCCCAGGTCGGCATACAAGGCTTCGCCGCCGGTGATGACCAGGACCACCGCGCCCAACACCACCGCGCCGTGCAAACGGTTGGCGCCGAAGAAGGTGATGGCGTAGCGCGGGTCCAGGGCCGCCAGAACTTCGGGCCTCCTGAGCACCTGCATCAGACCGAGGATGCCCAGGGAGATAAACCAAAAGATCATAACGAGCCCGAACACCTTGCCGAGGCGCTCAGTGCCGTGGCGCTGGACCATAAAGAGCGCAAACAGGATGACTAAGGTGATGGGTAGGACATAGGGCTTCGCTGCCTGGGTGGCCACCTCGAGGCCTTCCACCGCCGACAGCACGGAGATCACCGGGGTGATGAGGCCGTCGCCATAGAGCAGGGCGGCTCCGAAGATGGCCAGCAAAACCAGACGCTTCACGGTCCTGTCCGGCACTTCCTTGGCTCCCTTGCCCAGAAATAGCGCAGCCAGGGCGTAAATCCCGCCTTCACCTTCATTGTCCGCCCTCATGATGAAGGTGACATACTTGATGGTGATCACCATGGTCAGAGACCAGAAAATGAGGGACATCACGCCCAGGATGTTAGCATGGGTAAGCGCGATGGCATGCAGACCGTGGAAGCATTCCTTGACCGCGTACAGGGGGCTGGTACCGATGTCGCCGTAAACCACCCCCAAAGCGCCGAGGGCCAGGAACAGGGTGCGGCGAAAATTCTTATCTTGGGGGGGATGATCGGAAGAAGTCTCAGGGTGAGGATTTGCGGACCCGGAGGCAGGCGAGCGCGAACCGTCAGAGGAGGAAGGTGTGTCCATAAAGACCTCCGCAACATTTTACGGCAGGACGCCACTCCGGTCAATGGGCCGACAGGTTTCCCCCTCGACGCCTGGGAGGTTAGTCCGTATTATTCATCATATTACCAAGAACTTGGTGGCACAGGTGTTCCAGCCTGTGCCCCAACCAATCTGCGTTTTTCTGGTTTTTATTTTACTGTGATGGGAGGGGGTTAGGGGGAGGGTGAAAAATTCCTTCTTATGACGGCCCAACGTGAACCCATCGGCAATCCCTCGGCAAAACAGGAAAGGTTGGGCTCAACCTACAGGACGATATTGATGGTATATCATAAGCTGGTAAGGAGACTGGCTATTGGCAAGCTATTAAAATTATTAAACATTCCTCATAGTAATGTTCCAAAATATTACAAGTTATTTTCTTAAAAATATCAAATACTTAATCAATATAAACCTCTTGGGTGTTTCATCAAGTGAACACTAACATTAATTTAAAAGATAATTTAACAATTATTTCAAATACTTAATTGTAATTTTTCGGCATGATTCTTGCAAAATGTAATTTCATCAAATCCTTCAAGGAGGAAGCCTTATGAGGACCACAGCGGTGCTGGTAATCTTATTTTTGGTCGTCGGCTTGAATTTAGGTGCTTCTTTCGCCTTGGCCGGAGACAACCCGGTAATCCAGCCATTGCCTTCGGCGTGTCAGCCCGTAAGTGACGTGGACCATGGATGGATGCGTAAAAAATTTCCTCTGTCAAGCCGCAAGAAATTTTTGGATTAATAAAGTTCCAACCAAATTTAAAGAATCGTGTCTTGGCCAAAAAATTAAAGCTACTTATCTTAAGTTTTGCGCCCCGATGAAAAGTGATAATTTTACCAGTGCGCCCTCTTTGGCGGCTAGTCAATAATTTATCAATAAACAATCTTTCAAGGAGGAAGCGTTATGAGGACCACAGCCGTGCTGGTAATCTTATTTTTGGTCGTCGGCTTGAATTTAGGTGCTTCTTTCGCCTTGGCCGGAGACAACCCGGTAATCCAGCCATTGCCTTCGGCGTGTCAGCCCGTAAGTGACGTGGA
>JARRKO010000078.1:0-7687 GCA_037388025.1 Syntrophobacterales bacterium
CAATTTAGAATGGTAGGACGGGCTTCCAGCCCGTCTAAGCACGGGCAAGATGACCGTGCTACCGGCCGAAGGTTGAGAGGAGAGTTTGAGGGAAGGGTGGGGAGCCTCAGGGTCCCTGGCCCCACAATCATTCACATACACCGGCGCGATGAGGGTGATGTCCGGGAGGTGGGTGCCGCCCCAGTACGGGTCGTTGAGGATAAGGACATCGCCGGGTTCCAGAGGGAAGTCCGGAAGTATCCGGCTCATCGTGGCAGGGAGCGCGCCCAGGTGCACCGGAATATGGGCGGCCTGGGCCAAAAGCTCCCCCGCCGGGGTGAAGACCGCGCAGGAATAGTCCCGGCGCTCTTTGATGTTGGGAGAAAAGGCGCTGCGCCTCAGCACAATGCCCATCTCTTCCGCCACCGCGGCAAAAATCTTATGGAAAATGGTAAGTTCGAGGGCTAATGACATGGGGAGGTCGCCAAAAATTCCCTAGGGGGCGGATCAACGCCTCCGCCCGCGGCCTGGGGCCGCACCTGGGTTGCCCCTACATTCATTCATTCCCGGAAGAAGCCGCGGGGTCTTGGGTTTCGGGGGTATCTCCCCCCTCATCCTGCAATTTCTCCTGCACCAGGGGTTTAAGCTCCCGGCTGATGATCTTGGCTGCCAGTTTGGAGCCCCGCTCCGTCAGGTGGACGGGGTCGTGAATAAATCTTCGCTCCGGGAGAATTTCCCGGTCCAGGTCCACCACTAAGACTTCGTTGGCCACTCCCAGGTCCCGGATGGTCTGGTTAAACTGCTTATACATTTCCCGAAATTCGGCATAGCTTATGCCCTGGGCTTCGAGGACCTTCACTTCCGTCCAGGTATCGGGGTCCAGATGAGCCACAAGACGATTGGCCTGGGTCATGAGCACCGGGGTGATACCCCGGTCCCAGCACATGTCCACGAACATCTGCACATTGCTGCTAAATTCCTCGAGCAAATGGGACCTATTTATTTTGACTTTCTTGCCCCGGACGTGGCGGAATTCGTCGACGTCCTGACCCGGTCCCCGGGCCCGTTGGGACAGCTCTTTGAGGGCCAGATACAGGTTGGGAATGGTGTATTCCCGCAAAACCTGGAAAAAGCCCCGCACTTCACTCTCCAAAGTCGGCCGCACTTCCACCATGATCCGCCGGCTGGGGTTCTGGTTCCAATAGGTCTTCTCATACAGCAAGGTGATCAGGTCATTGAGGTTGTGCATCATCACCACAATATCAGGCTGCAGGGGCATCACTTTATTCAGCAGGATATCCAGGGAATGGAGGGAATTGTTGCCGGAGCGGGCCGCGTTGTAGGAGTTAACCTTCACCTGGAAGGCCTCTTCCAGGCGGCGGCCCACCAGGTAGGGAAAACGGTTTTCCTCGGGCACGGCCCGGCACTCCGTGGTGGAGCCTCCCAGAAAGGCCAGGACCACGTCCGGCTGGTCATGCACCCGGGAAGGCATAATAAAGCCCTGCTCGTCCGACCTGATGACGACCTGACGCGGTTGGGAGCCGGCCTCGACGTCGAAGACTTCGGGCTTCGGGGTGAACCTCTCCACCGTCAGGGGAGACAGTTCTCGCAGCCTGACATATCTCTCGAGGCCGGGCCCTTGGGGTTTTATCTTCAGGGCGAGGAGGCGGTCGGCAATGAAGGCCGCAGCCAGAAAGGCCAGGACCACCAGGACCCCGAGGGTCTTCTTGGGGTGCCGCTCGAAAAAATTTTTCTCTTCAACCTGATCGGGTTGGTTAGACACCAAACCTCCCTGATAAAAAAAGGCCCTGAAGTCTCCGGGCCTCGATGGGTGATCTTACTTAATGGGGCGAGTCAGGGGACCAAAGGCCCGGGAGCACAGGCGTCTTACCTGTGGGTTAGAAAGCGGTGAGCAGTGCCCACCTTACAATTTCATGTTTTTTTGTCAAGCAGCGAAGTGAAGCATCTCGACTTTAGAGATTCTTCGGTCGCCAAAGGCTCCCTCAGAATGACAGGGAAAAAAGCCCATCATCTCTGATGCTTAAGTGAATAGAATCGGTTCAGACCACCTTGTACAGGGGGTACTCCACAATGCCCTGGGCTCCGGTGGCCACCAGGCGAGGTATCAGGCTCCGCACCTCTTCCTGGTTAACCACCACCTCCACCGAATACCAATCGGTTTCATAAAGGGGACTGATGGTGGGGGCCAGGAGGCTGGGCAGCAAATCCACGATGTTTTTCAAGCCCACTTCCGGGATGTTCATCTTCAGGCCCACCATATTTTCGGCCCGCAGTGCGCCCAGGAGCAGCATTCTGAGGTTTTCAATTTTCTCCCGTTTTTCCGCATCGTTCTCCCAAACCTCGGGATTGACAATGAGCTGGGTGTTGGATTGGAAGAACTCATGAATGATTTTCAGCCCGTGGGCTCTGATGGTGCTGCCGGTTTCCGTCACTTCCACGACGGCATCCGCCAGTCCGGCGGCCACTTTGGCTTCGGTGGCGCCCCAGGAGAATTCCACGGCCACGGGGATGTTCCGGGCGGCGAAGTACCGTTTGGTGTAGTTCACCAGTTCGGTGGCGATCTTTTTCCCCGCCATGTCCTTGAGGCTTTTAATATCCGAATCCAAGGGCGCCGCCAAAACCCAGCGCACCGGCCGGGTGGAAGCCTTGGAGTATATGAGGTCAGCCACCGCCACTACCCGGGAATCGTTCTCCATGACCCAGTCCTTGCCGGTGAGGCCGCAGTCCAAGGTGCCATTTTCCACATAACGGCTCATCTCCTGGGCCCGGCACATGGAGCAGGAAATTTCCGGGTCGTCAATATCAGGAAAATAGCTACGGCCGTTCACCTTGATGTGCCAGCCGGCCCGGCGAAACAGCTCGATGGTGGCTTTTTCCAGACTGCCCTTGGGAATACCCAATCGCAGTTTATCCACGCTGGTATACCTCCTTGGGATCAAAAACCGGAGTCCCCACCACCTGCCAGCCGTCTTCCTGGAAACGGCGGTAAAAACAGCTGGTATAGCCTTCGTGGCAAGCAGCCCCTCCCACCTGCTCTACTTTCAGGAGCACCGTGTCGGCATCGCAGTCCAGAAAAATCTCTTTAATCCGTTGCACGTGGCCACTGGTGTCGCCCTTGTGCCAGATCTTTTGGCGGCTGCGGCTGAAATAATGGGCCTCCCGGGTCTTACAGGTCAGGTCCCAGGCCTCCTGGTTCATAAAGGCGAGCATTAACACGGCGCCGCTGGTGGCATCCTGGACGATGGCGGGGAGTAGGCCCCCCAGTTTGTCAAATCTCGGGGTGATCTTTTCTTCCATAACATATTAATTTATCCTTTTTTATTCCAATCGACAAGGTGGGATGATACATATCAAGGCAAAAGTTCTTATCATCAGGAGGATGAGCAGCCGGTGAGCAAGATCATACCTTTCACTCAGTTAGCCCGGGCTCAACACCTGAACTTCCTGGAACATAAAAACCGGGAATATCGGGAGCGGGAGGATTATATCGTCCGCCTGCGGCGCCTCCTTTTTCAGATTGAGGGGCAGTTGCGCCAGGCCGAGATCATGCAATTGGATCTTTTTATCCAGGCGGCCAAGCACTTTCAGCTGAACCTGGAATTGCCCATCCAGGGGGACCGCCTGGCGATGCAGCGCCACTTCACGGAAAATCCTTTCCTCTTCTCCCTCACCGAATTTTTCGCTGGACGCCTCTCGGCGGAAGAGTGCCTGGAGAAAATCGATCAATTAAAGGAAGAGCAATCTCAGAAGTAGCTGGAAGCAAGCCTCAGGAAAGCCGGGAGCTTTGACCGGCCCGGACCTGCCCTCGGTCCTAAGCGACCACGAATTGAAGGGGAGATTCAGGACCTAAGAGGCGAAAACTGCCACCCCCGGCCCCCTTCCTCAATCTGACTTTAGTGGAATTTTCTTCTCAGGACCACTCCACCAGCGCCGCCCCCCAGGTGACGCCTGCCCCAAAACTGCAGAGGAACACCTTGTCCCCGGACTTGATGCAGCCTTGTTCCAGGGCTTCATGCAAGGCGATGGGTACGGAAGCCGCGGAGGTGTTGCCGTAGCGGTTGACGTTGACGTACAATTTCTCCCGGGGCACCTTGGCAAAGCGGGCTGCTGCCTCGAGAATCCGATTGTTGGCCTGGTGGATGATGAGGTAGTCCAGTTCTTCCCGGTCGATGTCGGCCATCTCTATGATGCGTCTAATGCTCTCCTTGACGGCCTTCACCGCAAATTTGAAGATCTCCGGGCCGTCCATGCGCAGGAAATGTCGCTCGGTGGAAGTGGAAGGCGGCAAAAAGGGGCTTACCTCGGCATTGAACTCGGTTTCACAGTAAAGCTTCATATTGAAGCTAGAAGTAATAAAAGAAGCGAGGATGCCACCTTTCTCCACCGGCCCCACCACCGTAGCTCCGGCGCCATCACCGAAGAGGACGCAGGTGGTACGGTCCGTCCAGTCGGTGAAGCGGGAGTTGGTGTCGGACCCGATGACCAGGGCGTATTTGCCTTCCGGGGCCACCATCCGCTCGGCCACATAGAGGGCATAGTTAAAACCGGTGCAACCCGCCTGCACGTCAAACGCGGCCAGAACGCCGTTTACCCCCAGAGCCTCCTGGACTTGGATGGCACAGGCAGGAAAAATGAGAGGCGGGGTGTTGGTGGCCAGGATAATGTAACTCAGGTCCTCAGGAGAGAGACCGGAGGTCTCCAGGGCTTGACGGGCGGCAGCCACCGCCATGGTCACCGTACTTTCCTCGGGCGCGGCAATACGGCGCTCTGCAATCCCGGTGCGTTCCAGGATCCAGTCGTTATTGGTATTAACCAGTTTTTCCAGGTCCTTATTGCTCAAGACCTGATTGGGCACATATACTCCGGTACCCAAAATGCCGATTTTTTTGGCTGCCACGCGCCTCACCCCTTTCACCACCAGGGTACACCCTTTATACCTTAGGGCTGGCGAAAAGGCAATGAGATGTACTCAACTCCCTAAAATTTCTTAGCATCCGTTTACTTTCTCTGCCTTGGCTCTGGCGTTGTTTCCCGCCTTTAAGGTGATATTTGCCGACATGTTTTCATGCCCCAAAGTAGTTAAAATTCCCCCCTTTTGTAAAGGGGGGTTAGGGGGGATTTGTCCTAGGCAAACTCCCCCAGTTAGCGAATACCAACAATGCTTGGCAAAAACCAGGCCGCGTCTTTTGGTCATTCTGTGGGATGGGTCTTCGAGACCGAGAGCGACGACCCCCAAAAAAACCTAAACATTTGATTAGTATTTTTGGGGATTTTTATATATACTTTATGGAAAGTACAAAAGAACAATTGACCCAACTTTTTTCTTGACACCCCAATATTTTGTATTGTAACATATCTATAAATACAAGATATTGTTTTATATGACATTTTCACTAACCGTCCGAAATTTCGGAAAAAGGAGCTCCCCATGACCATGCCGGCGGATGTGAGAGAAGTCTCCCAAAACCTCCCCTTAAGCGCCAACGCCGAGGTCGTCCTCAAGCGCCGCTATTTGAAAAAGGACGACAAAGGTGAGGTGGCCGAAGGCGCGCCCGACATGTTCCGCCGGGTGGCGGAGACCATTGCCGAGAAGGACCGCCTCTATAATCCCGATGCCGACGTGGCCGCCACCGCCAAAAAGTTCTATGACATGATGGCGACCCTGGCCTTCATGCCCAACTCCCCCACCCTGATGAACGCCGGCCGGGAGCTGGGCCAGCTGTCCGCCTGCTTTGTCCTGCCGGTGGATGACAGCATCGACAGCATTTTCGACGCCATCAAGCACACCGCGCTGATCCACAAGTCCGGGGGCGGCACCGGCTTTTCCTTCTCCCGCATCCGCCCGGAAAATGATCCGGTGATGTCCACCAAAGGGGTGGCTTCGGGCCCCATTTCCTTCATGAATATTTTTGATGTGGCCACCGAAACCATCAAGCAGGGGGGCACCCGCCGGGGAGCCAACATGGGGCTGTTGCGGGTGGATCATCCGGACATCCAGCAGTTCATCACCTGTAAAAACGATACCCAAAAGCTCACCAATTTTAATATTTCTGTGGGCTTGACCGATGCCTTCATGACTGCGGTGCGGGAGGACAAGCCTTTTCCCCTGCTCAACCCCCGCACCAAACGGGAGGTGGGCCAGGTTCAGGCCTCTGAACTCTTTGATCTCATCGTGCAAAGCGCCTGGGCCACCGGCGAACCGGGGGTCATTTTCCTGGACGCCATCAACCGGGGCAATCCCCTGTTGCATCTGGGGGAGATCGAGGCCACCAACCCCTGCGGCGAGCAGCCCCTGCTGCCTTACGAGTCCTGCAACCTGGGGTCCCTGAATCTGGCCAAGGTGGCGGAAGACGGCAGTATCAATTACCGGACCCTCAAGGAGTTGGTGCACACCTCGGTGCACTTCCTGGACAACGTCATCGACGCCAACCGCTTTCCCTTGGAGCTCATCGCCCAGCGCACCAGGGAAAACCGCAAGGTGGGCCTGGGGGTCATGGGCTTTGCCGACCTGCTCCTGAATCTCGGCATTCCCTACAACTCCGAAGAAGCGGTGCAGGTGGCCGAAGAAGTCATGGCCTTTATTAACAAAGAAGCCCGGGCCGCTTCCGGGGCCTTGAGCGAGAGCCGGGGGAACTTCCCCACCTTTGCGGGGAGCGCCTATGACGGCAACGGCGTGGGACGCATGCGCAACGCCACCGCCACCACCATCGCGCCCACCGGCACCATCAGCATCATTGCCGGGGCCAGTAGCGGCATTGAGCCCCTGTTTGCCGTGTCTTATATCCGCCGGGTGCTGGAGGGCACCGAACTGGTGGAGGTACACCCGTATTTTGAGGAACTGGCCCGGCGTCGGGGCTTTTATTCCCCGGAGCTCATGCGGGCCATAGCCCAGACCGGTTCCATCCGGGACTTCAAGGAAATCCCCAAGGACGTCCGGCGCCTTTTCGTCACCGCCCACGAGGTCTCTCCCCAGTGGCACATCAAAATCCAGGCGGCCTTCCAGAAGCACACGGACAACGCGGTGAGCAAAACCGTGAACTTTCCCCACCAGGCCACCCCCGAGGATGTACGCCAGGTCTACCTCATGGCCCATGAGCAGGACCTCAAAGGGGTTACCATCTACCGGGACGGCAGCCGGGAGGACCAGGTGCTGAGCTTCGGAGAGCAGAAAAAGGCCCAGGAGTTTCAATACATCACCCCCCGGCCCCGGCCGGTCCGCACCACCGGGGTTACCGAGCTCATCAATACTGGTTGCGGCAAGCTCTATGTCACGGTGAACTCGGACGAGGCAGGCTTCTGCGAGGTTTTTGCCCAGATGGGCAAGACCGGGGGCTGCGCTTCCAGCCAAATCGAGTCCACCGGCCGCCTCATCTCCCTGGCCCTGCGATCCGGCGTCAAGATCGAATCCATCATCAAGCAGATAAACGGCATCCGCTGTCCCCACTCTATTTGGCAAAACGGCCGCCAGGTGCTGTCCTGCCCGGACGCCATCTCCCAGGTCCTGTCCCAGGTGGGGGACACGGCGCTGCCCACCCCCACCGCGGCCATGGGCGCTTGCCCCGACTGCGGCGGCGCGGTGGAACACGAAGGCGGCTGCCTGGTCTGCCGCTCGTGCGGCTTTTCGAAGTGTAATTAAGGAAGTTTTTGGGGAAGGGGGCCAGGGACGAAAGCCCCTGCCCCCTTCCCC
>JARRKO010000079.1:0-2638 GCA_037388025.1 Syntrophobacterales bacterium
GGCCACCAGGGCTTCCAGTTTCCCCAACGCCTTCCCGTTCCGGATCACCTCCCGGGTCAGGGCGATGCCGCCGGGAAAGTCCGGGGCCAGCCCCGCGGCCACAAACACCGCCGCCGCGTTCAGGGCCACCATATCCTCCCTGGGCCCCCCCTCCCCTTCCAGGACCCGGCGCACGATCTTGGCATTGTCGAACACGTCCCCGCCCTTGATCTCCGCCAGGGTGGCCCGCGGCAGGCCGAAATCCTCGGGAGCGATGTCGTAGGTCCGCACCTGGCCGTCTTTAAGTTCGCTCACCCGGGTGGGCCCCACGATGCTGATTTCATCAAAGGAGCCCTCGCCGAAGACCACGAACGCGCTCCTGGTCCCCAGGTTCCCCAGCACCTGGGCCAGAGGTTCGGTGAGGCCGGGGTCGTACACCCCCAGCACCTGGACGTTGGCCCCCGCCGGGTTGGTCAGCGGCCCCAGCACGTTGAAGATGGTGCGGATGCCGATCTCCCGCCGGGGTCCGATGGCAAAGCGCATGGCCCCGTGGAGTTGGGGCGCAAACAGAAAACCGATGCCCACCTCCGCGATGCACTGGGCCACCTGCTTAGGCGTCAGGGCCAGATTGATCCCCAGGGCCTCGATGACGTCGGCGCTGCCGCAGCGGGAGGACACGGCCCGGTTGCCGTGTTTGGCCACTTTCAGGCCCGCCCCGGCCACCACAAACGCGGTGGTGGTGGAGACGTTGAAGGTCTGGGTGGCGTCCCCGCCGGTGCCGCAGGTGTCCACGATGGTTTCCCACTCCACGTTGATTTCGTCCCGGTCCAGGTCCACCAGGTTATTGCCCACGGGGATGCGGGTGGCCTTGGCCCGCATGACCTTGGCCGCCGCGGTGATTTCCGCCACCGTCTCCCCTTTCATGCGCAGCGCCGTGATAAAGGCCCCGATCTGGGCCTCGCTGGCCTGCCCTTCCATGATGGCCTCCATGACCGCCACCATCTCTGCTTCCGACAGGTCTTGCTTGTTGACTATCTTATAAATCGCCTCTTTCAACATATCCTTACCTTTGCCAATATCAGGTTAACTGAGTCACCACCGCCGCCAGCGCCATCAGGATTAAAATCACTCCCATAATTCGGTGAAAGGTGAAATAGACTAACCGCCCCAGGGAAACTTTGGTGAAATCCAGCTCCTGGGCCCAGCCTAAATTTAGTCCGGGTAAAAATTGATCCAGGCTTAACAGGAGTCTCACCAGCGCGGACTTGAACCTGGTGGTGGTGAGCCTCGTTTCCCAGGCCTCGTACACCTCTTTTTTCAGGAGCTGGGGGCTGTAAAAGAAAGCCCCGATGACGATGAGGATAAGCCCGTAGAACAAGGCGTTTCCCGGCTCCCGGCCATACCCCACCGAGCCCCACACCAGCCAGAGAAGCCAGGCCTTAAACCAACTCATCTGGGCCAGCTCCCGGTACTTCATGGCCAGATAAGCCTGGTCGGCCCAATACTGCTGGCCGGAACGCGTGTAGTATTTTTCTAATTCCAGGTAATCCTGGGGATTAAACGCGCTCTTGTCCACCCAGGCCAGCAGCCCCGGCCAGTTGTCCGGCTTGTCCATCCAGAGCGAGGTGTAGGTCAGACCGTCCAGCCTGAGGTTTTTTGTAACCACCGGCCATAGCACATTTTTGAACCTCAGGGCCTCGAGGTGGGCGTTCTGGAAATTGGCCGACTCCTTAATGGACACCCCTTCAAAGGTGGCCGGTCCGGTGACCCGCAGGTGGCTGGCCTCCAGGTTCGCCAGTCTGAAGTTGACGACCCGCAAGCCCCGGCGCACCACGGTCCCGGTGAGATAAAGACTATCAAGGCCCCGGACCTCCACGGGTTCAGTCTCCTTGGCCGACTTGAGACGGAGAGCCAAATAAGCGCCGTACCCCATGTTGATATCGCCCTTAAAGATTATGTTCCGGAATAAAGCCTCCTGACCGACCCGCATATCCTGAAAATTGGCCGTTTTCTCCCGGCCGAGAAACCTGGCCCCATCGGCGCCGAACTGACCCCCGATATGGGCGCCGGCAAAATTCACCGGACCATGGAAGACGGCGTTGTCGAAGAAAGCGCTCTTTCCCACCTTCAGGCTGTTGAAATTTACCTCTTGCTCTGCGTCGAGAAACCGGGCGCCGTTGGCGTTGAACTGCCCGCCGATGTCGGCCCCGACGCAATCAACCCCACCCTGGAAAATAGCCTGCTTAAAATAGACTTCGTTCCCTACTTTCAGGCCGTTGAATTTTACCGGGTGCTTCTTG
Source organism: Syntrophobacterales bacterium (assembly GCA_037388025.1). Taxonomy (GTDB): domain Bacteria; phylum Desulfobacterota; class Desulfobaccia; order Desulfobaccales; family 0-14-0-80-60-11; genus JBGSLA01. The sequence goes on from JARRKO010000079.1 coordinate 2,280, forward strand.
CTGAGAAACTGGGCCCCCTCGGCGTTAAATTCGACGCCGATATCGGCTTTGGTGAAATCCACCGGTCCCTGGAAGGTGGCGGTGCGCCAGTACGCGCTCTGGCCCACTTTTAAGCTGTTGAAGTTGGCCTTGGATTCCAGGCTGAGGAATCGGGCCCCTTCCGCCACCAGGGCCCCGCCGACGTCGGCGTGGGTAAAATCCACTGACCCCTGGAAGGTGGAGTTCTGGCAAAAGAGATCCTTTTTTACCTGGACCCGGTGAAAAACTGCTTCTTCCTCAAAAGTCGAGCCGCTGATCACTAAGTGTTTCTCAAAAACCGCGTCCTGGCAGTTGAACCTTCCCTTGAACACACAGTTAAA
>JARRKO010000079.1:2659-12500 GCA_037388025.1 Syntrophobacterales bacterium
CCCGAGTCAGCAACAGATCCAGGGGTTCCGTGATCACCGCGTGGGAGATCAAGACACCCTTGGGGTGGACCTTGTAGGTCCCGGTGAGCAGGTCCGTAAGAAACCGGGCGGAGAGTTGACGGTTTTCCGCCCCTTCCCCGAACTGAGCTTTGAGGTCGGCAAATTCTCCCGCGGCCGCCTGCCGCAGCACATAACTTTCCTGTCTGGTGAGACCTCGCCCGGCCGCTTCCGCCTGAACCGCCAGCAGGCACCCGCAAGCTAAGAGGCAAATAGCTATAAAAAATCTCGTCCGAATCATCTCAGCCTTTCCCTGGTTACTCCCCGCGCCCCCGGAAGCCGATCTGCCGGCGCTTGAGGCCCTCGTAGCCCCTAGCATCTTGTCATAAAAAAAGGTTGATTAGGCCAATACCAAAACAAAATCAATCCAGCCAGTCCGGCAAATGATTTAAAAATATAAATACCCTGAGGTGGATATCTGAACAGATAGAGCACGCCTCCCACTAAAAATGCCACATATATGAAGGGAAAAAACAGGGCCAAAGAAAATATCTGAATCACATCTTTTTCCATGGAGTAAAAATGAAAGCGTATATCGATGTCTTTTAACACCAGGGAATCAAAAAGAGTCAATAAAAAAAGCATCCCATAAATCAAACCAAGCAGTAATAAGAATATTATTAATTGGCTAAAAAGGTTAAATTTATGGAATATCAGGTAATTTATTACCGCAGAGACGCAAACGGCCAGGCCGATAAGAACGAAAAACTGCTTCCGGTTAAACATCGGCCGGTAATAATAGATATAATAGTTGAGCCTTTCTTGAAATCTGACCGCCCTATCTTTATGAATAACTCGATCCAACAACAGCAAGGCCACACCGACACTAAGCAAAACCCAGGTCATGGGCGGGGATCAGGCTTTGGTCTTGAGATAGGCCTTGGCCGCCTTGACGCCGGCTTGGAGGGCCTGTTTGTTCAGTTTCTCGGTGCCGGGAGGAACCCGAGCCAGGAGCGCGGCTTCGAGCTTGGGCAAGGAAACTACCCCGGTGAGGGTGGCCAGCGCGCCCAGGGCCACCACATTAGCCATCATTTCGCGGCCCAACTCCCGGGCGATTTTGGTAAAGGGCAGGGCCACGGCCAGGCTGGTGGGCAGGTGGTGCACCAGGCTCGAGTCCACGATGAGGCTTCCTCCAGGCTTCACGTCAAAGATGTAGAGGTCGCAAGCGGCCTGGTTCAGGCAGAGCAGGATGTCGGGCTTGACGGCCTTGGGATAGTCGATCTCCTGGTCGCTGATCACCACCTCGCTTTTGGAGGCCCCGCCCCGGGCCTCGGGGCCATAGCTCTGGGTTTGGGCCACGAACATGCCCTCGTGGATGCCCACCGCCTCCGCCAGGATCACCCCGGCCAGGATCAATCCCTGCCCTCCGGAACCTGCCAGCCTGATTTCTTTGCGCTCTGCCATTTTTTCCACTGATTACTTATCACTGCTCTCTGGCCACCGCCTTCCGGGCGGCCTCCCGGACTTGGCGGTATTCCTGGGTGTAAATAGGCAATTCCCGGTCGGTAAGCACGCCGATGGTGATTTTCCCGGCCAGTTCCTCCGGGGTCATGGTTTGAGCCTTTTCCACCCTGACGGCCAGCTCTTTCTGCCGGCGCATCATCTCCGCCGGGCCGCCCAAGCGGTTTTTCCGGCCGAAGAGAGTGTGACAGTGGCTCATGGCCTCCACCACCGCAAAGCCCCTTTTCAAGATGGCCGCTTCGATGAGCTGATCCAGCAGGGTGGCGTGGTACACCGTCCCCCGCCCCACCCAGGCCGCCCCCGCGGTGACGGCCAGCTCGGCGATGGAGAAGGGGTGCTCGATGTGGCCGTAAAGGGAGGTGGTGGATAGCGCCGAGTAAGGTGTAGTGGGGGAATACTGCCCCCCGGTCATGCCATAGGTGCTGTTATTGATGATGATGGCCGTGAGGTTGAGATTGCGCCGGGCCGCATGGATGAAGTGATTGCCGCCGATGGCGGTGGCATCCCCGTCCCCCATGATCACGATGACCTGGAGCCGGGGATTGGCGAGCTTCACCCCGGTGGCGAAGGTCAGGGCCCTCCCGTGGGTGGTGTGCAGGGTGTTGAAGTCCACGTACACCGGCATACGCCCGGCACAGCCGATGCCCGACACCAGAACAATCTCATCCTTGGTGAACCCCGTCCGGTCGATGGCCCGGATGAGCGCGCCCAAGACGATGCCGTTGCCGCACCCCGGACACCAGACATGGGGGAACTTCTTCTCATGCCGCAGATACTTGTGAATGAGTTTGGTGACTTCGGCCATGGTTGAGCTCTCAGCTTTCAGCAGTCAGCCGTCAGCTTTTTGTGTAGGGCGGGGACTGCCCGCCAATGAAAAAATTCCTTCTTTGCAGGTGCGGTCACTGAAAACATGAGCCGGTTGCGGAGACTTATGATCTGAGACCAGGGAATGGAGGGATGTTGGGATTGATATTCCAAGGAGACTCGATTAGCAGCCTCCCCAATGATTTCCATCAAGCGCACTAAGGCTAATCCCAACAAGCGATCAGATGTCAAATCTGCCCGGGACTTATTCTGGATAAGCCCCACTGCCTCCCGGGCATGGTCCAGCATATGTCTCAGGCGCACCAAGTCTTTATCTTGCCACATACTGAACCTCGGCTTCGGCTATAACCTGTTCTCGAAAGTATGGGCTTAAGAAAGAAGGAGTATGTAGCTCAACTCTGCGCTCCAGAATCTTGGCCAGCTCCGCTTCCATGGCGAAGAAGGCTAAGCCGGGGATGTGGTCAGGTTCAAATTCCACTAGAACATCAATATCGCTGTCCTTGCTGAAATCATCACGCAGCACCGAGCCAAATAGTGCCAGTCTGCGGATATAGTGCTTGCGGCAGAATTCGGCTACCTTTTTCTCGGGCATCATTATCCTCGCCCGTGCCATAGTTTCCTCCATCCCCTCCTCGATTTAAAAACGTTGCCGCACCCCGGACACCAGACATGGGGGAACTTCTTCTCGTCCCGCAGATACTTGTGAATGAGTTTGGTGACTTCGGCCATGGTTGAGCTCTCAGCTTTCAGCAGTCAGCCGTCAGCTTTTTATGTAGGGCGGGCACCGCCCGCCAATGGAAAAATTCCTTCTTTGCAGGTGCGGTCACTGAAAACCGCAAACCGCTATCAAAGCTTCGCCAACCGCTCCACAATCTCCTCCGGCGCGATGAGGCCGCCATCAATGCGGTTCAGTTTTTCTATCCTGGTCAAACCCTGGTTGATGCGTTTCATCTCCCGGGAGATTTGGCCCACGTTGAGTTCCGGCACCAACACGCCCCGGACCCGCTTCAGGTGGGGAACTAAAAACCGCCGGGGAAAGGGCCACAGGGTGATGAGTTTGACCAGCCCCGCCTTAACACCCCGGTCCCGGGCGTCATTCACCGCGCGCTTGGCGGAGCGGGCCACCGCGCCGTAGGCCACCACCAGCACTTCCGCGTCTGCCGTGAGATGCTCCTCCACCATCTGAATATCAAAAAAGTGCTGGTAGATTTTGCGGAAAAGCCGATTCGTGAAAGGCACAATTTCGTCGGGGCGCTCGGTGGGGAAGCCCCGCACGTCGTGGACCAGACCGGTGACATGGTAGCGATAGCCCGCGCCGAAAGGGGCCATGGGCGGCACTCCCCGGGGGGTGTCCTCGTAGGGGATATACCATTCCGGGGGCATGGTGGGCTGGACCCGGTCCACCACCTCCAGGGCTTCAGGGGGCGGCAATAAAATCTTCTCCCGGGTGTGGGCCACAACTTCGTCGGAGAGGATGATGACGGGCGTGCGGTATTTCTCCGACAGATTGAAGGCCTTCACCGTGACTTCGAAGCAGTCCCGGGTGGTGGACACGGACAGCACGATTATCGGGTGATCGCCGTGGGTGCCCCAGCGGGCCTGCTGCACGTCTCCTTGGGACACGCGGGTGGGAAGCCCGGTGCTGGGTCCGCCGCGCATGACATTAACAATGACGCAGGGCACCTCGGCTAGGCAGGCGAAACCCAGATTTTCCTGCAACAGGGAAAAACCCGGCCCGCTGGTGGCGGTCATGGCCTTGTCTCCGGCCAAAGAAGCGCCGATGACCGCGCCCATGGAAGCGATTTCATCCTCCATCTGAATGAAGGTGCCGCCCAGGGCCGGGAGGCGCCAACTCATCATTTCGCTGATCTCGGTGGCCGGGGTGATGGGATAGCCCGCAAAAAAGCGGCATCCCGCAGCCAAAGCTCCTTCCACCATGGCCTCATTGCCCTGGAGGAGAACCGGCCGTCCGGATTTGGGTAAATTAGTCATTTTCAGCCTTCAGCCTTCGGCTTTCGGCTATCAGCTTTCAGCTTTTTGATTAGTGTGGCCAACATCTGCTTTATCTCGATAGTTCCCTTATCCAGTATTTGGTAATCCGAATCATTCCGGAATCTAAGATCCCGGGAAAGTAATAAATGATATTCCAACTCGCAGGCTGAGCCCATGGCAATATTGAGAAATCGTCCAAACTCGGCGTCACTGCTCTTGCCGCATCCTTCAGCGGTATTCGCTGGAATAGAAGTACAGGTGCGCCGAATTTGGGCGGTCAGACCATATATTTCAGAACCGGGAAAACTTTCAGTAACCTTGTATAGTTCCACAGCCAGGGAATGACTTTTTTCCCAAACCTTGAGGTTGCGAAAATCCTGCATTTTGTCCTCGTTTTCAGCGATAAGCTATCAATTATTGGATATTATCTTTTTGCTGATAGCTGACAGCTGACAGCTGATCGCTCCCCCTAATCCGCCTCCTCTTTCGGCTTCTCCGCCAGACATTCCCTGACGCTGATGGCGAAGTCAGGACAATGCAGTTCGCACCAGCCGCAACCGGTACAGCGTTCAGGGTTTACCACCACCGGGGCCCCCTCCTCGTTCAAAGCCAGACATTCCCGGGGGCAAAACGCCGCGCACAAGCCGCATTGTTTGCACCAGGCCCGGTAGATGTCAATGTCGTACTCCTTGCGGGGTGCCGGCTCCTGGGAGGGCTCTGAAATTGCTTGAGATTGTTGTCTTTGTGGGGACTTTTTCTCAGGGGTCATGAAACACCGCCGACAGAGGTTGACCTCAGCCCGCCCGAGTCCGGATGAGGAGGTTCTTCAATTCCAGCATATAGGAAAGAGCCGATAATGCAATCTTTAAAGGGCCTTAGCCTCGCAATCTTTTCAGAAAATTGCCCAGAATATTCATACCTTCCCCGGTGAGGATGGACTCAGGGTGGAACTGCACCCCGAAAATGGCATGTTCTTTGTGCCGTAAACCCATGATTTCCCCCACCGCGGTCTGGGCCGACACCTGGAGGCAGTCCGGCAGGGTGTCCCGGTCTACGATAAGGGAGTGGTAGCGGGTGGCCTCAAAAGGAGACGGGACGCCCTGAAAAATGTCCCGGCCGTCGTGGTAAATGAGGGAGGTTTTCCCGTGCATCAGGCGGGGGGCGCGCACCACGTCGCCGCCGAAGGCCTCACCGATGGCCTGATGCCCCAGGCACACCCCCAGGATGGGGATTTTCCCGCCGAAATGGCGGATGGCCGCCACCGAAATGCCGGCGTCCTTGGGCGAGCCGGGCCCCGGCGAAATAACCAGTTGGCTTATGCCGAGGTTCTCCAGCCCTGCCAGGTCGATCTGGTCGTTGCGAAAAACCCGCGCCTCCACCCCCAACTGCCCCAAATACTGCACCAGATTGTAGGTGAAGGAATCGTAGTTATCGATCATTACCAACATGTTTTTTCCCTTACGTTTTTCCAGGAGGGGGAAAACTTATTTTCTTGGGGGGGAGGGCCAGGGAGCGCGGCTCCCTGCCCTCCTCCCCAGCCCCCCTCCCCCAAGAATCTCCAAGCCCTACCACAACCCCTCCTCCGCCAGTTCCAGGGCCCGCATCATGGCCATGGCCTTATTCACGGTCTCCTGGTATTCCCGGGCCGGGTCGGAGTCGGCCACGATACCCGCGCCCACCTGGAGGTAGGCCTGACCGTTGTGAACGGTGAAGCTCCGGATGGTTATGCAAAAATCCAGGTTGCCGCCGAAGCCCAGATATCCCACCGCGCCGGCATAAGGCCCCCGGCGGGTGGGCTCCAGTTCCTCGATGATCTCCATGGCCCGGACCTTGGGCGCCCCTGCCACGGTGCCCGCCGGAAAGGTGGCGGTCAACAGCGACAGGCCGTCCTCGCCGGGGGCCAACTCCCCTTCCACCTGGGAGACCAAATGCATGACGTGGGAATAGCGCTCCACGGTAAAGAGCTCGGGCACTCGCACGGTGCCGATGGTGGCTACCCGGCCCACGTCGTTGCGCCCCAGATCCACCAGCATGATGTGCTCGGCCCGTTCCTTGGGGTCGGCCAGCAGATCGGCCTCCAGGGCCTGGTCTTCCTCGGGGGTGGCCCCCCGGGGGCGGGTGCCGGCGATGGGGCGGTAAGTGATATGGTTCCCCTCCAGGCGCACCAGGATCTCAGGCGACGCACCCACCAGCTGCACCTCGCCGGTGTCCAGGAAAAACATGTACGGCGAGGGGTTGATACAGCGCAAGGCCCGGTAGAGGTCCAGGGGGTCCTGGTCCAGGGGCGTGTAAAAACACTGGGACAGAACCACCTGGATAACCTCCCCCGCGGCGATGTACTCCTTGCCCTGGAGCACGATGGCCTCAAACTCCTCCCGGCTAAGATTGGAGGACAGACCCTGGCCGGTGGCGGGCGGGGCCGTGTCCCCATGCGGCACCGGCTGGCGCAGACGGTCTATAATGGTCTGAATGTCGGCCACGGCCTGCTCGTACTGCTCCTCCGGATTGCTCTCGGGGGACAGATGGGCCAGGGCCACCACCTTGATGGTCTGGCGCAGATTGTCGAAAATCAGGAGATGGTCGGCCAGGACAAATTTCGCCTCGGGCATGGGGATATCCGGGGTCTGCACCGGCAAGCGCTCGATGTAGCGCACCATGTCATACCCCAGAAAGCCCACCAGCCCGCCCCAGAACCGGGGAAGGCCCGGCGCGGCCACGGCCCGAAAATTCTGCAAGACCTGCCGCAGATGCTGGAAGGGATCCAGAGCGGGGTCTAACAGCTCAGGGACACCGCTGCGCTCCAGGGTCACCCGACGGTCCTTGATCTCCAGGACTAAAGAGGGATTGAACCCGAGGAAACTGAACCGGCCCCACTTTTCGCCACCTTCCACACTTTCCAGCAGATACGAGGGCCCCTGGTTCCGGAGTTTTTTGTAAGCTGACACCGGCGTCTCCAGGTCCCCCAAGATCTCCCGGTACACGGGCACGATATTGCCCTGCTCCGCCATCTTTCTGAACTCAGTAAAATCCGGAATAACCATTTTTTTAATCTCTGAGGGTTCTTGGTTATTATTTTTTTATTTCTTTGCCGGGGGCAAGAACCTGCGGCTCTTGCCCCCGGCCAGACAAGCCTGCGGCTGTTGGGGGAGGGGGCTAAGGGTCGGCGGACCCTTACCCCCTCCCCCACACCCCCTCCCCCAATCCCTTATAAGGGGAAAAAATGAAGCCGAAAAAGGCAAGGCCTAAGGCCTTGTCTTCTTCGGCCCCCATAAAGGGGGTTGGGAGGGGAGTTTGAGGGGAGGGTGGGGGAGCCACCGCTCCCTGGCCCTCCCCCCACAAAAACACCATCCAAACTATACGAGGCGACAATGTTTTGGGAACCATCGGAAAAGGGTATTGTTTTTTTCCCTGACTCCTTTTTTATCGGCACCCCGGCGGACTACGGTCTGGACTATGAGGACGTTTGGTTTACCACGGAAGACAACGTCAAGCTCCACGGCTGGTGGGTTCCCAAACCGGGCGCCCCGGTGTTCTTGTGGTTTCACGGCAACGCCGGCAACATCAGCTACCGTCTGGAAAATGTCAAACTTCTGGTGGACGACGTGGGGGTTCAGGTTTTCATCTTTGATTACCGGGAGTATGGCAAATCTGAAGGCAACATCAACCGGGAAGGTACCTTTAAGGACGCGGCCGCGGCCTACCGCTATCTGACCGAAACCCGGGGGTTGCCCGGCACTGACGTCATCCTGTTCGGCCGCTCTCTGGGCACCGCGCTGGCCACCGACCTGGCCCTGAAAGTCCCCTGCCGGGCCCTCATCCTGGAGTCGCCCTTCACCAACTCCCAGGACATGGCCAAACTCTACGCCCCCTTTCTCTTCGACTGGCGCCCCAAAGTGCCTTACGACAACCTGGGGCGGATCGGCGGAGTCAAGGTGCCGGTCATGATCATCCACGGGGCCCAGGACGAAATCATTCCGGTGGACATGGCCCGCCGGGTGTTCGAGGCCGCGCCGGATCCCAAGGAACTCTATATCATCCCCGGGTCCCACCACAACGACACCTATCTGGTGGCCGGCCCGGAGTACGTGAATCGCCTACGGGCTTTCATCGACAAGACCGGGGCTCCTTCAACCTGAGATCAGCTATGACGAGCATTCCTTTGCGCCAAAGGGCCCTCCTTCTCTCTTACCTGACGGTGGGCTACAACATTCTGGAAGGGGTGATCTCCATTCTGGCCGGTTATCTGGCCGGAAGCATCGCGTTGGTGGGCTTCGGTTTGGACAGCTTCGTGGAATCGCTGTCAGGCGGCATCATGATCTGGCGATTCCGCCGGCACCCGGATTTAACCCCGGAAGAAGAGGAGCGCCGGGAAAAGCTGGCCATCAAGCTGGTGGGTTGGGCCTTTTTCATTCTGGCGGCTTATGTTCTCTATGAGTCCCTGAAGAAACTGATTTTTCAGGAAGCCCCGGCCCCTAGCCTCTTGGGAATTATCATCGCCCTGGTCTCCCTGATCCTGATGCCGCTGCTGTTTTACCTGAAGCACCGCACCGGTACTGATATAGGGAGCGCCAGCCTCAGGGCCGACGCCAAGCAAACCCTGGCCTGCGCGTTGCTGTCCCTGGCCCTGCTCGTGGGTCTCGGCCTCAACTATCTTTACGGTTTCTGGCAGGCGGATCCCATCATCGGGCTTGTCATCGTGGCGGTTTTGGCGCGGGAAGGCTATGAAGCCCTGAAAGAGGAAAAACTCTGCTCTTGCTGCGGCGTCTCCTGTGAGTCGACCTCGGAGGAATAGATGTTCGTGGTGGGGGTGGACGGCTGCCGGGCCGGCTGGCTGGCGGTGAAGCTGAGCCGCCACGGGGCCTGGGAAAGCCGCATCTTTCCCGAGATGGCTTCCCTGTGGTCCGCCTACCGCCAGGCCGCCCTGATCCTGGTGGACATCCCCATCGGCTTGCCGGAAGCTGCCAACGACCGCGCCTGCGACAAAGCGGCCCGGAAGATTCTGGGCCCGCGGCGGTCCAGCGTTTTTCCCGTTCCCTGCCGCGCCGCGGTCTCCGCCCCGAATTATGACGCTGCCATTAAAATAAATGAGCAGGTGACCGGCAAACGGATATTTAGGGCCACCTGGAATCTCATCCCCCGCATGCGCCAGGTGGATGAGGTCTTGCAAACTGATCCTCAGGCCCGGGAAGTCATCCGGGAAGCTCATCCCGAAGTGATGTTTTGGGGGCTCAACCGGGGAAGGCCTCTGACCTTTTCCAAAAAGACAGCCGCCGGTGAGGGTGAACGCCTGGGAATTTTAGAAGGGGTTTATCCCCCGGCCAAAGCTCTTTTTTCCAAGATGAAAAAAACCTTGCCAGGAAAAAGTGCGGTCCCGGACGACCTGATGGACGCCCTGGCCGCCGCGGTGACCGGTCTGATGAGCGGTGGGAAACTAAAGACTTTGCCGGAAACTCCTGAGCGCGACGCCCACGGCCTGCCCATGGAAATGGTGTATTTTATTCCTGAG
>JARRKO010000079.1:12505-13607 GCA_037388025.1 Syntrophobacterales bacterium
GGGGCCAGGAGATGGTGGCGTCGCAGAGCACCTCGGCATAACGGCCGCCGTCCTCCGGAGCCATGAATTTCCCCCAAGAGACACCCTCCCGGTAAGTGGAACCGCTCAGGCCCCCCCAGTGGACCGGCTCGGGGCAGAGGCGTACCCCGTATTGGAACCGCACTTCCGATAAACTTTGCCCCAAACGGGCGTGCAAAAGTTCCAGATAGGGAGCCACCTGCTGGGCCCAGTTCCGGGGCACCCCGCCCCCCACGGTGAAAATGCCTAATTTTTTAGCCTGCATCACCCTGTGGGCATAGCTTCCCAGGTCCAAAAACGGATTGAATTTGAGGGACAGCGACTTGAGGGCTGCGGGCAGCTTCTCCCCCGCGGCCAGGGCCTGGCGCACCATGTAACCGGCCAGGTCCAGTCCCAGTTCCGAGTCGGTGAAGGCCGGAATAAAGACCGGCACGCCCTTGAGGTAGGCGTTGCGCAGGAGACCGGGCTGGTCGGTCAGGCCCGCCAAATGGCGGCCCAGCTCCCGACACAGGCTCTCCGAAGCCCAGACCTCCTGGTGGTCGAGGGTATCCAGGACGTCCCGCATCACTTCCTCGGCGTAATCCAAATTGGCCTCCATCTCCAGGGTGTCATAGATGCGGTTGTAGCCCTGGAGATAGAGCTCCCGGTCGGAGCGCTGCGGCGGATACTTGTAGTGCACCCGGCCCAGGTTTTCGATGAAACCGTGGGCCACCAGCGCGCCAGTGGTGATGACGATGTCGAGCCAGCCTCGGTCCAACATGTCACAGAGCAGGAGGCCCATTTTGGCCACGCTCATGGCCCCGGAAAACGTGCCCACGATGGTGACCTCCGGGTCCTGGACCATGGCCGCCATAACCTCAGCCGCCTCCCCTAAACTGCGCCCCCCGAACGCGGTTTTGCCCAGGGCCCGGAGCAACTCGTCAAAATCCTCGATCTTCTGAAGGTCTAACGGCTCCAGGGGCTCCAAACCATCCTGGGCCCCGTCATGAAAATCCTCAATCTTTCTCCGCATAGTAGCTTCCTTGAAGGTTTTTGGGGGAGGGGGCTAAGGGGCAGTGGCCCCTTACCCCCTCCCCCAAACCCC
>JARRKO010000080.1:0-11310 GCA_037388025.1 Syntrophobacterales bacterium
CCCCTCCCCCAAACCCCCTCCCCCAACCCCAGATAAGGGGTTGGGAGGGGAGTTTGAGGGGAAAACGGGGGGCTACCATCGGTCCCCCCGCCCTCCCATTAAAAATCCCCAGCAAGATCCGATAACTGTCGCCATTATCGGCGGCTCCGGGCAGATGGGTCGGTGGTTTCAACGTTTTTTTGCCGGCCAGGGCCTCACCGTCCTGACGGCTGATGTGGACACCCCCCAGACTCCCGAGGAAGTGGCGGCTCAGGCCGACGTGGTGATGCTCTCGGTCCCCATCCCCAAAGTGGTGTCCATTACCAAAGACATCTCCCCGCACCTGCGTCCCGATGCCGCGCTCATGGACAATACCTCGGTGAAACAGCGTCCCCTGGACGCCATGCTCAAGGCCTTCCCCGGCGAAGTGGTGGGCACCCACCCCCTGTTCGGTCCCAAGGAAAAAAGCATCGAAGGCCGTACCGTGGTCCTGTGCCCCGGCCGGGGGGAACGCTGGCTGCAATGGCTCAAAGACCTCCTGGAGCAGGCCGGGGCCCGGGTAAAGGTCACCAGCGCCACGGAGCATGACCGCATGATGGCCGTGGTCCAGGGGTTGTCCCACTTTGTCCTCATCGCTCTGGAAAAATCCATCCGCCAACTCGGGGTGTCGCCCCAGGACCTGGAGGACTATTCCACGCCCACCTTTGCCACCCTGCACCGCTTGGCGAAACGCCTCCTGAGCCAGGACGCCCAGCTCTATGCCTGCATCCAATTGGCCAACCCGGCTAACCGCCCGGCCTTGCGGGCCCTGGAGGACGCGGTGGCGGATATTCTTTACTTTATTCAGCGGCAGAACGTCGACGGCCTGGTGCGGTTGCTGGAGGAGATCAAAGCTGATTGAGTTTTGAGTTTTGAGTTTCGAGCTGAGGGCTATGAGCTTAAGGCTATAAACTATAAGCCTTAAGCTTTAAGCTTTTAATTGCTGGTTCCAGGCTCCTGCTGGGGAACCCAGGAGAAATAGCGGATTTTTTTAGGGAGCTCATGATGCTGGATCTGCGCTTTGTCCGCGATCATATCGAGGAAGTGAAGCTGGCGTTGCGCCATCGAGGACTCGAAATCTCCTTCGACGAGTTCACCGATAAGGACCTGGAGCGCCGCCGGGCATTGGCGGCCATAGACGAACTCAGACACCGTCGCAATACCTTGTCACAGGAGGTGGGGAATAAAAAGAAAGCGGGGCTGCATGCCGAAGCAGAGCCCCTGATGGAGCAAGTTAGAGAAATAAACGAGAAAATCAAGCACTGGGAGGCGGAAGCCGACAAGCATGACCCCTGGGTCCGGGACTTTCTCCTCAATCTCCCCAATCTCCCCGACGCCAGCGTCCCGGTGGGCGAGTCCGAGGAAGACAACCCCGTGACCAAGACCTGGGGGGAGCGGCCCCGCTTTACCTTTGAGCCCCAAGCCCATTGGGACCTGGGCGAGAATCTGGGCATCCTGGACTTCGAGCGGGCCGCCAAGATCGCCGGGGCCCGTTTCGCCCTGCTGAAGGGCGCGGGCTCCCTCATGGAGCGGGCCCTGGTCAACTTCATGCTGGACCTTCACACCCGGAAACACGGCTACACCGAGGTCTGGCCCCCCTTCATGACCAACGCCGAGGCCATGAAAGGCACCGGCCAGCTTCCCAAGTTCGCTGACGATCTCTTTAAACTCGAGGGCTGGGACTATTTTCTGGTGCCCACCGCCGAGGTGCCGGTGACCAACATCCACCGGCAGGAGATTCTCCGGGAGGAGGACCTGCCGATTAAATATACGGCTTACACTCCCTGTTTCCGCTCCGAAGCGGGCTCCTACGGCAAGGACGTGCGGGGCCTCATCCGCCAGCACCAGTTCGACAAGGTGGAGCTGGTGAAATTCACCACCCCGGACACCTCTTACGACGAACTGGAGCTTCTACTCCAAGATGCGGAAGAGGTCTTGCAGGAACTGGGGTTGCACTACCGGGTGGTGGTCCTGTGCACCGGGGACATGGGCTTTGCCGCGGCCAAGACCTACGATATCGAGGTGTGGCTCCCGGGGCAGCAGCTTTACCGGGAAATCTCCTCCTGCAGCAACTTCACCGATTACCAGGCCCGGCGGGCTGAAATTCGCTTCAAGCGCCCGGGCGCCAAGGGCACCGAGCTGGTGCACACCCTGAACGGCTCGGGCCTGGCCGTGGGACGCACCATGGTGGCCATTCTGGAAAATTACCAGCAGGAAGACGGCAGCGTGATCATCCCGGAGAAACTCAGGCCTTACATGGGAGGGATGGAGAGAATTGAAAAATAAAGTTTTCGGTTTTCAGTTTTCGGTTTTCGGTAAAAACTATTAAATCTTGCTTGAGAGACTCCGGATCATCTTCCTGATTCTGTCAAGCTTTTCTAATAAAATATTCAAATTCTCTTCTTCTATATATCCTATACTATTAGAGATGATCGGTTGAGTCTCTAGTTCAGCCATTGACCCCAATGAAATAGCCAAAAATTGTTTAAATTCTTTTGAAGAACTTCTGCCCTGTCCTTCTGCTATATTGGAAGGAATTGAAACTGCGGCTCTGCGTATTTGATTAGTCAGGCCATATATCTCTGATGGGGGAAAATTATCGGTGATAAGATACACTTCTTTTACCAGGTCAATGGATAACTTCCAAACCTCCAGGTCCCGGTAAGATCTCGACTTTTGTAATCCTCCCATTTTTCTTTTGCCGAAAACCGAAAACTGAAAATCGAAAACCGGTCTACCGGATCGCTTTCACCTTATCATTCGTAGTAAAAGGCCCGCCGCTTACGACTGTGGCCACGGCTCCGGTGGTACCCAGCAATTCCTTGACCTTGACCTGCCCCTTGGTTGTGCCCGAGGAGAAGCCCAAAGAAGCATGGGTGGTGGGGTTGATGACTTCTTGACCCGGGGCCACCACCTTCAGGCGATCCCCCACTTTGAGCCCGGCATTTTCACCGAAGCTGAGGTAGACGTTGTCTTCCTTGGTGAATTCCACCCGGCCGAACCATTCCACGTTGATGAGGGCCGCGGAGACCTTTATGGCGTTATTGCGGGCGAACTTTTTCACGACGGCCGAATCCGGAGCTCCCTCCACCGGGTAGGCTATGCCGTCCACCTTGTCCCCCGTAAAGGTGTCGTAGACCTCCAGGACTAGAAATCCGGGGTTTCCGCCTCTCGGCGGCACCACCCCGGTTAAGACGAGGCCATGCACCCCTAAGGCGTCACCCAAGGCCCGGATTTTTTCGGCATCCAAGCTTCCGGTAATCTTGGCCTGGCTGAGGGAGGCTCTAACCTTATCGGGACCAGCCACTTTGAGGTCTTTTTGCCGGGAGAGGGCGTCAGCCAGGTCCGCGGCCAGCAAACGGTTCGTCCCTCGCAGACCCCCGGTGATGTCGGGATTGGGGTATACCGCCACGTAGCGGCCCACCACTCCCTCTGGCCGGCCCTTTTCCTTGTCATAGTAGGCCTTCAGGCCCTGTTCCCGGAGAATACGGTCCACCTCCTGGCGCACCATTTCCTTTACCTTGTCCTCCGGAACACCCTTCTGCTTCGTGTCAATGCCCATCCTTTTAGCCAGGCCAGCAGCTATCCAGTCAGTGAGACCCACAAACTCCTTGCCCTTTTCCGCATAGATATATTCCGGCTCTCCGGGGATATAGTTATATTCAGGATTTTTGCTGCGCACCCAAACCTTGCCGTCAATGACTATCTCTTCTTTAACGGATTCCGGGGGAGCCTTGGCTTCCGCCTCCAGTTCAGGGTCCGGGGCTCGAGTTCCGGAAACCTTTCTCCAGGTCTTCTTGGCGCTGCTGCAGCCGACCAGAGCCAGGCCGGCCACCAGGGCCAGAGCAAGCACTACGGCCAATAATCTGTTTGCTTTGGGGGACATTACTGCTACTCCAAGTTGGGAATGTAAAGCAAATGAGGCTTGTTTTTCGGTTATCAGGTGGATGTTATTCCTTCAGACAACATCTTTTTACCGGAGCAGTCATCTGGATTTTCGGGGTTAGCGTTACCAGTCCCGGTCCGAACGCCATGAGGTATCTTTGACTTCTAGCGACGTGTCACCATCACTGGTCTGGCTGGAACTCACCGTGGTGATCTGGAAGTAGTCTGTTTGCAGATAAACGTAGCTCAAGCCGAACTTGAAGTTCTTCATGGGCCGGTAGAACAGGGTGACATTGTGCTCCTGGATAAACTTGATGGGATCCCCCGTGTTGGCGAATTCGTACCCAGCAGGGTTAGCAGCGGTTACGAGAAGGGGGTTTCTATCCTGGCTCACACCGTAGGCTTTGGCGAAGCCGTACACATAGCTCAAGTACCATTCGTTGTTGAAGTAGTACTGACCCTGGATGTAGCCGCCGTATCTTTTCATGAGCTTGTGCGTATACACAGGTACGTTGGTGAAGCCACCTGTATTTTGGAAGTTATCATACACAAAAAAGGAATTGCTGCCGCCGAGGAAGTCGTTGCCAAAGGCCCTGAGGCCCTGCCCCACATAACACTGAAGCTGCAATGAAGCCGTGCCCCTCAGGTCCGCAGTCTGGGTGGGAATAAGCGGAACAAACATACTCGCCTGGACCATCCAGGGAACCAAGGTTTGGCTCTCTTGAACGAACGCCATTGTTGTACCGTAGTTGTTCTGGCCCCAGGTATTACCAACAGCCACCCCAGCGTCATATTTCGTGCGCTGAACGCCGAAGGACACGCTGGCCGAGAAGCCCCGAGGCCGGCTGAAAAAGGCCGCTTTGCCATAGAGGTCCTTCTCAAAAATCAACTGAAGTCCAAACTGGGGCATGCTGGTGCGCCCGCCTTCGTATGGACCAGTTCCGGGCAACCAGGGGACACCGTTAACATTAACCTGAGGCCCAACGGCATTGTCAGTTCCGTCGTTCGGGATCCCTGCCATACCGATGAAGGTCCAGGGACCGGTCTTATAGGTCAACCGGATCTGGGGCAGCCGCTGGGTAGCCATGCCGTGCCCAAAGAGAGGGCCGCTGTTGACGGTATCCGGCCAGTAGTTACAGAACACGCCCCAGTACTGGCCCATGAGGAGCTGCCAGCCGCCGGGCCAATCAAACCGGAACCAGGCATGACGCAGCCGGGGTTGCACCGCGTAGGTGACGGTAGCTTCAGGGTCCTGCCCCGAGCCGTCAAAGTCCACCTCAATGTAGCCCTGGGTCTTGGCGCCCCAGACGTCGGGGCCCTTGATCTTGAAGTTGAACCGGGTGTCCTGGGCCGTCATCCGGAATTTGCCCTGATTGGCCGCACCGAATGCATTGTTCCGGCTACCCTTAACACTTATGTTCTTGTTAACATTGTTGGTGCTATCCCACCAGGTATGCAGCTTGATGTAGCCTCCCAGTTCGAAATCCCCGGTCTTCGCCGCCATGACGGAGGCCGGGAGGGCCACCAGTGCCAGCAAGGTGAGAAAAGCAATGGTCCTTTTCATGATTATCCCCCTTAACAGGTATGTGAGTTAATTACCATTTCCCCTTGTTAACCTCTGGTAATAACTGTGTACCGGACGCCATGGCCAAGATGTGCTTAAGGGACTATGCGTTATTCTTTTGGGGCAATACCACATCTCCAGGTACGTTGTCAACCACGCGATGCCGCTTTGGGTCTGACGGTTGAATATTATCAGTCCAGGGGGTGATCATCTATAGGTGCGTTCCACAGGGTGGCATGAAGCCTCAATGGGAGTGAGGGAAGCGACCCCAACCCCAGAAAACCTAATGGAATCCCTTTCAGAGAGAAATATGTCACCGCAATCAAACAAAAAGCCCACAGGGATGTTTCCTGTGGGCTTTAGTGTGTTCAACCGCTTTTCAGGTTAGAAGAAAAACCAGCCGGCGAACTGGACGCGATGCACATCGCCCCTGGCGGTAGGCCGGGCAGAATCATAATAACTGGTTTGCTGAAACCAGTTCTGATTGAGGTAAACGTAGCTCAAGCCGAACTTGAAGTTCTTGATGGGCCGGTAGAACAGGGTGACATTGTGCTCCTGGATCATCTTGATCGGGTCTCCCCCGGCATATTCGTAGCCATCAGGGTTAGCACCGGTTACGAGAGCGGCGTTTCTATCCCGGCTCACACCGTAAGCTTTGGAGAAGCCGTACAGATAGCTCACGTACCATTCGTTGTTGATGTAGTACTGACCCTGGATGTAGCCGCCGTATCTTTGCATGAGCTTGCGGTCATACACGGGCACGTTGGTGAAGCCACCAGCAGAACTTGCGATGGTATCAAACGTCCAATAGGAATTGCTGCCGCCCAGGAAGTCGTTGCCAAAGGCCCTCAGGCCCTGCCCCACATAAAACTGAACCTGCAGTGAGGCCGTGCCCTTCAGGTCCGCAGTCTGGGTGGTAAGAACCGGAATAAACATACTCGCCTGGACACACCAGGGAGTCTCATATTGGGTATTTTGAATGAACGCATTTGTTGTACCGAAATTGTTCTGGCCCCAGGTATTAGCAACGGTCGACCCGGCGTCATATCTCGTGCGCTGAATGCCGAAGGACACGCTGGCCGAGAAGCCCCGAGGCCGGCTGAAAAAGGCCGCTTTGCCATAGAGGTCCTTCTCGAAAATTAGCTGCATGCCAAACTGGGGCATGGTGGTGCGCCCGCCTTCGAACGGACCAGTTCCCTGCAACCAGGGGACACCGTTAACATTAACCTGAGGCCCAACGGGGTTGTCAGTTCCGTCGTTCGGGATCCCTGCCATACCGATGAAGGTCCAGGGACCGGTCTTATAGGTCAACCGGATCTGGGGTAACCGCTGGGTAGGCATGCCGTGCCCAAAGAGAGGGCCGCTGTTGACGGTATCCGGCCAGTAGTTACAGAACACGCCCCAGTACTGGCCCATGAGGACTTGCCAGCCACCGGGCCAATCAAACCGGAACCAGGCATGACGCAGCCGGGGTTGCACCGCGTAGGTGACAGTAGCTTCGGGGTCCTGCCCCGAGCCGTCAAAGTCCACCTCAATGTAGCCCTGGGTCTTGGCGCCCCAGACTTCCGGTCCCTTGATCTTGAAGTTAAACCGGGTGTCCTGGGACGTCATCCGGAATTTGCCCTGGTTGGCCGCACCAAATACATTGTTCCGGTTACCCTTAGAACTTATGTTCTTGTTTAAATCGTCGGTGCTATCCCACCAGGTATGCAGCTTGATGTAGCCGCCCAGTTCGAAATCCCCGGTCTTCGCCGCCATGACGGAGGCCGGCAGGGCCACCAGCGCCAGCAAGGTAAGAAAAGCAATGGTTTTTTTCATGTTTATCCCCCTTAACAGGTGTGTGAGTTAATTACCATTTCCCCTTTTTAACCTCTGGTAACAACTGTGAATTTGTCTTTGCCGGTCCCACCTCCCTTCACACGTTTTGGTTATTGATGGCAGCTTAAATACCTTCAACATGTTTGTCAATAAAAAAGTTAAAATTTTTTTCTTCTAGTTAAAAAATTTGTATTTCTTCCTAAGTATCTCATGATCCTACTCTTTTGAGCCTCAATCAACCACCGGGATGATCCAGGGGAGAGCTCCCTTGAGACCTGCCGAACCGAATGCAACCCTTTTATCGGAACAATTCCTCATCTTTTCGACCTTTTTTCCGTCAACTTGACTTCACCCACCTAACTCCTCGAAGAGAAATTGGCACGTCGTGCCAGTTTCCCACAATTCAAAGTTCAAAGTTCGAGGTTCGAGTGGTTTTAAGTTCTACAAGCTCCTGCAAAACTTCTATTCCTGTCATCCTGAACGAAGTGAGGGATCTCAACCCATTAAAAATACAAGATTCTTCGCTCCGCTCAGAATGACAAGAACTTGAATTTTGTGATTTTGCCAGGGTTTCTGGGCGTCAATTTCCCCGGGCGAAAGGCGGAGTGGTTAGAAATAAAGGAAAGGGCTGTGACTCGGGTCCATAAAAAAGGCCAGCAGACCCGCCAGGATCATGTTCCCTTCCACCAGGGATTCGAGGATGAGCCCGGATTGCATGAGGTCCAGCCGGTACAGGGTGAGGTAGCCCAGGGCGTAGAAACCGCACAGGGACAGGACATAGCCCAGGGGGGGAATGAGACCGGTCCAGGCAGCCATTAGCAGTACGACCGCCAGGACCGTCGCCCCCGCGGACAAAAGGTTCAGAGTCTGCTTAGGTCCCAGGGCAATGGCCAGGGTTTCCTTACCCACCACCCGATCCCCCTCGATGGCCAGGATTTCAAACAGGCCGGTGCGGATGAAGACCAGAGCGGCCACGAAGAAAAAGGCCACCGCGGTAGCGGCCGAGATCTGCTTATCCGAACACACTACCGGGATGAGGGCGGCCAGCACTCCCCAGGCCAGGGCGGTGAATACGGTTTTGGAGCCTGGAATTTCCTTCAGGCGGGCGATGCGGGTGGTGGTCGCCAGGCGGCGGGGAATGAGTTGCAGATTATAGAAGAGCCCCAACCCACTCATCGCCAGGATAAAGGCAAAGGCCTCCCACCCGAGAAAATAGCCTAAAGCTAAAGAGGCCAGGGAGGATAAAGCACCGCTGACCAGGAGAAAGAGCCGGTGTCGGCCGTAGAACATGGTCTGTACCGGATCGTTTAGCTTGGAAGCCGCGTCGGTGAAATGATTCAGGATATGCATGGCATAAACATACAGAAACGCCACGAAAAAGTAGTCCCAATCCGGCCACACCCCTTGCAGCAGAGAAGACACGTAACTTAAACTGCCGGCACCTAAAGCCACATAGAGGTTGGACTTAAGGAAAAACCGCCAAATCCGGTACAGATAACTGGTGAGGGACCCCGGAGTGAAAGCCCAGGCATGCTTGAGGGTGCTGACCACGTTGCCGATAAGCCAATGGGGGGTGGAGGCCCCGGCGGTCACTCCCACCGTGCTGTAGCGGCTCAAGTCTCTCAGGTCCAGTTCCTGTTCGGTCTCTACGTGGAAGGTGGGCAGCCCGGTGGCCCGGGAGATCTCCACCAGGCGTTGGGTGTTGCCGCTATTGCGGCCCCCCACCACCACCAAGACCTCCACCTGGCGGGCCAGTTCTTCGATCTCCTCCTGGCGACTGGCGGTGGCGTCGCAAATGGTATTGCGGATCACCGCCCCGGGGAAACGGGCGGTGATGGCATCCACCAACTCCTGAAAGTGGCTTTCGCTCTGGGTGGTCTGAGCCACCACAATGACCTGATCCAGCTCCGGTAAACTTGCCACTTCCTCGGGGCTGGAGACCACAAAACCCCGGGCCTGGGTATGCCCCATAAGACCCCGCACTTCCGGGTGATCGGCGTCCCCCACGATTATCGTGGCATACCCTTTGTTGGCCCAGCGGCGAATGATGGCCTGGACCCGGGCCACCCTCACACAGGTGGCGTCAATGATGCGGGCCCCGGCAGTCTCCAGGGCCCGTCGCTCCTGGGGGGGAATGCCGTGGGCCCTGATGACCACCAGACCCGAACCGGGGGTCTCCCCTTCCTCGAGGACCCTGATTCCCCGTTCCTTCAACAGGTCCATGACCTGGGGGTTGTGAATCAGGGGTCCGTAGGTGTAAATATTGACGTGGTTTTCATGGATGGCCTTGAGGACCATTTCCATGGCGTTTTTCACGCCCATGCAGAATCCGGCGGTTTTGGCCAGTACAACCTTCATATACGGTTTTCCAAGGACTGTTTTCTGTTTTCCATTGGCGATGTCAGCGATAAAATGAATCGGTGAAGGGGCAATTTTATGCTTGATATCAAATTTTATTCAATAGGAGCAATTTTGCCAAGCATGCTCGGGTCTATTCATCCAAAACCGAAAACGGCAAACTGCGAACCCTGATGGAGTTTCTGAATCTTCTGGGGGGCACGCTTCTTTTACGCCCTTATGTCTTTATCTTTCTGGGATGCTATGTGCTGCTGGCCACCTGGCAGTTCGGCCTCGGACGCACCCTGGCCTTCCTAGTCACGGGTTACCTGGTGGCCTGGCTGGCGGAGTTGAGCTCCATCCACACCGGTTTCCCCTTTGGTTTATATATCTATATTCCGGCCACCCTGGGCCGGGAAATCTGGGTGGCCGGCGTTCCCTTCATGGACTCCCTGTCCTACGTGTTTCTGGCTTATGCCAGCTACAGTTTGGCGCTCCTGGCCCTGAGCCCGGGGGGCTGGCAGGGGTGGCGGTTTTCTCTGGAGGATCGCCGGCTCTTATACTCCTGGCGCAGCACCATTCTGGGGGCCGTCCTTATGACCGCCCTGGACGTGGTCATCGACCCGCTGGCCCTCCGGGGTTATCGTTGGTTTCTGGGTCAGATTTACGGTTATCCTGAACCCGGCTATTACTTCGGCGTTCCCCTGGCTAACTTCGCGGGCTGGCTTTTGGTGTCTTTCATCCTCATTCGTCTGCTGCAATTCCTCCTGGCCCGCCTGCCCACGGGTGTTTTCTGGAACTGGGGCCAACGGCGCTTTCCGGGCCAGGCTCTTCTAGGTTCCGGCCTTTATTTCGGCATTCTGGCCTTTAATTTAGCCATGACCCTGTGGATCGGCGAGGTGGCCCTGTTCCTGTCCGGGGTATTTATTTACCTCCCCTTCCTCACCTGGCTGGTTTTGAAGGTCTGGCCGGCAGGTTCCTGATGTCGTTCAGGATGACAGGACACCGAGGCCTGACATTTTGTAATAGCGGCCTGCTCTACACCATATTGATTTATTAAACGAACTTTTGGATTAATGGAAGGATTTTAGCAGAGATCTCACAACTTTTGGTGCCATGTTTTGCTATATAAGGTTGATTAGCTTGTAGAATAGACGCTTTTGCCATCCACCGGAAATTCAAGGAGTATAAAGATGTTAGGGAAAAAGATCATAGCTGTCATCATCGCCGCGCTCACCCTGATAAAAGTGGCCTTTCTGCTGATCAGCCCTGAGAAATGGCTGGGGATGGCGCAGGCCTTCATAGGCCACACCGCCCTGGTGATGGTCGTTTACCTGATCTTGCTGGCCATCACCCGTTATTTTATTTTCACCAGTATCGATATCATCGATATATTTGTGGTAATGGGGTTCACTGCCTTGCTGGTGGGCCTCAGTCTCCTCCCCTATGCGGCCTCACTGCAAACCACCACGCAAGAAATCGCTGCCACCGGTATTGGCAAGGCCTGGCTGGCTTTGCTCATCTGGGTAGCCCTCGCCCTAGCGGTACTGTATCGGGTTTTTGCGAAAGAAAGATGATCTTGGCGGAGGGCCAGGTAGGTGGGGGCGGGTTTTAAGGCCGCCCCTCCGTGCTCACCTGGCTGGCGATGAAAATCTGGCCGAGCCATCGGGAGACAGGGCCCCAGATCT
>JARRKO010000081.1:0-7074 GCA_037388025.1 Syntrophobacterales bacterium
TCCGTAACTTTTATCAGCGCTTACTACAAGCGGGGAAGCGGAAGAAAGTGGCCCTGACCGCTTGTATGCGTAAACTCTTAACCATCTTGAATGCGGTGCTCAAGCACCAACAACCCTGGTGACTTAACATTCTTTGTCCTTGACAACTAACACAGTCGCTTCGCGGCGCTCAGAATGACAATTTGGTAATCATTTAGGTTTTGAAATGGCTTGTAGAGGTTTTTCCAACCCCTGGCCCCTAACCCCTTACCCCTGATTTCCTAAAACCAGGACCGGTGACTCCACAGTTCTTCTTTTAAATCCTTCATATCCGTCTGGCACATCAGATACATCGAAGCATTCTGGATCGCTAGGCCGCCCAGATACGCCAGGGCGGTGACCAGCTTGATTTCCTCGGGGGTGAAATGCCGGGCCACCGAGCTATACAGGCGCAACACCCCGATCACCTGCTCTTTGGTCTTGATGGGCGCGGCCAGAATCGTCACAATACCTTCTTTCTTGTTCATTTCGCGGTACTGCACCCGCTTGCTGGTGGCGGCGTTCAGGATGATAACCGGATTCTTCCCCTTCAAAACCTGGGGGATGCTCTCCTGGGCCGATACCGCGCCTTTTTCAAGATATCTCTTGCTCAACCCAAAGGAGGCCACCAGTTCCAAAGTCTCCTGGCGCTCGTCCAAGAGCCGGATGGACACGCCTTTCACCTTCAGGGCATGGGCCAGATCGGTGGTCATGGCCCGCAAGATCTCTTTTACTTCCAGGGTGCCGCTGAGATTGACGGCCAGGTCAAAAAAGAGCTGGGTTTCCCGGCGCAGGTGGTCGATGAGACGGGCGTGTTCCATGACGCCGCCTGCCTGCTGCGCCAGCAAGGTGGTGAAATCCTTCTCCTCCCTGGTAAAATGCCGGGGGGTTACGGTAAACAGGCAAAAAACCCCATTAATCTTGCCTTTCACCATCACCGGCACCGCCAGGATGGAGGCGATGCCCTCGGCCTTCTTGGCATCAGGATATGCCAGTTTCGGGTCCGCCGCCGCGTCCCGGGAATAAAAAAACCCTTTTTTCACCACCAGGGGCACAATCTTCTGGGTCAGCATGGATTTCTTGGAACGGAAATAATTTTCGGTCAGGCCTTTTTGGGCAATGGGAATCAGCTCCCGTTTGCCGGTTTCCGTCAGGTACAGGCACGCTGCCTTGCATTCCAGGATGTCCAGGGCGCTGTCAAAAATCATCGCCAGAAATTCCTGGCGGTTGCGGGCTGTGCCAAAGGCCTTGCAGAGTTCACTAAGCTTTTTGAAATAATCAATTCTCACGGGCATGGCAAGCTCTTCCCTTGAGGTTCATGATCTGCTTTTCAGTTATAAGCCCAGAAAACTTAACTGTCCCGCTCCCCCAGCCAAGCGGCCAGCGTGGGCACGACTTCTCGTTGAAATTGGGCACTTACATAAATGCCGATGTGGCCGCTGTCCAGGCAGATATCCTGGCTGTCCCGGGTCTCCACGGTTTTCGTCAGGACTTCGCACGCCTCCGGCGGCACCAGGTGGTCGTAGCGGCCGTAGATATTGAGCAGAGGCATGGCGATCGCCCCCAGACGCACCTGGCGCCCTCCCACCTCCCTCTCATTGTGCACCAGCCGGTTGCCTTGATACAGGTCCTTGAGCATTTGCCGCACCGTCTCCCCTGGCACGTCCGGACTGTCAAAAATCCATTTTTCCATGCGGATGAAGTTTTCCACAAACTCTTTATTGTCCATATTCTCAAGCAAACCTATATACTTATCCAAAAGGAGCCGGGGCGGATTTAGCAGCAGGAAGGCCGTGTTCACCAGGTTGCCGGGCAGGTTGCCGAACGCGTCCACCAGTCGGTCGACGTCGATCTCTTTGAGCCAGATGTGCAGCAGACCCTTGGGGGTATCAAACTGGACGGGGGTAGCGGTGGTGATCAAGTTCCTGATCTTTTCCGGGTGGAGTGCCGCGTAGATGACCCCAAACGTCCCCCCCAGGCACACTCCCATTAGATTCACTTTGGCCACGCCATGCCGACCACGGATAAAGTCCACGATGTTATCCAGGTAGCCATTGATATGGTCATCCAGGGTCAGAAACTGGTCCCGGCGGGTGGGAACGCCCCAGCTCACCAGATAGACTTCCAGACCGGCTTTGAGGAGATTCTGGACTATGCTGCGATCCGGCTGCAAGTCCAACAGGGTTTCCCGATTGAACAGGCCGTGCACCAATAAAAGTGGGGTCTTGAGGCGGACCTCGGCTGGCCGGTAATATTTGAGGCTGACCCGGTCTTCCTGGTAAACCAGCTCATAGGGGGTGGTACCGATGTCCGTGTCCAAAGGCCCGAGCAGGATATCTTTGGCCTTTTCCAGGCGCTGCTTGGCCTGCTCCGCATCCGCGGCCAGACTGGCCAGGATAAGATTCAAGGGAATCTTGGGGCGATCCATCAACCGGGCTCCGTGGCCGGCTCGAGCCGGTCCAGCTTCTTGGCCATGTCTTTCATGCTTTTTTTGAGCACATACATTTCCCGGTACAGGGCGTCCAGGTCTCGGCGGCTGGGCAGCGCCAGGGCTTCCATGACTTCGGCCATGAGGGCATCTTTCGCCGCGGTGAATTCCTGCAGGGCCGTGAGGGTGTAGACCAAGGTCTGGACAAACTCCGCTGACTGGAACAGCGTCATGTAATGCCCTTCCAGGATCTTCAGCCACCCCCGGTAGTAATCTTTAAAGTCTTCCGGCGGCCGCTCCTGCCGACCGACGCCTCCCACTCCCCGCATAGCCCGCAGAGACTTTTTCACCGGCAGATAGAGCATATGGGCGAATTCGGCCATGGCGGCCTGAAACTGGTTGAATTTCTCCGTAGCCTGGTTAAGACGTTCCTGGGTCAGGCCCGTCAGACGCAGGTGGGGCATATGCAATAAGCGGCGAAAGTCTTTTTCATATAGATCGCTGCAGATTTTGGCAATATCCTGATCCAGATCCTCAAAATCATCCGGGTTCAGAATGCCATCACTCTCCCAGCCCTCCAGCCATTGCCGGTGCAGCTGAAAATAGCCTTCCCACCCTGCCTGGGCCATCCGCAACACCATCTCCGTGGGCGCCCTGATACCCTGAAAAACCGCAGCCACGGTTTCCGGTTCCGTCAACAACGAAAAAAAGGCCTGCCACAGGTTCAAAAACGGCAGCCAGTCCTCCCCGGGCCCGGCGGCTTCCAGACAAAGGTCGCCGTCGGGTTCGGCCAGGCTGATCGGCCTCGGACCCATATAGGCCATGGCCTCCCAAAAATCCATGGTCCATTTGATCCAGGCAGCCAGTAAAGGTTCGGCCTTTGTACTTCTGGATTGCTCCTGTGCCATAAGTGCCACACTAACCTTTCCAGGCAGCAAGTAGTTACTTTTCCCCGTATTTCCAGTCATGCAAGAGAAATATTTCACAATTATCTTAGCATGTTTTCCACCTTTGTGCACATCCCAATAATTAATCAGGCGCGGTTTTTTCTGATTCCGGAGGGGTTCTTACGGAGCCTTGGTGCGCCGGTTATAATAATCGTCCTTTCACTGGGTTCTCTGTTTTTTTCTCAATCTGTTGTATATTTATAGCGAATTTCAAAAAACTTTATTCATATATCGGGGGAATATTCCAAAAACTAAAATCCCCCTCTAAATTTTCTGGAAAGGGGAGATTATAAATCAGCCACAAGCATAATTCGTTGCCAACGCCACACCTGTGAGGCCTAAGACTTATGCCCAAAATCCGCCTGGGAATTAGCGCCTGCCTGCTCGGCCAGAAGGTCCGCTTTGACGGCAGCCATCAGTTGGACCATTTTATCACCGATACCCTGGGACGCTACGTGGAATTTGTTCCTGTGTGCCCTGAAGTCGAATCCGGCCTGGGGGTGCCCCGGGAAGCCATGCGCCTCGTGGGCGACATTAGCACGCCCCGGCTTCTCACCGTGCGCACCAAGATCGATCACACCGAACGCCTGGCCACCTGGGCCCAAAAACGGGTGCAGGAACTGGAAGCCGAAGATTTGTGTGGGTTTATCTTTAAAAGCAAATCCCCGAGCAGCGGCATGGAGCGGGTCAAAGTATATATTGATCCCCCCACCGGCTCCCCGGTAACCAAGGGCGTGGGGCTCTTTGCCCGTGCCTTCATGGAGCACTTTCCCCTGTTGCCGGTGGAGGACGAAGGCCGCCTCCATGACCCCGCCCTCCGGGAAAATTTCATCGAGCGTATCTTCGTGTTCAAGCGCTGGCGAGAATTACTGGCCGCCAAAAGCGGCCTCGGCGGCCTGGTGGCCTTCCACACCCGCCATAAGCTCCTCATCCTGGCCCACAGCCCGGAGTCTTACCGGGATCTGGGGAAATTAGTGGCCCGGGGCAAAGAGCTACCGTCATCTGAACTCTACGAGCGCTATCATTCACGGCTCATGGAGGCCCTGCGCCTCAAAGCCACCCCCAAGAAAAACACCAATGTCCTGCATCACCTCATGGGCTACTTCAAAAAGGATTTACCCGCCGAGGAAAAGCAGGAATTGCTCGAAATAATCGATAATTACCGGCAGGGCTACGTACCTCTGGTCGTACCCGTCACCCTGATCAATCACTATGTCCGTAAGTACCGGCAGCCCTATCTGGCAGAGCAGTTTTACCTCCATCCCCATCCCGTGGAATTGCAGCTCCGCAACCATGTGTGAGGCGCTACGGGCCAAGCCGCTAAGGGGTGGAAGCTGGATTGAGGACTTAGGCAAGAGCCTCTGTGAAGCAAAGGAGATTGATGATGACCGCTCGGAGGAATTTATGGGGCTGGCGATGGGGGTTGGCTTTGGCGGTCTTGGGATGTGTAGTGCTGGTGGCCACCGGGCCGGCGGGCGCGGGTGAGAAAAAAACCTATACCAGTGCGCGCTACGGTTATAGTTTGCATTATCCGGCCGCTTGCGGCCTCAAGGCAATCGCCCAAGGGGCGTATGTTGACTTGTCGTATCAGGGCAGAGGACTGTCGACGATAACCGTAGAGCGGTTGGATGAGACCGGAAAGGCGGAAAGAAGAGGCACTCCCGATCTTTGGAGAGCATTCATGGTTGAGCGGGCCAAGCTGTCGTGTGACGCTGACGGCCCGGACGGGACCATTTATTGTAAAAGGGTGGAGCAAGAGAATACTTGGAAAACCGCCAGTGGCCTGCGGGTCATCGAACTGTACCTGCGAAAAGTGCGGGTAGACTATGGGCCACCCGACAAGTTAACCTCCAGCGTGGTGGGTCCCATCTATGCGGTGAACATCTCCCGGAAGGGGTACGTATTCGGCCTGCTGGTAGGCTCGGGCTACGACTACCCCCACACCCCGATAGAGAAAGAGATCGTCAACAAAATTATCTCAAGCGTCTCTTTGATCCCGGGGAGCGAGTTTCAACCACCCAAGCCGCATATCGTGACCCCAGGGCCTCTTTTTGAGGGCAGGCCGGGGAGAGTCTTGATGCTGGGACCCGGCAAGTAGACCCACCGGGTGGATATCACAGGAGACCTGATCTTCATCTTATCCAGGAATTGTTTGCTTCTCGGGAGTTATTACTCATGAAGGCACAACCAGTAATGGTCACCGGCGCCACCGGCTATGTGGGCGGCCGCCTGGTCCCCCGGCTCCTGGACGCGGGCTATCGCGTCCGGGCCCTGGGACGTTCCCTGGACAAATTGCGCCACCGCCCCTGGGGTAATCATTCCCACATTGAACTGGCCCCGGGTGACGTTATGGATGCTGATTCTTTGCGCCGGGCCGCCCAGGGCTGCTGGGCGGCCTTTTACCTGGTCCACTCCATGACCGCGGCCGCCAAAGATTTCCCCGAAGCCGACCGCCAAGCCGCCCAAAATATGGCCCAGGCCGCGGTTGCGGCCGGCCTCGACCGCATCATCTATCTGGGCGGCCTGGGGGGCGAGGCGGACCCCAACCTGAGCGAGCACCTCCGCTCCCGGTTTGAGGTGGCCCGGATTCTCCAATCCGGCAAGGTCCCCACCACCTTCCTTAAGGCCGCCATGATCCTGGGCTCTGGCGGCGCGGCCTTCGAAATCCTGCGCTATTTGGTGGACCGCCTGCCGGTAATGCTTACCCCCCGTTGGGTGCACACCCCGGTCCAGCCCATTGCCATCCGTAACGTGCTGACTTATCTGCTGGGCTGCCTGGAGAACGACGCGGCCCGGGGCCAAAGCTTCGACATCGGCGGCCCGGAAGTGGTGACCTACCGGCGGCTGATGGATATCTACGCCGAAGAGGCCCACCTCCGCCGCCGCCTCATCATCCCGGTGCCGGTTCTCACACCCCGGCTGAGCTCCTACTGGATCCACCTGATCACCCCCATCCCCGCCTCCCTGGCCCAACCCCTGGCCGAGGGCCTGGCCAGCCCCGTGATCTGCCTGGATAACCGCATCCGCGACCTCATCCCCCAGGAGTTGCTGGATTGCCGCCAAACCATCCGGCTGGCCCTGCAACGGATCGCCCAGCAGCGGGTGGAAACCTGCTGGAGCGACGCCGGCTCCCTTATGCCCCCGGAATGGGTCGCCTGCGGCGACGCGGCCTACGCCGGCGGCACCGTGCTTAGCCTGACCTACCGGGTGCGGGTGGCCGCTACTCCCGAGGAAGTCTGGCAGGTGGTGAGCCAGATCGGCGGCCAAACGGGCTGGTACTACGGCGACGCCTTGTGGGCCATTCGGGGCGGAGTGGACCGCCTCTTCGGCGGCTCGGGTCTGCGCCGCGGCCGGCGCCACCCTGCCGAACTGCGCGTCGGCGATGCCTTGGATTTTTTCCGGGTCCTGGAAATCGAACCCAACCGGCGCATGCTGCTGCTGGCCGAAATGAAAATGCCGGGGGAAGCCACCCTGGAATTTCGCCTCTCTCCCCCCGCGGGTGGCACCGAACTTACCCAAACCGCCCGGTTCCTGCCCCGGGGCCTGGCCGGCTTCGCCTACTGGTTCGCCCTCGACCCCTTCCATAAACGCCTCTATCCCGGCATGCTCCAGGCCATCGCCGCAGCCACCGGCAAACCCATCCTCGCAGGGCCGGAGCGGGTATGAATAAATTGAGGGGAG
>JARRKO010000082.1:0-6676 GCA_037388025.1 Syntrophobacterales bacterium
CAGGGACCTCAGGTTCCTGGCCCTCCCCCCACATTAAACAGTCTTGGCCTGGGCTTCCCGGGCCAAGACTGCCTTTAAGGCTTCCAGGGCCACTTCGATCTGGGAGTCGTCGGGTTCGAGCGCGGTGAGGCGCTGGGTGAACAGACCGGGCCACAAAAGGATTTTTGCCAGGAAACTATCCTCGTGCCGCCCGCCCCAGCGGATGATTTCGTAGGCCAGCGCCGCGATGGGAAACATCAGGGCCACTTTCACCAGTACCTGCACCACATTGTTGAAGAAGCCCGTCCGGGTCAGGGGCGGAAAGAGAGGGAAAAAGATGGTGAAAATCACCAGGCTTACCAGGATGACCACCAGGATGAAGGAGGTGCCGCAGCGGGGGTGGCAGGTACAATGCTGCCGGGCGTGGTCCAGGTCCAGGGGCTCGCCCGCTTCATAGGCACAGATGGATTTATGCTCCGCGCCATGATACTGGAACACCCGCCTGATTTCCTGGAAAAAAGAGATGCCCCAGATATAAAGCAGAATAAAGATGAGCTTGATGGTGCCGTCGATGACGTGGAAACTCAGGTCCGCCGTGGTCAGGGGTCGCCCTATAATTTTACCGGCCAGGCCGCTCAGCCAGTGGGGCAGAAAGCCAAAAAACACAAAAGCCAGGAGAAAGGCGCCGCCTAAAGTGAGGAGGAGGCTCCCCCACCCCAATTGCTCTTCTTCCTCTTCCAGGGCCGCTTGGGCGGAAAAGGTGAGAGCCTGGACCCCGGTGACCAGGGCCTCGATCAAGATGACCGGGCCCCGCAATAGAGGGCGCTTGAGCAGGGGGTAACGGGCGGTAAGCGAGGAGAAGGGCTCGTCTTTTAGGCGCACCGACCCGTTGGGCAGACGGACGGCAATGGCCAGGGCTTGGGGGGAGCGCATCATGACTCCCTCCAGCACCGCCTGTCCTCCCACCTGCAGCAGGGGCTCTTCCTGGCTCACTGCTTGGTTTCGCCGCTTTCCTGGTTCTCTTTCAGATGGGCGTACTTACGGCGGAAGCGCTCCACCCGTCCGGCGGTGTCCACCAGTTTTTGTTTGCCGGTGAAAAAGGGGTGGCACTTGGAGCAAATTTCCACGCGAATGCTCTCCGCGGTGGAGCCGGTTTCGAATTCGTTACCACAAGCACAGCGCACTGTGGCTTTGCCGTATTTGGGATGAATGTCTTTTTTCATGGTTACACCTTAGGTGAAGTCGATCTTAAAATTGTCTCAAATATAATAGTTTATTCGTAAACCTTAAAAAATGCATCCAGAAAGTGATTTTTACGACTGGCATCGGGGGCAGAAAAAGGTAGAACGCCCGGCCTGGACCAGACGCTGAATCGCGCTCCCACAAACGTGGCACGGCTCCCCTTCCCGCCCGTATACCATGAGTTCCACCTGAAACAGGCCCGTTTCGCCGCGGCTGTCAAGATAGTCGTTCACGGTGGTCCCCCCTTGCTGGATGGCCCGCTTTAGAATACGCCGGATTTCCCGCAGCACCCGGCCCCACTCTTCTAACCCCAGGTCGCCCGCCGGGGTGGCGGGGTGAAGTCCTGCCGCGAACATGACTTCACAGGCGTAGATATTCCCGAGGCCGGCGAGGATGCGACCATCCAGGAGGAAATTCTTCAGGGGGCGGCTGCGTCCCCGGGCGACCTCCGCCAGCCACTCCGGGGTTACCCGGCGGGAAAAGGGCTCCCGGCCGACCTGCTCCAAGGGCGTCAAGGGTTGGCCCGGCTCAAACACCAGGACCTGGCCGAAGCGCCGCACATCCTGAAAGGCCAAAGTAAGGCCGTCCTCCAGAGAGAAAACCAGGTGCATGTGGGGCTCGCCGCGCCGGGGCGGGTCTAACAACAGACGGCCGGTCATGCCCAAATGGATCAGCAGGGTTACGCCCCCTTCCAGATGGAAAATTAGGTACTTGCCCCGTCGCTGCAGGCGTTCCAAGCGGCGGCCCGTCAGCCACCGGGTCAGGCGCTGCGGCGACGAAGCCTGCCGCAGGCGCTTTTTCCCCACCTTTACTGCGAGGAAGCGCCTGCCTAGCAGCCTGGGGGCCAGACCCCGGCGGATCACCTCCACTTCAGGGAGTTCGGGCATATGAGGTAATATCCTGATTTCTTTTGGTATTTTCCACAAGTAGCACAGGCCATTGAAGAAATGGCCTTGAAATATCGATATAAAGAAGTGGTGAGTAATTGTCACCCATACGAGGGGAAGGGGCAACATCTTGCCTGAGGATAATAAAACTTCCGCCAAGGAGGTGTAGCGGTATCGACACTTTCCCGTGGCGAGTCAAGACATGGCCAGGAAAAAGCCAAACGGCAGGACAGCCTCCGTGCTGCTTTTTCTCTGTCTCTTGATGGGGATGGGAGTATCCGGGGTCTGGGCCAGCGGTGGTCCCACGACACAGCTCGTGCTGGTGCTGGATTTCTCCCAGGTGGAAGGAACGGTGGCCGTTAAGTCCACCCAGGGGGGCTGGGGCGGCGTCTTCATCAACCCGGCCCCGGGGGCCGCCATTATCCTCCGATCTCCTGGCTGTCAGGATCTTTGCCTGGCGGATTTGCACCCGGCCGGCACGGCTCCCGGTGGCCGGCCTCTGGATATCGCTTCCCAGCCCCTCCACCTGGAAACCTCCCAGGCAGTCAGTGACGCCCCGGCCAAATCCCCGCTTAGGCCCGGACCGGGAAAGAAAATTCTCGGACAAAAAACTTCGTCACTAACCCAGAAGTTCAATCGACCCTGGGTATGGTTGGCCCTGAGCGCCGTGGGGGTGGTTTTCGTTCTGGTTTCGGCATTTTTACTGCTCCGCCTACGCTATGAAGCCGACGATTTCGAAGGTGAGGAAGACCCCGGTGGCTCCTCCGGCAAAAGCATCCTGAGGCTTAAAGCCCAGGTGGAGATCCTTGCCCAGGAGAAAGCCGAACTGGAAGCTGCTTTAAAGGAGAAAACCCAGGAAATTCACCGACTCCTGGGTAAGAAAGCCGAGTTGGAAGCGGCCCTGGAACGCATTCAAAAGAAATCCCGGGAAAATTTTAAAGCTTTGGGAGAAATGGAAAAGAAACTGGAGATAGCTGAACAGGAAGTCCAGGGGGTCAGGCAGGAATACATGGCCCTTTATGCCCGTAATCAACAGGGAAAAGAGACCCTTAAGAAAAATTGACTAAGCCTGTATCCGGTCAGGAATATCAAGGGTCTGGAACCCGGGCGGGCCGACAAGCGGGGTTAGGCGGTTTCCTCAAAAAAGCATATCAATAAAGTGTTCGTGAAATTCTTTGAGTTCCTTATGGCATTCGCCGCAATAAAAGCGAACTTCTCCCTCAATCTCCGACTCATCACTCAGGGCTGAGAAGCTGCCATCATCGTTCTGCCGGTACAGAGTGGTGATGGTGACTCCCTCAGCAATCTCATAAAAATCCGAGTCATTGCCGCAGTGTGGACAAGAAATCTTCATCTTTTCAGATCAGAGGCACTGGTGCTTTCGTTTTGCAGGATTTTTCTCAAATCCTGACGGTAGAGGTCATTGGAGGGCTCGAGTTTCTGGGCGATTTCTATTTCATTGGCAGCCAGATTAAACTGTCCCTTGGCCTTCTTGCTTAAACCTTTGCGTTGGTAAATATTTCCCTGGTGCGCGGCCAAACGGGCCAGGTAAAAATGCGTCCGGCCGTCCCGGGGATAAAGCTCATTGGCTTGTTGCAATTCCTGCCGGGCCAGGTTGTATTTCTTCTGATGGTAGTGAATGATGCCCAGGTTACGCAGCAAGCGGTGGCGAACCTCTCTAGGGGCCCCGTCCAGGCTCTTGTTGAGGACAATGTCCAGGCGAGCCAATGATTGCTCAGTCCGAAGGCTGCCCTCGGAAAGCATCCGGTCGCTTAACTCCGAGATCTCTGCCGGCGGCATCGGCTGTCCCCGGATAATCGCTTCCAGAATCTTCTCATCGGGGTGTTGTTTATATTTATGCCTGGCCGACTTTGACAGTGGAGGCAGAGTGGGTTTACTTACCCGCGTCGCTCGTGTTGTGGTGCGTCCCCCTCCACAACCGGCTCCGGCGAACACCAGGGCCAGGCACAGCAAACTGATGGTATATCGAGTCACACCAAACCCTCGCCCGCATGAAATTCGGGAATAATTATGCCACGCAGGGTTGAACCGTCAACCCCTTTATCCAGGATTTCCCAAATTAGAGGGAATTACTCGGACCTGGGGTACTTGTAACCTTTCCGCACTACATGCGTACTGACGCGGTCAGGTTGCAAGTTCTCCAGGAAATGGCCAGCCAATTCATCGGCCTGGTTCTGGTCGCCGCAGGTGAAAATGTCCAGCACCAGATAGCCGAATTCCGGCCAGGTATGGAAGGATATGTGAGATTGGGCCAGAAGGGTGAACCCCGTGACCCCGTGAGGCTTGAACTGGTGAAAACGGGAACCCAGGTTGGTGAGCCCCGCTTTTTTAACCGCCGCCTTGACTAAGTTATGGAGATATCTGCGGGAATTGATTTGTTCCTGATCGCAGCCGTAAAGCTCCAACATCAGGTGATATCCATCCGGCCGCGGATTCTGGGCCAAGAACTCCCTTTTCATGGGCAGAACCCTCCCTTTTGAGTTTTTTTGGCAGGGAAGCGCCTCCCCTTGTTGCCACCCCCTTCACGGGTTTTTGAAAAATCCAAACGAATTTATAATAATCTTGTTCATTCGTCAACAAAAAACCCCGGCTAGTTTCCCGGAGCAGTCGCTCATACGCTTGCGCTCTCTCAAAAACAGGAAAAGGTTGGTAGAACTCAAACCTCAAACCTTGAACTTTGAACCTTGAACCTTGAACTTTTCTAAGGATGCGGGGGTATCAATCGATCAGTCCCCTGGACTTGAGCACCGGGCGGGGGTCCACCAAATGGCGGGCAAACCAGCGGTGATAATCCTCCGCTCCCAGGGCCAAGGCCAGGATCTCGGAAAAGTGAAAGATGGGCAGGCGGGTTTTCAGGGTGCAGCGAATATCCAGATTGAGCTGGCACATGGCACACACCGTCACCAGACACTCGGCCTCAGCATC
Source organism: Syntrophobacterales bacterium (assembly GCA_037388025.1). GTDB lineage: Bacteria > Desulfobacterota > Desulfobaccia > Desulfobaccales > 0-14-0-80-60-11 > JBGSLA01. The sequence continues at coordinate 5,055 of JARRKO010000082.1, forward strand.
CACGGCGCTGGCTATGATTTCGTTAACCTGTTCCGTCACCACCTCCGGCTGCACGGCGGACAGGAAACTGCCGCAGCAGCGGGACGTCAGGCAGCGGGTCACCGCCTCGCCCCCCAGCGCGGTAAGCACGTTTTCCACTTCGGCCTGAAAATAATACTGGCGTCGGAGGGAGGGGGGGCGATAAAGAGTGCAGCCGTAATAAGGCATGAACCGCAGGCCGTTCAAAGAAACCGGTGCGCCATTGAGGCGGGGCAATCCGTGTCGCACCACGGCCTCGAGGAAATGAATGATCTGGAGATCCGGGGAGATCGGCCGCCCCAAACGTCGTTTCAGGGTGCGCTGCAAGTTCCGATCTTGCTTGACCATGCCATGGACATGGCGCAGGTGATGCAAACAACGGGGACACATGACCAGCAGAGGATGGTCCGGGTCGGCCAGAGAAAGGTTGCGGGCCGAAAGCTGCAGGCCCAAATTCGGATCCACGATGTAGGCCGAGGAAGAGCCGCAACAATTCCAATCGGGAAGCTCGGTGAGGCTAAAACCCAAAACCTGGCAGACCCGCATGAGGGACTGGCTGCTTTCCGAAGCGGTGTGGGCCACGGAACAACCCGGATAAAAGGAAAACTCGAGGATTTCCTGGTTATTCATGCCTGCCGACCTTCCAGTAAGGCTCGAAGAGGCGGCGAATCTCATTAAAGTTCTTTACCCGGGAGGGAAAGAGGTCGAGCTTGCGTTTCGACATCATTCTGAGTCCCACGTCCAGGTCTTTAAACCATTCCCCCGTGGCCAGTTTGTGCCTGAGCATGATCCTTAATTTGTGAGCCCGGCCGTAAACCTCAATAGAATGGAGCACTTGCACATGGAAGTCCAGAATGGCCTGAGTAGGTACCGGGACTCCCTCTTCCAGGGCCATTTTGGTGAGGGTGTTCATGATGGCCGCGATATCAATATTGTTGGGGCACTGGCTGGAACAGGTGTGACAGTTGACGCAGACCCAGATGGTGCCGCATTCCAACACCTGGCGCCGCATGCCGTATTGGATCATGCGGAGGACCACGTTGGGAGGATAATCCATGGCCGCCACGAAGGGACAGCCGTTGCTGCAAGTGCGACACTGATAACACAGATTCAGGTCGGTCTCACTCTGGCTGTTCACCTCAGCCGCGAATTCCCGGTCCAGTTCCTGGACGAATACCGCCCCAGCCCTCACTATTTGGTGGTTTGCCGGTTCCCCCCCTTCGGGTTTAAGGGGTTTTTCTTTAAAATGGTCCATTTCCTAGTTGATAACCTTGACTGGAGTCAATTACAAGGATAGAGATGACGATTTTTTGAATGGTTAAGTTCTGAACACTATATTAAAAACTCCTTGCCTGCTCCCGAGGAGTAGGGTAACACTTAAACAAGTTGAAACTGCTGGAAAAAAATTTCGAGGGGAAGGCCTGAAAAGTAGGGGCGGGTTTAAAACCCGCCCTGTCTGCCCCCCCAAAACCCCCTCCCCACCCGCAGAAAGGGCTGGCAAGGCGGGGCATAAAGCCCCGACGTGCCAGCCAGTTCTTTTTCCCTTATGTGGTTGTGGGAGGTATCTTTAGGGAGGGGGCAGGTGTCCGCGACCCCTGGCCCCC
>JARRKO010000083.1:0-13139 GCA_037388025.1 Syntrophobacterales bacterium
AAAAATTTAGGGTGCGTCTTGCGCACCAAATCTATCTGTAGGGTGGGCACCGCCCACCATAAAAAGCATAACCCCATGCGGCGGGCAGTGCCCGCCCTACATATAACTGATTGCTAACTGCTAACTGCTGACTGCTCCCTATGAAAATAATCGTCTGCATCAAACAGGTCCCCGAGACCCAGGAAGTCCGCCTGGACCCTGAGACCCACACCCTCAAGCGGGAAGGTATCAAGTCCATTATCAACCCCTTTGATTTGTATGCTTTGGAAGAGGGTTTGCGGATCAAGGAGGCCCAGGGGGGGACGGTGAAGCTCCTCACCATGGGGCCGCCCCAGGCCGAGGAGGCCTTACGGGAAGCCCTGGGGTATGGCGCGGACAATGCTGTGCTCGTCTCCGACCGGGCCTTCGCGGGCGCGGATACCTGGGCCACAGCCCTGACCCTGGCCCGGGCCATCGACAAGATGGGGGGCGCGGACCTGATTTTCACCGGCAAGCAGGCCATCGATGGGGACACCGCCCAGGTGGGTCCCATGCTGGCTACCATTATGGGCCGGCCTTACGTGGCCTGGGCCCGGAAACTCAGCTTCAGCGGTGACACCACCCTGGAAGTGGAACGCCTGCTGGACCACGGCTACGACGCGGTGGCCGTGGACCTGCCCGCAGTGGTCTCGGTGGTCAAAGAAATCAACGAGCCCCGGGTACCCTCCTTCAAGGCCAAACTCAAGGCCAAAAAGGAGGCCATCCCCATATGGGGCCTGGCCGACCTGGACCTGCCGCCCGCCGCGGTGGGCCTCACCGGCTCCTTTACCCAGGTGGTTAAAGTCTTTCCCCCGCCCCCCCGGGGCGAATCCCAGGTCTGGGAAGGCAGCGCGCCGGAACTGGCAGCCAGAACGTGGGCTCGCTTAAAGGAATTAGGAAGGAGATAATTCTCAGGGGAGGGCTAGGGTCACAATCCCCTGCCCTCCCCCGAACCCCCACCTCTTAAACCCTTAAGGGGTTGGGGGATGGGGTTTGGGGAAGGGGGCAGGGGCCCGCCGGCCCCTGGCCCCCTTCCCCAATAAAACCATGAGCCTCATCTTCTATACCGACAAATGCACTGCCTGCGGGGAGTGTGTGGATGTTTGCCCCTTTGGGGTGCTTTCCCTGGAAGGCGACACCCTGGTCATCGGCGAGGGTTGCACCTTATGCGGCGCGTGTGTGGAAGTTTGTCCCGAGGGGGCCCTGGAGTTGCCCGAGATGGAGGGCCCGGCGCCCCGGCCCGAGGTGCCGCCGGACGGGATTTGGGTCTTTGCTGAGCAGCGCCGCGGCAAGCTGGCCCCCGTGGCCCTGGAATTGCTGGGAGAGGCCCGGCGCCTGGCCGAACGATTGGGGGGCGTGAGTGTGGCCGCGGTGCTCTTGGGGGACGGGGTGGAGCCCCTGGCCCCTACCCTGCTGGCCGGCGGCGCGGATAAAGTCTACCTCGCCGAAGCCCAAGAGCTGGCTGATTTCGTGGAGGGTCCCTACACCCTGGCCCTGACGGATCTGGCCCGGCGCTTTCAGCCCGAAATCATCCTGGCCGGAGCCACGTACCCGGGACGGGCCTTTATTCCCCAGGCGGCCGCGGCCCTGAAAACCGGCCTCACCGCGGACTGCACCGCGTTTGCCATTGATCAGGAGCGGCGCTTGCTCCTGCAAACCCGCCCCGCGTTCGGGGGCAACATCATGGCCACCATCATCACCCCCCGCACCTTTCCCCAGATGGCCACGGCCCGCCCCGGCGTCTTCAAACGCCTGGCCCCACCCCATTCCCAGGACGGCCAGGTCGTCCGGGTGGAGCTGGATTCCCTGCAAGCCCCGGCCCCGGGCCGCTTCCTTAAGACCGTGGAGGAAATCAAGGAGCGCCTGCCCTTGTCCGAAGCCGAAGTGATCGTGTCTGGAGGCCGGGGCCTTAAAGAGGCCAAACATTTCCGCCTGCTGGAGGAGCTGGCGGACCTCTTGGGGGGCGCGGTGGGCGCCACCCGGGGCGCGGTGGACGCGGGCTGGGTTCCCTACGCCCACCAGATCGGACAGACCGGGAAGACGGTGGCCCCCAAGCTTTACATCGCGGTGGGCATCTCCGGCGCGGCCCAGCACCTGGTGGGCATGCAGGGGAGCGACTTCATCGTGGCCATCAACAAGGACCCCGAGGCCCCCATCTTCAAGGTGGCCAACATCGGCCTGGTCGGCGACCTGTTCGAAATTCTGCCGGCCTTTATTCAGGAGATTAAAAAAGACCGGGCCCAAGGCGCGGGCTAAGAAAATTTTTCTCGAAACTTATGATTTGAGGCGCAAAAGCATTATTTAAACACTTCCTTTTTTCCCGAATTTTATTTAAGGTTATGTGTTGGTAAAATGATCAAGCAACCGTGCACCGCGCCATGAAGAGCTTCTCACGAGTCGCCCTGGTGACCGGCGCCGTCCGGGGTATCGGCCGGACCATCGCTTTGGCTTTGGCCCAACCGGACCTGATGGTTTACCTCAATGACGTGATCCCCGCGGACGAAGCCGCGGCAACCATCCAGGAAGTTGAGGCCGAAGGGGCCCAGGCTGCCTATCTCCAATTTAATGTGGCCGATCCCCTCCAGGTTGACCAGGCCTTTGAGGAAATCACCCAACAAAGCGGCCGCCTGGACATCCTGGTGAACAACGCCGGCATCACCCGGGATCAGCTCATAGTACGGATGAAAGAAGAAGATTGGGACCAGGTCCTGGATGTGAACCTGAAGGGGGCCTTCCACTGCCTCAAGGCCGCGGCGAAGCCCATGATCAAACAGCGCTATGGACGGGTGGTCAATATCAGCTCCGTGGTCGGCCTCATGGGAAACGCCGGTCAAATCAATTATGTGGCTTCCAAGGCCGGTCTGGTGGGGCTCACCAAGTCGGCGGCCCGGGAGTTGGCCAGCCGCAACATTACCGTCAATGCCGTGGCCCCGGGCTTCATCGAGACGGCCATGACCCAGGCCTTGCCCGAGAAAACCCAGGAAGCCATGTTGGCCCAAATTCCTTTGAACCGCTTTGGGAGCCCCGAAGAAGTGGCCCATGCCGTAGCCTTTTTGGTTTCGGATCAGGCAGCCTATATCACCGGCCAGGTTATTCATGTCAACGGCGGGATGCTAATGGTTTAAGTACGAGGAGGTTGTTAGATGGACATTGAGGAGAAAGTGAGTAACATTGTAGCGGAAAAACTGGGGGTGGATCGGGCCGAAGTGACGCCTGATGCAGTTTTTATCGATGACCTGGGGGCTGATTCCCTGGATCTGGTGGAACTGATCATGGCCATGGAAGAAGAATTCGGCTTTGAGATCGCCGACGAGGAAGCTGAAAAGTTAAGGACCGTGGGGGATGTTATTAGCTTTATCAAGGCCCATGCCTGAGGCGGACGTTATCGCCATCGCCTGCGACCACGCCGGCTATCATCTGAAGACTGAGGTAGTTTCGCTACTTACCGAACTTGGGATGCAGGTGGAGGACTTGGGGTGCTCCAGTCCCAACGAGTCGGTGCATTATCCTGTTTTTGGGAAAAAGGTGGTGGACGCCATCCTGGCCCGGCCCCATGGTCGGGGCATGTTAATCTGCGGCACCGGGCTGGGTATGAGCATTATCGCTAACCGCTTTCCGGGAATCCGGGCGGCTTTGTGTTATGATGTTTCTACGGCGGTCATGAGCCGTCGCCATAATGATGCCAACCTGTTGGTCCTGGGAGGCCGCCTGATTGGCCCCCAACTGGCCCGGGAGATCGTCCGTGCCTGGCTCACCACCCCCTTTGACGGCGGGCGGCATCAGGAACGCCTTGATCTCTTGGAAGAACTGGCAGGATCTGCCTCCGACAAAAACGTATGAGTACAGAACAATCGCCTCCCGAGTCCTGCTCCGTGATGCAGGAATTATCCCGCGTCGACCCTGAAATCTTCGGGGTGGTGGAACGGGAATTCCAGCGCCAATTGGGGCAGCTTGAACTCATCGCCTCAGAAAACTTCGTCAGTCCCGCGGTACGCGCCGCCCAGGGCTCCGTTCTCACGCACAAGTACGCCGAGGGCTACCCCGGCCGGCGCTACTACGGCGGCTGTGAGAATGTGGACACCGCTGAGGAGTTGGCCATTCAGCGAGCTAAACAGCTCTTTGATGGGGAGTACGCCAACGTTCAGCCCCACTCCGGCACTCAGGCCAACATGGCGGTTTATTTCGGCTTTCTCAAGCCCGGTGACACGATCCTGGGTATGGACCTGGCCCATGGGGGTCATTTGAGCCACGGCGCGCCGGTGACCTTCTCGGGAAAACTCTATAAAGCCGTGACCTATGGAGTGGATCGGAATACCGAGCAGGTGGACTTCGATGTCCTGGCGCAATTGGCCAAGAATCATCGCCCCAAACTCATTATCGCCGGGGCCAGTGCCTATCCCCGGACTCTGGAATTTGGCCGTTTTGCCGAAATAGCCCGGGATGTCGGGGCCCACCTCATGGTGGACATGGCCCATATTGCCGGACTGGTGGCCGCAGGCCTGCATCCCAGCCCGGTAACGGTGGCCGATTTTGTTACCTCCACTACCCACAAAACCCTGAGAGGTCCTCGGGGCGGCCTTATCCTGGCCCGGTCCGAATACGGCCGGACCCTGGACAGCCAGGTCTTCCCGGGCATTCAAGGGGGGCCGTTGATGCACGTCATCGCGGCCAAGGCCGTGGCGTTGAAAGAGGCTCTCTCCTCCAATTTCCGGCGCTACCAGAAGCAGGTTTTAGCCAATACCGGCGCCCTGGCCCAAGATTTTCTCAAGTATGGCTACCGCCTGGTGGGTGGGGGTACGGACACACACCTCATTTTGTTGGATCTGACGCCCATCGGCCTTACGGGGAAACTGGCGGAGGAAGCTTTGGATTTGGCCGGCATTACGGTGAACAAGAACGCCATCCCCTTTGACCTGCAGCCCAAGACCATCACCAGTGGTATTCGGTTGGGTACGCCGGCCATCACCACCCGGGGTATGAAAGAAGGGGAGATCCACATCATTGCGGGCTTCATCCACCAGGCCCTCTCGGCGCCGGATGATCCGGACAACCTGGCCCAAATTCATGCCCAGGTTCAAGAGTTTTGCCGCGATTTTCCCCTCTTTGCCAAAGAGTGGGAAATTTGACGCTGCGGCTTTAAAAATAGGCCTCGCAAGGCGGCGTCCGGCCTAAGGTTCCTTCCCATGCGCTGCCCTTTCTGCCATAGCACCCAGAACAAGGTGATCGATTCCCGCCCCAGCCGGGAAGCTAATGCCATCCGGCGGCGCCGGGAGTGCCTCCACTGCCAGCGCCGTTTCACTACCTACGAGCAGGTGGAGGAGACCATGCCGCTCATTGTCAAAAAGGATGGGCGGCGGGAGCCCTATCAGCGGGCCAAGCTTTATGAAGGCATCAAGAAGGCCTGCGAAAAACGCCCGGTCTCCATCGATGTCATTGAACAATTTCTGGATGACCTGGAACGGGAGATGTTGGAGAGCGGTCAGCGGGAAATGCCCTCCACTTGGATCGGGGAACGGGTTATGCGCCAACTGCGGGACTGGGACGAAGTGGCCTACGTGCGCTTTGCCTCGGTATACCGCCACTTTACGGATGCCACGGATTTTATGGAAGAAATCCGACAACTTCTAGAAACCCGACCCAAAACTGACACGAGAGAGTAAACCTGGCATGAAAACCATCAAGATAGTTTGGCAGCGTTTGCTGGATGAGCACGGAGCCACGTGCGACCGGTGCGGCGATACCGAAAAAGAGCTGGACAAGGCGGTGCGGTTTCTGCAGAAAACCTTGGCGCCGGCGGGGGTCCGTTTTGCCGTGGAAAAAAATGCCCTGGACCTCCAAGAAGTTACCCGGGACCCTTCCCGGTCCAACCGCATCTGGATCGACGGGCGACCGTTGGAAAAATGGCTGGGGGCCGAAGTGGGCAAGAGTCCCTGCTGCGGCCCCTGTCAAGGGTTGGAATGCCGCACCCTGGAGAAAAACGGTGCCATTCATGAAACCATCCCGGCTGAGTTGATCATTAAAGGGGGCTTGTTGGCGGTACAGCGACAAGTCAATAAAATTTCTGGTAAGCAGCCGTAAGTGCCCTTGCATTGATTAATTTGGCAGGGGTGGCCTTTTGCCACTATGCCTAGTAAAAAATTGCCTAAACTTGACCATCCCTTTATTCCCTCTCCCTTGAAGGAGAGGGTTAGGGTGAGGGTGAAAAGTTCCTCTACTGCGCGCTTTTTTTAATATGATTTTCCTTTAGCTGCCATTCTCGCATGACCTTCGACCCAGCTGACCACCGCTTCATGAAAATGGCCCTCAAGCTGGCGGCCAAAGGCTCCGGTTTGGTCTCACCCAATCCCATGGTGGGTGCGGTGGTGGTTCAGGCAGGCGAAGTGGTGGGCCGGGGCTGGCACCGCCGCTACGGCGAACCTCACGCCGAAGTCATGGCCCTCAAAGCTGCCGGGGACCTGGCCCGCGGAGCCACCCTGTATGTGACCCTCGAGCCCTGTAACCACCATGGCCAAACGCCCCCCTGCACCGAAGCCATCCTCGCCGCCGGCGTGTCCCGGGTGGTGGCGGCGTCTTCGGACCCCAACCGTAGGGTCAGTGGGTTCCCTGGACGGCAAGATCGCCACCCGCACCGGCGACTCTCAATGGCTCACCGGCGAGGCGGCTCGGGCTTTCGGCCGCCGGCTGCGCCACGCGTGTGACGCCATTTTAGTGGGAGTGGGGACGGTACTGGCCGATGACCCCCAACTCACCGCTCGACTTCCCCGGCTGCCCTCCGAAGACCCCATCCGCCTAGTTCTGGACAGCCGCTTGCGCCTACCCCTCACCGCCCGCCTCTTGCACCTGGATTCCCCGGCTCCCACCTGGATCGCCACCACCTCTGCCGCGCCCCCAAAAAAGATCCAGGACTTGGAAGCCTTGGGTGCCACTGTGCTGGTCATGTCGGAAGAGAATGGCCGGGTGGACCTGGAATCTCTGATGGCGGAACTGGGCTGCCGGCAGGTGCAGAGCCTTTTGGTGGAAGGCGGGGCCGAAGTCCTGGGGACTTTTTTCGACCAAAACCTGGTGGATAAGTTTTATTTCTTTTATGCCCCCAAGTTCCTGGGCAGCCAGAAGGCCTTGGGCGTTATAGGCGGGGTCGGGGTGGACCGCTTGGCCAAAGCGCATCAGGCCCGGGACCTTACTCTGCGCCGGCTGGGGCCTGACCTCCTGGTGTCCGGCTACCTCGACAAATAGAGCCTGGCAATTCTAAAGAGGCGGGCTATCCTGATCACACCATGCTAGAACCCAGAAAAATCCCCCTCCGTTGCCCCTTCCATGATCCGTGTCTTGAGCTAAATTACTTTGATGAGGGCCTAGGTGAAGCAATCATTTTGGTGCATGGTCTGGGAGAAGAGGGGCTGAGCTGGCGGCTTCAAATCGAGGAGTTTTCCCAACATTACCGGGTCATCGCCCCGGATCTCAGAGGGCACGGCGCATCAGGCCACCGGGATGATGAAATCATTACCCTCAAAAGGTTTGCTGATGACATCATCGCTCTGGTCCGGCACCTGGGGGTGGGCCAGGCTCATTTCTGCGGTATGTCTCTAGGCGGCCTGGTGGTCCTGGAGATCTTCTGCCGATACCCGAACCTGGTCAAATCCATAACTTTGGCAGACACTGCGGTATTTTTCCCGCCACCTGATCCCCTGCAGGAACGCCTGGAGCTTCTGGATCGCCTGGGTCTCGTGGAATGGGCCAAGTTGGTCCCCTATATCTACTTACGTCCCGGCGCGTCATCGGCACAAAAGGCTGAAGTGGCCGCAATGGTCAGCAATAACCGGCTGGCGCCTTACCGCCAGTCTGTGGTCGCCACTTTTACGGCGGACTATCGCTGGCTCTTGCCCCTCGTCGATGTGCCGACCTTAATCCTGGTGGGTGAGGAAGATCAGATAGTATCCCCGGGGATTGCCCGCTATACCCATCGATCCATCCCCGGCTCCACGCTGAGAGTCATTCCCCGGGCCGGACACCTGTCGAATTTAGATAACCCCCAGGCTTTTGCGGCTGAAGTCCTGGCGCACCTGGCCAGACTCCAGACGACAGCCGACACCGACAGGAATTAAACCCACCAGAACCGTAGGGCGGGAAAGCGCCGCGCCTCCCGCCTTCAGCATCACCCCTTTCCCACCATTCCTCCTCAGTGGCTGTCGCCCCTCAGAGGTGCCTTGAGCGCGGCGATGAAATCACCGATGCCTTTGATGGTTTCGGGCCCGGAGAACTGGGCCACCTGCTGCACGATGGCGCTTCCCACCACCACCCCATCCACGTGCGGCGCCAGATTTTTCACCTGCTCCGGGGTGCTGATGCCGAAGCCTACGGCCACGGGGCACTTCACCAGGCTGCGCACCTCTTCCAGTTCCCGAATTAATTCCCGGGGTAACTCCGTCCTGGCGCCGGTGATGCCGGTGACCGAGACGTAGTAGAGAAAGCCCTGGGTGAGGCGGCCTAAGGTCCTGATGCGCTCACCGCTGGTGGGCGCGGCCAGGAAAATGGTGGAAACACCCGCGTCCCGGGCGGTCCCCCTCCAGGAATCAGCTTCCTCCGGGGGCAGATCCGGGATAATGAACCCGTCCACTCCCTGTTGGGCGGCATCCCTGGCGGCCTTTTCCAGGCCATACCGCAGGATGGGGTTATAGTACCCCATGAGGATGAGGGGAATATCCGTATCCCGCCGCAGCTTCCCGGCCAGGGTCAGTACATCGGTGAAGTGGACCCCGTTTTTCAAGGCCCGAGTGCTGGCTGCCTGGATGGTGGGGCCGTCCGCCAGGGGGTCGGAGAAAGGAATGCCCAACTCCAAGAGGTCCGCGCCCCGGGCCGCAATTTCCAGGGCCAGTTTTCGGCTGGTATCTAAATCAGGGTCTCCGGCAGTGATAAAAGGGATAAGGGCTTTTTCCCCTTTTTGCTTTAACTGCCGGAAAACCTCGTCAATTCGTGTCACTCCACACCTCCATGGTTTTTTTGAGGGAGGGGGCTAAGGACCACAGACCCTTACCCCCTCCCCTCAAATCCATCACTTCACTTCCTTTCCCAAGACCTCCGCCACGGCCTCCACGTCCTTGTCGCCCCGGCCGGAGAGATTGACGATGATAATGTCTTCCCGGGAATAGTGGGGAGCCAGCTCTTTTAAATAGGCGATGGCATGGGCGCTTTCCAGGGCCGACAGGATTCCTTCGGTGCGGGCCAGAAGTTTAAAGCCCTCCAGGGCCTCCTCGTCCGTCACCGAGACGTATTCAGCCCGGCCGCTGTCCTTGAGGAGGCAGTGTTCCGGTCCCACCCCGGGGTAGTCCAATCCCGGCGCCAGGGAGTGGGCTTCCTGGATATTGCCCCAGGCATCCTGTAAGAGATATCCCATGGAGCCGTGCAGCACCCCTACGGTTCCGGCGCACAAGGGCGCGGAGTGGTGGCCGCTCATGAGCCCATGGCCCGCGGCTTCCACCCCCACAAAGCGCACCGGCTCATCCATGAAGGGGAAAAAAAGGCCCAGGGCGTTGCTGCCGCCGCCCACGCAGGCCACCAGGACCTGGGGCAGCCGTCCGGTCAGGCGCCGCACCTGTGCCCTGGTTTCCCGGCCGATGACCGCTTGAAAATCCCGCACCAGCATGGGATACGGGTGGGGCCCGGCCACCGAACCGATGACGTAATGGGTGTGGCGCACATAGGTGACCCAATCCCGGATGGCCTCATTCATGGCGTCCTTCAAAGTGCAACTTCCCGAAGACACGGGGATCACCCGGGCCCCCAGCAGCTCCATGCGCATGACATTCAGGCGCTGGCGGCGGATGTCCTCCGTGCCCATATAGATATCGCACTCCAGACCCAGCAGGGCCGCCACGGTGGCCGTCGCCACCCCGTGCTGCCCCGCGCCGGTCTCGGCGATGAGTCGGGTTTTCCCCATACGCCGGGCCAAAAGCCCCTGCCCCACCGTATTATTGATTTTATGGGCCCCGGTATGGGCCAGATCTTCCCGCTTGAGATAGATCCGGGGGCCGCCCAGAGCTTCCGTCAGTTGATTGGCCCAGTAAAGGGGGGTGGGTCGCCCCACGTAGTGACCCAGGTACCAGACCAACTCCCGCCTGAACTCCGGGTCCCTACTGATGTGGCGATAGGCTTTTTCCAATTCCAATAAAGCCGGCATCAGGGTCTCCGGCACAAACCGTCCCCCGTACTGTCCAAAATGTCCACGCCTGTCAGGTTGCATTTTTACTCCCTCGTTCCAGTGACCAGTAACCAGTGATCAGTAATCAGTGATCAGTGGCCCTGATTTTGGTCATTATAATTTATCACTAACTGCTAACTGCTGACTGCTAACTGCTGCAAAAAAACCTTTCAATAACTCCGGATCCTTTACCCCCGGCGCGGCCTCCACGCCGCTGGCCACGTCCACGGCTGCCGGTTGAGCAACAGTGATGGCTTGGCCCACATTGGCCGCAGTCAGACCGCCGGCCAAAATGACGGGGCCATAATCCCTGGCCCGGCGGGCCAACTCCCAGTCAAAGGTCTCCCCTGTGCCGCCGGGGGTCCCGGGACGGTAGGTGTCCAGCAGAAAGGCTTGCACCGCGTCCCGGTAGTTGGGTAAAACAGCCAGGCTGCTCTGGTCCTGGACGCGAAAGCCCTTGATGACCCGGCGCCCGAGCGTGCGGCAGTAGTCCGGGGATTCCTGGCCGTGCAGTTGGATCCAGTCCAGCCCCACGGTGGCGGCCACCTCCCGCACCACCCCGGCCTCTTCGTCCACGAAAACCCCGACGCTCAGCACCAAAGGCGGTAAATATCTTATGATATCATGGGCCGCCTCCGGTTTGATAGACCGGGGACTTTTCGGGTAAAAGATGAAACCCAGGGCCTGAGCCCCCAAGTCCGCCGCGAGCCGGGCATCCTCTAAGTTAGTGATCCCACAAATTTTTACTCTTACCATAACCCAACCAGTATAGGGCGTGGCGTGCACGCCGATTTCTGGCGGCCGCGGCCCGCTTTATGGTTCCCTGAGTATTAAGGAAAAACCTTTACCCCTTACAAAAAATTTAGGCAGAAAAACATCGCCAATATCCCGCCAGCTGGCTTTTCAAGCTCCGGACCATTTCTTTGGCTGCATCCAACCCCTCGTCCGGTGCGATCGCCGCCGGAATCGGCTGGGGTTCCCTCACCTCAAGGTCAATCCCGCAAACCCCCACTATGGAGGCCAGCCAACCCAAGGACACGATGTTCTGGTCTGCACTGTAACCGGAACCCACAAAATCCACCACCCGGCCCTGACAAACCTCCTCGGCCTTCCCGCTGATCATCGCCCCCATCATCCGGAGGCCCGCCAAAGTCAAGCCCATGTGGGTGATGCGGTCGGTGAAATGCGGGTCGCTGCCATCCACCATCAGGATGATTTCCGGCAAAAATTCCTCGGCCAGGGGCGCAAAAACCTCTTCCAGGACGTATTCATACACCTGATCCCCGGACCGGGGCGCCAGCGGCAGATGCACCGAATACCCCATCCCCGCGCCGCGGCCCACTTCGTCCACAAAACCTCGCCCCGGATAGAGGGTCCTGGGATTCTGGTGCACGGAAATGAACAAGACCTGGGGATCTTCGCAGAAAATATCATAAAGCCCCTCGCCGGCATGCGCGTCGGTGTCAATGATCAGGATTTTTTGTACGCCCAAGTGCTTTTTTAAATGTTCCGCACAGAGGCCCACGTCGCTGAAAACCCCAAAACCCCTTTCCTGGGTGCGGTTGGCGTGCTGCACTCCCCCGCCGATGACAAAACTCTTGCGGCATTGGCCGGTATAGGTCAATTCCCCGGCGAGCTTCCCCGCGCCGGCCAGGAGCTTGGCGGCCCGGACCAGGCCGGCGGACAAGGGTGTGTCCCGGGGGTCCCGGCTTTCCAGCCTTTCCACCCGACGGATGTAATCCTCGGTGTGCACCAGCTGCAAGTCAGCATCACTGGCCGGGGTAGGAGTGACTACCTGAAAATCCGGGTGCTGCCCCAACTTCTCGGCAAAGAGGTCCATAAAATGTTGATAGCGCTCCTGGGTCAGGACGTGCCCCAGGTCATATTCTTTGAGGTTTTCGCTGTACAAAAGGGCAAATTTTCCCATGGTCCTTAGAGGCCGGTTTAGCTTGCCTGGAAAATATTAATCAGGGAGAAAAATTGATTAATTCTGATCGTCCTTCTATGCCCTCTCCCTTGAGGGAGAGGGTGAGGGTGAGGGTGAAAAGTTAATCAATCTATTCTATTTCATCCTCCCATATCTCCTTAATCCGCAGCCTGGCCCACAAATTCCCTCAGCTTGGCCCCGGGATCACCGGAAGTCACCAGGGTTTCGCCGATGAGAAAAGCCCTGATACCGCCCCACTCCAGGGTGGCCAGGTCAGCCGCGGTCCTAAGGCCCGATGCCGCCACCAGGGTCACCCCCGGCGGGGCCAGGGGGGCCAACTCCAGGGCCCGGTTCATGTCCATCTGGAAGGTGACCAGGTCCCGGTGATTGATGCCGATCAGGTCCGCCCCCGCGGCCAGGGCGGTCTCCATTTCTTTGGCGGTATGCACCTCCACCAGGGCCTCCAGGCCCAGGGAGCGGGCCAGGAGCATGAGAGCCCGGATCTGACCCAGATCCAGGATATTGGCCAGCAGCAGCAAAGCATCCGCGCCCAGGGCCGCGCTTTCATATACTTGAATGGGCTCCAGGATAAAGTCCTTGCGCAGCACGGGCACCGACACCTCGATCTTGATTTCCTGGAGAAACTCCGGGCTTCCCTGGAAAAAGGCCCGTTCGGTGAGCACCGAAATGGCCGCGGCGCCGTTGGCCTCATACGTCCGGGCCAAATCCACCGGGTCCAGGTCCATGGCCAATTCCCCTTTGGAGGGCGAAGCCCGCTTGATTTCCGCAATAATGGCCCGCCCCGGGGCTTCGTCCAGGGCCCTTTTGAGACTTTTGGTCCGGGGCCGCTGCGCGATGGCCCCCTTGAAGGCCTCCAACTTGCCGGACTCGAAGAGCTCCAAAGACTCCTTCAGCTTATGGGCCACGATCTTGGCTAGAAAATTCATTTTCTTTCTCGCCGGGCGCTGGTAATTGGGGGGAGGGCCAGGGAGCGGCGGC
>JARRKO010000084.1:0-8490 GCA_037388025.1 Syntrophobacterales bacterium
CTACTATTTCTCCCCAGGATGTGTTGTTTAATGTCACCGGCTCCACCGATGTGTCTATAGGCTTAAATGGTTTTCAAGGACTTGTGCTGGCACCCCTGTCAAACGTGGAGATTAGTGGAACCACCTGGACCGGAGAAGTAATTGCAGGTAAGGACCTTACTCTAAATTTTGCCAGTACCTTTGACCCGGTCCCCCTGCCCGGCTCGGTGCTCCTTTTGGGCACCGGTCTTTTGGGCCTGGGGCTCCTGGGCTGGCGGCGGAAAAGGGGCTAAGAAGTTCTCCCACCCCACAGAAAAAACTTGAGGCAGGGTCCAGGAGGCCCTGCCTCTTCTTTTCTTGCGACTATACGTCGACCTCCCCTACCTGGCTGCGGGACCAATTAAACCCTTGCAGCATCTAAAAACAGGGCTGCGTCGGTCTTCTAAGGGAACTCATCACCTGCTTGCATTAAGGAGGCGTAGCACCACTATTACCTGGTGCAGATGGCCCCAGGCCATGGTGCGTGGCTTGGCGGTGGATCTGAGAGAGATGGGTACCTCGCTGATCCTGGCCCCTAAGGCGTGGGCCTCCAGAACCGAGGTGCCGCAAATGCATGTACCTGGAAAGGTAAGACGGCGGGCCAAGTTATGCCTTAGAGCCCGGAAGCCGGTGCCGGAGTCCGATACCGGCAATCGCCTCCGGACCAGCCAACTAATGAGCCGCTCGGAGGGACGGTCGATCCGGGGTCGGCGTCCCAGCACCAAATCGGCCCGGTCTTCCAGAAGGGGCTCCAGCAATCGAGGGATATCTTGGGGATCGTGTTCGCCATCGGCATCCAGGGTGACGACCAGGTCGCCGGCGGCAGCCGCAAAGCCGGCCCGGATGGCCTGGAGATACCCGCCGTGGTCCAGGCGGACCACCCTGGCCCCGCTCTCTTGGGCCACCTCAGCAGTGCCGTCGGTGCTGCCGTCGTCGACCACGATGATCTCATCGACAAAAGGACCGGTCTCGGCGACAACCCGGGCGATTCGCCCTTTTTCGTTATACGCGGGAATCACTGCCGAAACGAGCACGCCAGGTCCTCAAGACAAATATAAATGGATGCCGGGGTTACTGATACTGAATGTAAATCGGCGCCGGCTTTAGCTTCAGCAGCTCCGCCGGCGTCATGAGCGGGTCGCCTTTCTTGGTGTCATTGTGGTAGAAGAGCTTGAAGCCGGTGTACTGGACCGGCTCGGCAATGATGTAGTCCCGGTAGGAATCCCGCTTTAGCCAGGGAGCCCCCCAGCCGTCCATGTTCATGACGATCTGCACCTCGGGTCGGAGCACAATCTTTTTGGCATTGGTGACCATGTTGCGAGTGAACCGGTGCACTATGAGCACCTTGGGCGGGAGTTTATACTTTTTCACCAGGTCCGCCAGAAAGCCCGAGGCATAGTTGACGTCTGCGGCGTCATAGGTGCCGATTTTGGTCCCGGGCTTTCTGCCGCTTTTGATCATGTTGAACTCCGGGTCCATCGCCAGGTGCACGTCGGGATTCTTCAAGAGCCACTCAAAACGAGGCAGAATGCTGCGGATGTTGGAATGGCCGGTCTGGATGTCGATGAACATGATGGCCTTGTTCTCTTGGGCCCATCCGTAGACCCGGTTGACGACGGCGTCCGGCATGATCATCCGGTACTTGCCAGCCTTGCCCGGCTCCCCCTGCGCCACCACCGCGACCAGATGCAGGGCGGGCTGCACCGGCAACGACGGGTCCGCTTTCTCCCATTGGGCCACTTCCTTTTTGAGCCGGCGCAGCATCTCGTCCTTGGGATACTCCCCCAGCACTCCCATCCGCTTGGACTGCGGGTTGCCGTAATAGGCCACGATGCGCTTGTGGGGCAGGATGGCCCCCGGCAGCGGCGCCTGGCCTTTCACCGGCCAGCCGCGCTTTTTGGCATACCCGGGGTCCTCACCGGTTTTATATTGACTCACCGGTGGCGGTGGACTGGTCAGCTGGCTGTTCTGCAGGGGTAGCGGCCTCGCCGGTGGCGGAGGGCTGGTCAGCCGGCTGTTCTGCAGGGGTAGCGGCCTCACCGGTGGCGGTGGGCTTATCGGCCGGGGGAGTCGGCGGGGGTGAGGCGGGCTCGGCAGGTATGGTCTTCTCGGTTTCGGCCGCATCCAGGCGGTGAGGCCCATCGTTCAGACAGAAAGTCAGGGCCAGAGACAAAACCAGGGCAATCGTCAACAACGGGGTAGATAAGCGCACGGACAATCAAGACCTCCACGCTAAAATGTTGTACAGGAGTTCAAGGCTTCCGCAATATATATCAGGTAAGAAAAAGTTTCGGGAGTAGTTTATTCGGAAAATTGACCGGTGGAGAATAAAGGAGGGGACCAAGCCGGTTAAAAGGCATCCAAGGCCCGCCAGCCGTAACTTACCAAGTAAGCCTCGAGCTTTTCCCGTTTTTCCCGGAATTTTTCGTCTCCCAGGGGCGGGCAATCCTGCAAACTTGTCTCCCCTTCCCGGAGTGCGGCGGCGTAGGCCATACAGGTGGCAGAGCCGCAGAGCTTGCAGTTGGTCATGGGGAGGAGCTTCAGGATCTCCATGATCTTGAGGCCGGCCTGACTGGTATAGCGGGGCTCAATTTCGTCCCGGCGTTCATAGATCTCATTGATTTGCCTTTTGATCCACTCCAGCAGGGCGTGGGACTCCTCCAGATCCCGGGCCCCGCGGATGGCGATTTTTTGCGGGTGCAGGGTGATCCACTTGCCGTCCGACAGCTTGAGGAGAAGGACCTGGTTTTTCTGATCGTAGTCCCAGCCCCCCAACTCGGCGTTGAGGTAAGGAAAGGCGGGGGAAATGTCGGCGTCAAAGGTGGCGATACTGTGCAGGACCTCCTTGGTGGAGTCGCACTTGGGGCGGAAAATTTCATAGTTTTTAATTTCTGATAGCAGCATGGGACAAGTTAACTGATCATGTTGACCGGTGCTAGGGGGCCCTCTCCCGGAGGAGAGGCGCCAGTTGCCCCCGCAGGTCATCCCGCACCCGCCGGAAGACCGCCATGATCTCCTCTTCCGTGCCGGTGGCCTGGGCCGGATCCGGGAAACTGATATGCAGGATTTCGGTGCTACCGGGAAACGTGGGGCACTGTTGTGCGGCGTTGTCGCACACCGTGATCACCAGGTCGAACTGCTCCCCGGCCACGTCGTCCACGGACTTGGAGCGGTGGTGGCTGATGTCGATACCCAGTTCGCTCATCACCTGGATAGCCCGGGGGTTGACCCGGTTGGGGAGAATTCCGGCGGACCGGGCCTGGACCAGGCCAGCCAGGTCGTGGTTCACCAGACCTTCCGCCATCTGGCTGCGGCAGGCGTTTTCTGTGCAGAGAAATAAAACCTTGAACTTCGCCATGATAATGACCTCGTTCTCCAAGTGTGCTCACATCTTCGCAGAAAAAGATAAGCACACAATGAAAAGAATATTGGCCTTTGATGAGCCAACTGTCAGGAATGAGAGGTCACCAGGCGTCAGGCGATCATCTTTTTAATCTCTTCCACACTGGGCACCTGGCCCACTACCTTAACTTCCCCATCCACCACCAGGGCCGGGGTCATCATCACGCCGAAGGCCATGATTTTGCTTAAATCGGAGACTTTTTCCACCTCAGCGTCGAAACCTGCGGCTTTGGCCGCCTCTTCCGTGCGCTTGGCCAACTCCGTGCATTTGGGACAGCCAGGTCCCAAGATTTGCAATTTCTTCATGATGCTTTACCTCGCAGATTTGGTTTGCCCTTCAACCACCGAATCAGGTGGATTTCTGGTAATTGCTGGTGGCTGATTCGCCTTCAGCCACTGCTTTAGCATTGCTCCCACGGTAATTTCTCTTTATGAACGGGGTTCGTTCCCTGAAGGCCATCTCACAAAACGGCATTGAAGAGATAACCGACGATGATAATGCCCACGGCCACCACCCCGATGAAGACCGCGATGAGCTTAGGCTTCAGTACTTTCCGGAGAATGACCATTTCCGGGAGGGAAATGGCGATGACCGACATCATGAAAGCCAGCGTCGTGCCCAGGGCCGCTCCTTTTCCCATAAGAGCCTCAACGACGGGAATAACTCCCGCGGCGTTGGAATAACACGGCACCCCGAACACGACCACCGCCGGCACCGACCACCAGGACTTCCCCATATAGGTGGCCATCATACCGGCGGGGATATAACCATGGATCGCCGCTCCGGCCCCGATCCCCAAGATAATATACGGCCAGATCCGGCCGACAATTTCTTTGACCTGATGAATGCCGAAATCAACTCGGCCCATCCAGGTTAAGGTTTGCAGGTGGGCCGGCATCTGGCCCATCCTGATGTCATAAACCCAGTCTTCCACCTGGCGTTCCATTCCCAGACGACCGATGACCAAGCCGCTGGAAATGGCAATGACCAGTCCGGTGGCCATGTAGAGCAGGGCAATGCGCCAGCCGAACATGGCCAAAAGCAATGCCAGGGCGATCTCATTCACCATGGGAGCCGTGATAAGAAAAGAGAAGGTAACTCCGATGGGAATGCCCGCCTCGACAAACCCGATAAACAGCGGTACCGCCGAGCAGGAGCAGAAAGGCGTGACCACACCCAGCGCTCCGGCCAGTCCATGGCCGATAAACTCCCGCTTGCCCGCCAGGATGGTCCGGGTGCGTTCAGGGGTGAAAAACGAGCGCACCACCCCTACGGCCCAGACGATCAGAATTAGCAGCATAAAGACCTTGGGGACATCCAGGAAGAAAAAGGCGACGGATTCTCCTAAATGGCTGCCAGGGGCAAAGCGGAATAGGTCATAGGCCACCCAACGGGAGAACGGGTCCAAGTGGCGGTAAAGCGGATACCAGATAACGAGAGCCAGGGCCAGGAGAGCCAACTTCCCGACCTGTTTGGGTTCCAGCCTGCTCCAGGCCTTTTTCATTTTAGAAACGGAGGTGACCGGCTGATCGGCATCAGACACAGGCTTCAAAGCGGCCACCTGATTCTGTGTTCGTTGATTATCCATGCTTATCCTCAATAAATACTAAACTTCCGACGGTTCTAGCAAAGAAACCGGTAAATCATAGGGCGCGGATTCCCTGGAAGAGAATATAGGTGCCCATGAGAAAGATCAGGCCTCCGGCCCCTTGTTGCATGATGGTCCCCCATTTGGCCCCCCGGGATTGCAGGAAGCTTTCGATCACCCCGGTGAAGGTGCCGGCCAGGATGATAAGGGTCCCCTGTCCCAGGGCGTAGGCAAAGAGCAGGCTGCTGCCATAAGCCACTTTGCCCTGAACCGCGGCCAGGGTAAGGATGACGGCCAACACCGGGCTGGCACAGGGGGAGAGCACCAGACCGAACAGCCCCCCTAACATCAAGGCGCCGATGAGGCCGGTGCGCTGGGGCAGGAATCTCTGGGTGTTGCCCCCCAGGTTCAGCTTAATGATCCCGGTCAGTTGCAGTCCCATGATCATGAGGATGGCCGCCACCACGAAGTACCAGTACGTCCCCACATCCCCAAACATGGTGCCCATGAGCGACGCCACCGCGCCCAGGATGGACATGACGATGGCCAGCCCCACCACGAAGGTCAGCGAATAGAAGAAAGCCTGCTTTTTACGGCCGCCGGCATAGCCGCCGACAAAGCCGATGACCAGGGGAATAGTGGCCAGGATGCACGGGCTGGCGGTGGCTATCACCCCGCCTACATAAGCGGCGCCATATCCCAGGACCGGCCGGGTCTGCATAACCTGCCCCAGGGTTTCAGTTAAGGCCATGAATGCTCTCCTCAATGAGTGATGAACTTCAATTCCCTGAGCTTCTTGATGACCTCTTCCTTGGATAAAGCCCCGATGTGCCGGTCCACTTCTTTGCCTTCGGGATTCAAAAAAACCTGGGTGGGGATGGCCACGATCTTGTATTCTCCGAACAGGGGCCGTTCCTCGTCCACGTAGACCAGGCGAAATTCCACCTGGTTGCCGTATTGCGCCTTCAAGCCCGTCATGACTTCCTTCATCTCTTTGCAGGGGATGCAATACTTGGAGCCGAATTCATAGAGGGCCGGCTTGCCCTGGGCAGGAACCGCACCGGCCAGGGCCGGCCAAGGTTGCCAGGCCAAGGAGAATCCCGCAATCAATCCCACCAGCCCTATGCCATAGTGACGCCATGATTTCATAACTACCCTTTCTTGTTCGCTAATTGAGTCAGACTTCCCAATTTTTGCCGGGTTTAACCTGGGTCTCCGGACCGACCGGCCGCCGGTATCAAGAGCACCGGACACATTGCCAGCCGGCAGACGTTATGGGCCACGCTGCCCAAGAAGATTTCCCCAATGAAACCCCTTCCCTGGGTTCCCATGACGATCAGTGATATATCCTGCCTCTGGAAGATTTTCATTATGGCTGGAATGGGATGGCCGGGGTCATAGACGGCTTCCACCTTGGTCAGGCCAGCCTGAGTCAGGCGTTTTTGCCACTGTCCCAGCAGGTCCTGGGCCGCGGCTTCGGCCCACTCCCGGTAGCCGGGCGGGTAGGATTCATGGAGCGGCACGTCCAGGGCGGTCAGCAGCGTCAGCCGACCCATTCCCTTGGAGCCCAAGCCTTCTATGTACCCCAGGGCTCGCTCGGAGACCTCGGAAAAATCCGTCGGAAAAAGGAGGTGGCGCAAAAGTTGAGTGCAGTTAAGGCGGCAGGCGCCCTCCGGGTTCTCAGCGACCGGGTCCATGGGAAAGAGAAGGAGGGGAACTGTGGCGTGGTGCACAATGGCACTGCTCACCGACCCCAACACCCCCTCCCGCTGGCCGGGTGAGCCTACCACGATCAGGTCCGCGCCACAGCAGCGCGCCACCTCCTCAAGGGAATGGGCAGGGAGGCCGGAGGGCATTTCCATGGTCACCTGCAGCCCCTGAGCCTCCAATTGCGCGGCTTGCCTCTCCAGCTTCGGCCAGGCCTCGGCCTCCAGCCTTCCTTCCATGCCCGCCAGAAACTTGATGGTGATAACACGCGTCAAAATTACCCGCGAGCACCCCAGGGCTTTTAATTCCCCGGCGCAGGCGATAATTTCATCCCAGGCGGGAGAGAGGTCGGTGGCCAGGACGATCTTCTCAAACATGGTGGTTTCCCTTATCCCTAATCTGCCTCAGTTAATTTTGCTTGAGAGTTGCGGTGGGGAATGGGGGTCTCCCGCTGGCAGGTGGGACATAGAGCCACTTCCCCTTCCGCAGTCGGCTGCGACAGGACCCTCACCTCGCTGCCGCACTGGGTACAAACGGTGGGCGGGAAATATTTCTGTTTAAACCACAAGGCCACATTCACCAGGCTGATGAGCACCGGCACTTCCACCAGGGGACCGATGACCGCGGCGAAGGCCTGGCCGGAGTTGAGGCCGAAAACCGCCACCGCCACCGCGATGGCCAACTCAAAGTTGTTGCTGGCCGCGGTGAACGACAGGGTGGCGGAGACGCGGTACCCCGCGCCCACCTTGGCCGACATGAAAAAGGTGATGAAAAACATCAGCAGAAAGTAGATCACCAGCGGGATGGCGATGCGCACCACATCCAAGGGGAGTTCCACAATATACTCCCCTTTGAGGGAAAACATGACGACGATGGTGAACAGGAGGGCAATGAGCGTAATAGGGCTGATTTTGGGCAGGAATTTTTCTTCATACCACTTAAGGCCCTTGCGCTTGACCAGGACAAAGCGGGTGATCATGCCGCCGAAAAAGGGGATGCCCAGATAAATGAGGACGCTTTGGGCCACCTGCCAGATGGTCACCTGCACCACCAGGCCGGAGGCGATGCCCAGCCAGGCGGGCAGGACGGTGACAAAGATATAGGCATAAATGGAAAAGAAGAGCATCTGGAAGATGGAGTTGAAGGCCACCAGACCGGCGCAGTATTCCGTATCTCCCTGGGCCAGGTCGTTCCAGACGATGACCATGGCGATGCAGCGGGCCAGGCCGATGATGATCAGGCCCACCATGTATTCGGGATAGCCTCGGAGAAAGGCGATGGCCAAAAGAAACATCAGGATGGGCCCGATGATCCAGTTCTGGACCAGGGATAAGGCCAGGACCTTGAAGTTCTTGAAGACCTGGGGCAGTTCCTCGTAGCGCACCTTGGCCAACGGCGGGTACATCATCAGAATCAGGCCGATGGCAATGGGAATGGAGGTGGTGCCCACCTGGAAGAAGGTCAAAAACCTGGTAAAGCTCGGGATGAAGTAGCCCAAAGCCACGCCCCCGGCCATAGTCAGGAATATCCACAGAGTCAAAAAGCGCTCCACGAACCCCAGACGCTTACCGGTGGTGACAGACATAGGTGTTCCTTAATGAGATATGCGCATATGCGTTTTTATGACTAGCAAATGTGCAATAATTTTTTGATCATCCCAGTGCCTGCGGGCACGCCTTTTTGACCGCCTCCCCTGGCTTGCCGTGGCGACTCATTTTCCTTGACAGCCACAGCTACAGGAATTTTCCGGCCGGGCTGGCGATGCCGGGAAATT
>JARRKO010000085.1:0-18109 GCA_037388025.1 Syntrophobacterales bacterium
ACCGGCAGGGTCAGCACCGGCGCCGTGGACTTTGTTTCGCCCGACTGGAGTGCCAGGAGCGTCGAGACGAAGGCGAACGTCCTTTTGGAAACAAAATCGTTGTCGGCAATGTAAAAACAATGGCCGCGATACCTGATGGCGACCAGGGATTTTTCCGGGAAAGCGACGACGCAGTGAACTATTATGTGAACGGCACCCGTTGAAGGTTCCTCCGCCGGGACTGCAGCTCTTCGCACAATCCCCTGTTCGGCTTCACCTAGCGGGACTTCCACGCCATTTATGAGGTCGGACAGGACCCCGACAAAATTTCTAAAACGAATGCGCAGCAGGGGTCCCTCCAGATTTGCTTCTTGTTGCCTCTTAAATCCCCCCTTCGTACTGAGAAAGATTTGGCCAAGGAGGCGACCATCAGGAAGTGGAGAAAGCTTGAGCTCGGTCCCCAGGAGGGACTCAAAGGATCTGGCCTCAGCGTTGTTCCTGAATCTCAATTCCATGGCCAGTTCATAGGGAAGCTTCTCAGCCGGGTCGGGGTAAACCAGGGAAAAGTCGTCGCGCCTTAGAAACTCACGGAGCAGGCCGGCAAATTGCTGAAACTTTCTTTCCTCTTTCAGGTACTCGGGTTTCTCGTACTCAAAGGCGGTAGGATTCTGAAGCGGTCCGAGCCTTCTCACCAGGAGGTCCAGCAGCAGGTCAATTTCCCATCCCGATCGGTGTAGGAACCAGAAACGCTGGGGAGTGACGTCGGTCAGGAGCGAGGCAACGAACTTTTCCCCCGCGAGGGGGGTAAAACTGATGGTGGGACTTTCGCTATAACTTCCTTTCAGCAGGGGATTGAGAAATCTTCTGGGGAAATCGACATATCCGTCGCCCCTCGCCCACCCCCCCTCGGCCTGGAGGGCCAAGGAATACTCAAAGGAGGAAGTGACCGAACTCACCTGCATAAAACTGGGGATTTCCATATAACGGAGCCGGACAAGGTTCAACAGCAGCTCCTCATTGTTACTCTTCTGGATGCTGACGTTGTAACTGAGGCGGTTCCCTTTGAGTTGCCGGGGGCCGATGGTGCACCCCACCAAGATCAAGCAGAGAAGGAGGAGGGGGGCAGTTAGAGTTAGGATGGGACGTCTGGCCGAAAGCCTGCGCCAAGCAGAAAAGCCAAGCAGATCAGACACCATCCTTTCCCCCGAGAGACTGCCCTTCAACCCAGTCCAGTCACTGAACTAATTTTAATGGCGACCATAGTATGCTTTGGCGCGAAAATCAAGAGGAACTCGACCTCCAAACACTCCGACCAGGAGAAGGTTAGAAGGAGGAAGACCTTCCTGGAAAAATTGGAATTTAATTTACCTTCACAGCGGCAACTGGTTCGTCCCTAGTTGACTTGAATGGGGCTCGGCCCCGACGTTTTCAGGAGCATCAGGGAGCCCGGGACCATGAGCGGGGCCCTTGCCGTTCTCCTCGAGGTTTGCATTTTCTGGGCACAGGCCCCTTAGGCTTAGATGAAGTGGGAGGCTCGCGGAAACCAAAGGAGTAACCCCCCTTTTTTTAAAAATACCAAGGCAGGGATACACGGCCCTGCCTTTTTTAGGCGATGGCGAATAACTTGCGAAACCCTGCAGTTATCACAAGACCTTCAGAAATTGCTTATATGAACTGAATATCAGAAGTGGGTGGGGTTAACTCAGGGAGATGCTGGCCGGACCCGCAATATTTAGCCTCCTCGGTGGCGACCCCGATATGCAGATATGTCCTGGATATGGAAAGTTTTTAGCTCGGTGATAAGTTTCTAGGAAGAGCAGGTATCGACGCCTACAGATGGCCTCCTTATGCTTCCTTATGCGTATTATCATAGTTAAATTTAATCGAAAAGGCAGTCAGAACACATGGAAAATCCACCAAGGAAGATCGTATAAAATTCCGTATTAAATCAATAACTTTTACCTAAGTTGTTCTTTCAAAACTGAGATTTAACTGAAATCATAATATGTATTCCCCTAATAAAAGTAAAAATGAGTTCTTTTTAAAATAATTCGACAAAATACCACCTATAACCAGCAAGAATCCGAATGTTGCCAAAGCGATCGATAAATACCAAAAAGGAGGCCTGTAGGAGTAGTGTAATTTAAAAGTACCAGGTCTATCTAGTCGCACGCCGCGAAATACTCCATCCACCAGTAATATTGGAACTTCTTGGCCGTTTAAAAATGCTTGCCAACCTGGGGAATAACTATCAACCAGAGTCAGGATCCCAGGAGTGAAAGCTTCAAAATTAGCACGAATATCATTGGGGTCAATGTGAAAGGACAATATTTTTCCTGTAGCTGAGTTTAGGGGCCAGGTTGATGCAAGTAAAGGACCCTCCACCAGCCAGACTTGGCGAGTGAGGTCTGGAGTATATTTTAAGCGGTCCAGAGCGTCTTCCCAGGATCTGGCAATTCCTGCCTCAGGTGCCAGGAAGAGGCGGGGCGCGGCCCCCGGGTTTTCCCAGATCTTCACTTTCGTATCGGGATCCTCATAGATTAGGGGAAACGCTTTAGGGGTACCTGCTGCACTAAAAAGTCGACACGCAAAGCCCAATTTGGGAGCCTTGGGATAGACCCAAGCGACCACCTGAGGGGCAGGGGCGTTTGGGTGGTAGCCGCTTAATTGGATGCAAATTTCTTTGTTCTTAAGCCCTGTTATGGGAGGAAAGACGAATTTTTGCCATCCCTTCAGGTGACCGCTAGGTAAACTGGCAATTCCTTTAAGGGAACCGTCTGGAGCAAAAATTCGCAGACTAACGGTGCCAGCACTACCAAATTTAACGGTATGAAGTAAGACATCAACCCGTGAAAGTACCTCTACCGGGCTGACAATGCGGAACTCCAATGGATGAATAAGCCACGTTGCTCTTTTGGAATAATGCAGAGCATCGGTATCGTAAAAAGGAGGAGGTGCAAGTGGTTCTGAATTTTGCCCGAGAATAAATTTTGTCGAGACCAAGGAATAATATCGGAGATTGTTACTGAGTTCGTCCATGGGGTCATAATCGTCTATGCTAAGACGAAGCATGTTGCCTCCCAGTAATAATGGCAAGGCGCCTCTGTCAATATATTTATGAATAAAATATGCGGTACCTTTCGGAGCCAACGGATCAAGTACTCCCAAACTGGACAAGCCGAAAGGGGCGGTAAAGTTAGGGGCTGGGGCCGAATCGAAAGAGTAAGAGCGAAAAATCCCCTTATCCTGAACTTTAAGGAGCTGGCTCAGATAGGGGGGAGGAGTCAAGGGATTATAACGTTTTGGCAGCCCCTGAGAGGGAAATAGGAAGGAAATTATAACTTTAGGCAGCACCGCGATTATCAAGCCGTATGTGGCCATCTTTTTATAACTTATGGAGATACGTGGCCTTGAGATTAATATGACTGTTAACAAAAAGATAACTAGGTATAAGAAGGAAATGTATTTCTTAATAAAAATAGATAAACCGTCAGGAGCATAAGCTATGCCTTGCCAAAAAATGCCTAGAGCCGCGACAACGTAAAATAAATTAAGCTCATCTGGGCGGCTCCGCCGCAACAAGAATAGGGCCAGGGGACTCAAAATGGCCCAAGCCAGCCCCAAGCCGCCAAAAGTGGCGAGAAAGGCTAGTGCCATTGGTTTGTGAAGATGACCCCAGATGGGATAAATTCCCATAATCAGCACGCCAAGACGACGCGGCTCCAGCCTTGCTAAGTAAGAAAGTCCATATACTGCCATTCCGACCAAACCAAACGTCAGCAAGAAAGCGGCATAGCGCACGAAATAAATGCGTTCAAGAACGGGCAGGCTTCCCAGGGAGTTGATCCCCGGCACGCCGCAAAACTTGGCGAGCGTGAGCAAGGTGAGGATGGTAAAAAAGAGTTGCCCTTGGCCCCGGTGGCGGCGCAAATTTCCCAAGGAAACCACGGCCAGGAAAATTAACAGGGCCGGCGCCCACCCTGGAGACCAATCCCAGTCCCATCCTGTGAATTTACCAAAAGGCCAGCTATAGATGGTTCCATATAAACCTGGAAAAAGGAACCCCGAAGTGGCGTTATAAAGATAAGAATCTAGCCCCACTTTGGAACCGGCCAAATGTCTGGAATAGGCAGGTAACGCATAGGCCGCAAAGTTAACCCACATGGGAGCAGCCAGTAGAAGCCCTCCCAGGGTACCCGGAATCAAGGCCAGGAAGATTTTCCCCCGCCTTTCTCTGGTCTGCATCAAGCGGGTCATGGCATATAACAAAACGATAAAGAGGCTAACAAAAGTGGACTCCGGCTGGCCGGCGGTAATGCTGCAATAAACCGCCAAAGCCAAGACCCAATGGCGATGTGGCCAGGTGTGAACCCGAACCGTGCGTTCTACGCCATAAAGCAATAAGGGCCACCATGCCGCAACGGCCACCACTTCCCGAAGCGCCAAATAAATTTGAAAGAAACCGGTGCTGAGAACCGCTGCTCCCCCCACCAGCGCTACAATTGGCTCGACCTCCAGAAGCCGGAGATACAGATAAAAGAAGAAAGCCGCAAGGAGCCAGTTGAGGAGCCAGACCATGTCCCACCAGGCTGGCGGGATTATAAGCTCCAGCCAGGTTAGGGGGTATAACACCGCTGATAAGCCACTGGCCAGAAAGGGTTGCCCCAGCCCCTGATAAGGATTCCAGAAGGGGATATGCCCCTGTTTCAATGATGAAACGGTATAGGCGTCATAGCCAAAATTCCCGTTAAAGGATCCCCAAGTATCAAGGGTGACAGGAGATTTAGCGACCGGGCCTTGATAGCCGTACGGCGTTCCCGCCAAAAGGCTGTCAGACGGCGCCAGGGGAATGAGCGTGCGGCCCAGGAAAAAAACGGTGCTGTTAGCGCAGATTAGGATGAAAAGGAAGATAAGCAGCGAACTAAGATGCTCACTCTTTATCTGCCTTACTAAACTAAACATGGGCGATAAGCAGCATATCTCCTAAAGGTATTGTTATCCTTACTTTTTTTGCCAAGGTTGGAAGTAACTGATCTAGGATATTAAATACTGGCGTTATTATGGGATGAGGATAAATTTTAAATTGATGAAAAATATATTGTAAGGATAAATTTTTAGGGGCATCCCGGGCAAGGACAACTGTAAAACCCATTTCTCGTAAAAAAGCTGATAAATTATTTTTATTAAAATACCATAAATGTTCAATTTTGTAATGTGTCCAAAGTGTTCCCATAAGATGATGAGAGTGACTCCCCACCTGTGGGGTAACTAATAAAAGATGTCCGCCTTTACTTAGATGTTCTCGAGCCCACCTAAGCAAGTCCCGAGGATCACGCAAATGCTCGATAAAATCAATCATGATAATTACTTCGAAGAGATTATCGGGATTAGCATTGAATTTGGCATCGTATACATTACCCTGGTGAACGTGATCGGCTCCAAGGATATTGCTACAAGCATTGGCACCAAATTCGGAGAGTTCGATGGCATAAGCCTCCCATCCCTGCTGGTCGGCCAGTTCCACAAGATATCCAGTAGCGGCGCCGCAGTCTAGCAAGCGGTCCCCGGGGTGAGGTTTAGCGAGCCAAGAGAGATACATAGAGAAAGTTTGCTGCTTAATCTTTCTTACCAGTGATTCGTTGGAGCTTAAACCCCAGGCTTTATAATAATGTTTCCCATAAATTTGCTGAAGAACACTATCATCAGGTTGTGGAGCAATGCATTCAAGACAACATTTAGGACAGGACCAAAACCGGTAACTTCCTTTCTGGAAAGTTGATTTCATAGAACTCCCACAAATGTAACAGTTATTTATAAATTTTCTTTCCGGTTCAGAAATTGGCATGTCGTAATATAACCCTCCCAAGCAAAAGGCCATCCTGGGAGATGACCCTGGGGTCGCCTTGGGGACTCCGCCAGGTTTGAGACAAGGGTTCTGGTGAATTTGCGTAGGAGACTAATAGGTTTTGGCATGCTTTGACTACGCTGGCCGGTTCTATCAATTTCATGCACTGATTATCTCCCGAACATGGGGTAAAATCGCTATGGTAAAGACAGGGGCTGCACAATATAGGTTCGTACAACACGATGGTCTTGGTAGGCTCGCAGTGAGCCGCATAATGCAAGGGATGACCCGGGCCGAACAGGGCCACCGTGGGCCGGGCCAGGGCAAGGGCCATATGCATGGGCCCGCTGTCGTTGGTTAAAAAACAATCCACCCGTTCCAGCAAGGCCATGAAGCCGCCCAGGGATAATTCCCCGGCCAAGTTGAAGACGCGTTCTCCATAGCGTCGAAGTTGGGAATGCAGGCCGTCAACATAAGGCCGTTCTGCTGGACTACCTGAGAAAACCACGTGCAAATTCCCTATCTGATCGAGCAGTTTGCTGAGAACCTCGACGAATCGCTCCCCAGGCCAACGCCGTTCCAGGCATAAATCTGAGGCGTTGGGATTTACCACCAGGAGCTTGCCAGGGGCTTGAAATCTGGTCTTCAAGACCAGGGCGGCCTCTTCCCGGTCCTGGTCCCGCAATACGATGGAGGTGCCGGTCGACAATCCTGGGGGAACCTCGCAACCGGCGATCCTGGCAAGCTGCGAGTACAATTGATGCACCGGCATGTAGGTATTGAAAAAAGCCAGATGGGTAAAAAGCCCCTCTTTTACCCTGGTAGATTTGCGATAAAAGCCCAACCGGTTTATGGCCAGGCTCATGGTGGCAATCAGGCTGGCATAGTAAGAATATAATTCCAGATCGAAATACAGAGTCGGCCGTAACTGCCACAAACGATAGAGCAAGGCCAACGTTGAAGTAACCAGCCCGGCAAGAGAAGTTTCAGATACATAAAGTCGCTGATCAATAAGATTGATTCTTTCTAAAAGTTGAAAATTATTCTTACTGCTAATGAATACTAATAATGTCTTAGGATATCGTTGCTTAATAGCCTGCAGCATGGGGATCGCCGCGATAATGCTCCCCAGGCCGGTAAATTTAGCCACACAGATTACCCGGGGTGCTTCCGGAAACCGGTGATCCCGACGCAGTAAAAACCCCAATACACGCGTCGCAAGATTCAAGAGAAAGGCAAGCGGGCCGGCGACAACCCGATCGATTTTGATCTTGTTGCTGGACTTCATGTTCTGCTCAGCACGGCAAGCAACACATGGCGAATAGGACTGTACCGATCTGCCAATTCCACTCGGAGCCCGAGCTTACGAAAGCACGAATCAAGTTCAGCATGGGTATAGTAATGAATGCCGCCATCGACGGCCGCATACCAGGCTAACAGGGCCCGACGCAGCCATCCTCGCTCAGGAACGATCCCCTCGACGATGATGATAAACTTGTTACTGACGCGTTTCAGTTCAGCCAGCACCACTGAAGCATCAGCGGGGATGTGATGCAAGGCGGAATACTGCACGACCACATCGAAGGCCTCACTTTGACAGGGAATATGCAGGGCGTCGCCACAGCAAATATGCCAGTTGGGATGATTGTGCTTGCAGGAAATTACGAATGCTTGGGAGATATCGAAGGCAAAAATGTAGCTGGCGGCATCGATGGGTGGGCCGGTGCTGACGCCACCGGGGCCGCAGGCGGCCAGCAGAAGGCGCTTGCCGCGAATAAAGTCACTGATATCGGGCATCGGATTCAGCGGCAACCAGAAAAGCAGCCACCGCCAGATGACTCTCTCAATTAAAAAATGTTTGAATCGGTAGAGCAGCGGATATTTAAACAAGATCTCAGTCATTCAGATGTAATATGTCGCATTCTTGAACCGGGGCAGTTTAGACTTGAGTTAACTCGAGATTATGCGGCAGCCTGACCACCGCGGTCGAATAAAGGTTTTGGGGACCTCTCTCCCGAGTTTATCCACCTTTTGAGAATAATGTTATCAAAAATTTAGCTTGAAAAAGTAATTTTTCTAAAATTCTGATCATACCAAACACTCAGAACCCAGATACCCAAAAACTGTGGAGGTTGAGGGGGCCCAGGCCTGCACCGCTCGTTAAGCTGACTTTAAAAAAACAGTTATTGCCAATAACGCCTGAACGACTATCTTGCCAGATGAGATAGTTATCACCGGCCTCTTAAAAATTGCGGAGATGATTTGATTATCAAAACAGGGAGGGGTTGCTCCCCAAGAGTGGTTATCCGAACTTGATAGGCTGGTGCCCTTGATGATGGGCTTAATGTGTTGATATTTTCTGGTTATGGGAATCTTTTGGACACGTGATAAGTTACGAAGAGGAGCAGATAACGCCACCCCTGATACAGACTGGCCACCCAATCCTTTGATCAACATGGATCAACAGTTCCTTACCACCTTATAAGATTGTAATAAAGTATGCAGCCAAAGCTTTTCCCATGTTGCACAATTAACGGGCGGTGCTGGCGGAGGCAGACTTATTTTCTCGTTACCCTTTAACATTGACACTCGGTTATGGGACATGGTAGTTGTCAGAAAGTCATGTTTTAGTTACCTACACCATACCGGAAAAAAGTCAGTGCGCGGAAACATAATTTTTAGAACGGAGTCGCCATCCTGAAGGATTTGTAGTGTTCGTTCTATAAGGACTCGCCAAAGTAATCTTTGCAAAAGGTTGGAAATGAAGACAAGCACTCTGGTGGTTTTATTACTCGCGGGTTTGGCCATAGTCTCAACTCTCGTGCGTTTTCACCAAGCTGCGGGCATAGATTTCCTCCAATTCTGGGCTGTAAGCAAGGCCCAGAAGTGGAGTCATGGCAAGCTAAAGAGCCCTTATGTGGAGACAACTCAGTATCATGGGGTTCTTACCGCTTATGTTGACAATTCAAATGACCTGCGGCTCAGAAAAGCCTATCAATTTAATAATCAGCTCTATTCAAATAGACTTTATTTATGGCCGACCCCGCTTTACTTTTTGCCCTTCGCCTTACTGCCCAACGATTACTCCCATGCATTTGCGATATTCCAGACTACGCAGATCCTTTTGTTCATAGCCTCTATTTTTATGCTGAACTTGGCCCCTGAGGGCAATCGCCTCTGGCTGGCCTCTCTTGTTCTTCTCCTGCTGCTTGCCTACGAACCCCTTTTGTCTGATTTGCGGGTAGGCAACTTCAACATATTTCAGCTTTTTGGGCTAGTTCTCCTTACTGGGTATGCTGATCGTGTCCTGGCAAGTCGTACCGCTCCCGTTCCATTCGGCCCCTGCCTCGTCTTTATGTGCAGCCTAGTTTTTCTAACAATGTTGAAGCCCAACCTGGTATTTGTCATGCTACTCCTCGCCGCTCACCTTTGGGCCCGCCATGGAACAAAAATCTTTGGAGTAGCGGCCCTGGCCGGAGCTGTCTTCGGTGCGGTTCTCGTTTTACTTCCCTGCATCAAGTTCGGCTCGTGGACGGTCTGGCTGGATTGGTATAGATACTTCAAAACCCATACTGATAACACTGAAATTTATTCTATCTCGCGTGGGAACTTTGCCTCCATCCTACTTATCTCGCAGGCTCTCCATGTCAGCATGCTTAGCGTAGCGGGCGTTCTTACTGCCGCTCTGATCACCTCTGCGTGTGGTGCCCTGATAATTTCATCGCGCTCAGGTAAATCAGGAGTTCGAGGTGCTTGGCAGACAGCGGTCCTATCTCTCCGGGACAGCCACCTGAGTGCCGCCCTTGGTGTTACTGCCACCCTTGCTGTATCACCTCTGGTGTGGTCACATTACTACCTCCTATCGCTTCTTCCAGCCCTCTGGCTACTTTCATTTCAGCAGCGTTGTCGTTACTTAGCTCTTGCCGGAGGGCTTTCGATTCTCTGTACTGCGGGCATTGCCCCCAAAGTCTTATATTTATTGTTTGGATGGGCAAATCTGGCACCCATTTTTATGGCTATTGGCTTGGTTCCACTTTGGGTTGGCCTTCTGATGGCCATCGCCCGAAACCTATAGGGACATAAGGTATCAAGTTAACTCCTATGTGTAAGGTCAAGATAGCCAAGGTGCTGCGATATCCGGTTAATTCAAGCCAGCCTCCTATTCGTGTTTCTCCACTCTGGCGGGACCACAAGTAAGTAACCCGGGGCTATAGTGCGGAGGTAGATGCGCTATAGCTTGCCAAACCCCGCAGTTATCACCCGGACCCTCACAAATTACAGATATGGTTTGAATAGCAGAACAGGGTGGGGTTGCCTCAAAGAGGGGCTATCTGGACCTTGGCAGTCTGGCGATTAAGAGTGATAGTTTAATGTGTCGATATGGGAAAGATATGTAGAATTTTCAAAGGTTTGATAAGTTTCTAATGAGAGCGATTATCGTTCTTTTACTTCCTTACCTTCTGCCATTTTTATGTCGCCAGAGATTCACGAAAAAAACCAAGCTCTTTCTGTCCTCGGATCTGCTCCCGCCTTGATAAGGATTTTTCGAATCTCTGGGTAGGGACCCATCATTAAAGCTTCACCGAGGGCGGTCCTCTTGGTCTTGGACATGGCATTAACATCGGCTCCCTTATCAAGAAGCAGCTGCACGACCTCTGGGTTGCCGGAGCCGGCGGCTTCCATCAGGGCGGTCATACCCAAATCATTCTTGGCATTGACATCGGCCCCCTTGTCAAGGAGGAGGGCCACGATCTCCCGGTTCCCGCTAAATGAGGCGCCCATCAAGGCGGTATAACCCCCTAATTGTGGAGTACCCGTGCTCCCTCCTAATTCTATCTTGGCATTGACATCAGCCCCCTTGTCGAGAAGGCGTTTAACTTCAGGCAGATTGCCCCGAATTGATGCAGAAACTAAATCCTCATTCACTCCGGCAATGGCCAATGTTGCCCACAGCGTTATGATTGCCATTAACGCTGTAATCATGCCCACCTTACCAACTGCCGCCCAAGTCCTTCTGAAATCCATCTCCTTTCTCCTTTATTTCTCTCCCCCGTACAAATGAGGGATGGGCCCCCAGGACAAAAGGATCCATTAATAAACAAATGAGCCAATTTACCTTTTTTGCAGGCAAATCGGCTGTCTCAAAAACTTATCGTAACCTGGCACTTGGGTAGCCCTAACCATTTGATTACCTATTTATTTTTAAATTAGTACCTCCAGATTTCCTTGTCAATTTGAAAAAAATACGGAATGCCCCAGATTAATGGGATATTCCGAAAAATTATCTACCAGGAGTGTCTTATTATGCCCTCACAGGAGTGGACTTAAAAATGCTTCTGTAAGAGCGAATAACTTGCCAAACCTCGCAGTTATCACCTCTCCTTGAAAAATTGCAGATATGATCTGCATATTGAAAGGGGCATTCTATAGAGGGTGATATTTCAGGCCGGGGGCTGATTAAGGTGTGGAGAGATTGGGTCCAAAGCTGGGAATCCTTCTGTCCCCAAAGTGCTGATATTCTATAGATATGTAAAATTTTCAGGAGCTTGATAGTTTCTGATGAGAGTAGTAAGCTGCACTCGCATATTCATTTTTTTCCCATAAAATTATATGGCGGAACCAAGCTTGTCTGCTTGGTTGTTTGACTTATCGCAACTTGCTACCAGAGAGCTGGTACATGACAAGGAGGATCGAGACCGTGCCTAGCCATAATCTTACACCGGAACAACAGGCGATGGTCGAGGTGTGGGAACATCATCTGGCTGCTGAGCTCAAAGAGAAGGATATCGATGCCACAATGGCGACAATGAGCTCGGATCCTTTCGTCAATCATGTCCCCGTAATGACAGGTAACGTCGGCTTTAATGAAGTTCGCCATTTTTACAGCTCTTATTTCATCCCGCATCATCCAGCGGACGCCACAATTGTGCCCTTCGTCCGCACGGTCGGAGAAGATCGGTTAGTAGACGAATTGATTTATAAGTTTACCCATACCATCGAGATGCCGTGGATCCTCCCCGGTGTCCCGCCTACCGGCAAACGAGTCGAAATTGCTCTTATCGTGGTTGTCCAGTTTAAAGAGGGAAAAGTCGCCGGGGAGCGTATTTATTGGGATCAAGCCTCAGTACTGGCTCAGATAGGCTTGATCGATGCAAGCAGACTCCCCGTAACAGGAATTGAGGCCTCTCTTAAGGTCTTAGATCCCGCCTGTGAGCCATCCAACAGACTGATTGAACGAGGGAATCGGTAGCTATCGCCTAAGTGCAGTTTGTTCTCCCAAACATAAGAAGACTTGATGCAACCACACTTACCCTGATGAAACTTCTCGTCTACATATGAAAACAGAATCTCAAGGGTGACCTTATAACTTCTAAGGGTTTGATAACTTGCCAACCCCGAAGCTTATCGCCGGGTCCCGCAAAATAGTAACTATGATCCGCATAGCGAAGCAGGGAATTATTCAGTAACGGAAGTCCCTGAGCCAGGTTCTCATACATTTCCCTTGCTTCTTTCAATCCCACACTCCGGGTACCGGCGTGCCGCAATACTGACACATCCCACCATTAAGGCCCATGGCGGTAACGCTGAAAATGTGGCGGGTAATCACCTCCCGGCCGCAGGCCGGGCAAAAGGTGTTTTCCCAGCGGTGGCCCGGTACATTTCCCAGGTAGGGAAAGCTCAGGCCAGCAGCTTGGGCGAGCTTATAGGCTGCTTCCAGGCGGTTTACTGGGGTAGGGGGAGTGTCCAACAGGTGGTAGGCAGGATGAAACCGGGTGAGATGCCAGGGGGTGCTCCTGCTTAAATCGTGGGTGAGCCAGGCGGAGATAGAATTTAAGGTCGCTTCGTCATCATTGATCCCAGGAATGATATTGGTCACCACTTCCACCCACATGCCCCAGCGGCGCCGACCCCGGACGGCCGCCTGTCGAATGGCGTCCGCCTCCTTCAGGTAAGCCAGCGTCTCATACGTTTGCGGATAGAAACCTTTGACATCCACCCGGTAAACATCTAGGTGTGGTCCCAGTGCGTCCACCGCTTCTAACGTCAGGGCTCCGTTGGTTACAATGTTGGTGAATAGACCAGACCGCTTAGCCAAAGGCAGGGTATCAAGGATATACTCCAGCCACAGGGCCGGCTCGTTAAAGGTCCAGGATATTCCTGCGGCTCCCTGGCCCACTGCCATGGCCACCAGATCCTCGGGGCTGAGGTAACGGGTGTATTTGAGTTTGTGATGGAGATCGGCGTGGGCCAACTCCCAGTTCTGGCAGCCAGGGCAGCGGAAGTTGCAGCCCAGGCTTCCCAGGGAAAGCCACCGGGTTCCGGGCAGGAAATGGAAGACAGGTTTCTTTTCGATGGGATTCAAGGACAAAGAAGCTACCCGCCCGTAAATCAGGCTATAGAGGGCGCCGTCCCGGTTTTCCCGGGTGTGGCACCAGCCCCGGCCTCCCGGTGGGATGACGCAGCGCCTCAGGCAGGTGTGACAGCGCACCCGGCCGCGGGGGAGCTCTTCCACCAGAAGCGCCGGATAAACCTCCCTTGGCGCTGCCAGGTTGGGAGTTGTGACCATGGTTATTTCGGGTGTGTCTTCACGAAAATATCAAGTTATATTTTACCTGAAAGGGACCCGAGAACAACGTTCGATCCCCTAGAAATAGCTCGGCAGAGCGGCAAGTTTGGGCTTGGTGATAAGTGTCGGAAAGGCAGATATAGAGAAGGTTGAGGGAATGGAGAACTCTTCTCTTACCAGGATGGAAGCATGGATGAGCCTCAAGGTAGCATGACCGATCCCGGCCAGGAAGCGGTGAGTTCAACTTCCGGGGAAACTGCGGGAAAGTGGACTGTCCTGCTGATTGTGGATATCGGCATTTTTATGGCGACCCTGGACGCCAGCATTGTGAATATCTCACTTCCCAAGATCAGCCTCTATTTCCATACCCCGTTGAGCGGCATGGTGGAATGGGTCATCATTTCTTACCTTATCGTCATTGCCAGCCTCCTCCTGATCTTGGGTCGCTTGTCGGATATACTGGGACACAAACTCTTGTGGATTCTGGGACTCAGCATTTTTACTCTGAGTTCCGCCCTCTGCGGGGCCGCCCCCTCCCTTCTCCATCTGGTCATCTTCCGGGCGCTGCAAGGAGTCGGCGGCGCCATGATCATGGCCCTGAGCCCGGCTATGCTGACGCGTGCCTTTCCGTCCAATGAATGGGGACGGGCCATGGGTCTGCTGGCGCTGGTGGTGGGCGTCGGGACCAGCGCCGGCCCCACCCTGGGGGGTGTCATCACCCAGGCTTTCTCCTGGCGCTGGATCTTTTACGTCAATGTGCCCATCGGTATCATCGGCGTGGTCGCCAGCCTGCGTCTCCTAAGTGAGGGACTGCAACTGCGCCGCACCAAGCACCGCTTTGACCCCATCGGGGCCGCCTTGCTCTCGGCCAGCGTCTGTTGCCTCATGCTGGGCTTGAGCTTCGGTGAAGAACTGGGCTGGCAGTCCCGCACCATTGTAACCCTGTTTGCCGGGGCAGTGCTGCTGCTGGCGGCTTTCATCATATTCGAAAGGCGCGTATCGCAACCTGTCGTCGATTTTTCCCTCTTCCGCAACCGTCTGTTCACCGCGGCGATTTCCAGCAGCTTTCTCTGTTTTCTGGCTCTTTTTGCCGTCGTCTTTCTCATGCCCTTCTACCTAGAAGAACTGCTCGCTTTGCCGCCGGCTCACGCCGGCCTGATTATGACTGCCGTACCCCTCACCATTTCGGTGGTGGCCCCGCTCAGTGGCTGGCTTTCTGACCGTTTCGGGTCGCGGGGGCTCAGTTCCCTGGGAATGGTCATTCTCTGTCTGGGGCTCTGGTTCCTCAGCAGATTGACGGCCCAGGTAAGGCTTTTTGACATAGTCTGGCCCCTGGTGATGACCGGCTTTGGACAGGCGCTCTTCCAACCGCCGAACAATAATGCCATCATGAGTTCAGTGCCGCCGCATCAATTGGGCATTGCCTCCGGTTTCCTGTCCACGGTCCGGGTGCTGGGACAAACAACCAGTGTGGCCGTCAGCGGGGCCATTTTTATTTCCCTGGGCGGCGCCCGGGCCGGTGAGGCGCTGGCCCGGAATAGTGGTCTTCCGGTCGCCCCCCTGAAAGCCGCTTTTATTCATGCTTTTCACATAACCCTGCTCACCTGCATGGTGATTGCGAGTATCGGGGTGATCACTTCACTCATGCGCGGCCCTCGGGGCAATAGCCATCGCTGACCATGGCGCTCAAAAATAAGAAATCGAGATACGACTTACATATCCTTTAGGCGATTTGGCGAAAAATTACCCTCTGGGGAACGGCTAACCTTCGTGAGTTTTCGACACCCCAAGATGCGGCAGGGCAAGATTTTCCATCCGCCCTTTCTTGGGCTATTCCTCTGAACCCTCAGATTATGATTGGTATCCAATCCGGCCCAAACCAGGCCTATGCGGACGAGTATGCCAGAGTAAATAACCACATAAATGAGCTGACGGCGAGGTTGGCTGCCGAGATCAGAAGCCGAGGCTTTCGGGCCCAACCGTTGGCTGCTTCCGATCGCACCGATCCGTTAAACATCAAGGGAGACTTTCCTCACAAAACCGCGGCCACCCAAGCAGGATTGGGGTGGATCGGCCGCCATTGCCAGCTTATAACCTGGAAGTTTGGCCCATGGATTCGTTTGGGAACCGTTTTTACGGATATAGAGCTGCTCTGCGGGCCTCCGATGACACGCAGCTTTTGCGGCAGTTGCACTCGCTGCGTTGAAGCTTGCCCAGCCAGGGCATTGAAAGGCAGCGCCTGGTATCCAGGACTGCCTCGTGAAGAGATCCTGGATGTATATGCATGTGATCGTTGGAAAAAGGAACACTATTCTCAGTACCATAAGGGGCACATCTGTGGGATCTGCTCAGCGGTGTGTCCCTATGGATTGAAAGTGTTAAACCTCAGAAGGCAACTGGCTGGCGCAGTTATATAGGGAAAAATAACCAGCTACTATAGGCAAAGTAGATTGCCGAAGTGGTGCGAGCCAAGGAGAGTTTCTCCCACTTCACTGGGGCTTTCTGGCCTCCACCAGAGAGTCCATTCTCTCTCCGACTCTGACCCGTTTCACATCAGTAAAGCCGGCTTCTAAGAGAGAATCTTTGACTTCGTGAAACGTATAAGTGTCACCACCCCGGGTGTTAACCAACATGTTCAAGGCAAACAACGCCCCGGCAGGTGGGTGGATGCGGCTCTCGTCCATGATGTGATCCCGGATAAGCACTGCCCCGCCGGGAATAAGCGCCCGCCATATTTTGCGATAAAGCTCAAGGTTTTCATGGGGGCTGTTCTGGTGGATAATGGCTGACAACAAAGTTAGGTCACTACCCTGAGGAAGTTCATCCCGATAAAAATCGCCTGGTATGAGTTCGACCCGCGCAAGCAACCCCTCCGCCGCCAGCCTCTCTTGGGCCATGGGTATAACCGGCTCCAAATCAAAAAGCGCTGCGGTCATTTCAGGATTTTTCCTTAAAAAAGCGATAGTATAGGTCCCCGAGGCGCCGCCGATGTCCAGCAGCTTCCGATATGGGGTGAGATCGTAGGCCTCAGCAATCTCCCGCGCCATTTTCCTCCCCGCCACATGCATGGCGCCGATAAAGGCCTGTTGATCTTTTCCATCCCACTCGTCAATCAGTTCTGATACCACATTGTTGCCAGTCTTGACACACTCGGTGAGCTGGCTCCAATTTCGCCATATATGGTTGAGGTGAATGACCATGGGCCGAACCGTCTCTGGATGACGAGACGACAAAAATGAGCCAGCCTTAGTGAGACGATAGCGCCCATTTTCCTTAGTCAGCAGGTCAAACGTAGTGAGGCAGTCCAAAAGCCTGGTGGTCGCCCGGAGATCTGTGCCAAATTTGTCAGCCAGCTCTGCCGCTCCCTCCGAAGCTTCCTCCAGGCAAGTAAACACATCCAACTCAGCCGCCGTGAGAATAACCCGGCTTTTCAGAAAACACCTCACATCATCCATGAGCTCCATGGGTCCGGGCATATTTCCCTCCCCCTACTTATTTTTTAATTCGATTATGCGGCAGCCTTGGACACCACATTTCAAAGTTAGCCGCATGATAGCATGACTTTCCTTGGAAAGAAATTTTTACCAGATCTTCGTAATACCACCCCCATCAGTCCCGGGTTTCTGGGGGAAGGACAACCTGTCTAACTTGAGTAAATTGCCCTGACAGAGGGCGAACTTATAGTAACCTCCGGAAATACATGGGGGTTCGCACATAAGAGATTTCAGTAACTTACCCATAAATTAAGTTCAGTTGACAGGCCGGGCAAGAGTTTCTATAATCTGGGCTCGCCCGACAGGCCCCACAAGACTGCTTATATCCTGAGCCCAAAGGGGCACAGTTGCACCCTGGTGAACCACGCATGCTGAACCGCACAATGCATCAGCAAAGTGTTGCCCCAGTTAACGGACAGTTACCAGACTCAGGCATCAGTTTTGTCTGTGCCTTAATCTCCAGAGTTGGTTTGGGGGCAGTGTAGGGCTTATCCCTCACATTTTGGAGGAACTATGGAAGGACTTTTCTTCTGCCTTGGAATGATCCCTGGAGTGATGATCGGTATCGTGGCGGCGCTGTATTACAGGTAAGCCGATGCCACGGATTAATTTATCTAAATGCCAAAGGACAAGAGGGGCTGAACGAATCCAGCCCCTCACTCGGCAAAGAGGATTGCCTCAGGTGGGTTATTAAATCCAGGCGGGGCCCAAAGGGAGGTTTATTCCCGCCTCAGCACAAATCACATGCCACATGAGATACCAGGCCAGAAGGGCGCACCCGATGAGATCCCAGGCGGCAATAGCCTTAAGAATGGGAACCTGCCAGAAAGCGTCAATAGTCAGCCCGGCGAAACCAAATAATAAGGTAAGGAAGATGAGGGCCAGAGTCGTATGATGTTTCATGGCAGGTATGAACAGGAGCAAGGTAAAGAGCGTCCATCCGAAGAGGAACCACGGCAGGCCGTTTTTCAGAGCCAGGGTGGGATACGTCATGGTCTCGGCGGGGCTGGTGCCAAAAATCACCAGGAAGGCCAATGAAATCCAGAAGGCCCCGTAGCCGCTGAAGGCGCAAAACCCAAAGTTATTGCCGGTCCTAAATTCGAGTAAGCCGGCAATTAATTGAGCAAAGCCACCAAAGATAAAGCCAAGCCAGATGATTGGGCTGATGGCCACCCATCCGAGGTTGTGAAACTGGAGAAGAAGGGTGGTCATACCAAAGCCTGC
>JARRKO010000086.1:0-9615 GCA_037388025.1 Syntrophobacterales bacterium
CCTCCCCTCGAGCTCCCCTCCCAACCCCCCTTAACTGGGAGCACAGGATTCCAGCCTGTGAAGCAAGAGGCATGCTTAACAAATGACTGTTCCCACTGACTTCAGCTACACCAGATATCTGGCTGCCAAAAAAAGTGTGGATGACCGGGCCCTGAACCGCCGGGTTTTTGAGGCCATGGCCCAAGCCCTCAGATCCCCCCAGAAGGCAGGTCCTCTTGAATTTCTGGAAGTGGGCTGTGGCATCGGCACCATGGTGGAGCGGCTGTGGGACGAGGGGGTTCTTATTAAGGCCGGGTACACGGCCATTGACTTGGAGCCGGAGAATATCGCCGGGGCCGCATCCCGCCTGACGGTCTTTGCTCGGGAAAGGGATTTGCAGGTAGACAAGAGGGAGGAAAGGGAGTTTCAATTTATAAATCCCCAGCGCTCCCTGACGGTTTCTTTGGAGGCCGTTGACCTTTTTAATTTTGCGGCCAGGGAAGCCGGGCAGGTCGCCTGGGACGTGCTAATAGCCCATGCCTTCCTGGACCTGGTGGATTTGGAGAGCGCGGTTCCCCGACTGTTGGCCCTGCTAAAACCGGGGGGCTGGTTTTACCTCACCCTCAATTTTGACGGAGCCACCATCTTTCTTCCCACCCTGGACCCTGACCTGGACGCCTTGATGGAAAGGCTTTACCACGGCACCATGGACGATCGCCGGCATGGCGGCCGACCTTCAGGCTCCAGCCGCACGGGGCGGTTACTGTTCGGCGTTCTGCCCCGGTGCGGCGGCCGCATCGTTGCGGCGGGGAGTAGCGATTGGGTGGTATTTCCCGGCCCTCAAGGCTACCCGGATGATGAAGCATATTTTCTGCATTATATTATCCATACTGTGGAGGGGGCCTTGCGGGGGCAGCCGCTCCTGGAGGAAAAAACCTTAAAGGATTGGACCTCGAGGCGCCATCAGCAGATTGAACGGGGGGAATTGGCCTACGTGGCCCACCAGCTGGATTTTTTCGGGGTTAAGGAAAGCTAAAAAAAGACTTGGACAGTCTCATGAAATAACCACTATGGCCGATTTGCAAAAAGTAACTGTCATTATTTATGACTGTGACGGCGTGCTCATCGACTCAAGCGCCGCCAATCAGGCCTTTTATAATCACATCCTAACCCACTTCGGGCTTTCGGTCCTGACTGCGGAGCAGTGGGATCACGTCATGCCCCTCACCGCTCCCGATGCCCTGATCTGGCTTTTTCAGGACACCCCCTGGCTGGCCGCGGCCCAGGAATACCAGAAGACCGTGGACAACACCCCCTTTTTGTCCTTGCTCCAGGTGGAGCCGGATCTCACAGAAACTCTGTCCCATTTGCGCCCCTGGTTCCGCACCGCCATCGCCACCAACCGGGGTAAAAGTCTCATCCCGGTCTTGCAACATCTAGGCCTTAAGGCCTTGTTTGATTTCACCGTTTCCAGCCTGGAGGTCCAGCATCCCAAACCCCATCCCGAGAGTCTTTACCGCATCCTGGAGCATTTCCACGTTTCTCCGGAAAAAGCCTGCTACATCGGTGATTCGGACCTGGACCGGGAAGTATCCGACCGGGCCGGGGTTACCTTCGGCGCTTACAGGAACCCCTCCCTTAAAGCTGCGTTCCATCTCGAAAAACATACCGATTTATTGGCATTGTTAGTGGGGGGAGGGCCGGGCAGCCGATAAGCAGTTAGCAGTCAGCAGTTAGTATAAAAGAAAGGCGGGATGCGCTGCGCTTTCCCGCCCTACGGGGGCTGCACAGGCTGGAAGCCCGTCCTACCGTTCAAAATTAAGGGGTTGGGGGAGGGAGTTTGAGGGAGGGGTCTGCGACCCCTGGCCCCCTCCCTCAACAACAACATCATCTTGTCAGCCAGCGGCGGTCCCGGACGGTGACAAAGGCGTAAGGGTAAATCCACATGAGGCCAAAGAAGGCGAAGTAGGCGTAGATGACGCCGTAGACGAACTCCAGGTCACGCTCCAGGCAGAGGTAATAGATGAGTCCCAGGAAAGACATGATCCCCAGAAGCATGAGCAGTTTGAAAAGAATGGGCGGATAGACCAGGAGAGAAAACAGCAGCAGGGCAAAGAAAAAGGAGGCCAGGGGCCCTTCCAGCTGGGTCAGGAGGCATTCCATGATGGGCAGGAAGCGGTGTTTGAGGCGGTAGCGGGTGAAGAGATAGCCCAACATGACGCAGGACTCCCGGACGTTGCCCCGCTCCCAGCGCAGGTACATGCGGCACACTCCCCCGTAGGTTTCGGGCACCAGGGTGTAGACCACGGCGGAGCGCTGGTAACAGGTGTAAAAGCCCTGCTTCAGGATGAAGTTGGTC
Source organism: Syntrophobacterales bacterium (assembly GCA_037388025.1). GTDB lineage: Bacteria > Desulfobacterota > Desulfobaccia > Desulfobaccales > 0-14-0-80-60-11 > JBGSLA01. Next base: position 2,339 of record JARRKO010000086.1, read on the forward strand.
AGGGCCCGGTCCTCACTGTGGTGACAGGGCGCGCCCAGAAAAGTCTGCTCGAGCCAGGCCGAAAGGATGGGCAGCAAGGCCCCCCTCCGGTAGGCGGCCAGCGACCCCGGGGTACAGATGACCGTTTTGTAGAGGGACTGGGAAGCCCGGAGGAAATCCAGGTTCACGAACCTGACGCCCTGCATTTTGCCCATGAAGCTTTGGTGGCGGTTATAGACCTTGACGTTCCCCGCCACCGCGCCGATGGTGTCGTCTTCCTGGAGAGGAGCTACCAGATGGCGCAGGGCCTCGGGTTCGATGACGCTGTCCGAATCTACGGTTACGAGAATGTCCCCCCGCGCGGCCTTAAAACCGGCGTACAGGGCCTGCTTTTTCCCCCGGTTCGCCGGGAAACGGATGGTCTTGATCAGCTGGGGGAAACGCTGCCGGGCCCGGTGGATGTAATCCCAGGTGTCGTCGGAGGAGCCGTCGTCCACACAGATGATTTCCAGTTTATCCCGGGGATAGGCGGCTTGGGCCACGGAATACAGGGCCATTTCCACCATTTTGCCTTCATTGTAGGCGGGAACGACCACGGTGAGGCTGGGGAGAGGGGCGGTGCTCAGGGGATAAGGACGGTAGCAGGCCCACAGTATGGTGCGCAAGCCCTGTAAAAGCAGCATCAACAGTGTATAGCCGGCCCCCAGCGCCGGGAGAAAAGAAGTGTAAGTCTGGCTCTGCAGCAACTCCAGGTAAACCCGGTAGGAGCCGCATTTCAGGGCCAGGGCCACCAGGACCAGGAGCAGGATAGGGATGAGGACCTTGATGACCGAGTCTAGTCTAATGATGCGGTCCAGGGGAGGAAACAGGTGCCAGGAGAATCTCTCAGGAGCAGGCCAGGGCCGGGAAATAGTGCGGGGGTCAATGGTTGACATGGTTGTTACGAGTTACGTTCCGGCTGCTGTTATTGAAAAGGTGATTTTTTATGGTCACTAGAAAAAGTAAAAAGTCAATGAATTTTCTGTTAAAAGTTGTGCGGCCAATCCAACCAGCGCTCTTGCACCGGCTGATTTAAGCCTTATTTTCATAGGGGGAGTGAAGATCCACCGCGAGGTTGCCATGACTCTCCATTACCGTTTGGTCAGGCGCTCTGTGTGGCGGTTTTTCCTGGGTGGCGCCATTGCCGTTCTTCTTACTCCCTGGCTGGCCCGGGGAGCCACTCCAGCCGAGGGCAAGAAAGCCGTGAAATTCACCCATGTCTGTTTGATTACCAAGAAGCTGGAGACTATGCGGGATTTTTACCGGGAGGTCCTGCAGGTGGAACCCAAGGTCTACCAAGAAGACTATCTGGAATTTCCGGTGGAGGGCGCCATTCTGTCCCTTTATCGTCAGGAAAGCCTGGAGCGGACGGTACCGGGGGCCATGCAGGCCGGCCGCAACCAGAGCGTCATGCTGGAGTTTCAAGTGGCGGACGTAGACCGGGAGTACGCCCGGCTCAAGCAATCCCGACTCCCCCTGGACTGGGTTATGTCGCCCACCACCTTTCCCTGGGGAAACCGGTCCATTTATTTCCGGGACCCGGAAGGCAACATGGTGAATCTGTACAGCACGGTTAAATCTTCGCCGGCCCCATAGACCAGCGTTGGGGACACAGGCTGGAAAGCCTGTGCCACCAAGGTCTTGGCAGCAGTCAACGGCCTCAAGTTGAGGATACAAGTTATGGCGGAACCAAGCATGAGGCCTCTAAAACTTATTAATATTATTAGCTTTAATTTGTGGACGCCGCCTGACCGGCTACCAAAGCATAGGGTTTTGCCAGGGCTTTTAGTAAAATATGAGGAGAATCGCTCCCAACTGGAAATTGAGGGGGCACTATTCCACCCCGGGTAGACGGCGTGGGATGATAAAGTTTTATCTGATTGCCAAAACGGGAAGAAAGAGGGGGTTATGACCACGTATCTGATCATAGGCAATGGGGCAGCCGGGAATGCGGCGGCGGAGGCCATCAGAAAAAACGACCAGGAGGGGACGATCCTACTTTTTTCCAAAGAGGAATATCCCTTCTACTATGTGCCGGCGCTGCTCGAGTATCTGGCCGGGGAGAAGGAACTGCGCCAATTCACCATTCATAACCTGGACTGGTACGAGAAAAACCGTATTGACCTGCATCTGGACACGGAAATTACCCGCATCGATCCTGACCGGAAAGTGGCGGAGACCCGGCAGGGAGAGCAGTACCGTTATGACAAGCTGCTGTTGGCCACCGGCGGCTATTCCTTTGTGCCGCCCATCAAAGGGGCGGACGCGGCCGGGGTCTTTACGCTGCGGAGCTTTGGCGATGCCGAGACCATCAAGCAAAAGGCCCAGGAAGCCCGCCGGGTGGTGCTCATCGGCGGAGGGCTGTTGGGGCTGGAGGCCGGTAACGGCTTGCGCAAAGCGGGCCTGGAGGTGATGGTGGTGGAGTTTTTCCCCCGGCTGCTACCGCGGCAAATGGACGTGCCCGGGGCCGCGCTTTTGCAAAAGCAGTTGGAGGAGATGGGGTTCACCTTTTATCTAGGTGCCAAAACCCAGGAGATCGTCCAAGAATCCCAGGGGCTGACGGTGGTCCTGGAAAGCGGGGAGAAACTTACCGCGGATATGGTGCTCATCTCGGCGGGAGTGCGCCCGGAGTTGACCCTGGCCCAGGCCCTGGGTCTGGAGATCGACAAGGGGGTCAAGGTGGACGATGCCATGCGGACTTCCCGGGAGGACATTTATGCCGCGGGGGACCTGGTGGAGCATCGGGGCAGGTTTTACGGCATCTGGCCGGCCTGCATGGAGCAAGGCGCGGTGGCCGGCGCGGCCATGGCAGGACAAGAGGCCAAATATGAAGGAACGGTGCCGGCCAACACCTTAAAGGTGGTGGGCATCGATCTGATGGCGGCCGGAGACATCGACGCTGAAGGCCAGTTGGAGTCCGTGGTCGGCAAAGATGAAGCCCAAAAGACTTACCGTAAGCTGGTGCTTAAGGACAATGTGGTGGTGGGGGCCATCCTCCTGGGTGACCTCCGGGGCAGTAATGAGATTCAGCAGGCCATCAAAATGAAAAAGGACATCTCCTCACTCGGTCAGGATATCCGGTAGGAATCCGCAAGATGACAAAGTCTGAGGGTGTATCCCTGGTCAGCCGCAAAACAGCCGTTCGCCTCCCCACCGAGTGGGGCGAATTTCAGATGCTCCTTTATGAAGACCACCGGGAACATAAAGAGCATCTGGTCCTGGTGCGGGGGGAGGTTATCGGGCAGCAGGACGTTCTGGTGCGGGTGCACTCCGAGTGTTTCACCGGGGATGTGCTGGGTTCCCGCCGCTGCGATTGCGGCGAGCAACTGGATCTGTCCATGCGCCTGATCGCCGAGGCGGGGGCCGGGGTGATCCTGTACCTGCGCCAGGAAGGCCGGGGCATTGGCCTCTTGAAAAAGATGCAAGCCTATAACCTGCAGGACCAGGGGTTGGACACAGTGGACGCCAACCTGGCCCTCGGCCACCAGGCGGATGAGCGGGATTATGACATTGCCGCCCACATTTTGACTGACTTGGAGATCCAGACAATCCGCCTGCTCACCAACAATCCCCACAAAATCGAAAGCCTGGAGAATCTGGGTATCGGGATAACCGAGAGGATCCCCCTGATGCCCCGGGTGACCCCTGATAATAGCCAGTATTTACGCACCAAAATGGAACGCCTGCACCACCTGTTGGACCTGGAGCAACCCCTTGGCAGCTTTACCGAGGACCAGATCCTGCTGTTTAAGTTGGGGGAAATTCCTGCGGCTGGCGCCGCCCATCACCAGGAGCACGGCCGGCCCCTGGTCACCTTGACTTACGCCCAAAGTCTGGACGGCTCCATTGCGGCCCGGGCCGGACACCCGCTGGCCATCAGCTGCACCGAGTCGCAGACCTTCACCCACAGCCTCAGGGCGGCCCACGACGCCATTTTGGTGGGCATCGGCACGGTGTTGGCGGATAATCCCCGTTTGAACGTGCGCCTGGTCCCTGGCAAAAACCCCCAACCCGTGTTATTGGACAGCCGTCTGCGGTTTCCTTCCTATGCCAATCTCTTAAAGGACGGCAGCCGTCCCTGGGTGATGACCACGCCCTCGGCGGAGGCCTCCCGGCAGCGGGATTTGGAAGACCAGGGGGCCCAAATCTTCCGGCTGCCGGAGGGTTCCTGCGGCGGCATCGATCTGCCTGCGCTCCTGAGCCAACTGGGGGGAATGGGTATACACACTTTGATGGTGGAGATCTCAAAGCAGGCTGCCGAAAATCCCTTCCTTTTCCCTTGAATTGTCATTCTCTCCACATAAGCATCTATAATTTTCCCCTCACAATAAAAGCTGCTGTTCCTGGTAAAGGAACCCAAAAAAACTCCTTATATTGTTTTATTTTTCTAAAAGGCAGAAGTTTTTTATGATCTGTTAGATCTCTCCTAAGTTCTTTTTTTCACAAATAACTCATAACTGCGATTGGCAGGATTAAAAAGAAATTTTTGCCGCTTTATCCATGCAGCCTGTCATCAATTTTAGCCGGGAAAAGTTCGACAACCAAATTTAATGGTGAATATTAACCATTTTTGCAGGGTTGATTGAAATTCTGTTTGAGATTCATTAGCTTAATATACAGAGGGTTGCTTATCGGGATTGAAAACTTGGAATAAATTTCGACAAGAAGCCATCAGTAAAGGAGGTTAAATCATGGCTGAAGAAGAGGTTTGTGTACCAGAAAAGGAAGAAAAGTTAGCAACTGAAATAAAAATCGGCAATCCCGCCGTGGTAGGGCTGGCAGGCTTTGGTATGACCACCCTTCTCCTCCAGTTTCACAACCTGGGATGGGTGGCCATCAGCCCAATCATCTGGCTTGGCTTTATCTTCGGGGGGTTCGCCCAATTAATCGCAGGCTTTCTGGAATTTAGGACCGGCAATAACTTTGGGTTTTGCGCCTTCAGCGGCTACGGGGCCTTCTGGATTTCATTGGCCTTCCTGGTGATTTTTGGCACCAGCCCCAGTTTGACCATGACGTATCCGACCCTGGCTCTGAAAAACGGCCTGCCGTGGTTCCTCTTCGGATGGTCGATCTTTACCTTGCTCCTGTTCATACCTGCCATGAAGCATCATACGACTCTGGCCCTGATCTTCCTTACCTTATTGTTTGGTTTCATCGGACTGACTATTGACGCTTTCTGGCAGGTTCCCATTCTTAAGGCTATTGCCGCCTGGGATCTCATCGGGTGCGCCCTTCTGGCCTGGTATCTCATGTGGCATGTGATTTGTGCGGAGGCCGGCATCAATATTCCGTTAGGCCCCGCCTGGATTTAACCCACCCGAAGCAACCCTCTTTGGTGACCTGGGCTGATTTTCCTGAGATGGTTAGCAGCCCTGGCCACCCTCCTTGCCCAACAAAATCTCCGAACCCTGGAACCTTGCCCATACCCTGAGATGCTCTTTAACTAAACAAACTCTTTGGCAAAACAGGCTTTTCAGCTTGTGTTCCAGCCTCCGAGGTTTGCTGACCAGTCACACCCGTTAGTGGGTGCACTACTCAGGCTTTAGACGTGCCCGGCATGATTTTTAAACCTTGAACCTTGAACTGTGCAGGCGAGATTTTCAAAATAGCCTCAATCTATTAAAGGAGAATGCCATGTCCGCCCTCGAACCGGGAATGGCCTACGAAGAAACGCTGGTGGTGGAGGAACAACATACCGCGGCTCATTTGGGGAGCGGCGGGGTGCGGGTGTTGGCTACGCCCGTCATGGTGGCGCTCATGGAGGCCGCGGCCCGTAGCCTGGTGGACCCGCAGCTGGAGCCGGGCTACATGAGCGTCGGCACCGGCCTTGATATCAAGCACCTGGCCGCCACGCCCATGGGGATGCGGGTGACGGCCAGGGCCGAGTTGGTGAGCGTGGAAAAACGCCGGCTGAGTTTTAAGGTGGAAGCCTATGACGAACGGGAAAAGGTGGGCGAAGGTACCCACACCCGGGCCATCATCAACCTGAAATGGTTTTGGGATAAACTGGAAACCAAAACAAATATCGCGCTGGCTTAGGAGCCAGTCATCAGTAATCAGTTGCCAGTCATCAGTAGTCGGCATCAAGGATTTTTTACTGATTACTGATCACTGATTACTTTATAAAGGGGCAGGGGGAAGAGCGGAAACCATAGCCCCTGGCCCTCCCCCCGAAAACCAACCTTACTTAATCTGTCTGGATTCTGCTTCGGCCAGCTCCAGCCGGGCTTGCACCAGAGCCTGGTATTTTTTATGGGCCTTGGCCAGGTCCCCGGCCCTCATGGCCTTGAGCAGGTCGCCCTCCAACTCCGCCACTTCCAAGCGCGGGTAATAATCCATGGCCTCCTTGAGGTGGGCCAGGACGATCTTCCCGGTCAGGACGGGGTGGTTGTTGGTGACGTTGGCGTCGGCAAACATGGTGCCGTGCTCCAGCTCCACTTCGAGCCCCTTGCGAAAATCCTCCAGCGGGATGTCCATGCCCTCGACGTTGACGACCTTGAGGATAACTTCGGCCTCCTGAGGAGACACCTGGGGTTCGGTAAGCTTGGTCCAGTCGCTGATCTTGAGCTCCTGGCAGACCTTTTGGACTTCTTCCTTGGTGACATATTCCGGCAATTGCATGGGTTCCTCCTTTGGGAAAGGTTCAAAGTTCAAGGTTCAAAGTTCAAATTTAATCTAGGGCGCCCGCGTACCACAGCCGAATTTTTTTATAATGGGACGCGGGGCTCCAAGGATTCGATTAGTTTAAGATAAGTCGCCCGACGGCAAAGGCAATCCCAGACTCTCAATAAAGATAAAGATAAGAGCAACTTGCTCCGCGGAAACTATTTCATGGCAGAAAACCGCGCTTTTTTGATGGCCCCAATTAAGGTAGGCAGTGCCCACCCTACATCTCCGGGTCGGAACAGACAGGGGCCTGTTCTTTCGGTTTCCGGTTATTACCTCAAAAGACCGGCGCTACGGCAGTAATATTATGCCATCCTGGTGTGAGCCTGCGTCCGGCCGAACTTTCTTCTGATTAGCTTATCAACTTCCACCACTAGGATGACGCTCAGGGAAATGCCCAGGAGCAGCAGCCACTCAAAGGGGGTCAGAGGCACGGTGCGGAAAACCCACTGGAGCGGCGGCGCATAAATCACCGCCAGTTGCGCAAAGGTGGAGGCGAGCAGGGCATAGACCAGGAGGGGATTGGTAAAGGGATTAAGGCGGAAAATGGATTGGAATTCAGAACGGCTGTTAACGGCCTGAAAAAACTGAAA
>JARRKO010000087.1:0-6448 GCA_037388025.1 Syntrophobacterales bacterium
CTCACCTTAGTTTCGAGTTTTTAGTTTTGAGTTTCGAGTCTATCCTTCACAGTCCCTCATGAACCGGGGGCTCTCTTAAAACCCTAAAAAGCTGGTGGCACAGGTGTCCTCACCTGTGCATTGACAGCCATGGCTATGAAAGGCTCATTTTGATTTTCTCTCCCTCCCCTCCACGAGTCCAATAAGCGTGGCCTTCTCCTAATACCCTTCATGAAGCGGAGTGCGCTACCCTCAATTTTCTGCTTCCTGCTGATTGCTGACAGCTGACTGCTCCCTCCTACGCCACCGTCACCTCCGGGCTAAGATACACCTCCTGAATGGCTTGCAGCAGCTCAATGCCCTCATCCATGGGACGCTGGAAGGCCTTGCGTCCGGAAATGAGCCCCGTGCCCCCGGCCCGCTTGTTGATCACCGCGGTGCGCACTGCGTCCGCCAGGTCGTTGGCCCCGGACGCGCCCCCGGAATTGATGAGGCCGGCCCGCCCCATGAAGCAATTAGCCACTTGGTAACGGGTCATGTCGATGGGGTGATCCCCCGCCAGGTCCGTATAAATGCGGGGATTGGTTTTGCCGAAATTTAAGGCTGTGTAGCCGCCGTTCACCGTGGGCTGCTTCTGTTTAATGATGTCGGCTTGGATGGTCACCCCCAGGTGATTGGCCTGGCCGGTCAGGTCTGCGGCGGCGTGGAAATCCTTGTCCGCAGTTTTGAAGGCCGGATTCCGGAGATAGCACCAGAGGATGGTGGCCAGCCCCAACTCATGGGCCTTTTCAAAAGCCTGGCTCACTTCCTGAATCTGGCGGCGGCAGTCCGGGGAACCGAAGTAAATGGTAGCCCCCACCGCCACGGCGCCCATCCAGAAAGCCTGCTCCACCCGGGCAAACATAGTCTGGTCGTGCAGTTCCGGATACGTCAACAGCTCATTGTGATTGATCTTGACGATGAAGGGGATCTTGTGGGCATATTTCCGGGCCACCGCGCCCAGCACCCCCAGGGTGGAGGCCACCGCGCTGCATCCCCCCTCCATGGCCAGCTTGACGATGTTCTCCGGGTCGAAATAGATGGGGTTGGGGGCAAACGAAGCCGCGGCGGAATGCTCGATGCCCTGATCCACCGGCAGGATGCCCAGATAACCGGTACCCGCCAAGCGCCCGTGATTGAACATGGCCGCCAGGGAGCGTAGCACGCCGACGGGCCGGTCGCTCATCACCCACACCCGGTCCAAAAAATCCGGCCCGGGGAGATGCAGGGTTTCCTTGGGAAGGCCCTGGCATTTATGATTTAAGAGTTCCTCGGCCTCAGACCCCAAAAGCGTTTTGATTTTCTTTATCATGGCACCACCTCTTGGCGTAAGGTTAGATTTTTTCTATGCCTGTGCTACAGAGGCTGCGGTTCCCCGGTTCTCTCCTCGACTTTTATCACTTCCAGAGCCACCTCAGCCGCCCGGCGGGAGGCCCCCGGCGGACCCAAACGCTCCACAGCCCGGGCCAAACCCGGCCGCACCCGGGCCAGGCGCTCCGGCTCCCGGACCCACCTTAGCACCTCCCGGGCCAGGCTTTCCGGGGTGCACTCCTCCTGGATGAGCTCCGGGAAAAGCCCCTCCCCCGCCAACAGGTTGGCCATGCCGATGTGATCCACCCGGATGAGGAGTTTGGCCACCTGAAAGGTCAAGGGTGCCAGGCGATACATGATTACCGTGGGCGTCCCTGCCAACGCCGCCTCCACCGTCACCGTGCCCGAAGCCACCACCGCCAAGTGAGCCGCAGCCAGCGCGGCATATGCCTGCCCGGGGATGATTCTGATGGGAGAGAAAGGACCCGTGTTCCCTGGCCCTTCCCCCAAAAATCTCCTTATCATTCCCTCCACCAAGCCCCGGGGCGCGGTGGAAGCCAGGGGCAGGAGGAACTGCACCTCGGGGAGGGCTTCTCTTACGAGTTGCGCGGCGGCCAGCATAAGGGGCAGGTGGCGCTCGATTTCGCTGCCCCGGCTCCCCGGCAGCAGGGCCATGGTGAGGCGTTCTGGGTCCAGGCCCCACTCCTTGAGGAGAATTTCCCGGCGCGGCAGCTTCGGCAGCGTCTCCTTCAGGGGATGCCCCACAAAGGTTACCGGCACGCCCCATTCCCGATAAAACCCCTCTTCAAAGGGAAAAATCACCACCATGCGGTCCACGTAACGGGCAATGGTGCGTACCCGGTGGCGGCGCCAGGCCCACACCTGGGGACTGATGTAATACATCACCGGCACGCCGCGCCACTTGGCCAGCCGGGCCACCAGGAAGTTGAAATCCGGAAAATCGATGAGGATGGTGAGGGCCGGACGCTCCTCCCGGAGCACCCGGTTTACCTCCCGTAACGCCTGAATCACCGCGGGCAGCCGCCCCGTCACCTCGGTTAAACCCACCACCGCCAGGTCTTCCGCCCGGGCCAGCAGCCTCACTCCCTGGGCCGCTAGAGCTTCTCCGCCGATGCCCCAAAACTGCGCTTGGGGGAGCCTCTGGCGGATTTCCGCCACCAACCGGGCCCCATGCCGGTCTCCAGAGGCCTCCCCGGCTACTATCAGGATCGAGGCAGGGGAGTTTGAGGGGAGGGCGGGGGCTGTGCCATCCCCCGGCCCTCCCCTCAAATAAAAATCTGCCTTACTTTTCATACCTTGGCCTGGCGCATTTCGGCGATAATATCCACGGCCAGTTTAAGGGCGGCGCGGCCGTCTTCGCCGCTGATGGGGACGGGAACCCCGTTTTGGACGGAGTGCACAAAGGCTTGAATCTCTTTCTGCAGCACGTCCTCCTTGGGAAAGCGTTTAATATCCAAAGCCACCCCGGGTATCAGCCCCACCGCACCCTCCCGGCGCAGAGCCATGGTGAGTTCCTGGGCCTCGAAGTCCACCGCCAGGTAGGCGTCCGGTTGGAAGAGGCGGAAACGCCGCATGCTTTTCAGGGACATGCGTGACGCGGTAAAGTTGGCGATGCAGCCGCTGGCGAACTCGAGCCTGACATTGGCCAGGTCCACGGTGGAGGTGAGCACCGAAATGCCCGCCGCCCGAATTTCCGTGACGGGTGAGCGCACCAGACTCAAGACGTGATCCAGGTCGTGAATCATCAGATCCAGCACCACGTCCACGTCGGTGCCCCGCTCCTTGAAAAAGGCCAGGCGGTGGCTCTCGATGAAGCGGGGGGTGGTGGCCAGGGACCTCAGCTCCGCCATGGCGCTGTTGAAGCGCTCCAGGTGACCCACCATCAAAAGACGGTCGTATTTGTGGGCCAGGCGCAGCAGGTCGTCGGCTTCGGCCACGGTGGCGGTGAGGGGTTTTTCCACCAACACGTGCAGGCCGGCCTCCAGGGCCTCCCGCACTACCAGATAGTGGTCCTTGGTATTGACAGCCACGCTCACCGCCTCCACCTGGGGAAAAAGCAGGCGATAGTCGGCAAAGGCCTCGGTCCCCAAGGCCTGGGCCACCTCCCGGCCCCGCTCCCAGGCCAAATCGGCCACGCCCACCAGCCTGGTTTCCGGTAACGCGGCATATTTCTCGGCATGGTAGCGTCCTAAATACCCCACACCGATGACTCCGACTCTCAAGGGGGATGACATGAAGGATCCAGAAGTGATTATTACCGGATAATTTGCTCCATCTTACCGGAAAAGTTTCCCTCCCTGCAATGAAAACTCTTCCAAGGGGATTTGACATACGACGGCGGGTAGGGTAAAAAATTTCATCTATTTCTGGAAGGATGGAGCGATGGTGGAAAAGGCGACATATATCTGGCTGGACGGCGACTTCATTCCCTGGGATGAAGCCAAGGTGCACATACTCACCCATACTCTGCACTATGGGCTGGGGGTCTTTGAAGGCATTCGGGCCTATCAATGCCATGACGGCCGCACCGCCATCTTCCGCCTCAAGGAGCACGTCCGGCGTCTGTATGACTCGGCCCACGTCATGCAGTTGGCCATGCCCTTTCCGGAGGCCCAGGTGGAGGACGCCTGCGCCGAGATTTTGCGCCGGAATCAGCAAAAGGAAGCCTACATCCGTCCCCTGGTCTTCATCGGGGATGGGGTCATGGGTCTGAACCCCGGGACCAACCTCATTCGCATTTCCATTATCAGTTGGCTGTGGGGCGCCTACCTGGGGGATGAGGGCCTTCTAAAGGGCATCCGTCTCAAAACCAGCGCCTTCACCCGCCATCACGTGCGCATCATGATGACCAAAACCAAAACCGTGGGAAACTACGTCAACTCCATCATGGCCAAACGGGAGGCCCTGCAGGCGGGTTACGACGAAGCCATCTTATTGGACACCGAGGGCTATGTCTCCGAGGCCTCCGGAGAAAACATCTTTATGGTGAAGGACGGTGTCCTGCGGACGCCCCCCCTGACTTCCATACTGCCGGGCATCACCCGGGACGCAGTCCTGACCCTGGCCCGGGACATGGGGATCACCGTGCGGGAGGGCAAATTCTCCCTGGACGATCTCTATCTGGCCGACGAAGCCTTCCTCACCGGCACCGCGGCCGAAGTCACCCCGGTGCGGGAAGTGGATGGCCGCATCATCGGACCCGGCGCCCCCGGCTCGGTGACCCAAAAATTGCAGTCCAGTTTTTTTGCCGTGGTCAAGGGCCAGAATCCCACCTACCAGCATTGGCTCACCTATATTTAAGAGATTCTTACCAAAGTCAAGTTTGAGGGTAGGGGCCGGAAGTCGCACCCCCGCCCCTCCCTCCATCTCCCTCCCTCACTCCTTTAAAGGGAACCTCTGCGAAAATTGTGCGGAACAGCCGCTCCCCGCTGTCCATGAGCAAACGTCGGTGCCTGCCCTCACACCCGCCGACAATTCCTTAAGGCTGCGATCAATGACACGCCCTGTGCACCCTTCCTGAACTTTGAACTTTGAACCTTGAACTTTGAACCCATCCAGGAATAAAAAATCTATGCTGTCATTATAAGAAAGGGGAGCAATCACAGAATTTGGCATAAACCTAAAGTAATTTTTACTGTTCCTAACATAAAAAAACATTTGCCTCTTGCCAAATTCCATGCTACTTCTTATATTAAGCTAAAATTTAAAAATCTTGATATCGGGTTCCCCGGACTGCGGAACTCCCTCCCCCGCTGACGGGTGTGCTCTCTGGAAGTTGTTTAAACTTTGGTGCTAACCGCGCCATAATCTTCCTGCGCCCTGACTTCTGGAATTCGGGGCCCTTGTCCTGTCGGCTTGCCCCCACTTAGGAGAGGAGAAATGCACATGAAACCCGAAAAGCTCAAGTACTGGAGGGCCATTGTCCCCATCCTTGCCTTGCTGGTGGTCCTCCTGCCTCAGTCGGCCCAGGCCGTTACTACCAATTGGATCGGAGACTCAGGAAACTGGAATGTACCCGCCAACTGGGACATGGGAGTTCCTGGGCTCGGCGATGATGCCTTTCTGACCAGTAACGCGATCACGGGGTCCCTGACTACCACGCTGGACACGGTAACTCCGTTATTAAACGCGGTAGTTGTTGATGGCACCGGTGGGACCACTTTCACCCTCCGTCAAACCTATTACCCTTCAGGCAACCTATCCGCCTCTGCTGAAACTATCGGGCTGGACGGCGTCGGGGTCTACAATCATAGCGCCGGCAGCAATACCGTAGGAGGCGCCGCCGCTGTTAACCCTTTGCCAGCCGGCACATTAGACCGAACTCTTGTCCTTGGTTTCAGGGATGGCAGCAGCGGCACCTACAATAAGAATGGCGGCACCTTGACGACCTATGATCTCATAGTCGGCCGGGCCGGCACTGGCACCTTCAATCTATCCGGCAACCTTACGGTAAACAATAACGAGACTATCGGTAATAGTGCCACTGGCGTCGGCACCTTCCAAATTTCGTACGGCGATCTCTCGGTGGGAGGTAACGAGACTATTGGCTTTAATGGCATCGGCACCTTCAGCCACTCCTCCGGTAACCAAACCATAGGCGGCAGCCTTTTAATTGGTCGCAACGCCGGCAGCAGCGGCACCTACACCGCAGGTAGCGCCGACCTGTCAGTCGGCAATGTCATGTTTGTCGGCCGTGGAGGCACCGGGGTCTTCAGCTCATCCAGCGGTGACGTCTCGATAACCAACAATCTTATCGTTGGCAGGTTAGCCGGCAGCAGCGGCTCCTTCACCATGTCGAGCGGCAATCTCGACGTTGGAGGCCAGGAGACTATCGGCTATGAAGGCATCGGCATCTTCAGCCATAGCAGCGGCAACCATATCATAGGCGGCGGCTTGCTCGTTGGCAGGTTAGCCGGCAGCAGCGGCTCCTTCACCATGAGCAGCGGCAATATTGAAGTCGGAGGTAACGAGGTTATCGGCGCCGCCGGCGATGGCAGCCTCATCCACACCAGCGGCAACCATACCGTAGACGGCAACTTTATCCTGGGGAGAGACGCGGGAACCACCGGCAACTTCACCCAGACGAGTGGCAACCTCA
>JARRKO010000088.1:0-6071 GCA_037388025.1 Syntrophobacterales bacterium
CTCCCCCACCCTCTTCTACCCCTTACCTTCCGCCCTGCCGTCTTTTCCCTGGATTTGTGCCGATTTCCTTTTGACCTGGCCTGGCATTTGTTTATATTAACTAGGTTTAGTCATACCAGGACCTGAAGGAAGGTTTTTCATGAAAATTCACGAATATCAGGGAAAAGAACTGCTGCAGAAATTCAACGTGCCCGTACCCGCGGGTGGTGTAGCCGAAACCCCGGTTGAGGCCCGGAAGGTGGCCGAGACCCTGGAGAAGGGACCCTTCGTCGTCAAGGCCCAGATCCACGCCGGGGGCCGGGGCAAAGGGGGTGGCATCAAACCCGCGGCTACTCCGGCAGAAGTGGAACAGGTCGCGGCTCAGATCATCGACATGACCCTGGTAACTCCCCAGACCGGCCCCGAGGGGCGTTTGGTGCAAAAGGTGCTGGTGGAGCAGGCCCAGGACATCATTCGGGAATATTATCTGGGTATCGTGGTGGACCGGACCCTGTCCCGGCCGGTTATTATGATGAGCTCTGCCGGGGGCATGGAAATCGAGGAGGTGGCGGCTCGAACTCCGGAATTAATCATCAAAGAGGCGGTGGACCCGGCGGTGGGCCTTCTCCCCTTCCAGACCCGCAACCTGGCCTTCGGGGTGGGCCTCCCCCCGGAATACCTCCGTTCGGCCTCCGGTTTCATCACCAATCTGTACAAAATGTTTACCAGCCTGGACTGCTCCCTGGCGGAGATCAACCCTCTGGTGCTCACCGGTTTGGGGGAACTGTTGGCCCTGGACGCCAAGATTAACCTGGATGACAACGCCCTTTTCCGGCACCACGACCTGGCTGAAATGGATGACCCGGATGAAATGGACCCCCTGGAGCACGAAGCCCAGAAACACCACCTGAACTACATCCGGCTAACCGGTAATGTGGGCGCCATGGTGAACGGCGCCGGCCTGGCCATGGCCACCATGGACCTGATCAAGGCCGCCGGAGCCGAGCCCGCCAACTTCCTGGACGTGGGCGGGGGCGCCTCGGCCGAGATGGTGGCCAACGGCTTCCGCATCATTCTGTCCGACGCCCGGGTCAAGGGGGTGCTCATTAACATTTTCGGGGGCATTCTACGCTGCGACCGCCTGGCCGAAGGAGTCATCCAGGCCGTCAAGGAAGTCCAGGTGAAGGTGCCCATCATCATCCGCCTGGAGGGCACCAATGTGGAGGAAGGGCGCCGGCTGCTGAACGAGTCCGGCCTCACCTTCACCGTGGCCGAGGACATGCAAGACGCGGCCCGGAAGGTGGCGGCCCTGGTGTAGTAAAGCGCTACTCCCCTCCGAGAAACTGTAGGGCGGGAAAGCGAAGCTCATCCCGCCTGTCGCGAACCGGCTAAGGCCAAGCAATTGCTGCCGTTAAGACTCAAGGCTGGCATGAAAGAATTTCGGGCTTCCGCCACATTTCTGGTTTTTCTTTATGCCCTCCTGGCATTCCTGACCCTCGGAGGTCTGGGGGTTTTTGTCTTGGGGATCACCGGAACGCCGGTGGGCTGGGAGGTCTGGTTCATCCTTCCGGGCCTGGTGATTATGGCCTGGCTCTGGTGGGTTTATCTCAGGATACCTTTTATTATCTCTTTGCAGGACGATCATACCCTGGAGTTCAAAAGCCTGGTACAGGAAGTCATCCTCTCCCCGCAGGACATCGTGGCCATTCGAGAAGGATGTTTAATCCCCGGGTTTCTCCAGGTCACGCACAGCACGGGAAAGTTGATGCTCACAACCCAGATGACCGACATGCCCGGACTTATCGCGCTTATTAAAGAAGAAAATCCTGGTGTGGACATATCAGCTTGTTGATCGCACCCAGGTTTTGGAGTTGCGGGCTATCTCGGGAAGACCCCGGTGGTTCTCTTCTCGACCCCGGAACCGGTAACATAAGGAGTGAAAAGGAGTCTTACATGAAAAAGTTGTTGATTCTGTTGAGTATCTTTCTGCTGGTCGGCGCCTTCGTCGCCGCCGCTATGGCCCAACCGCCGGGAAAGGGTCCGGCTTCCAAAGGCTGGCCCCAAGGAAGGATGTACAACCCTAATACCGTGGAGAAGTTGGACGGTAAAATCGAGTCCATAGAAAAACTTACTGCGGGCCGGATGGATATCCCGGCCCGGGTTCTCTTGAAGTTGAAGACTGCGAAAGGGACCGAGACCATCTATCTGGGCCCGGATTGGTATCTGGAGAAGCAAGACCTCAAGCTTTCTCCGGGGGATTACATCCAGGTGCGGGGCTCCCGGATCACCATGGGTGACAAGGTAGTGATTCTCCCTAATGAAATCATCAAGAACAGCAAAAAAGCCATCTTTTGGGATGATCAGGGCAGGCCGACTTGGCGGGGCCAGGGCCCGGGGTCCAAGCAGAAATAAAGCCGCGGGAGGATTAAGTCTGCCTTCAACAGCCTGAAAAATTTAGTTTGCCGGATTGCTTGAATCCTCGTGTTACCTTTTAAAAACTTGAAAGGTGACGTCATGAAGCAAACGGTTCTCTGGATCTTCTTGGTAGGCTGCCTGGTAGCCTGGAGCGTCCCGGCGGCAGCTCAAACTTCGGACCAACCTTCGACCACAGGAGCCGGGGTAATTCTGGCCCAAACTACCGGGCAACCGGCTGTACCTCCCGGCCCGCCGCCTGGCCGTTTAGGACGGGGTGGTCGGAGGGGCGGCCCCGGCCGCTTTTTTGACCCCAAGACGGTGGAAACCCTGGTGGGGGAAGTGGTGCAAGTCCAGCGGGGCCCCTTGGGCAGACGGGGCAGAGGTGATCTGGTGCGTTTCACCCTCAAGACCGGCAAGGAAACCATCGAGGTTTTTCTAGGGCCTAGCTCTTTCGTGGATAAGCAGTCCGTGAAGCCGGCCAAGGGTGACCGGGTGGAAGTCAAGGGTTCCCGGCAGACCGGGCCTCAGGGAAGGACATTCCTGTCTGCGGCTGAAGTGAAAAAGGGCGACCAGGTCCTGAAACTCCGGGATGACCAGGGCACCCCCTTGTGGCCCCCGAGACAGGGGAGAAGAGGTCGAGCTCGCCAAAGTTAATTAACTGCAAGCCATAACTATGCCCCCCAAATCCAGGAAAACCGGGACTCAGACCTCGGCCTTCGGGTCGCCGGGACGGGTGAGCCATGACTCCCGGGCTTTTTACGGGAAAAAGCTCTATGTGGGGCTGCCTCAAGAGGAAGATTCTCCTTACCAGGAAAACCCTCTGCCTGAAGTCGCGGTCAATACCATCTTCTGCCGTTCCGCGGAGAGCATGGCGGAGCTCCCGGATTGTTGCGTCCACCTCATGGTGACCTCGCCCCCCTATAACGTGGGCAAGGACTATGACGAGGACTTCACTCTGGAGGAGTACCTCGAGTTTCTCAAAACGGTGTGGCGGGAGGTGCACCGGGTCCTGGTGCCGGGGGGCCGGGCTTGCGTCAACGTGGCCAACCTGGGGCGCAAACCCTACATTCCCTTGCACGCTTACATCGCCCGGGATATGGTGGAGTTGGGCTTGCTGATGCGGGGGGAGATCATCTGGGACAAAGGGGCCAGCGCCGGGCTCTCCACCGCCTGGGGCAGCTGGCGCTCGCCGGCCAACCCGACGCTGAGGGATACCCACGAATACATCCTGGTCTTTTCCAAGGGGACCTTTTCCCGGAAAAAGCCGGCTGACCGGGAAAGCACCATTACCAAAGAGGAATTTCTGGAATTCACCAAAAGTGTCTGGACCTTCCCGGCGGAATCGGCTAAAAAAATAGGACATCCCGCGCCTTTTCCGGTGAAGCTGCCCCACCGCTTACTGCAACTGTACACCTATGGGGGCGAGGTGGTCCTGGACCCCTTCATGGGCAGCGGACAGACAGCAATAGCTGCATTGAAAGGGAAACGTCTTTACGTAGGCTATGAAACTAATCCAAGTTATGTGCAATTATCATTAAAGAGCATAAATAAGTTTAAAGAGGAATCAAATAAATTCTAGAAGGTACAATATTATATTATTAGAAGCATTTCCCGGTGGAGTTGGTAATGGGAGCACAATTTGTAGACGCCTTAATGGGATATGAATACTATCTTGAGAAACGCGGAAAAGTAAATCGTGAAGAGGTAAATAAACATTTAAAAGGAATTTCTCGCCGTCCAATAAGCGAGAGGATGTTTACCCACTATAAAAAACTTATGTCTCAAGGTTTTACATCATATATTCCTATCAATCAATTTGATGTATCACGAACTCTAGGCAAAATCCAAATAGTAGCTGATAGGAGACGTTATCTTCGAGAGGATAGTTTTATCAATGCTCAAGTATCTCGAGACACAAAGAAGTGGATTCCAGCAATAATTAGAAATAAATCGGTAGTCGGTTTTGGAATGTTAACTCATCATAAACTTAACATTAAACGAGGTAATATAGTTTGGGTTAGAATTGATGGGTATAAAGATATTCCTACATTCTTGGTATGGAAAAAAAGGGGGAGGAAGTCATAAAGTTTGGTGTAAGAGCTTTTGAATTCATCGATAACTTTCGCATAACTGAAGAAAAATTATTACTTGAAAGGCCAACTGGTATTTTAATTGTTAAAAAGAATTCTAATGAGCCTATCACATGGACAGAACTATATAGAATAATAGCAAAGGTAAATGAAGTTATAAATGCTACATCAGCATTAATCGAATCATTAGCAGAAATATCTAAAAAGGAAATTAGCCTTCCATCTCCAACTATTTTATCTATAAAATTTAGTTCACCTGGTGTTATAAAAAATAAAATAGATTTAGGTGTTGCAAAAATATTAAAAGTTTTGCTGGAAAAATATCAATTTTGGGGGCTTCAAAAAGAACGTTACACAACAGAAACTAGAGGCATAGAAATTGATAATGAAACAAAACAGCTCTTGCGTACTATAGAAGTAATGCGGGAAGCTGTTAATTTTAGAATTGAAGCAATTGAATCTGGAATTGACCAAGTATTAGTAGATTCACTTTTCTACACTGTAATAAAAAGAGCTTTGGACATAGATGAACTCCCTTCACCACTTTTTGAAAAAAATAGTTTAGAAAGAGGTATAATTAATAAACGACTGCTTCCAGCAATTACTGAGTTAGTTGCCGGTGATGATCCTAGTATCGAGGTGGAAATAAAAGATGACGATGAAAATGAGGAAAATAATACGAGAGGATAACCATGAGCGTTTTGGTAAACAATGACACCCGCGTGGTGGTGCAGGGCATTACCGGCAAGGAAGGCTCGTTCCACGCGCGGGCCTGTCGCGACTACGGCACCAAGGTGGTGGCCGGGGTCACCCCGGGCAAGGGCGGCCAGAAAATGGACGACATCCCGGTGTTCAACACCGTGGCCCAGGCGGTGGCGGAAGCCGGGGCCAACACCTCCCTCATCTTTGTGCCACCAGCCTTTGCCGCCGACGCCATCCTCGAGGCCGCGGCCGCGGGCATCAAGGTCATCGTCTGCATCACCGAGGGCATTCCCACCCTGGAGATGGTCCGGGTGATGCGACTGTTAAAGGATTCGGATATCCGCCTCATCGGCCCCAACTGCCCGGGCATTATCTCGCCGGGGCAGGCCAAGGTGGGCATCATGCCGGGACACATCCATAAGCCTGGCCCCATGGGGCTGGTGTCCCGCAGCGGCACCCTGACCTATGAGGCGGTGCATCAGTTGACCTTGCTTAATATCGGCCAGTCCACCTGCGTGGGCATCGGCGGCGACCCCATCATCGGCACCGACTTCATCGATATGCTGAAACTCTTTGCGGCCGACTCCCAGACCGAAGGCGTGGTACTTATCGGCGAAATCGGCGGCACCGCCGAAGAAGAGGCCGCGGCCTTCATTAAGGAAACCTTTAAAAAACCCGTGGTGGCCTTCATCGCCGGGCAAACCGCGCCGCCGGGGAAACGCATGGGCCACGCCGGAGCCATCATCTCCGGAGGCAGCGGCAAGGCCACCGATAAAATTGCCGCACTTAACGCCGCGGGCGTCACCGTGGCTAAAACCATCGCCGAACTGGGCCAGGTGGTGCAGAAGGTTATGGGGTATTGAGAATGATTGTGGGGGGAGGGCC
>JARRKO010000089.1:0-13775 GCA_037388025.1 Syntrophobacterales bacterium
TCTCCGTGTCCGGGGCCTGCCTGACGGTGGTGGCGGTGAAGGGGCGGGCCTTTCAGACTGACGTCTCCCCCGAAACCCTGGCCCGCAGCACCTTGTCGGTCAAGCAGGTGGGGGATCAGGTCAATCTGGAGCGGGCCTTGCGTCTGGGCGACCGTCTGGGGGGGCATCTGGTCACCGGGCACGTGGACGCCCTGGGCGCGCTCCAGGAACGCCGGGAGGGCCCGGAGCATCTGGAACTCACCTTTGAGCTGCCTGCCGCCCTGGCCCCCCTGGTCATCGAGAAGGGCTCCATCGCGGTGGAGGGGGTGTCTTTGACGGTGAATACCGTGCGAGATCAGGCCTTTACGGTGAACATTATTCCCTATACGGCCAAGGACACCACCCTGGGTGGCCTCAAGGTCGGCGACCGGGTGAACCTGGAGACGGACATTATCGGCAAGTACGTGGTCCGACTGCTGGGCGCGTATTTGCCCGCCAAGTCCGGGTTGACCGAGGAATTTCTGGCTCGCCACGGATTTGTCTAGAAAAATAAGATTGCTGGATAGAGATTTTTAGGAGAGGGGGGTGCCCCCGGGCTGGAAGCCCGGGCTACCGGGGTCGCGGACCCCTGCCCCCTCCCCCAACCACTTAAGATTTTATAAGAATTCAAGATATTACAATAGGTTTCCCCGATGCTTAAGGGGACTTGGAGGAGAGTTTGAAGGGAGGGAACGCTGGAACCTATTAAAAACTCCTTTTCTGTCATCCTGAACAAAGTGAAGGATCTCAACCTATTGAAAAAGCGAGATTCTTCGCAACGCTCAGAATGACACTGGTAGAAAATTTGTGTTTCTACAACATCTTGTAGAGAGCCCCCTAGACACTAGGCCTTTGGCCCGAGAGCCTGCTTGCCAAGATTCTCTCGTCACCCGGTCAAAATATTCCTGGTTGCAGAGTTCAGGGTAAGGTATTATTAATAAATAAGATTATAAATCCGTCGTTCAGTAAACTTAATAAGGTTGAAGACATAATCGCTTAACATATAGGATTGGCTGACCGGAAGTCGGTTCGAACGGGCCTGAGCCCAAGGCGGGAAGCCTTGTTTGCCTCCTTTGCTTACCTTCGGCTCCTCTTTTTCCCTGACTCCTGAGAACGTCCGGCTCATGCCCAAGATTTTGCATTTGGGAGGCGTTTTATTGTATGGCTTTAGCGCCCATTGAAGAAGTCATAGAGGATATCCACCAGGGGAAAATGATCATCCTGGTGGACGACGAAGATCGGGAAAATGAGGGTGATTTGGCCATGGGCGCCGAGATGGTGACCCCCGAGGCCATCAACTTTATGGCGCGGTACGGCCGGGGTTTGATCTGCCTGGCCATGGCCCCGGAATTCATAGAGAATCTGCAGCTGCGGCCCATGGTGCGGGACAACCAGTCTCCCTTTCAGACGGCTTTTTGCGTGTCCATTGAGGCCCGCCGGGGGGTGACCACCGGCATTTCCGCGGCAGATCGGGCCACCACTGTTTTGGCCGCGGTGGCCGACGATGCCCAGCCCGAAGACCTGGTAAGCCCGGGACACATCTTCCCGCTCCAGGCCCGCAAAGGCGGGGTGCTGGTGCGCACCGGCCAGACCGAGGGGTCCGTGGACCTGGCCCGGATGGCCGGGCTCAAATCCGCGGCGGTCATCTGCGAAATCATGAATGACGACGGCTCCATGGCCCGGATGCCGGATTTGGAAAAGTTTGCCGGGGAACATAATCTCAAGATCGCCACCATTGCCGACCTGGTGGCCTATCGCCTGAAAAATGAATCGTTCGTCCACCGCCGGGCCACGGCCAAACTCCCGACCTATTACGGTGAGTTCACGGTGTACGGCTACGACAATGACGTGGACAACAACCAGCACGTGGCCCTGGTCAAAGGGGAGATTAATCCGGAAGAGCCCACCCTGGTGCGGGTGCACTCCGAGTGCCTGACCGGGGATGTCTTCCACTCCCTGCGCTGCGACTGCGGCGACCAATTGGAGTCGGCCATGGCCCTGGTGGATGACGCCGGCAAGGGCGTCGTTCTCTATATGAACCAGGAAGGCCGGGGGATCGGGCTGTTGAACAAGCTGAAAGCTTATGAGTTGCAGGACGAGGGCGCCGATACGGTGGAGGCCAACGAGGCTTTGGGTTTCAAGGCCGACCTCCGGGATTACGGCATCGGGGCCCAGATTCTCCGGGACCTGGGAGTCCGCCAGATGCGGCTGATGACCAATAACCCCAAAAAAATCATCGGCCTGGAAGGCTACGGCCTCCAGGTGGTGGAGCGGGTCCCCCTGGAAATCCCACCCAACCGGGTGAATCGCAACTATCTCAAGACCAAGTGCCTGAAAATGGGCCACATGCTCAAGCTAGTGTGAGGTGGAGCCGATGAACGTCCTGGAAGGCAAGTTGGCAGGTGAAGGTCTCAAAATCGCTCTGTTGGTCAGCCGTTTCAACTCATTCATCACCGAACGCCTGCTGGAGGGGGCTTTGGATTGCCTGCGACGCCACGGGGTGGTGGACACCGGTCTCACCGTGGTGCGGGTCCCCGGGGCTTGGGAGATTCCCCTGGTGGCCAAGAAGCTGGCCCAGGCCGGGAGTCACGACGCGATTATCTGTCTGGGAGCGGTGATCCGGGGCTCAACTCCCCACTTCGATTATGTAGCCGCGGAAGTGAGCAAAGGTATCGCCCAGGTTTCGCTGGAAAGCGGCGTCCCCATCCTTTTTGGCATACTCACCACGGATACCCTGGAGCAGGCAGTGGAACGGGCCGGCAGCAAAGCGGGCAACAAGGGCTATGCTGCGGCGGAGGCGGCTCTGGAAATGGTCAGTCTGCTCAAGGAAATGGGGGGCTGACCTTTGTGGCGGGTATTTCCCGCAGCCGCTGCCGGGAATGGGCCCTGCAGCTTCTCTATCAGACCGAATACCGGGGGCACCGGCAAGGTGAAGTCCCTCGCTTTTGGCGGCATTTCGGCAAAGGTGACCACGTTCCCCCGTACCTGGTGAAACTGGTGGAGGGGGTAGAGGTTCACCAGCAGGAACTGGACACTCTTATCCGTCAGCACTCCGAGCACTGGCGGTTGGAGCGCATGGCGGCAGTGGATCGCAACCTGCTGCGCCTGGCTTTGTATGAACTGCTGCACCAGCCGGAGGTTCCAGCCAAGGTGGTGATCAACGAGGCGGTGGAACTGGCCAAACGGTATGGCAGCGAGGAGTCCGGCTCCTTTGTCAACGGTATCCTGGACCGGGTCCGGGAAATTGTGGGCCGGGATATTTAGGCCGTCACCTCAGGTCATCCGTTTCACAGTGATTCAGGAAATAAGTTAGGGGAGGAGAGATGATGAAAGTCTATAAAATTCTCGCGGTAGCTTTGGTTTTACTCTTGAGTGTCTCCTTCATGAGTTGTACCACCCCCAGCGGCACTTATTCTCCGGGGAAGTCGGCTGGGGCCGGCGCGCTGGGCGGCGCGGCGGCGGGCGCGGCTATAGGCTCCATCATCGGGGCGGCCACCGGTTCTCCCGCGACGGGCGCCTGGGTGGGGGCGGCCTCCGGGGCCATTGTGGGCGGCATCGGCGGAGCCCTGTACGCCCGGCATATGAATCAGCAGATGCGCAGCAGGGAAATGGCGGCCCAGCAATACAATTACTCCTCATCCCGGGGGGCTGTGGTTGACATCAACGAGGTCCGGACCACGCCCAGCACGGTGCGCCCCGGTCAAACCGTGGACATCTATACCACCTACACCATTCTGACCCCGCAGGATACTCCCGCCCAGGTCACCCTTTACCGGCAAGTGACCCGCAACGGTCAGGTGGTGGGTCAACCTCATTCGGTGCAGGCCAGCAACCAGAACGGCACGTATCAGGACCGGGTAGGGTTTACGGTTCCCCGGAGTGCCCCGCCAGGAACTTATACGGTGAACAACCGGATTGCCAGCTCTTACGGCACCGCCGAGCGCAGTGCCTATTTCACTGTGGTGCAGTAAAGGCTGGAAACCCTGGCAGGGAAGGAATTCAGGTTTGTCCCGCGCCGGCTCCGGGTGACCCGGCTTGGTTCAGGGTCCCGCCGGCTAAGCGACGTGGATAAATGGGCTCAGCCCCTGGGCTCCTTCCTCAATTTTTTATGAACTTTGACCATCCCCTCGTTCCTCTGGCCCTGGACCTGGGGTCAGAGGACCCCGGAGTGCGGCTCCAGGCTGTGAAACGGCTTATCCCCCGGCTTCCCGACCCCGGTTTTTTAGAGACCCTCCGTGAGCATCGGCTCATCTATTTACTTTACCGGACCATGACCCAGTTCCCCCGGAAAGAGGTGGGGGAGGTGCCGCTTTTGGAGGAGTTGCGCCGGGAGTATCTGGCGGGCGTCAGGCTCTACAATATCCAGGAAAAAGAGACCCGCATTTTGGCGGAGTTGCTGGCGGGGGTCGGGGTGGAGGTGATACTGCTGAAGGGTGGGGATATCCGTCACCGCCTCTATGACGACCCCGCTTGCCGACCCATGAGCGATTTGGATGTGCTCATCTCCCCCGCTGATCTGGAGAAGGTGCGGACCGTCCTGAAAGGGGAGGGATATACTTTGAAGCCCTGGGACCTGGAACCCCAACCCGGCTTCATCTCTCGTTTTGATAATGATATCGCCTTTGCCACTCCTTCCCAAAATCTTGATATAGACTTTCATTGGGGGCTCCACGAGGTGGGGTCCTACTATCGTCTGCCTTATGCCACCCTGCGAGCCCGGGCCACGGTCCGGGACCAGCAAGGCTATGCGGTGCTGGTGCTGACCCCCGAGCATCTGCTCATGCACTTGTGTCTCCATACCTTCGATGAGCTGGAGACAGCCGGAATTTTAAAGATCCTCGACCTGGATCTGGCCTTGAGGCGCCTGCCGCTGGATTGGGACCTTTTCCTGGCGGACGCCGCCACCTTTCACCTCCAGGGGCCGTTGTCCCGGATATTCCGAGAGATGGAGAAATTGCGCCCCCAGGCAGTGCCGGCAGGGGTAATGGAACGGCTGGCCGCCTATACCCCGGACTGGTCCGAGAAACTTATCCTGCGCCGGGAGGCTATGAGTTTACTGGTGGCTTCGCTGGCAGCTTTATGGCGCTATGTGCCTATAAGGGCCTGGCCTGCGTTTCTCAAAGGCAAGTTGTGGCCCGACGCTGATTATATCAAGGCCAACGCCTGGGAGTTTGGTAATCGGGCCGGGTACTTGCGCCATCTCCTGAGAAGGGCCCGGGACGAGACGTGAGGCCAATTTGCCTTTAAAAAAAGTAATAGTCATATCATAGATTATGCCGATAAAATCCCCCCAAAATCCCAGTAAGGTTCGGTAAGATTTTGGCACTCATCAGCAATATGACCGGAAAAATGTAGCCGCAGGCTTGAGCCTGCGCCGGCACAGGTTGAAAACCTGTGCCACCAAAGCTTTGCCATACAATAATAGTTACCCCGGTTGACAGGTTTTCCCTTTTTTGGTAAAAAAACTTTTTGTTTCTCCTTGCTCTGGGCGGCACGTCCCGGGGCTACTAATCCGTAAGGAGGATCAATGCGAAGGTATGAGACCGTCTGGGTGGTCAATGGCGACCTGCCGGACGAAGAAATCAAAGCCACCATCGACAAGTTCACCAAAATTATCACCGGCCAGGGCGGTACCTTGGTGAGTGTGGAAGAATGGGGCCGCCGTAAGCTGGCCTACAAGATCGAGGGCACTCTCAGGGGTTATTACATCATCGCCGACTTTGCCGGCCTGCCCGCCGCGGTCAAGGAACTGGAGCGCAATTACCGCATCGACGACCGGGTCATTCGCTACCTCACCATGAAGAAAGCGGACCAGGTGGATGTAGCGGCCCTGGAGGCGGAGATTGCCGCCAAAGCCCAGGAAGCGGCCCGGCGAACCGCAGAAGCGGAAAAAGCCGCGGCGGAAGCCGCGGCCATGGAGGCTGCCGCTGCGACCCCGCCGGAGGCGCCGCCCGCTGAAGCCGAAGCCGCCAGCCCTCCGGCGGAAGAAAAACCCACCGAGGCTGAGCCTGCCGCTGCCCCGGAAAAGGAGAAGTAATCGTGCCGGCATTGCCCCGACGCAGACGCAAACAGTTTTTCGTGCGGCGGAAGGTCTGCCGTTTCTGTGTGGACTCCAAGCTGCTCATCGATTATAAGGACGCCGCTACCCTGAGGCAATTTATCACGGAACGGGGGAAGATCATTCCCCGGCGCATTTCCGGGAACTGCGCCCGTCATCAGCGCCATCTGACCCGGGCCATCAAACGGGCCCGGCTGCTGGCGTTGATGCCCTACGTGCCCTCGCCGCCGCCAGCGTAAATCCGGGGGAGGTGCTCTTGGCAGGTAGCCGGTGGCTCATCTGGTCCTACGGACTGGTCGCCCTGTCAGGTCTGATCCTGTTAGGGCGTTTGAGCCCCGTGGCCTCTTTGTTTTTGAGCACCTGGCTCCCCTTACCCCTGCTTGCCGTGGGTTGGCGCCAGGGAATTGTGGATGCCGTGCTGTTGGCCCTGGCCGGTGTTCTGTTCGTGTTCGCCCTCAACCCCGGGACGGCCGTCCTCCTGGAGAGCCTGGGCCTGTGGATGCTCCTGCTCATGGGCCTGATCCTCACGGTCTGCCAGAACCGAGACTGGCCGGCCGGTTCGGCCATCCTGTTCACAGTGGCGGCCTTAGGGTTTTTGTTCCTGATGTTTTTCTTGGGTCAGGCCCTATTCCAGGGCCTCAGCCCCCTGGAATTATGGGGACAAAAGGCCGGGGAATTCACCAAATCCTTAAAGAACATGCTCCAGGAGGCCGGGATTGACTTCTCGGATTTAGGGCTGGTGGGGCTGCCCCGGGTAGAATTCCAGGAACTGGTGGTCAAGATTTTACCGGCGCTGGCAATGGTCAACCTGGCGTTGGTGGCCTGGGTCAACGTGGTGGTGGTCAGGAAGCTGGCAAATCTTTGGGGTTGGAGCGAGTGGGGTGAGCCCTTGTCCCACTGGGCCAGCCCGGAATGGCTGGTTTTCCTCCTGGCGGCCGCAGGCCTGGCTATGTTGGCGCCCTGGCCCTGGGTGCGGCAGGTTGGCCTGAACCTGTTGCTGATAATGGGATTTATGTATTTTTGCCAGGGGATGGCGGTGATGGCCGGTTTGTTTGAGCGCTATCAGGTCCCCTGGTTCCTGCGCGGCCTGGGGTATGTCCTGGCCTTTATGAACATCTTAATGATTGTGGTAATGATCCTGGGGTTGACGGACCTGTGGTTGGACTTTCGCAAGCTGCAAAAACCTCGGGAGGCATAAGGAGAACGTGGTGAAAATTATTCTGACCGAGAATATCCCCTCACTGGGAACTCCCGGTACCATAGTGGAAGTGGCCAAGGGGTATGCTAGGAACTTTCTCATTCCCAAAGGCAAGGCCCTGGAGGCCACCCCCGGCAACCTGGCGCGCTTCGAAGCCATGCGGACTCGTATAGAACAAGAGGTCACCAAGGAACAGGAGGCCGCCCAGGAATTGGCCAGCCGCCTGGCGGAAGTGAGCCTCACCATCCATCAGCGGGTGGGGGAATCCGAGCGTCTCTACGGTTCGGTGACCAACGCCGCCATTGCCCAGGCCCTGGCTGAAAAAGGTTTTACGCTGGACCGCCGGCAACTGGAACTGGAAGAGCCCATTAAGAGACTGGGAACGTATCAGGTTACCATTCGTCTGGCTCCGGAGGTGAAGACTCAGATTCAGGTTGAGGTTGTCCCGGAAATTTCTTAAGATGTAGCTATTCATCGTCCCCCTAACTTTTGAGACCCCATCCCGGCGCCAGGGGCGCCGGCCTTTCTGGAGGCCACATGGCGAGAACCAAACGCGCCGCCCCTGTTATGCGGGAAAGCCCGCCGCCCGGGCTCACCCCCGCCAGATTTTCCAGGCCATGCTGGACCTTTGGAGCCGGGGTGAGCCGGTGGACCTGGTGACGGTGACCGCGCTCCTCAAGGAACGGGCCCGGCTGGAGGAAGTGGGTGGGCCGGTCTTCCTGGCCGCGTTGAGTGAACACGTGGGCACCGCGGCCAACGCGGTGTACTATGCCCGGCTGGTCCACGAGAAAGCTGTGATGCGCCGCCTGCTGGAATGCTCCCAAAACATCGCCCAGGCCTGCCTGGCCCCGGTGGAGGACGTGGAGGAATTCCTGGACAAGGCCGAAAACGAAATTTTCAAGGTGGCGGAAAGCAAAATCCGGTTTGGTTTTCAGCCCCTCGATTCCTTGGTTGAGAAAGAAGTAGGACTGCTAGAGGCTATTTGGCACCGGGAGCAGAGTCGCATTACCGGAGTACCCAGCGGCTTTCCGGACCTGGATCAGCTCACCGCCGGGTTTCAGCAAGGGGATCTCATCATTATCGCGGCCCGCCCTAGTATGGGGAAGACTGCGCTAGCCTTGAACATCGCCTTCAACGCTGCCTACCACGCGCAAGTGCCGGTGGGTTTTTTCTCTTTGGAGATGTCCAAGGAACAAATGGTTAGGCGTCTATTAAGCAGTGCGGGGGAGATTGACGCCTCCCACCTGAGAAGGGCTTACTTCCCCGAAGAGGATGAGTGGAAGAGACTCCAAGAAGCGGCCAGCTACTTGTTGGAATGCCCTATATATATTGATGACAGCCCGGCTGCCACAGTTCTTGAAGTGCGCAGCAAGGCCCGCCGTCTTCGGGCCGAAGACAAGCTGGGGCTGCTAATCGTAGACTACTTACAACTCATGCGGGGTCGAAGTGACGCCCCCAGCCGTGAACAAGAAATATCTGACATCTCTCGCTCTTTAAAGGCGCTGGCCAAAGAATTGAGTGTCCCTGTTATAGCTTTGTCCCAGCTTAGTCGGAAAGTGGAAGATAGGCCAAAGAAAGAACCACAACTTGCCGATTTGCGTGAATCGGGGGCCATCGAGCAGGATGCCGATGTCATCCTGTTCATCTATCGGGATGAAGTATACCGTGAAGACTCACCAGAAAAGGGCCAAGCCCGCCTTTTCCTGAAAAAACAGCGTAACGGACCTACCGGAGATTTCCGTCTGGCGTTTCGGGGCCTGTACACCAGGTTTGATTCCTTTGAACCGGAAGACCACCAAGTATCCTTTTAAGCATTCGGCCTTTGCAAATATAAAATTTTGGGGAATAAACAAAAAGAAAGGTCAGGAGGGAGCCCTCCTGACCCTTTCTTTATGCGTCTGACCAAGCCGGTTAGCCGGTTTTTACCTCGATGCGGCGGGGCTTGGCCTTTTCGGCCTTCGGCAGAGTGAGCGTCAGGACGCCGTTTTTGACCGTGGCCTCGATTTTTTCCTTGTCGATGAGCTCTCCCACCTGGAACTCCCGGCAATAATCACCAATGGCATATTCCCGGGCCAAAAGGTGTTCTTTCTCGGGGGGCGGGCTCACCCGACCGTAGATGGTGAGAAGATTTTCCTTCAGGTCCAGGGTGACCGCGTCGCCCGCCACGCCGGGCATGTCGGCCACCAGCACCAAGGCCTGGGGAGTTTCGAAAATATCCACCGCAGGAAGGAAAACCCGGCCGGGCCGCACCCGTTCTCCTTTGGTGGGGGCCTCTTCTTTCACCTGGGGTTTGAGTTCCTGTTCAGCCATAGTTCCCTCCTTTAGGCGCTTTTTACCGTGATTTGCCGGGGTTTGACCACCTCCGGCTTGGCTAAAGTGATGGTGAGAATACCGTCCTTGCAGGCGGCCTCTACTTTTTCGGGATCCACCGGCGCGGGAAGCCGGAGTATCCGGCGGAAAAAGCCGGACTCCCGTTCCCGACGATGGTAGTTGACGCCTTTTTCCTCTGCGGGAATCTTGCGTTCGCCCCTCAAGACCAGTTGCTGCTCTTTGATGGTGATGTCCAGGTCCTCGGGGTTGACGCCCGGGAGCTCGGCGCGCACGAAAACATTATCGGGATCCTCGGAGATGTTGACCAAGGGATATACTCCCACGCGGCGGGGCAGACGCTCCGCACCGGCCATACCTTGCATGAGGCGGTCCATCTGTCGCTGAATCCGTTCCCACTCCTGAAAAGGTTCGTAGTCAAAGAAGATAGGCATATATTAACCTCCTTATATCAGGTAGTTATACATTCACTACTTTCAAAATAAGCAGCACTCCTAGGCCGGTCAAGATGTGGCCTTGGAAAAAAGTACAAATTTGACTACATTTAATAGTCTGATGGATATGACGTCAGGAGGTTGAGATGAATTTTCCCTGGGACAAGATAACCTGGGTGCTGCTGGACATGGACGGCACCCTGCTGGATAAATATTTTGATGATTATTTCTGGGAAACCCTGGTACCCGAGGAGTTCGCCCGCCAACAGGGACTCCCCCTGGATGCGGCCCAACAGGAGGTATACGCCCGCTACCAAAGGGAGGAGGGCACCCTCAATTGGACCGACATTGATTTCTGGTCTCGGGAACTGGACCTGGACATTCCCGCGCTGAAGGTGTCCATTCGCCACCTCATCGAAGTGCACCCGGATACCGAAGACTTTCTGAAGTTTCTCCGCAAGATGAAGAAACAGGTGGCCCTGGTCACCAACGCCCATTGGAAGACCCTGGATTTGAAGATGAATCACGTGGGGCTTTTGGATTACTTTGACGGAGTAATTTCTTCCTTTGACATGGGCGCGCCCAAGGAGGAATTGCGTTTCTGGGAAATTCTGCAGAAGCGCCTCCACTTCAACCCCGCCCAGACCCTGTTGGCGGACGATAACGCTGATGTCCTGGCCACCGCCCGGAGCTACGGCATCCAACACCTTATCTTCAAGGCCAAATCTAGCTCCCAACTGCCCCCCAACCCCCACCCGGAATTCATCGCCGTCGAGAGCTTTCATGAGTTGATGGAATAGGTTTTTTGGGGGGAGGGCCAGGAACCTGAGGTCCCTGCCCTCCCCCACAAAACATCACGCTGGTTCCCGTTTAATGCGGGCGCCCAGGGCGGCGAGTTTTTTGGTGAGTTGGGCGTAGCCCCGGTCCAGGTGGTAGACTCGGTGGACTTCGGTGGTGCCCCGGGCCGCCAGGCCGGCGATGACCAGGGAGGCGGAAGCCCTGAGGTCGGTGGCCATGACGGGGGCGCCGGAAAGGTGCCGGCAGCCCCGGACCACGGCCTGATTGCCGGAAATGGTGATGTCCGCGCCTAGACGTTTCAGTTCGCCCACGTGAATGAAGCGGTCCTCGAAAATGGTTTCAGTGATAATGCTGGCCCCTTTGGCCACGCTCATGAGGGCCATGAACTGAGCCTGCATATCAGTGGGAAACCCGGGGTAGGGGAGGGTCCGGACGTCCACCCCCTGCAGGCCGCCTCCCGGTTCCACCCTGATAAGGTTTTCTTCGGTGATGCAGCGCACCCCGGCGTCGTTGAACTTCTCCAGGATGGCGTCCAGGTGCTTCACCGGGGCGTTGGTGATGGTCACTTGGCCCCGGGTGATGGCCGCGGCGGTAAGATAGGTGCCGGCCTCAATGCGGTCGGACATGATGGGGTAGGAGGCTGGGCTCAGGCCGTTCACCCCGTGAATGGTGAGGATGTCGGTGCCGATGCCTTCGATGTTGGCGCCCATGGCCACCAGAAACCGAGCCAGATCGGTGACTTCGGGCTCCTGAGCCGCGTTGATCAGGCGGGTGGTGCCCTCTGCCAGGGTGGCGGCCATCATTAGGTTTTCGGTGCCGGTAACCGTGGGGATATCCAGATGAATATCGGTGCCGCGCAGTTGCTTGGCCTTGGCTTCCACGTACCCCTGGTTCAGGTTGATTTTCACCCCCAGGGCCTCCAGGCCCTTGAGGTGCAGGTCAATGGGCCGGGCACCGATGGCGCAGCCCCCGGGCAGGGAAACGCTGGCCTGGCGGGCCCGGGCCACCAGCGGCCCCAGGACTAGCACCGCGGCCCGCATGGTTTTGACCAGTTCGTAGGGGGCCATCCAGCCGGTGAGTCTGGTGGAGTCCACCACCAGGGGGTCGCCGTCCTCGAACTTCACTCCCATGATGCACAAAAGTCGCCTCATGGTGCGGATGTCCGCCAGGTGGGGGACGTTGGCCAGACGGTGCACGCCGGGGGCCAGCAACGTCGCGGCCAGGATAGGCAGCGCCGCGTTTTTGGCCCCGCTGACCGCCACCTCGCCCTTAAGAGGCTGCCCGCCGTCAATGACGATTTTATCCATAACAAGATTTGCCCTCTGAAAAATTCGCGCCCGTGGTGCCTCTAAACTATTCATTCATAAGATATCAGGACCCGTCTTGCAACCGTTTCCTAACAGTTTTTGTGAAAGGGGGCCAGGGGTCGCAGACCCCTGCCCCCTCTCCCAAGCCCTCTCCCCCAACCCCTTATATTAAACGGGTGCACAGGCTTCCAGCCTGTGCAGGAATAGGCAGGATGCCTGCTCTCCCGGACAATTTGGGTTTTAAAACTTTACTGTTTATGTCTTTTTATGTTGACTTATAGAAGCATATGGCTTTATATGGTCTTTAAATCATATATGAGTGGCAATGGAAGGCGATGTGGTATGGAGAGAGAGGTTTTGACAGCAGCCGAGGCCGGTGAGTTTTTGCGCCTCACCCCTTATGCGGTGCGCAGTTTGGCCCGGCGGGGAGTTTTGCCGGGGCGCAAGGTGGGGAAGGAGTGGCGCTTTTACCGGCCGGACCTGGTGGCCTGGCTCCGGGGGGAGGGGCCCGGACCCCGGCAGGGGAGCCTGTTTTCAGGGGAGGAGTAACATTTTTAAAGTTCAAGCTTCAAAGTTCAAGGTTCAAAGTTGAGTAGATTGTCACGGGATTCCAATAGATTGGTGAGATTATTGCTCATGCGTGCCACTATTCGAGTGGATTAAGCTTTTCCTAATCTCCCTCTCCCCCCGGTGGGGGAAAGGGTTGGGGTGAGGGGGGAAAGCTTTTGCATGATGGCGAAGGTCCCATCCTTACAAAACTGTTGCTATACCGGGGGAGTCGTGCACAAGGAAACGCGGCCGGTTCTTTCGGTGGGGAGGGAACTGGACGCCATTGCCAACCTGGGGGCCCACTTGGAGGGGTGGGCCCAGGCCTTGAGCCCGGGGCAGGTTGTGGCTCTGGGGTGGGAGATCGCCGGACTGGCACGGGCCGTCAATCAACACCTATGGTCATAGGAAGACCCCAAAGGAGAATTCTTCGGGGAACCGTACTGCCGGGAGATGCTCTGCCGCATCCAGTGCCTGGAAGACAGCCCCAGGCTCTATCCCCTCAAGAAGCTCTAAGGTAGATTTCGGTGATATCGCCGGGGAAAGCAGCGCCTCAGCTGAAGAAGTAGCACTCCGCCTGCCTAGAAGGACAGCCGGGGGCGGCTGTCCCTACATAAAAGAATCCTGATTCCAAGCCTATAAGCTTTTTCAATTCACAACTGGACTTTTTCCCCCATATGATTATGATAGGGATACAGGTTTGCCATCTTCCGGGAAGGAGGACGGGTTATGTTGTGCAGCCTTTCCACCAAGTTGGGGTCCGAGGACCTCAAGGCCATCAATGCCCTGGAAAGCGAACTGGGGACCCCGATTCTAGCCTTTTCTTGCCGAGCGGACCTAAACCCTGCGGACGTCTCGACGGAGCAACTTGCAAAAATCCAAGCCCTGGAAAATAAACTGGGTCTGTCCCTGTTGGCAGTGAGGGGTTGAACCGAGGGGTTTCGCCTTAGGGCGGGTTAGAAACCCGCCCCTACGACTCTTCTCCAGAACGTCCCATGTGGATGCCGGGGCATCCTGTCCCTTGGGCATAGGTTGGATACCTGTGCTCAATCTACATTTACCCGGGAGAACAGGCATCTTGCCTGTTC
>JARRKO010000090.1:0-9757 GCA_037388025.1 Syntrophobacterales bacterium
CCTCTCATATCATCCTGGAGGCGTGGAGCATGAAGGCCTTTTTTCAGCCGCGTTCGGTGGTGCTCATCGGGGTTTCCCGCCAAACCGGAGTGGGAGCTTACAACAATCTGGAGATGCTGCTGCGTTACGGCTATGAAGGAAAGATTTTTCTGGTTCACCCGCAGGCCCCTGAAATTTTAGGATATCAGGCTTATGCTCGGGTGGAGGACCTGCCGGAAACTCCTGAGTTGGCGGTGATTAGTCTGGCCCGGGACCGGGTGGTGCCGGTGGTGGAGGATTGCCTGGCTCAGGGTATCCGCCGCTTTGTGGTCATTTCCCAGGGCTTCGCCGACGCGGACTCCCAAGGCCGGGAATTGCAGGCCAGGTTGGTATCCCTGGTGCGGTCCCACCAGGCCCTCCTCGTCGGCCCCAACACCATGGGCAGTTTGAACGCGTTTACCGGTTTTACCACGGCCTTCGTGGATATCCCACGGGAAAACGACCCGCCCCCGGTTACCCTGGTGGCCCAAAGCGGCGCCCTGCAGGTGGGCTCGGAGTCGTTTACCGGCCCCCTGGGGAAGGCCCTAGATTTGGGGAACGCGGCTGACGTGGGGTTTGCCGAGGTCTTGGCTTATCTCGAGCAGGATCCGGAAACCCGGATTATTATCCTGCACATGGAAGGCCTGGTCCAGGGCCGGAGGTTTTTGGAGATAGCCCGGCGGGTGAACCGGGAAAAACCCATCCTGGTCCTGAAAACCGGGCGCAGCGCGGCCGGGGCACAGGCCGCCCTGTCCCACACCGGTTCCCTGGTGGGGGAGGACGCGGTGTTTGACGCGGCTTTCCAGAGGGCCGGCCTTACCCGGGCCCGGGGCGCTTCGGATCTGGTGGATAAGGTCCAGGTCTTCCGGAAACTGCCCGTTCTGAAAGGCCCTCGCATCGGCATCGCCACCCCCAGCGGCGCTTTGGGCATCATGGCCCTGGACGCCTTGAGCCAGGAGGGTCTTGTGGCCGGGGACCTGCCGGTGGAGATTCGAGAAAAGGTGGAGCCCCAGGGACCTTACTGGCACCGCCTCCACAACCCCGTGGACCTCTGGCCCATCGGCATGCAGACCGGAGATTACCTCAAAATGGCGGAAGAGACCTTGCTAGCATTCCTGGCCGATCCCGGGATTGACGGGGTGGTGGCCATGCTGCCGGCGCTCTCCTCCCCCTTGCACCGCAATATCACCAATGCCCCGGAATTTATCGCCGGCCTGGAGCTGGAAAGACTTCCCAAGCCACTGGCGGTGGCCCTTTATGGCGACCATCGCGATCATCTCATGCAAGAATTGGCCAAGGTTCCCGGGGTAGCCTGTTTTGTCTCGGTGGAGCGGGCCGTCCGGGCTCTGGCCTGTCTGTACCGGTATCACCAGGCCAGGATTACCGTGCCGGAAAACCTGGCCTTACCCGTGGAAAGCCATCTCCAAACCTTACCAGAACAAAGGGAAAATTCTCTTTTGCTAGGTCAGGAGGCTTTGGAATATGTGGCGCGGCACGACATCCCCATTGCCACCGGCGTCCTGACCCACAGCCCGGAGGAAGCCGTGGCCGCGGCCCGGCAGTGCGGCTACCCGGTGGTCCTGAAAATCGTCTCCCCCGAGTGGGTGCACAAATGGGACCGGGGAGGAGTCCTCCTCGAGGTGGTAGACGACGACGCGGTGGTCCAGGGTTTCCTGGCTTTGCAGGCCAAGGCGGAGGAGGACCGGCCTTGGGGTATCCTGGTCCAGAAGCAGATCAAGGGCAAGGAGGTCCTGTTAGGGGTAAAACAGGATGCCACTTTCGGTCCCGTGGTGGTCTGCGGTCTGGGAGGGATTTATACCGAGGTTTTCCAGGACGTGGCCCAGACCCTGGCTCCCATCAATGAGTCGCAAGCTCAGGAACTGTTGTCCACCTTGAGGGCCTACCCCCTGTTGCAGGGCATCCGAGGCGAGGCGCCGGTAGACCTACCGGAATTGGCCCGGGCCCTGGCAGCCCTCTCCCGACTGGCCGCGGCCGAGCCGGAACTCAAAGAAGTGGACCTGAACCCGGTTATGGTCAATGATCAAGGGTGCTGGGCAGTGGACGCGCGGCTGGTTTGGGAGGAATGAACCCGAAAGGAACAAAAGATTTTTGGGAGAGGGGGCAGGGGTCGGTGGACCGCCACGGCTCTGGCTCCCGTGCCGGTGGCTCTGGTGCCCTGTCGTTCCTATGATGAGGCTGAGGTCACCCAGGCCCTGAAAGCCGCGTTGGAACTCCTGGGGGGCTGGGAGCCCCTCTTTCCCCCGGAAGGCCCCATTTACCTCAAGCCCAATCTGGCGGGACCCTTTCCCCCGGAGCGGGGGGTTACTACCCATCCGGCAGTGGTCAAGGCCGTGGCCCGCCTGTTACAGGCAGCCGGCCGGGAGGTGGTGGTGGGGGACAGCCCCGCGGGGCCGGCCCGCCCCGGTTATCTGAATTTTCTCTACCGCCGCACCGGCATGGAGGAGGTGGCCCAGGAATTGGGCCTGCGATTGGACAGGGACCTCGAGCCGGTGGAGGTTAAAATCCCTCACCCCCGGAGTCTGCGCGTCCTGACTCTGAATCGGTCTTTCGCCGAGGGTCCGGCCCTGCTCAACCTGCCCAAGTTCAAGACCCACCTGTTCGCCCGGATGACCGGGGCCGTAAAGAATTTGTACGGCACGGTTTCGGGGATCATGAAGGTGGCATACCACACCCGCCTGAAAGACCCCGAAGACTTCATGGGGCTTTTGCTCGACCTGGTGGACTACTTACAGCCGCGCCTGTCGGTGGTGGACGCGGTGGTGGGCATGGAAGGGGAGGGCCCCACCTGGGGGCGGCCCCGGCCGGTGGGGTATCTGTTGGCGGGGGTCAACCCCCTGGCGGTGGACTGGGTCATGAGCCGGATGATGGGCTTCCCGGAGGGCGCAGTACCCCTCTTTCAAATAGCTCCCCCACCCCCGGTGGAGGTCCGGGGCCTCGCCCTGGAGGAGGCCCGGGTACCCGACTTCCTCCTCCCCAGCCCCAACACCCTGGAGGACGGCCTGGAAGGCCTAACCTGGCTGCCCCGGCGCCTCAAGGAGTACCTGTCCAAAGAGCTTATGCCCCGCCCGGCCATCAACCCGCGGGTCTGTCTCGGCTGCGCCCTGTGCCAGGAGTCCTGCCCCCAACAGGCCATCCACCTGGAAGGGGACAAGGCGGTGGTGGACCTCAAGGTGTGCATCCGCTGCTGGTGCTGCAACGAGGTCTGTCCCCAAGGCGCAGTGGAACTATCCCGTTCCCGCCTGGGCCGTCTGCTGGCCAGCGCCCGGGGTTGATTCCCCGGCGTGCTCTCTTCCTATTTCCTTAAGCTCGTCTGTTCACACTTCCTAAAACCGGGTGGATATCAGTCTTGTGGGGCAGGCGCAATGTAAAAACCGGGAGCGTCATTGGTATTGCCATTGGTATGTTGAAAGCAAGAGCGAAAAGTGCGGATTGTTTGAACAACACACCTGACACGAGCCCGGGTGTCATCCGACAGCGGCAATTTCTGGTAAAGGCAGCGAGCTACTTGACGCCAGTTTATGTTGAAGTCAAATTGTTTACCACTAATTTGGGAAAGTTCCGCATCATTAACAGGCTGACAGGCCGAGGGCAGCGGCTGAATTACCGCGTCTTGGGCCAGGGCCGGAGCAACTCCCACACTCCATTACAAGCCTTTCTGGCGCCCCAAGGCCTGGCCGGCATTGCTGGCATTGTGGTTACGCCCCCAGAGGAAGCGAAGGCCTCTTCCCTTTGACCAGCGCGCCATCAGACTGACCTAAAAAATTGTTTCATGGCTTATCCTTTTTTAAGGGGGGATGGGATTGACTTTGGCGATAGTGGTCCTTTATATTTTGGGGAGAGATTATCTCAAGCTTCACCGCCATCTTGTCGAGAAGAAGGTATCTCGATCTCCTCAGTTGGCCGGGTGAGAGAGGTTATGAAGCAGGGTCTTTTGAGAGGTAGAAAAACTTAGGAGGTCCGCACCGGTCTCACACCGGCTCGTGTCGCCACCGGGGGGGCAGCGCCCCCAATAACTCCGGTCACACCAACGAGCACCCACTTTTTTCCAGGGGATGAGCCCTGGCAGCGGACATTATTGTATTCATTTTTTAGCTGGCTTCTTACCAGGTAAGAATGCCAGGGAGTTGTCCATGAGCACTAGGGTAATGACAATGCAACCAAGAGAACTTCTTTTTAACGGCTCCAAGACCTTGATGAATCTCGGTCTGATTGCCTTGGGGAGCCTGATATTTATTATCGGGATGAACGGTATTTTGGTGCCCCACGGCTTCCTCAGCGGCGGCGTGGTGGGACTGGCCATCCTGCTCCACTATCTTTTCCCGGTGGCCAATGTCGGGGTGGTGTATTTTATCTTGAATATCCCGTTGTTTATCCTGGGGTGGTTCAACATCAGTCGGCGCTTTATGCTGCTCACGCTTTTCGGCATGCTGTTTTTTTCGCTGATCGCAGCCATATATTTCCCGGCCTTTCCGAAAATTAAGGATCCCATCCTGGCGGCCCTTTCCGGAGGAGTGCTCTGCGGCGCGGGAGAAGGTCTTATTCTCCGGTCTCTTGGTTCCGCCGGAGGCACTGATATCATTGCCGTGTATCTATACAACAAATATGGCTTGCGTATCGGCTTGACCACCTTTCTTTTGAGTGCGGCAATTCTCTTGGCGGGGGCTTTTTTCTACAATTTAGAGATGACGTTGTATACGCTCATCTATCTGTATGCCCAAGGAACGATTACCGATGCCATCATGGTGGGGTTTAATAAAAGAAAAACTCTGATGGTCATTTCGGATCACGTCCAAACCATAGCCCAGAAAATAGTGGAGAATGGCCGAACCGCGACGTTTTTTAAAGGGATGGGCGCTTATTCGGGAAATGAGAGGAACGTGCTCTACACGGTGACAAACTTCATTGAGCTGCCTCAGATGAAAGATTTCATCTTTAAACTGGATCCGGACGCCTTTGTGGTGGTCTATGACACGCTGGAGATCTTGGGTAAGAGATACGGGGCCGGCCGTATTTTTTAAGGCTGACAGCAGGTACAGCGATGGCACTCATGCTGATCTGTAGTCGAAATCATGACCGGCGCTCCGGATAAGGGCCCGCAATTGTTATCCCTTCATATAAAAAGGGGTTAGGCCGCTTGACCTAACCCCTTGAATTTTCTGGTGGGCCGTCAGGGTCTCGAACCCCGAACCTAGTGATTAAGAGTCACTTGCTCTACCAATTGAGCTAACGGCCCGGTGCCTTGATGTGCTTGAGTTTACAGACTTTGAGGAAAAATGGCAAGCCCCAAAAAAGTGTCAAAATTTATCAAAATTAGTCTCTTTGATCGCACAAACGCGAACATATCGCGACCACGACCTGGACTAAATCAACCTAATTGGCTCTAAGAAAAGGCACCACCCAGGGCTTGCGCGAATCCGGCGTGCTCCTGCGGGCAGAATAACCAACGTTTCCTCCAAGGACCCGTCCTCACGCAAAGACGCAAAGACGCAAAGGCGGTATTCGAGGGCGGGAAAAGTGATTATCTGGATAAGCCCTTTTTATTCTCCGATTTGTGGTATAGTTAGAAAAGTCATGGCAGAGGGTTGCCAGGACCGAACGCCAGCCTGGCTGGACTCAGCAGCAAGTCCGGGGTTGGGATTGGCGGCAGAGGGAATTTTTTTAACTTACCCGGTTTTTCATGGCACATGCGGCAGCTCTTTTTCCACTTCTGTTACTGATAGCCGCTCTGGCGCCTTTCGGCCTGGGGGTCCTTCTGGCCGATGCTTCCGGGTTTCCCGCGGAGCAGCAGGTCCTGGTGGTGGAAGGCCTGGCCGTGGCAGCCCTGATCCTGGCCGGCTTTGCCAGTCGGGAGGCCTACGCCCCCCGGATCGGCCGCTTCCCCCAATGGACGGGGTGGGACCAAGAAACCTGGCAGCGTCTAGCTTACGTCTGTCTGGCCCTGGCCGGGGTGCTGGTCTTCCTCCTGCAAGGGGTTTGGCAGACCGGTGATTTCACCGTCCCCCTGGCCGGACTGGGTGTGGTGGGGGGATACTTCCTTTTTGCGCCGCCCCTGGCCTGGAGCCGGCGGGGTTGGGGAGAATTTTGGGCGGGCCTTTGTTTGGGCCTCTTGCCGGTGCTCACCGGGTTTTACCTGCAGAGCGGCCACTTCATCAGTGAAATTCTGCTCTACGGGATACCCCTGAGCCTGGCGGGCTTCAACCTGTTTTTGGTGTTGGGCTTCCCCGAGCCGGGGCAAGAGGTGGAGCGCTCCACCCTGGCAACCCGGCTGGGGCCCGTGGGCTCCGCTTTTTTATATACTATCATTAATATTCTGGTGGTCCTGAGCCTGATTATCAGCATTTTCTTTCCGGCCGCCAGTCACTTTGGCCAATCCTGGCTGTGGGCCCTGATTGTCCTGGCCATGGTCAATCAGGAATTGGTTAAACGGCGGGCCTACTACCAGGAAGCCCGCATCCAGCTTTTGTGCTTGTTGAACTTGGCCCTGCATTTGGGGATGAGTGCGGTTTACGGCCTGGGCCTCTGGGGGCGGTTGTGAGTCTCACGCAAAGCCACCAAGACGCCAAGGTGCACATCTGATTATGAAGTGGTTAAGACGATGCCGGTGGCAAAAATTAGTGGTCCTCGTCCTGGTGTTGAGCCTGGTGGCCGCGTGTCAGGAAAGGGTAGCCCAGGTGGGCATCCCGCTGGCCTACGGCCTCACCGGCCTGTGTTTGGCCCTGCTGGTCTCTCCCACCGTCACTGCCGGTATCGTGGGGTTCGTGGTGGGTTGCATCTTGGGAGCCGCGGTTTATAACAATTCGCTGAAACGCCAGTTATTGGAAGGATGAGTAGTGCTGACGCCTCCGGGACCTGACGCCGGACTTGTGGAACTCCTGAACTTTTTGCGGGAGGCGGACGGTTTTGTGTCCGGAGAAGCCCTGGGAGCCCGGATGGGCCTCAGCCGGGCCGGGGTGTGGAAACGTCTTCGCCGTCTGAAGACCATGGGCTACCTCATCGAGGGGGAGCCCCGCCGGGGCTACCGCCTGGTAGCTGCGCCAGATAAACTCCTGGCCGAAGAGATCCTTTACCGGCTGGAGACCAACATCCTCCGGGGCCCCATTTACCATTTCGACACCACGGTGTCTACCAACGACATGGCCAAAGTCCTGGGGGTCCAGGGGGCTGCCGAGGGCACCCTGGTGGTGTCCGAAAGCCAAAGCGCCGGCCGGGGCCGTTTGGGACGCTCCTGGCATTCCCCCGCGGGGATGGGCCTCTATGCCTCTCTGCTGCTGCGGCCTGCTTTGCCCCCTTCCGAACTGCCCCAGATCACCCTGTCCTCCGCGGTTTCCGTGGTCCGGGCCCTGACCCGCGCGGTGGGCCTCACCCCGGGAATCAAGTGGCCCAACGATCTCATTTTCAAAGGTAAAAAACTGGGGGGCATCCTCACGGAAATGGAGACGGAAAGCGACCAAATCCGCTATCTGGTGGTGGGATTGGGACTGAATATCAACAATCCCGGTTTTCCCCCGGAACTGGACGGCACTGCCACCTCCCTTTTTCGGGAGGAGGGGCGCTTATTTGCCCGGGTACCCCTCCTGAAAGCCTGGTTGGAGGAATTTGAAAGCCTCTACCTGCGGTTTTTGGACCGGGGCTTTGCGGAAATTCTGGAGGAGTGGAAGCAGCACTCCGTTACTTTGGGCAAGTATGTGGCCGTGCGCCAGGGCACCCGACACCTGGAAGGCCTGGCCCTGGAAGTGGCGGCAGATGGGGCTTTGCTCCTCGAAACCGCCCGAGGAGAAGTAATGAAGGTAACGTCGGGAGAGATTACCCTGGAATCTCCTGGAAACCTTAGCGGGCCTTAACTTCCGGTCAGCCGGTGTAACCGAGAATGTTCGGAAGAATTGAGGGGAGGGCCGGGGGACCACAGGCCCCCGGCCAAAGGACGGGCAAAGGG
This sequence comes from Syntrophobacterales bacterium, assembly GCA_037388025.1. GTDB lineage: Bacteria > Desulfobacterota > Desulfobaccia > Desulfobaccales > 0-14-0-80-60-11 > JBGSLA01. The sequence goes on from JARRKO010000090.1 coordinate 7,973, forward strand.
GGCTAAGAGTCCAAAACCCCTAGCCCCCTCGCTCAACAAAATGTTCCTACGCCGAAACTTGCCTACAGATTAAACAAGCCGGCTCGCTTCAGCCAACGGACCGCTCAACTCCAGTACGCCGACAAAGATTTACGACTTCTTCTTCTTCGATTTTAGATCGCTGATCTCGGTTTTCAGCTTTTCCACTTCCTCTTTATATTTTTCCACCTCGGCCTCGGAAACCGTGGGGGGTTCATAGGGCTGAGGCTCCGGTTTCTTGAAGAGCTTGTCCTTGGCCTCTTCGTAGCCGAGATACACAGCCAGGGCTCCACCCAGAAGCAGCAGCAAAGGAATGGTGCCGGCCAGCAAGCTAAGGAAATCCTTCCAGAAAAAACCTAAACTGATCAAACCCAGCGCTACTGCTACCAGCCCGCCGATTAACGCCGTCATGCTCATCCTCCTTCACGTGGAATACCTTTAAGTTAAGCCCGGCCTTGGACCGGAGCAACCCTTTCAATGGGAGATAATTAATCATAATGCAAAAAATTTATCAAGCAGATTAATTTCTTATCCGCCCGTAAATTGGCTCGCCCCAAAAGGATTCGCAGTCGGAATTTTTGTGGCCGCGCCCATCCTGAGGCGATTAATCAACACTACTTCATCTCATTTCCGGATCAAGCGCCCCCTCCAAGGGTTCCATTATGATTTTTCTAATAAAATACCAATGTTACCTATTCTAACGACTTGACAAAAATCGCCGACTTCTTATAATGGCTAGATAAAAGAGGAACTGTCCATAACGCAGGATGAGCCATGGCAGAGGATTATTATCAGCTTCTCGGGGTGAGCCGCAACGCCACGCCGGAAGAAATCAAAAAGGCCTACCGGAAACTGGCCCAGAAGTATCATCCCGACAAGGCCAAAGGAAACAAGAAAGAGGCCGAAACCCAGTTTAAAAAGATCAGTGAGGCTTACGCAGTTCTCAGCAATCCTGAAAAGCGCAAGGAATACGATGAGTTCGGCTCCAAGGAGGCCTTCCGGGCCAAGTTCTCCCAGGAGGACATCTTCCGGGGGTTCGATTTCAGCGATATTTTTGATATCGGCATTTCCGACAACATCTTCAGTCGGCTTTTCGGAGGCCTGGGCGGCAGGGGAGCCCGTCCCGGCGCCGGCGGACGCACCCGGGTCTTTCGCTACGGCGGTCCCGGCGGCTTCCAGGATATGGCCCCTCCCATCAAAGGTGAAGACCTGCAAATTGAGATGCCCATTACTCTCCATGAAATGGCCTCGGGCACCGAAAAAGCCATCAGTTTCACCAGAAACCGTCAGGTGGAGAAGTTGACCGTCAAGGTGCCGGCCGGGACCCTCCCGGGAAAGCGGCTGCGGATCGCGGAAAAGGGGCGCGCCAGTCCCAGCGGGGGGCCGCCGGGAGACCTGTATGTCAAGCTCAAGGAAGTGGAACACCCGGTGTTCAAGCGGGAGGGGACCGACATCTTCGTGGACCGCCACATCCGCTATACCGAGTCGGCCCTGGGCACCAAGGTCACCGTTCCCACCCTGGACGGCAAAACCATGAGCCTCAAGGTGCCCCCCGGCACCAACAGCTTGACCAAGATGCGCCTGAAAAACTACGGCCTGCCCCACGCCAACGGCAAGGGCCGGGGCGACCAGTACGTGCGCATCATCGTGGATATCCCCGTCAACCTGACCAAAAAGCAAAAAACCCTCCTGGAAGAACTGGCCAAGGAGGGATTGTAACGATAATTGAAGACTTGAGGGGAGGGCCGGGGGAGCGCAACTCCCCCG
>JARRKO010000091.1:0-5726 GCA_037388025.1 Syntrophobacterales bacterium
CCATTTAACCTGGGGATAAATCAGATCTTTATTAATCGCGTCTTTATGCTTGATGATTTTCTTCAGCATGGCCACCAAAACGTCTTCGGTGAGATAATGGGGTTTTAAGCCGAGGGATAACAGGCCGGTGTGGGTGGGATTATAGTAATGCTCCTCGGCTTCCAGGCGCGGATTGGGGATTTTCTTGATCTCCACCGGTAAGCCCAATTGGGCCCCGGCGGCCTGGACCCTGGCGGCCAAATCGTTCACCGCCAAGGTCTCCACAAACTGATTGAACACCCGGTATTCCCCGGCCGCGGCCGGATGACGCAGGGCTAATGCCACGCAGGCTATGGTGTCGATGATATTGAGGTAACCCCGGGTTTGGCCCCCCTCGCCATAGACCGTCAGGGGGACGCCGGCCACCGCCTGCACCAGAAACCGGTTGAGCACGGTGCCGAAGATATCGTCGTAATTAAAAATGGGGGCCAGACGCACATCCTCCCGGGATTCCTCCGTGTCTAGGCCATATACCGGACCTTGATTAAGATCGGTGACGCGCATACCCCACATCCGGCAATAAAAATACAGCAAATCGCCGTCTTGAGCTTTGGTCAGGTGATAGAGGGAGCCAGGGGTCTTGGGGTAGAGAAACTTGTGGCGGCGGCCCTTATAGTCCACCTCGAGATAGCCTTCTTCAATATCGATGTTAGGGGTGCCGTACACGCCCATGGTGCCGAGCTTGACGATATGGCACTTAATATCATGTTCTTTCACGGCGTAAATGAGGTTGGCGGTGGACACCAAATTGTTGGTGATGGTAAAGACCGCTTCTTTATGGCCGAGCATGGAGTAGGGCGCGGCGGGCTGCTCCGCATAGTGGACCACGGCCTCGGGAGCGAAATTTTTCATTACCGACAACAGGAAAGGATAATCGCAGACATCACCGATATGGACCTCGAGGGGGCAGCCGCTTAAGGCTTGCCAGAGCGCGGCTCGCTGAGGCAGGCTGGGAAGAGGAAATAACGGTTCCCGGTTCAATTCGAGGCTGGCCCGGCGCCTGAAATAGTTGTCGAGGACCGCGACCTCAAAACCCCGGCGGGAAAAGGCCATGGCCGTGGCCCAGCCCAAATAACCATCTCCACCCAAAATCAAGACTCGCATATTTTCATAAAACCTTTCTTCCGGTTCATAGTCGAACCCAAATTTACCATAATTTGGGAAAAGAGGTGAGTAGGAGGGCCTCAGAAAAGGGAACTGGCAGGGTCTTCCCGTAGGGCCCCCAATTAACCACTTATTGTGTTCAAGTTCCCCGGCCGAACAGGACGATGCGCACTGTTTTAAGGAGAATGGCCATATCGAGGAAGAATCCGATGTTTTTTACATAAAAAAGATCATACTGCAGCTTTTCCTTAGTCTGCTCCAAAGAAGAGGCGTAGGGATACATGACCTGGGCCCACCCAGTGACGCCCGGTTTCACTAAGAGTCGATGACTATAATAGGGAATCTTTTCCTGATAACCGCGGGACAAAGCTGTTCCCGGCGAGTCACTGGCCCAACGTATCGGGCGACTCGTGGAAGTAAGTTCCTGGAACTCCCGGGCGAAAACTTCCCTCTCCGGTCGAGGTCCGACGATGCTCATTTCCCCTTTCAAGACATTAATCAATTGAGGTAGCTCATCCAGACGGAACTTCCTTAAAAAACGGCCTACCCGGGTGATACGGGGATCATTTTCGGTGGTCCATTGAGGCCCCTGTGATTCGGCGTCCTGAATCATGGTGCGAAATTTGATGAGCTGGAACAATCGCCCCTCAAAACCTAAACGTTCCTGGCGATAAAATACCGGCCCGGGACTGTCCCATTTAATGGCCAGAGCAATGATGGCTAGCAGGGGAGCATACGTCACCAGTAGCACCCCAGCCACGACCAAATCCATTATCCGTTTGAGATGCCGGCAATACAATTTATTTTTGGTTAAACCGTCGAACAAGAGCCAGACATCAGAAAGATGGTCAATGGGCAACTTTCCCGTCAGGTTCTCATAAAGATTTGTCATATCAACAACTCGAATGCCATCCCATGAAACTCGGGTCAAAGTGTTGATGAGTTTTTGGGATTTTTCATGGGTAATAGCCACTACTACCAAGTCGAAATTAAATTGGGATCCTAGATTTTGTAACCGAGAGCTATCTCCCAGCACGGGTAGTCCCTCGATAACGGTACCCACCTTCAGGGGGTCATCGTCCACAAACCCCTGCACTTCCAAGCCACAAAGAGGTCGGTTGCGCAAAACTTGTAAAATGCGGATCCCGCTTTTGCCAGCTCCAACGATGACCACCTTTCTCTTCAAACGTTCAGGCAGGGTCAGGGAAGAAAAAGTAGAGCGCCAGAGAGGTAATAAACCTGCATAACATGAAGCCTGGATGACTAATAGAGTGCGCCCCACGAATTTTCCTAAGGGGAAATAAAAGATGACGATATTAGTGAGGGCACCAATTAGGGCCGCTAAGAAGACTTGGGCAATGTTCCACCAGCGGCGATAATCTTTCTGATAATCATACAAGTCACCAATATAATTTACTAAGAGGTATACCAAACCCATTAACAGAAAATAGACTTTGTTGTTGCTAAAGAGGAGTAAGGGGTCTGCGATTTTAGGGTTTAAAAAAAGCCCAGCCAACAGGGAGAGACCAATAATAAAGACATCTCCAATAAGGAGGAATATTTTCCAAATAAAGATGTTTAAACTAAAATACTTAGACATGCCTTTTATCAGCCGACAAGCTATCGATATTCCTGGATAATATAGTCATCTCCTGAACATGACAATTTCTGCTTAGAATGTTTTATGGTTGGACTGAACTCAGATGATAGCTCAAATTTGGTGGAAAAATCAACGATATCCTGGTCTCAATCTTTCAAAGTCACAAACCTCCCTATCAGGGTGCTTGTCAGAAGCCTTTTCCACATCGTAACGGGCCCATATCCTTTTTGCCCCCGATTATCCGGGCTGAGTTGGTAGGCTCGATTTCAGCAAAATATCAACCTCGATAAAACTGAGCTCAGATTAAGAAGACTTCTTTTTGACATTACATCCCGCTTTCATGCCATGGTGTCACCCCTCTTAAGTGTTCTGGATCAAGCCGACCTGCTGGTGGTGCCCCCGAGCCTGGAAGCCGTGGCCCGGGAGATCCTGGAGGCAGGCTATGTCCTGGCGGACGACACTGCGGGCGGTATGAAAAACAACGTCTGGAAAGGCAGCGCCCGTCTCCTGGTGGCCCCGGAGTTGGCGGATTAAAAGGGCCTTGCACGAGGGGGTGAAGGGGGACTGCACCGCGCCATAAATCCAGGGCGGACACATGGGTCCGCCCCTACAGAAGAAAAATACCTGTATGAGAGCAGGCACAGGTGAGGACACTTAGGCAGCCGGCCTTTGTCTGGCTTTGAGAGAGCTTGTCCCGGACCGCCTAATGACCATTGTCGGCCTTCGTGATATGCTTTTGGTGGGACAAAAAATAATGACAATAATCAGGCACCTCAGATTTACCTTCATTGGTTCGCTTTTTCTTCTTTTTGGGCTGGTGGGCCTGATTTCAGCCTCGGTGGCCTTGGCGCTCACTCCGAAGGACCTCATTGTGGTGTTTAATCGCAATGTGCCGGAAAGCCGAGAAGTGGCGGTTTATTATGCCCAAAAGCGGGGAGTTCCCCGAGAGAATTTGGTGGGAGTGAAGGTCAGCAAAGGGGAAGATATGAGCCGCCAGGAGTATGAGCAGGAACTTCTGCCGCCGCTGCGCCGTATAGTGGTGGAACTGCGGCTCTTAAACAGAAAGCCTGCCATAGTTCTGGTCTACGGCATTCCTTTGCGGGTGGGGAGTGCGGGTCTGAGCGAGTCGGAGAAAGACCTCCAGGCCCTGGTCCAAATTCAGGGAAAAAAATCGACCTCACAGACCTGGGCCCGCTTGCAGGAATTGGAGGCCTTACTGATCCGGGTCCCCGGGACACCCCAGGACACTGGCGAGGGTCCGACTCCTCAAGATGTTGTGGCTTTGGCGGCCAAGCTCCTGCCCCGGGCGAACAGCTTGTTGAAACTGCCCTCTGGTAAGAAAACCCCCCAGAAAACTCGAACCCAAATAGCAGCCTTGGTGGCTGAGTTAAGCGGCCGCTCCCCAGATTTGCAACCAAAGTCCCATAAAAAGAAGGAAAAGGAATCGGGAAAATACGATGTGCCGCTTCTCGAGGGCCATCCTGCTCCTGAAATGAACAAGGTTCAGCCCGGCGCCGAGCCGGCCGAACAGGCCAAGCAATGGGCTGCCAGGATCCGCAATACTGAAGGCCTCCTGGGGGAAGTGAAATTCTGGCAGCGCCTCAATCAGCTCTATGGCCGACCCCGGACCGGGGCTGCGGTGGATAGTGAGCTAACTCTCCTACTTGTAAAAAATTATCCCAGGGTACATTGGATGCCCAATCCCTTACACCGGCGGTACGACAAAGAGCCTTCCATGCGAGAATTTCGTCAGGCAGTAGTAATGGTGGGTCGCCTGGACGGGCCCACCCCCGAGATCGCCCGTCGGCTGGTGAATGATGCCCTGAAAACCGAAAGAGACGGTCTCCATGGCACGTGTTACCTCGATGCCCGGGGACTTAAGGGCAAGGAACGGGTGGGAAGCTATGCCTGGTTTGACGCCCACCTGGAACACCTGGCCGAACTGATGAAAAAGCGGTCCACCATGAAGGTGGTGCTGGACCTCAGGCCAGGATTATTCCTCCGGGGTTCTTGTCCCCAAGCCGCTCTCTACTGCGGCTGGTATTCCCTGAGAAAATATGTGCCCTCCTGCACCTGGCAGAGGGGAGCAGTGGCTTATCATGTGGCCAGCGGTGAGGCCACCACCCTGAGAAAACCGGGCAGCCAGGTGTGGTGCAAGCGCATGTTGGAAGAAGGGGTGGCCGCTACCCTGGGGCCGGTGGCGGAGCCTTATCTTACGGCCTTTCCCCTTCCCGATGACTTCTTTCCCTTGCTTATGACAGGGAAGCTGAGCCTCCTGGAGGTGTATTTCCGCACGATCCCCCACCTCTCCTGGCAGATGATCCTTATCGGCGATCCTCTTTATAAACCCTTCAAAAAAGACCCAGCCTGGCGGCCCTAAAAAGCCGTTCCGTCAAGGATGACACATCAACTGGTGCGCAGCCTCATCCGCGAGGGCGCCAGTCAGCTCACGAACAAATCGCTGCCGAACATTTTTTAGAAATCTTAAAAAAAGACATTGACTTTTGTTTTTAATTAATTAGTAATAAAATTATTGGTAGTGTATATTGGCTCAGAATGGGTTGCCGTACACACTGAGCTTCTTTTTCTAATGCCAAGGCAAGGCTACCCCGCTGAAATCCTTCTGACGGTCGCCCATCCTTGAGTCCTGGTAAACCAGTCAACCGATTACCCAACCCCCGGATGCTTACATGGTCCTGGAAAATTAAAGCCATTCCCCAGTAAGTTTGTATCCTAAATTAGGGGAGAACCGGAGATGAAGGGGGCAATCAGGAAGACCGGACAGAGGGTTGTACCTTCTCGATGTAAGCGGCTAATCGCCGGGGGGCTTGGTGTTCTAGTCATCCTTTTGGCGTTGAGCGGCTCCGCCCTGGCCAACAGCATTGATCTGGGACTGGCCGGCCCTTCCCAGTGGGCCTTGTTGGCCCTGGGCGATGGCGATGTCACCGTACAGTTCTCCACGGTGAACGGCCTGGTCAATGAT
>JARRKO010000092.1:0-17301 GCA_037388025.1 Syntrophobacterales bacterium
CCTCGGGGGCCATCCAGGTCAACAGCGGCTGCACCTTCAACGAGCAGGGAGGCTCGGTCATCGGCGACTTGACCAACCAGGGGACCTTCAATTACACCAGCGGCGACTTTGCCGACCGCCTGTTTAACTATGGCGCGGCCAACTTCTTCGGCAACTTCACTGCGGGGGACGGCCTGGCCAATTACGGGACCATCACCGTCAATCCGGCCATTACCCTGACCTTAAACGGCACCGGCCTCGACAACAGCGGCATCCTTAACCTGGCCGGCGGCGCCCTGGCGGGGAACGGGCCCCTCACCAATAACTCCTTTATGAGCGGCTACGGCACCATTGCCGGCAGCGCCGGGTTCATCAACAACGGCTTCTTCACCCAGGCGGGCGGTTTCCTGTTCCTGAATAATACCGGTCCCAATACTAATGTCGGCGTCTTTGATCTGGTCGGCGGCACGCCGTTTATCCTGGGCGGCGGCGCCACCCTGAGCAACCAGGGGACGTTCAATCTGAACGGCGCGGTGGTATCCGGCGCCGGCGCCCTGCATAACGACCCGGGTGGGACCATCCAGGGCCAGGGCATCATCAGCAGTGGCTTCGCCAACAGCGGCGGGGTGCTGCAGGTTGACAGCACCACCAATATTATCCCTGCTTTCAGCAACTGTGGGGTTATCGACCTAATTACCTCCGGGGCTATCCTCACCGGCGGCGCCATTACCAACACCACCGGCACCATTCAGGGTCAGGGTATTGTGGGCAACAGCATCGCCAACACCGGCACCATTAAAGTCCTGGGGGGAGATCTGACCCTGAGCGGCGGCAGCATCACCAACAATGTCGGCGGTCTGATCACCATCCCTTCGGGCCTTGAACTCCTGGTGTCCAATGGCGTGTCCACCAATGCCGGCACCATTCAGTACAGGGGCACCTTTGACAACAATAACAATCCTTTGAGCAACACCGGGTTTATTTCGGGCTCCGGCACCTGGGCGAGCGGCACCCTGACCAACGCCGGCACCTTCCAGATGACGGGCGGCACCTCCCTGTGGGACAACGATGTCGACAACCAGGTGGGAGGCAGCTTCCAGGTCACCGATACCACGGTGAACTTCCTCGGCACCTTCAACAACTCCGGCACCGTGAAAAGTACCGATGCGGACATTACCTTTACCGGGGATTTCATCTACGGCGGCGCTTACATCAGCGACCCCTCCCCCACGCCCTTTAGCAATTTAATAGTGCCTGCGGGCGGCTACCTGTTGGGGTTCTCCCAAGACGTGTTCCAGATCAGCAATAATTTTGACAATGAAAGCACCCAGAACACCCTGTGGAACACCGCCGCGGCCACCCTGCAATTCATCACCGGCACTGAGACCCCGACGTCCCATGATTTCCACATCCCCGGCACTGACCAGGGGGCCACCTTCGCGGGATATAACAACAACTTCGCCTGGGGCACCCTCGATATCGCCGGGCAGACTGTTAACCTCTTTGACGGCAGCGGCACCAACGGCGGTGCTTTGTATGCGGGGCTCGTCCTCGGGGCGGACTTAAACGAGGTGGACCTGATAGTCAATAATATCCTTAACAGCAACGGCTACACGATGAATATCTATTACAATCCCTTGCTGGACGATAATGAATATCTGGGCGGCCTGACCTATGATTTCTTGAGCGGCCACGGTCAACTGATTCCCACGCCCCTGCCCGGCTCCGTCCTCCTCCTGGGCACCGGCCTCTTGGGCCTGGGCCTTTTGGGCCGACGGCGAAAAAGGGGCTGACAAGATCACCCACCCTGAACAAACCTACAGCCAGGGCCCACCGCAGCCCTGCCTTTTTTATGAAAGAAGTTTTAGATGTGGCGCTTACTGCTCTTCTGAGAAACTTATCAAGCGGCCAGAAACTTCACCCGCCAAGTTTTGCTAGTCAAACTATATCAATAACTGGCTTCGTTCAGATAATCATTGAGGGTTCTTGTAAGATAGCTGTAAGATAGCTTCTATACAAAATTTTTCATAATTGACACCTTATTGTTTTTGTGAAATTCTAACCTCCTGGCAATTTATCTGCCTCAAACAAAATCTATTAAATCCTACAAGGAGGGAGCGTTATGAGGACCACAGCCGTGCTGGTAATCTTGTTGTTGGCCGTCAGCCTGAATCTGGGCGCCTCCATGGCCCTGGCCGGGGAAAACGCGGTAATTCAGCCATTGCCTTCGGCGTGTCAGTCCGTAAGTGACGCTGAGCTTTCCCAAATACAAGGAAAGTTCAATGGTATGGATGGATGTGTTAAATCTTTCTTCTGCCAAGTCGCATATTGTTTTTGGGAAAATAAAGTTCCAATCAAATTTAAAACATCGTGTCTTGGCCAAAAAATTCAAACTCGTCTTTTTTCGTTTTGTAACATACAGAATGGTGATGGAGACTTCATCGAGTAATAATATTTCAATAACTATACTTCGATCGATTTTTATCTCAAGTTTTTGGTCAGAAGACAACAAATTAATATAAACAATTAAATTTAAGAAAAAAGGGGTAAGGTATTTGCCTTATCCCTTTTTTATTTAAGTTATAGTAAGTTAAAATTGAGAAAGAAGTTTTGTTACATATTCCTGCTCTTCAGAAACTTATCAACCTGCTGAAAATTCTACATATACACCTAATATCGAAACATTTAGCCCAAAATCCAGGGCGCCGACCTGTAAAGGTGCCAATCAGCTCTCTTGGCGGTAATCCCCCCCTGTTCTGATAATCAAACCATATCTGCAATTTTTGAGGTTCGGGTGATAACTGCGGGGTTTGGCAAGATAATCACCATCCTACTCAGGTCTTCTTGGCGCAGGACCCTCATGATGGGAAGCGATGTTTACATTTTGATTTTGATGACTTATGTTTAGAACAACGGGTATGTCGGCTTAGATAATCTCAGGTCACCAGCTGCATCGCTGAGGCACAGATGAAAACAGCGGCCGAGAAGAGCCATGCATGCCTCCCTTTGAGCCTGATTTCTGATCTCTGATCCTTGATCGGCACCCTTGATTAAAGGAGGGTCCATGACCATTACCAACAAGCAATCTGGAACGAATGTCCATGAAGTTGCTGACGGGATTTACCGGATTAATACGCCAGTTTTCTATGAGGGCGGAATAGGCGCATTCTCCTTTAACCAGTACCTCATCGTGGACGATGAACCCCTTTTATTCCATACGGGACAGCGAAAGATGTTTCAGTTTGTGCGTGAAGCGGTTGCGAGCATCTTGCCGGTCGAACGGCTACGGTATATAGCGCTTTCGCACGTTGAAGCGGATGAGTGTGGTTCACTCAACGAATGGCTTGCCCTAGCCCCGCACTCCTCACCTCTATGCGGCACCGTGGCCGCCTTAATATCCATTCAGGACCTTGCTGACCGGCCGCCTCGCGCCCTCGCAGACGGAGAGATGCTCTTGCTGGGCAAACACTCGGTGCGGTGGTTAGACACACCGCATCTACCGCACGCGTGGGATTGCGGGTTGCTGATGGAAGAAAGTACCCGGACATTGCTCTGTAGCGATCTATTCACCCAGGGAGGTGAAGGGCAGCCGGCCATTACGGAATCTGACCTTCTTGGGCCCAGTGAAGCGTTCCGGAGAGAAATTGATTATTTCTCGCACACCAGGAACGCACGTACGATGCTTGAAAGACTGGCCGCCGCCGAACCGACAACGATGGCCTGCATGCACGGCAGCGCCTGGCATGGCGATGGAGCAAACCTGCTTCGCTCTTTGGCTGATGCGTGGAAATCCTGAAATGCTTCGCCCCCACCTTTCCCGCTGGTTTTCTGTCTTGCCTCGATCTTTGGCACCTGAAATCATACTCCCCACCAACAGCCCTGGAAGATATTAGAGATCATGGATTCAACTGATTGATAAGTTTCTTATCAACTGGCTGAAAATCCTACATATCCGGTCCATATCGTCACGACAAGCCCACCATCAAGGGCGCCGGCCTATAAAGGTCTGGAAAGCCTTCTCTAGGGTCAACCCCAACCAGTTTCTGATAATCAAATCATCTCTGCAACTTTTGAGGGTCCGGTGATAACTATCGCATCTGGCAAGCTAGAAAAAATAGGGCCAACTCCCGCTTGGAACTAAGCTCTTCCGGAAGCTCACCCTAAACTTTCGCCATCTTCAGGAAGGGGCAATAAAATGTTCAGAGAATAAAACAAAAATGTTTAATTTTCCTAACCTCTTCCTTGTCGGCTCTAATAATTTCCATGGGTTACAAAGGCACAAGAATTGCACTATTTCACAATGGATTCGTGTTTCTTATTTCTGGACAGATTCCCCTTTAGGGAAAGGAGGACCGTACATGCAACCAAAAATCAGCAAGACCGGCTGGTGGAAGTACATGCTTCACGGGGCCGGAGTACTGGCCCTCCTCGTCCTCCTGACCCCGGGGTGGGCCGGGGCTGACGACCTGGTGGTGGACGGCGGCGACATCTTCATTGTGCCCCCCTCCATCGCCTTTGACAATGAAACCATCGGGGACACCGGCCAGGGCACCCTGAAGCAGACCGGCGGCACCAATACGGTAAACTTCACCCTTGGCCTGGGCAATGTATCCACGGCCAGGGGGGCCTACATTCTGCAGAACGGCAGCCTCTCGGTGGGCGGTGAGGAAGATCTCGGTATTAACGGTAGCGGTCGCTTCAAGCAGACCGGCGGCAGCCATACGGTGGGCGGGGGTCTCATTTTAGGTGATCTTGCCGGCAGTAATGGCAGTTACGAGTTGAAGGGCGGCAGTCTTTTGACCAATAGCGAACGCATCGGCAACTCCGGCACCGGCACCTTCATCCAAAGCGGCGGCACCCATACTATTAATTTATCTTCTTTGACCCTTGGTTCCTCGACTACAGGCAACGGCACCTATAATCTAGAGAGCGGCAGCCTCGCGGTGATGTCTCAAATATCGGGGGCATCTGAAACAATCGGCTCTGAAGGCATCGGCCACTTCACCCAGAACGGTGGTACCCATACGGTAAACAATCAATTAGCCCTGGCGAGTAGTGCCACAGGCATTGGTACGTATGATCTGAAGAGGGGCCTTTTGTCCGTGGGAGTGTCCGAATTCATCGGCCTCAGGGGCACCGGCACCTTCACTCAAATCGGCGGCACCCATACCGTAAGCACCCTTAATCTCGGCCAATTAGATGCCAGCAGGGGCACCTACAAGCTTACGGGTGGCAGTCTCTCGGCGGGTTATGAATCGGTCAGCAGCGGCAACTTCATCCAGAGCGGCGGCACCAATACAGTAGATACTTTAGGAATTTCTCCATCCACTGCAACAGGCAACAGCTCTTACGATCTCAAGGGCGGCCACCTCGCGGCGACGAATGAATTTATCGGCACCTCAGGACCTGGCAGCTTAACCCAGACCGGTGGCATAAATACGGTGCAACTCCACCTTTACCTTGGTTTTAACTATGGCAGCAGTGGCAATTACTACCTTAAGGGCGGCCTTCTCCAAGTGGATGGGAATGAATTTATCGGCTTGGGAGGTATAGGTGCCTTCACCCAAAGCGGCGGTAAGCACACGGCGGCCAATGCCCTCATCATGGGCGCATTTGGCAGTGGCACCTATAACCTGAAGGGCGGCAACCTTACGGCGGCATATGAAATCATCGGTGATTTGGGCATCGGCAATTTTTCCCAGATAGGCGGCAACCATACGGTAAATAGCGACCTTTCCCTGGGCAATACTTCCACCGGCAGCGGCACTTACACTCTGAAAGGTGGCAACCTTTCTGTTGGTGGTTTGGAAAATATCGGGAACTCAGGAATCGGCAGCTTTTCCCAGAGCGGCGGCAACCATAAGGTCCAGTCACTCAACCTCGGCTTGTTAGCCGGCGGCAGCGGCACCTATAATTTGAACAGCGGCAACCTCTCGGTAGCGGGGGCCGAAGTCATCGGCTTCAACGGTGCCGGTAGCTTCACCCAGAGCGCCGGCAATAACACCACCGGTAACCTCTTATTGGGGGGGAACGGCGGCAGCGGCACCTACGATTTGAAGAGCGGCAACCTCTCGGTCCACCTTAGTGAATTTATCGGCAATGGGGGCGCCGGTAGCTTCAGCCAGACCGGGGGCAATCACAAGGTGGCCAATACTCTCAGCCTGGCGGATGTGGCCGGCAGCAGTGGCACCTATAATCTGAGCGGCGGAAATCTTAAAGCTACTAACGAGATAATTGGCCACGGCCTGGCCGGGGGCAGCACCGGCGTCTTTAACCAGAGCGGCGGCATTAATACCGTTGCCGATACCCTCACCCTGGGCGGAGGCACTGCCACCAGCGGCACTTACAATTATACAGGCGGCATCCTGTCCACCAAAGCTATCCAGATAAACGCCGGGGGCGCCTTCAACATCACCGGCATAGCGCGCACGATGAGCGGGAACGTGGTGAACTCAGGCACGGTCAAGACCACCAACGCCGCCGTTACCTGGAAAGGCAACTTTCCCAATAACGGCGCCTATATCAGTGATCACTCTCAACAGACCTTCAGTCAAAATCTGCTGGTGGGCACTGCCGGCTACCTGGTGGGGCTCACCTCCCAGGATCTGTTCATCATTAAAAATGATTTCGTCAACCAAAGCGCCCAGAACACCCTCTGGAACACAGTCAACGCCGGGTTGAAATTCATCACGGGCCCTGACAAGAGCCATGACCTGTATATCACCGGTCAGGGGGCCACCGGCACCGACAATTTCGCCTGGTACACCCTGGATATCACCGGGCAAACCCTCCGCCTCCAAGACGGCAACGCCACAGCAGACGGCGATCAGTGGCTGGAAGCGCTGATCGGGGCAAAATTTACCGGTACGACCTTGACTAATATCTTTAATGACGATCCGACCAATGTGTTGAATCTCTATTATGATAAGAACCTGGCGATTAACGCCTATCTTGGCGGCCTTGATTACATCATAACGGGAGGCGCCGGCGGCATGCTCATAGCCCACACCCCGCTGCCCCCCTCCGCCCTCCTCCTGGGCTCCGGCCTCCTGGGCCTGGGACTTTTGGGCTGGCGGAGAAAACGGGGCTGATAAACTCTTTCACCTGAAGAACATGCCCTTGGTTTATGTAGGCGAGGCTGGAGAATGTCTTAAATAAAATCGATGATTACCGATGATTCCCTAAGAGTATGAATAGAAAGGGGAAAAATACCAAAAGGGGGAACCATTATGAAACGGATACTTCTTGTCGTGGGAATGATGGTTCTTGCGGCCCTGGTGATGCTGCCCGCCGGGGCTCAGGCCGAAATGTTTGTGGAGGGTTATATCGGCGGCAGCTTTCCGGCCAACGCCTCCGACCCGATATTGGGCACCCTGGACACGGGAGAAGCGGGACCTTTTACCTTTAATCACCCTGGCTCCATCGATCCCGCCTTCCAAGGGGGGCTCAAGTTCGGCGCCTGGTTCGAACGGAGCGGCGTCCTTGCCGGGATCAATTTCCCAAGCTGGATGAAGTACTTGGGATTCTACTTAGATTTCAGCTACCATCGCCTAGACTTTCACCCCGCGACTCTGGCCTTCATGTTCGCCTTCCGTTTTGGCTTTCTACCGGACAGCGAGGTGCCTTTCGGTCGTCTGCAGCCTTACGTCGCGGTGGGCCCGGCCATACTCTTCTCCAGCCAGATTCCGAAAATCTACGCTTTGCCAGGCGGCACTGGCTTTGTTCTGAAGGCACCCTCCAATTCCAGCGTGGACCCGGCCTTGGCGGTGGAAGCTGGCCTGAGATGGATGGTACTAAAGCACGTTTCCCTGGAGGCTTCATTTAAATACCGCTATGCCAAACCAAGCTACAACTATAACTCAGTTATCGGGGCTGGTCCCGGTTTTTCTGATTTGTTCAGCTTCAATTTCAGCCCCACCCTCAACCTTCTCAGCTTCCAGATGGGCGCGGCCTATCATTTCTAACCCTCAGTGAGGCAATATGCCAGGCGGACTCGACCAGGGCTTCCAATAAAGGCGGTAAATATAGGCAGATTTGAGTGTCTTTCTCTTTAGTCGCTGGGGGGCTGGACGCCCGCTTGAGCCAGGGCAGCAGCACCTTGACCTTCACCACCGACGAACCGGAACGGGATTATGCCGTGGTGGGCGGCAACGTCACCGTGTTCGTCAGCAAGAACCTGTCTGAGAAAAGGAGGTCCGCACATGCAATCGCATAACCGCAAGACCGGCTGGAAGGGCATGCTGAACGGGGCCGCAGTGCTGGCCCTCCTCTTGCTGCTGGCCCCGGGGTGGGCCGGGGCTATCAACAGGTCGGCTACCGACCTGGTGGTGGACGGCGGCGCCACCAAAATTGTGCCCCCTTCCATCACCTATAACTTTGAAACCATCGGGGGCACCGGCCAGGGCACCCTGAAGCAATTCTCCGGCAGCAATACGGCCAACCTCCAACTTACCCTTGGTGACCAAGCCACCGGCCAGGGCACTTACAAGCTGTTTTCCGGCACCCTGTCTGGTGGCGAAGAGGAAATTATCGGCAACGATGGCACCGGCAGCTTCAAACAGTTCGGCGGCACCAATATAAGTCTATTCCTCACTGTAGGTAAGAATAACGGCTCCGGCTCCTACCAGTTGACGGGCGGCAGCCTGTTGGTGCCCTTTGAGATTATCGGCAACTATGGCACCGGCGCTTTCATCCAGAACGGCGGCAGTAATACGGTGCTCGGGGACCTCTTTCTGGCGCAGTTATCCGGCAGCAGCGGCACCTACCGCTTGAATACCGGCAGCCTGGCGGTGGTGGGCGAAAATGAAGTTATCGGCCTGGGCGGCACCGGCAGCTTTACCCACACCAGCGGCAACCATACGGTAAACGGCAGTCTTACCCTTGGAAAGGTTATCACGGGCAGCGGCACCTACAATCTGAAGGGCGGGAGCCTCACGGTGGCCGGTAATGAATATATAGGATACGATGGCACCGGCGTCGTTATCCAGAGCGGCGGCAATGGCGGTGCCGGAGGACTCCTTATTGGCTTTGGAGGCGACAGAGGCGACGGCACCTACAATCTGAAGGCCGGCCAGCTATCGGTCGACACAGATGAAATCATCGGCGTGGAGGGCACCGGCAGCTTCATCCATACCAGCGGTAACCATACAGTAAACGGCAACCTTACCCTTGGCGAAAGTTCTTTAGGCAGCGGCACCTATAAACTGATATCCGGCAGCCTATCGGCGAATTCTGATGAATTTGTTGGCAATTCCGGCACCGGCAGCTTCACCCACACCAGCGGCAACCATACGGTAAACGGCAATCTTACCCTTGGAAAGACTATCACAGGCAACGGTACTTACAATATGAAGTCCGGCAACCTCACGGTGGGCGGTAATGAATATATCGGGTACGACGGCACCGGCGTCGTTAACCAGAGCGGCGGCCAGCACACGGTGGCCGTTACCGAAGGCTCGGGTGGTAACGGAGGAATCATTTTTGGCTTTGGAGGCAACGGAGGCGACGGCACCTACAATCTGAAGGCCGGGAGCCTCCAGGTTGATGGAGATGAATATCTCGGCGTCTTAGGCACCGGCACCGTCAACCAGAGCGGCGGCCAGCACACGGTGGCCGGAAACCTCAGGGTGGGCGCCGGTGGTAGCGGCACCTACAATCTCATGGGGGGTAAACTGACCGCCGGGACCATCCAGATAAGCGGGGGTGCGGGGGTGACCGGCGACGTGATTAATGACGGCACGGTCAAGACCACCAATGCCACTGTAACCTGGAACGGCAACTTTACCATTGGCACCGATATCGGCTACGGCGCCTATATCAGCGACCACGCCAAGCAGACCTTCACCGGCGACCTGACGGTGGGCGCCGACGGCTACCTGGTGGGGGCCTCCCAGGACCTCTTTATCATCACAGGGGATTTTATCAATCATAGCACGAACGCCGATAATTGGAACACGGGCTTGTCCGTCGCGATTTTCACCAAGGGCAATTCCACCCCCTTAAGTGGTCATTACTTCTATATCCCTGGGGAGGACAATGATTCACCCGGAGATGTCCTGGTTACTGCGGTCACCCACAACTTTGCCTGGGGCACCTTGAATATTCTCGGACAAACCGTGCACCTCTTTGATGGCAACACCGGGAATAATGGCACTGCTCAGTATGTAGGGGGCTTGGTCGGTGCCAAGGTGAACTGGTTCACCAAGATGGTGTATAACATCTTCAATGACGACGATGACCCGATAAATATCTATTACGATCCCGACCTGCTGGTCAATTTCTACCTGCATGGCCTGACCTACGACTTGGCGGGGACCGGCGGTGGCCAGCTCATACCTTTCCACACCCCGCTCCCGCCCTCCGCCCTCCTCCTGGGCTCCGGCCTCCTGGGCCTGGGGCTGTTGGGCTGGCGGAGAAAACGGGGCTGATAAACTCCCACACCAGGCAAAAAACAAAGGCAGGGTCAACCAGGGCCCTGCCTTTTTTGTCTCATAAGTAAAGATTCTTCAGGTATCGTTAACTGCTCTTCTTAGAAACTTATCATTCATTTGAAAATTCTACATATCCAGATCATATCAACACTTTTAAGATGGGCGAGGCCTTTTTTGACCTCGCCCTGATAGACGGTTATTAGCCATATAAATTTTTTGGATTTCTGCCTCCACCTCACATAATCATAGCCTTATCTCGGCTAACATGCCGGCAAGTTTATCCTCCATTTCTCTTCATTTCCTTTCTACCTGAACAATGACTCGCGGCCCGCTTTTGACAACATCGTATACGGGCGACAGTCTCATTAGATCCTTCAGCGTTTCCATATTTTCAAAATCCGTCTTGACCTTAAAATTTACCCGGATTTCCTGGTAGCCTGGCCTGACTTGATCAGAGATTGCTAAGAGACCTCTGAGGTCAAGATCGCCTTCCACCGCTGATTCTACTTCTTCCAACCTTATGCCGCCAACTGCGGCATGGTAGACCATGGTCGTAGTCATTCAAGTTATCAGAGCATTTAGAAGGTGCTCTACAGGACTCGGTGCTTGATCCTGTCCTGCCATGATGGGGGGTTCGTCTGCATCCAAGACAAATTGTTGGGAATGAGAAATCTCCTGACCAGCACTGTAGAAACCTAAAACGGTAGTACGATTATGCCCACCGTCGATCCATTTGTTGTTGACTCGAAATTTGGACTTGGCAAGTTCAGGTTTTTCAGTTACGGCATTAATCACACCGTTTACCACATCAACATCCACTCCGTTTAAGATTTTTCCTTTTGACAATGTAGGTCCCTCCTTTTATCGGCCTGGAAAAGGGTGTTTGCCGTGGAACTATCCTAACTCTCCTCTCCTTATTTTTAGTAAAAATAAGTCCTTATCTGGCATTGTGCAACTTTTGAGGGACTTTTTGCTGGCCCATCACCTAGAAGCTGAGCATTTGAGCATGTCTCAACTAGGATCGAAGGTTGGCCGAGGGGAAAATTGGGTGGACCATGTACTTTACGGGAAGCATTACATTATCTTCCCAGAAGAACGAAGGACGCAGTAAGATGGTTCGATCTGCCTGCTCGGAACTTATCACCAAGCAAAATTCTCCATATCCAGACCACCTCTGCAATCTTTCAAGGAGAGGTGATAATTGTCTCATCTGGCAAGTTATATCGCCGTGTCCTGGCGTTGCTATGGGATGACGGCTGGGTGGTGAACATTAAAAGGATGGAACGCATCTGGCGACCTGAGCCCCGTCTATCGCGGTAGATATTCAGATCATACCTTGCAACAACTTCCACTTTCAGGTAATAACTGCCTAATCCTACAAGATATAGTTGTTACCAAGGAATAAGATTGGATATGTTTCCGTTCAGCGCTGTCAGCAAATGAGTGCGCGAAGGGAGAAACAGATGCGCATTAAGATAGTTTTGCCTAAGAGAAGTTTGGTGTTATCGTCGATGCTGGTGATAGCCGTAGCTTTGATAACCACCTGGAGCGCCGGATCGGCGATAGCTGCCAGTGCAAGCGAGATCGATCGTAATGCTACCCAAGCGCTGCATACACTTTATAACACCACCCCTGGCGCAAAGGCTCTGGGCGACAAGGCGAAGGCCATCCTTATATTCCCGAGCATTGTCAAGGGGGGCTTTGTAGTAGCGGGGCAATTTGGGGATGGGGCGCTACGTAAAGGGGGCAGAACTGTGGGTTATTATCGGTCGGTAGCGGCCTCATATGGCTTACAGGCAGGGGTCCAATCGTTTGGCTACGTATTGTTCTTCATGGACGATGCATCGCTACAATATCTGAATAAAAGCGATGGCTGGGAACTTGGATCAGGGCCAAGTCTCGTAGTGCTGGACAAGGGCTTCGGCAAGAACTTGTCAACAACTACCACGCAGAAAGGGGTTTACGCTTTTATCTTCAATCAGAAAGGTCTAATGGGCGGGATCGGTATTCAAGGATCCAAAATCACCAAGATCAACCCGGGTAATTAATCAAGTATCAAGTTTCCAAAACTAACATGTCAGCCCGCCTGGGGGCTTGCTCAGCGAGGATAAGATGTTCTGGCTTCATTTACATGTGGGTCGCTGAGCTCATACTCCCCCAAACAGGTCGATTGGCTTCTGAGTATCTCCTTACAAACCTAGAATAAGCCATACAACAGGAGCATATACCTGCTCTAAGTAGAAACTTATCAGGCGGCCCAAAACTTCCCATATCAAAACATAGCAACACTTTTTGGTCAGAAAAATTCCCAGCTTTTGCCCAAATCCCCTCACCTTGCATCAACTCCTCCGGCCTGAAAGTTCCCCCTCAATATACAGCCCGTTTCGATATACTGATCATCTCTGCAATTTTTCTAGGAGAGGTGATAACTGCGGGGTTTGGCAAGATAGTCGCATTTCCATATTATCTTTAAAAAGAAATTCCGATTTGCTAAGAATAGAAGCCAAACTTGCTGATCCAGCTTAAAGGTTGTTTGTGAAAAAAATTACATCGCTTGCGGCCTTGCTATTGGTTATTATTTTCGCCCCTTTGCTTCTCCAGGCCAAGACTGTCGAATATGATCTTACCATCGCCGAAAAGGTAGTGAACATCACGGGAAAACCGCGCTCGGGCCTGACCGTCAACGGCGGCATCCCCGGCCCCGTCTTGCGCTTCCGGGAAGGCGACTTGGCCCGCATCCGAGTTCACAACCAGATGAACGTTGACAGCTCCGTTCATTGGCACGGCTTGCTGGTGCCCCCGGGAATGGACGGCGTCCCCTATGTGAGCTTTCCCCCCATCAAGCCTCATACCACCTTCACCTATGAATTTCCCCTCCGCCAGAGCGGCACTTACTGGTATCACTCCCACACCAATTTGCATGAACAACGAGGCGTTTACGGCAGCATTGTCATCGAGCCCCGTGCGCCAGAACCCAGGCAGGCCGACCGCGATTACGTAGTTCTGTTCTCTGACTGGACCGATGCCAAGCCCCACGAAGTGCTGCGCACTCTGAAGCGGGGCAGTGAATGGTTTTCCATTCAAAAAGGCAGCAGCCAGAGCATCCTGGGCGCGGCCCGAATCGGCATGCTGGGCGACTATGTCAAGCGGGAGTTGCTGCGCATGCCCACCATGGACCTGTCGGATATAGCCTATAATTATTTTTTGGCCAATGGTCAACCCGAAATCTGGCTGGCAGCCGAGCCCGGTGAGACCGTACGGCTGCGCCTGATCGACGGCGGCGCCGCCTCCAACTTCAACCTCGAATATGCCGGCGGCCCCCTGACCATCATCGCCTCGGACGGCCAGAACGTGGAGCCGGTCAAACTGAAGGGCTTTATTATGGTGATCGCTGAGACCTACGACGTGCTCGTCCAGGTCCCCCCAAGCGGAGGAGCCTATGAATTACGGGCCACCGCGCACGACGGCTCCGGGTTCGCTTCCGTATGGATCGGCACCGGGGAGCGCCACGCGGCCCCGGATATGCCCCATCCCAATCTTTACTCCTTTAAGGGAAAGATCACCCTGAAAAAGCTTTTCGCCCTTACCCCCCAGGCCTCCATGGGTATGTCCGACCGGGAGGTGAAAGCCGGCAAGTTCGACCAGCCGGGAATGATGGGGATGAAATCCATGGGCATGAAGTCGATGGAAATGGACAAGAGCAGGGGCGGCGCGGGGAATAACATGAAGGGCATGCACCACCCCCCGACGCATTCCGGGAGGCCCACGGCAGAAAAAGAGGAAATCACCACCCCGGCCGGCACCCAGGAGAACCTAGCGGCCCAGCGGCGAGGCAAGAGATTCAGCTATAACTTCCGCCCTCTGGCCACGGATGTCTCCGCTGCGAAAAATCTCGCCATTGACGGCCAAGACCCCCGCCGCCCCTGGCCTCCTTATGACAAGCTGCGGGCCACCCACTCCACGGCTTTTCCCCCGGACAAACCGGTGCGGGAAATCCGCCTGACCCTGGACGGCGACATGGAGCGTTTCGTCTGGCTAATCAACAATAAGCCTTTGTCCGCGAGCGACGTCATTCGTATCCGCAAGGGCGAGGTGACGCGTTTCATTATGATCAACCGCACCATGATGCACCACCCCATGCATCTCCACGGCCACTTTTTCCGGGTGCTGAACGACCAGGGCGATTACTCTCCTCTCAAGCACACGGTCAATGTCGCGCCCATGTCCACCACGGTGATTGAATTCGAAGCCAATGAGGTGGGGGACTGGTTCTTCCATTGCCATATCCTTTATCATCTGGAAAGTGGCATGGCCCGGGTGGTGCATTACGAAAGTTTTGTCATGAATCCCCAATTGGCCGCAGTCCGGCCCCTGCTCTATAAAGACCCCTGGTATGCCTGGGCCCGGGTGGACGCCATGAGCCAAATGACCCAGGGGTTCGCCATCTTATCCAACACCCGCAATATCCTCACTTTCACGTGGGACGATGTGGGCTGGCAAAAGGTGGAGGGCGTGGAATGGGAGACCATTTTCACCTGGGACCGTTACATAAACCGCTTTTTCACTGTCTTTGCCGGCGCTGACCTCATCTGGGAAAATGACAGCCTCGATAGATCTGTGGGGGTTTTCGGCTTACGCTATCTGTTCCCGCTCAACATTGAATCACGGATATGGGTGGACACCGAGGGTGACGCCCGCTTCGACCTGGGCAAGAACCTTCAGTTAACCCCGCGCTTCGCCCTGTTTGGCGAGGCCGAATACGACACCAATAGACTCTGGGAGCTGCGCGGCGGGGCGACTTACCTTTTGTCCAAAAACTTTTCCCTTATCACGCAATGGCACTCCGACTTCGGCTGGGGCGGCGGCGTGCGGATGCGGTTCTGAGATGAGATAAGACGATCTGTTCTGCTTAGAAACTTATCAAGCGGCCAAAAACTTCCCATACCCAGAAAATATCAACACATTGACCCCATCATCAAGGGCACCAACCTGAAAAGGTCCGGATAGCCACTCTTGGGAGGCAACCCCACCCGGTTTTGATAATCAAATCATCTCTGCAATTTTTAGAGTTCCGCTGATAACTATCTCATCTGGCAAGGGAAATGGCCTTTAAATTGACAAAGCACAAATTAAGGTCTAGTATTAAAACATCTCCTTATCCCTCACGCATCCCAGCGAAGCCACCTGATTCTGGAAGCGGCTGCTCCAACCACCTCCTGCAGAGAATTATTTGACAACTTCATAGAATCTTAATGGCCTCCTAACCTCGGTTCAGCTGAAGATCTACTAGTTAATGTCCATAAATAGGCAAGTTCGCGAAGGGAGCGATTCGAGGGAAGGTTTTATTACGTGCCATTACCGTAACCTCTATTTATCAAAGGAAAACGGAGGTCGACATGGGACAGGCTAAAAGGAATTGTGGAAATGAGATTTACAAAGCCAGGGAGACTGGGATCGAGTATATGTGCGACCTGTGCGATAAGAAAACCACTTTCGAGCATATTCACCGGGTTGGGGGAGTGTATCTATGCCCAAAGTGTCACAAGATCATTAGCTCGATGCCCCGGGGCGCAATCAAGGACAACGTCATGAGATTCCTCATGAGAAATGTCATATAGTAGGGAAGTAGGGGCCTCCTGAGAAGTTTTGCCATTCTTTAGAGAACCTCTGCCATTTTTCAGACAACGCCAGACAACGCCGAGGTGAAATGCGCGTTTGACCCGGCCTTGGCTCTTTTGTTGGATCACGGTCACTTGTGGCTGGGCCTGGTGGGCTGGCGGCGCAAGGGGGCCTGAGTGACTCTCACAAAGGCGAAAATTCAAGTAGGGTCAGCCCCCCTTGGCCCTGCCTTTTTATTAATTTAAGAAAGAAGTCTTAGATGAAAGATAACTGCTCTGCTTAGAAACTTATCAAGCTATTAAAAACTTCCCATAACCAGAAAATATCTGAAAAGGTTCGGATAGCCACTCTTGGGGGGCAACTCTTCCCTGTTCTGATATTCAAACCATATCTACAATTTCCTTCGGTTCGGTGATAACTGCTGGGTTTGGCAAGTTATCGCAAACTTATGAAAGGTGGGTTTTTAGAATTTCATTGACGATCCCAAGCCCAGGATGTAAGGCATAGTCTTCCACCCACCTGGTATAATAGGCATCTTTCACCATCCTAAAATAGTCACTTTTGCAATAGACTTGCTGGTTGGTTTCTGCTTTAGATTTAACCTAGACCGTCAGTTAAGTTCATCCAATCTTACAAGGAGGTAGCGTTATGAGGACCACAGCCATGCTGGTGATCTTGCTGCTGACATTGGGTCTGAGTCTGGGTGTTGCTCCGGCCCTGGCCGGGGAAAACGCAGTAATTCAGCCATTGCCTTCGGCGTGTCAGCCCATAAGTGACGTGGAGCTTTCCCAAATGCGAGGAAAGCTCATGACTACCGATGGATGTGTTAAATCTTTCTTATGCCAAGCCGCATTATCTTTTTGGTTTAATAAAGTTCCAATTAAATTTAGAGAATCGTGTATTGGCCAAAAAATCGAAACTCGTCTTACTACCGTTTGCCCATTTGCTTTGGCGTTTTAAAATAATTTTACAATACGCAAATTTTGATCAATTATGGTCTTAAGTCATCAATAGAAGACAACAAAGTAATATACAACAATCTACCAAATTTAATAAGAAAGGGTTAAGGTATTTGCCTTATCCCTTTTTTATTTAAGTTGGAGTTAATTGATAAAATTGAAAAAGAAATTTTGTTACATATACCTGCTCTGCTCCGAAACTTATCACCGAGTCAAAAACCTTTCATATTCGGAACATATCTAGAATTTTTACCACTTAGATGTTAAGAGATGAACACAGAACCCCTTAACGAGGAGGCCTTAGAGCTGGGAGC
>JARRKO010000093.1:0-5468 GCA_037388025.1 Syntrophobacterales bacterium
GCTTCCTCCAGGGAGAACAAAACCTCTCGAGTCAGGTAAAAGGTGGCCTTGATTGACGGCCTAATGACAGGCTTTTTTACCGGTTTACTGGTAGGGATCATTTAGTAAACTCCTCCTCAGGGTCTCTGTAATATACCCTTTCGTCCAGCTGGTAGGTCGGGGGGCTTTGAATGATGACCGCATCTCTATTAGTTATTTTTATCTTCTCAGGCTATTCAGGCATGTTCTCCCTGTTCATCCATGAGGAAAGCTATTCCCATTCGTGGTTGGGGTCAGGTACAAAGGTTATACCACCACCATCTCCCACCTCCATCCTGATAAGCCATCCTCCCGGAACTTTGGCTCTCTCTATTTTCCGATAATAAGGTTCCCCTTCTAGCATCTCCCAAGCTAGTTTTGCCATATTCTTCCACCTCCCAATGTATAGGGGGTTTGCAGGAGGGATAAGTGCCGGTGGCCCTTAGCCCTCCTTCCCAAAAAACCTCCCCACTCTCTCTAATACATCCCCTCCATGCCGCCGCCCATGGGCGGCATGGGGGCTTCTTTCCTAGGTTTCTCGGCCACCATGGCTTCGGTGGTGATGAGCAAGGAGGCCACCGAGGCGGCATTCTGGAGAGCGTAGCGCACCACCTTCGTGGGGTCGATGACGCCCGCCGCCATCAAGTTTTCATAGACGCCGGTCTCGGCGTTGAAGCCTATGGCGCCTTTTTCTGCCTTGACGTGCTCGGCCACCACGGAGCCTTCGGCGCCGGCGTTGTTGGCAATCTGCCGGATAGGCTCTTCCAGGGCCCGCCTGATGATGTTGACGCCCAACTGCTCATCGTGGATCGGCAGCTTCAACTCGCTCAGGGTCGGCTGACAGCGCAGGAAAGCAACTCCGCCGCCTGGGACAATGCCTTCCTCCACCGCCGCACGGGTAGCGTTCAAAGCATCTTCCACCCGGGCCTTCTTTTCTTTCATTTCGGTTTCCGTGGCCGCGCCTACCCGGATCACCGCAACACCGCCCACCAGCTTGGCCAGCCGCTCTTGCAGCTTCTCCCGGTCGTAGTCCGAGGTGGTCTCTTCGATCTGGGCCCGGATCTGCTTCACCCGGCCTTCGATTTCTTCCCGGTTGCCGCCGCCGTCAATGATGGTGGTGTTGTCCCGGTCGATGTTCACCTTCTTGGCGTTGCCTAGCTCCTTCATGGTGACGTTTTCCAGCTTCCAGCCCATGTCTTCGGAGATCATCTGGCCGCCGGTAAGAGAGGCGATATCTTCCAGCATAGCCTTGCGCCGGTCGCCGAAGCCCGGGGCCTTCACCGCGGCCACCTGCAGGGAGCCGCGCAGCTTGTTCACCACCAGGGTGGCCAGGGCCTCGCCTTCCACGTCCTCGGCCACGATGAGCAGGGGCTTGCCCATCTTAGCGATCTGCTCGAGAAGGGGCAGCAGGTCTTTCATGCCGCTGATCTTCTTTTCGTGGATCAGGATGAGAGGCTCCTCCAGGCTGGCTTCCATCTTCTCCGGATTGGTGACAAAATAAGGGGAGATGTAGCCCCGGTCAAACTGCATGCCCTCCACCACTTCCAGAGTGGTCTCCATGGCCTTGGCTTCTTCCACGGTGATGACGCCTTCTTTGCCCACTTTGCTCATGGCGTCGGCGATGATGTTGCCGATGGAGGTGTCATTGTTGGCGCTGATGGTCCCTACCTGGGCGATCTCTTTCTGGTCTTTGGTGGGTTTCGAGATTTTGTGCAGCTCTTCCACTACTAACTGCACGGCCTTTTCGATCCCGCGCTTTAAGGCCATGGGGCTGGTGCCGGCTGCCACCAGCCGGGAGCCTTCCCGGTAGATGGCCTGGGCCAGGATGGTGGCCGTGGTGGTGCCGTCGCCGGCTACGTCCGAGGTCTTGGAGGCCACCTCTTTGACCATCTGGGCCCCCATGTTTTCAAACTTGTCCTCCAGCTCGATCTCTTTGGCCACGGTCACACCGTCTTTAGTAATGGCCGGGGAGCCGAATGATTTTTCCAGGATGACATTGCGGCCCTTGGGGCCCAGGGTTACTTTAACCGCGTCCGCCAGGGTATTGACGCCCCGGAGCATGGACTCCCGAGCCTTTATGTCATATTTGATTTCTTTAGCGCCCATGTTAATACGTTCCTCCTGTACCTATAATAATAGCTAGGTAAAAGATTTCAGGAATTGAATAGGGAGAAGGCAGGTTCATCCTTCGACAATGGCCAGGATGTCATCTTCCCGCATCATTAGGTACTCTTCGCCTTCGACCTTGATCTCGGTGCCGGAGTATTTGCCGAACAGGATGCGGTCGCCTTCTTTCGCCTGGAGAGACATGCGGTTGCCGGCGTCGCTCATTTTGCCGGGGCCCACGGCGATGACCCGGCCCTCCATGGGCTTCTCTTTGGCAGTGTCGGGAATAACGATGCCGCCTTTGGTGGTCTGCGTTTCTTCGATCCTTTTCACCAGAACACGATCATTCAACGGTTTGACTTTCATGGAAAAACCTCTTCATAGAAAATTAGAGACGATTAGAAAGCCCATTAGTGGAAAGTATTCTTTTCCTTTGGGGTCAATTTTTAATAATACTCAAATCCACCAGGTCAATTCAGAACGGCGCCCAGGAACTTTGCCAAAAAGGTCTCGGCTTCCGGAGGTAAAGAGGTGAAATGGACCTGGAAGGCAGGGGGGGATTCGGAGAGGCGAGCCACTACTTTGCCGTAAAGGTCGTCGGTAATTTCGTGGTCGTCGGGGTCGTACAGAGAAATCCGCAGGTTAGCCAGTGGGGAGGGCAGGACCTTAGAGTGAACTTCGACCATATTAGGGGCTATTTTGGTGATGGCGCCCCCATGCCCCTGCTCTCCGGTATGTTTCCAATCCACCACGGTAAACTGGACGGGGAGCCCTTGCGTGAGTTCTATCCACGTAATCTCTTGTTTCGGAGGCAGAAAGAGCTGAAAATCTCCGCCGATACCTCCCACTTCATGGATGGTCAGCGGTTCTTTCACCCCTTTGGGCATAACCTTCATGGCACTGTCTAGCCGCAAGATATCGCCACATTCGTATAAGGTGCTTTCTGAAATAAAGATTTGGCCGCCCACCGTATAGGATTCAATGCGGGCCGTAAGGTTGACCGCGCGACCCACCACGGCATACTTGATTCTCTTCTGAGAACCGATGTTGCCCACCACCACCTCGCCGGTGTTGAGGCCCACACCTAAAGCTACCTCGGGGTACCCGGCCCAGCGATTCCGTTCATTGACCGAAGTCATGGCCAATTGCATTTCCACGGCGCACGCCACGGCTCGCCGCGGGTCGTCGGGGCGCAGGATGGGAGCCCCAAAGATCACCAGGATGGCGTCGCCGATGAATTCGTCGATGGTGCCCTGGTGCTTCTGGATGATCTCTATCATGGTCTCCAGATAGATATTGAGCATCGCCACCACATCCTCAGCGGGCAGGCGCTCACTTAAGGAGGTGAAGCCGCGCAGATCGGCCATGAGAATGGTAGCACACCGTTTTTCACCCCCTATTTTCAGTCCACCCTTCTCCAGAATCGTGTCGACGATTTCATCCGAGAGGTAGCTGCCG
This sequence comes from Syntrophobacterales bacterium, assembly GCA_037388025.1. Taxonomy (GTDB): domain Bacteria; phylum Desulfobacterota; class Desulfobaccia; order Desulfobaccales; family 0-14-0-80-60-11; genus JBGSLA01. Next base: position 3,583 of record JARRKO010000093.1, read on the forward strand.
AAGGTCTCGCGAATAAACCGGTTGCGCAGTTCCAGGGCGGTATTGAGTTCATGCAATTTTCGATGTTGCTCCACTTTTATATGTCGCAGCCGCTTTCTTTCCAGGAAGACCCCCACTCGATTTCGCAGCAGCACCGGGTTGAAAGGCTTGGGCAAATAATCTTCCGCCCCCAGTTCAATGCAGCGGACCACGAGGTCCATTTCGTCCAGGGCGGAAATCATGATGACCGGCAGGTCCCGCCAGGTTTCGGAACTCTTCAGGTGTTGGAGCACCTCGTAACCGGTCAGCCCCGGCATCGCTATATCGAGGAGCACCAGATCGAAAGCGCCGGTGGCGATCATCTCCAGGGCCTGCTGGCCATTGTGCGCCACCTGGACCGCATGCCCTTGACGCTCCAGATAACGGGACAGCAGGTCGCGGTTTATGCCATTATCATCCACTACCAGTATAGAACCGCTTTCATAACCGGTTATGGCAGCGCTATCCTGAGCCAGTCCCCGGAGACTAATCATGACACTGTTGATAAGTGATAGCCGCTCCGAATTTTCCGCGCCGGATTTCTTCAGACTGGAATCGATTTTTCCAAAATCGATAATTTCGTTGATGTAAGAGTGGACGTATTCAGCGGCAGACTGAATCTTCTTCAGGTCTGCAATAAGGTCTAGCCGCCCTTGCGAGGCGGCGTTCTCCAGCAGGGTCTCGCTGACACCGATGACATCGTTTATCGGCATGCGCACCTTATAGTGCAGGTTGGCGACCAAGGATGCCAGATTAAAGACGACATCGCCAGAGACAAATTTGTTGGTGTCCAGGAGGTCGTTGATTATCTCCAGGAGTTGATGGCCGGCAGAGTGAATCAGGTTCAGGTTGGAAATGAAATCCGCCTGACCCACATCAGCGGCGCCTCCCAGCAGTAGTTCGCTGTAACCGATAATTGCGTCCAGAGGCGTCCGCAATTCACGGCGCAGATGGGCCCACAGGGCCTGCGGGGTTTGTCCGGAGTCGGATTCGGTGGTGAACATGGTTCGGCTAACTCGTCTCTTTGCCTAACAAGGGTGGCATTTTTCCGCAGACGTCGACAGTCGACGTGCTTGGTGTCAAAGCCATGGCCACTCGCGGCTAACGGGGCCCCAAAGGCACTCCTATCCTTGAAGGCAATCACGGGCTATTTGTTTATCTTGCCTGCAATTATAGGCATTTATATAAGTTTGTCAATATATTTATTGGTAATTATTATTTTTTGTTTATATATATATTTATATATTAATTATTATATATTTTTTATGTTTATATATTGACTTTTAAGAATTTATATTTCTTAATATGAATATTATGATGGAAAATGACGAAGTGCTAACCACACAGGAAGCAGCGGAGTTTTTAAAGCTGACGCCCTTTACGGTGCGGGATTATGCCAGGCGGGGAATTCTGCCGTCCCGCAAGGTGGGCAAGGGGTGGCGGTTCTATAAGCCTGACCTGCTGGCCTGGTTAAGGGACTATGAGGCTCCATCTTGAGGGGGGAAAGCTATGAGGAATTGCACATGGCAAAGGACAATTCCTGGGGAAAATACCTGTTAAGGTCAAACGGGGTGTGCCGGATAATTTTGGGCGCTCATAATTAACCTTGGCGAGGCGGGCTATGTCCCAGGATTTGTTATTTAACATGAACTTATTTGACGTGAACATCTGGCTTATTCTGATAGGCAGTGTCGTTCTTTTCCTCGGGGCCACCCAGATCGGCTTTTTCCTGGGGCGCCGGGCTCATAAGTCAGGCGTCGACGAACATTCAAGAACCCAGATATCCACGATCCAAGTAGCTATTCTGGGGCTGCTGGCGCTGCTGCTCGGGTTTACTTTTGCCATGAGCATGTCCCGTTATGATAAAC
>JARRKO010000094.1:0-5276 GCA_037388025.1 Syntrophobacterales bacterium
GGGGGAGGGCAGGGACCTCAGGTTCCTGGCCCTCCCCCCAAAAAACCATGAAGCGCCCTCTCAGTGAGGGAAAGCCACCTCCAGGGCCTGGTCCAGGCTTTCCACCGGGTGAAACTTCAGGTCATGGCGCACGGACTCAGGAATCTCCTCCAGGTCCACTTCATTCTGCGCCGGCAGGATAATATCCTTGATGCCGGCCCGATGAGCCGCCAGAACCTTATTTTTTATGCCTCCCACCCGGAGGACGTGACCCCGCAGGGTGATTTCCCCGGTCATGGCCAACTGTTTCTTGACCGGCTGACCGGAAAGCAGCGACACCAGGGCAGTGAGGAGAGCCAGCCCCGCGGAGGGCCCGTCCTTGGGGATGGCCCCCGCGGGCACGTGGATGTGCAGGTCGGTGTTCTCGTAAAAATCCTCCGCAATGCCCAGGAAAGGAGCTTTGGCCCGGATGTAGCTGAAGGCCGCGGCGCCGGACTCCTTCATCACGTCCCCCAGTTGGCCGGTAAGCCTGAGGTCGCCCTTGCCCGGCATGCGCAGGGCCTCTATAAAGAGGATGTCCCCGCCGGTGGGGGTCCAGGCCAGTCCCGTGGCCACCCCGGGTTCCGGGTGTTCCAGGGCTGCCTCCCGGAAGAACTTGGGTGGGCCCAGGTAGGTTCCCAGGTCGTTTTCCGTGACCTCCACCCGCGTTTTGGCGCCTTCCACGATCTCCCGGCCGGCGCCCCGACAGAGACCGGCGATCTCCCTCTCCAGGTTGCGCAGACCCGCCTCCCGGGTGTAGGCGGCAATGAGGGCCCGCATGGCCTCGGTAGTCACCTCAAACTGCTCCTCCGTCAGACCGTGGGCCTCCAATTGCCGGGGAATGAGGTAATGGTAAGCGATTTCCAGCTTCTCCTCCTCGGTGTAGCCCGGCAGTTCCAGGACCTCCATCCGGTCCCGCAGCGGTGGAGGAATGGGGTCAATCAGGTTGGCCGTGGTGATGAACATGACCTTGGAAAGGTCGAAACCCACGTCCAGGTAATGGTCCGAAAAGGAAAAGTTCTGCTCCGGATCCAGGACCTCGAGGAGGGCCGAAGAGGGATCACCCCGAAAGTCGGCGCCGATTTTGTCCACTTCGTCCAGGATGAAAACCGGGTTGTTGGAGCCGGCCCGACGCATGCTCTGGATGATGCGCCCTGGCAGGGCCCCCACGTAGGTGCGCCGGTGGCCCCGGATCTCGGCTTCATCCCGCACCCCTCCCAGAGACAGGCGCACGAATTTGCGCCCCAGGGCCCGGGCGATGGAGCGGCCCAGGGAGGTTTTGCCGGTGCCCGGCGGTCCCACAAAACACAGGATGGGCCCTTTCATGTCGGGCTTGAGTTTACGCACCGCCAGGTATTCCAGGATGCGCTTTTTCACTTTTTCGAGATCATAATGATCTTCGTCCAGAATTTGCCGGGCCTGGGACAGGTCCAGGTTGTCCTCGGTGGACACACTCCAGGGAAGTTCGATCATCCACTCCAGATAGTTGCGGATGACCTGATGGTCCGGGGAGTGGGGCGGGGTGCGCTTCAGGCGCGCTAATTCCCGCTCCGCCTCCTTCATGGCATGCTCAGGCAGCTCGGCGTCCTCCAGGCGGGTCAGCAGTTCGGTGGTTTCCCGGTTCTTCTCATCCGTCTCCCCTAACTCCCGTTCCAGGGCCTTGATGTGCTCCCTGAGATAATATTCCTTCTGGGCTTTATCCATCTGCCCCTTGACCTGGGACTGAATCTTTTTGCCCAGCTCCAGGATCTCCAACTCCCGGTCAATGAGCTTCAAGATCCGATTAAGGCGACCCTTGACGTCGATGGTTTCCAGGAGCTCCTGCTTCTCCGCCTTGGCAATGTTGAGACTGCCGGCGGTGACGTCCGCCAGCACCCGGGGATCGCCCATCTCCCGCACCAGCGCGCCGAGCTCCGCCGGCAGGTAGGGAGAAAGCTCCAGCATCTTGAGAAAGAGCCCCTTCACACTGGAAATGAGAGCTTCCAACTCCAGATCGGGCTCATAATCTTCGGAAATGGGAGATACCTGGGCGGTAAAGTAAGGCTCGTACCCTATCCAGTTTTCTACCCGGAAGCGGTAAAGACCCTGAATCAGCAGACGTACTGAGCCATCCTCAGGCTTGCGCATCTTGAGGATCGCCGCCGCGGTACCCATGGAAAAGAGATTGTCGGGGCCATAGCCCGTGGGCTTGTCTTCCCGGGAAGCCACGACGCCGAAAATTTTATCGGTGAGGATGATGTCGTCCACCAGCTTCTGAGCCGACTCTTCCCAGAGGGCCATGGGCAGGATGACCCGGGGGAAGAGCACCAGCTCGGAAGTGGGTAAAATGGGCAGCACTAATTGCTCCCGAGGGGTTTCCTGCGTCTCCGGAACAATATACTCAATCTCGTTATCATTATGGTTGGTGGTCATAAAACCTTTCACCTCGTATTCATTCTTGGGTATCCTGGATTTCCCGCACCGGAATGCGCCGGGCCCGGGGGCGCTGGCGGGGCAACTTCACTTCCAAAATGCCGTTTTCATAGCGGGCCTTCACACCCTCCGGGTCAATGGCTATGGGGATATGGAAGCTTCGTTCAAACCTCCCATAGGTTATTTCGTAAAGGAGGACTCGGTTGACATCGGCTGGGGGTCCGGGGCGTCGCTGCCCCCGAACAATCAACTGCTGGCCCACCAGGTCGATGCCCAGGTCCTCTTTGAGGACCCCGGCGATTTCCATACGCAACACCAAACCTTCCAGGGTTTCATAGAGGTCCGCGGGCGGACGGAAGGAAAATTCCGCTTCCTCCCAGGGAAACAACCGGTCACGCCAGGAGCGCATTCTCTCTTCCAAGTGTTCCAGGTCCCTCAGGATTCGTATCTTTATCAGACGATGCATGAATATGTCCTTATTTTAGGCAATAACATTAAGGTAGGTATTCTCTGGCAAAAGTCCAGAGGTAACCCCAAGATATCAGACCAGGTTTTCAATATCCTATCGGCGGCGCGGACGGTGGAGTGACGGCGGTGAAGCCTTGGCTCTCCTGGCCAGACATGGTATGAAAATGTTTATGAAAACCTTGCTTTGTTTTTGCTTCCTCCTGACTACGCTGTGCTCCCCCGGCCTGGCTCAAGCAAAGCACCTCACCATCGGGGGCAAAAATTTTACTGAACAATATATTCTGGCCGAAATGGCCAAACTTTTACTGGAACAGGCAGGGTTCGAGGTCACCTTGAAAACCGGGGTGGGCTCCACGGTGTTGCGCCGCTCCCTGGAGAGGGGCCAGGTGGATCTTTATTTTGAATACACCGGCACCGCGTATACGGTGTACCTCAAGGGCAAAGACCGGGCCGTCATGACCGACCCGGAGAAGGTCTTCGCGGTGGTCCAAGCCGCGGACGCCCAAAGGGGCCTGGTATGGCTGCCCCGGATGGAGGTGAACTCCACCTACACGCTGCTGATGCCCCGGCAAAGGGCGGGTGACTTGGGGATCAGCACCATCTCGGACCTGGCCGGGTATGTCAACGGACACCCTGACTCCTTGATTTTTGGGATGAATGCCGAGTTCTGGGGACGGCCGGACGGGTTCAGGAATTTGATGAAGGCCTACCGCTTTCGGGTGCCTGCCGGCAATATCAAGAAAATGGCCACCGGCCTGACCTATACCGCCCTGAAAGAGGGGGAAACCGATGTGTCCATGGGTTTTTCCACGGACAGCCGCATTTTCGCCTGGGGGTTTGTGGAGTTGGCAGATGACCAAAAGTTCTTCCCGGTATATAACCCGGCGCCCGTGGTCCGCAAAGAAATTCTTAAGAAGTATCCCGAAGTTGCCCAGATATTACTGCCTCTGACCCGATTGACCACCCAGGACATGCAAGAACTGAATAAGTCGGTGGACGTGGACAAAAAATCCGTCCACCAAACAGCCCGGGACTGGCTGACCTCTCAGGGGCTTATTCACTAGGAACGCAAACGCAGATTCCCCGCAGCGCCTTGGCGCCCTGGCGTGAGCTATTATTATTAGCACTCTTTGCGCCTTTGCGCCTTGGCGTGAGGTATCTAAACGAATATCAGGCTGGGCACCAATAGTCACAAAACAAAAAAGGGGGCACGGTCTTAAGCCGTAACCCCTTGAATTTTCATGGTAGGCGGTGCTGGATTTGAACCAGCGACTTCCACCGTGTGAGGATGGCACTCTACCCCTGAGTTAACCGCCCACAGGTTTATTAGTACTATATTTTATATGGAAAATCATTGCCCTTGACAAGTCTTTTGTTGAGGGCCGCACTTTTTCGCCCTCAGGTCGCAGGGAAGCGGAAGAATAGGTCCCGGTCCCCTGCCCTCTCCCTTACAACCCCCTCCGACCTTCTTCATCAAACGGTAGCACGGGCTTCCAGCCCGGGCGCCTTGCCAATTCCCCAACTCCCTCCATCCAGCGGGAGCACAGGCGTCTCGCCTGTGCCGGCGCCGGCTCAAGCCGCGGCGACATTTCCTCGGTCCGGGTTTGAGGGTATCTGCAAAACCTTCAAGTTCAATTTCCCTGGTCACTTTCCCCCAGGTTCAGGGGCTCACCGCCAAGTTCTCCCCGAATAATCTCCCCGGCCAGGTCCGCCACCACCTCTTTCAAATCGATGAGATGGGTGTCGCTGGTGGCCACGGCGCCGGAAAATTCCAACAATTCCCGCTCCGGCACCGGCACCGCCCGGGCCTCTGCAAATAACCCCTGGGCGGCAAAGATCTCCCGGGTTTGCCCTGCCAACTCCCCGCTTCGTTTCATGGGAGCATCATAGAGAATGGTCAGGGGCCCGGGATGGTGGCGGCTGACATAGGCCGCCAGAAGGCCCAGGGCCTGGCGGGTGACGGGGGAATCCCGATAAGCCCGGGACATTTGGGCTACATCCCGGATAAACCCGTCGTCCGCGACCACCAGGGGTCGCCCCTGGAGCGCGCTTTCCAGGGTGATGAGGACGTTGTGGCCATCCACGGCCAGGGGCTGGCCGGCTAGGTCCGCCAGCTCCCACAGTTTGGCCTTCCGGGCCGCGGCCACCGACCCGGCGAACACCCCCCGGTGCAGGATCTGCCGGGCATCGGCGTCCAGGTCATAGCGGTTGCCCACCAGGGTCAGGCTGACCTCTCGAGGATAGCCCCGGTCTAGAAGATAACGAAAGTCGCGGGCCGCTTGCTGCAGGGTGTCTGAGTCCGGATGTGCCATAGTTTTTTGGTGGAGGAGGCCAGGGATTTTCCCTATGGATATGGCGCGTAAGACGCGCCCTACATT
>JARRKO010000094.1:5305-6658 GCA_037388025.1 Syntrophobacterales bacterium
GGGTAAGGGGCCACCGCCCCTTAGCCCCCTCCCCCAAATCACTCATGCCTTCAAATGCTCCTGCGCCAGCTTGGCGCCCAGGGCCCGGACTTCCTTCAATTCCGCCGGGTCGGGGATGTATTTCAGCCGGTAGCCCTCGTGGGCGATGGTGAGGCCCATGGTCTTCAGTTCCTCGGTAATAATGCCCGCGGCCTGGCCGCTCCAGCCGAAGGAGCCGAAGGCCGCGGCCGCCTTGTTTTTGGGCTTGAGGCCTTTGAGGTAGGTGAGAAACTGCCCCACCGAGGGGAAAATGCCGTTATTCAGGGTGGGGGAGCCCACCAGGAACAGGCCGGCCTCCAGGAGTTCCGCCACGATATCGCTGTAGTGGGTGCGCCGCAGGTGGTGCAGCTGGGCCTCCACGCCGGCGTCCATGAGCCCCTGGACCAGCGCGCCGGCCATCATCTCGGTGGAGTGCCACATAGTGTCGTAAATCACCAGGGCCTTGGGCTCCACCTCACCGGCGGCCCATTTCCGGTAAGCTTCGAGGATCATCGGGATGTTTTTCCGATAAATCAGGCCGTGGTCCGGGGCGATAATCTTGAATTGCAGCCCCATCTCCTCCACTTGCTTAAGGAGCTTGGTGATCAGAGTCCCCATGGGCATGAGGATGTTGGCGTAGTATTTCATCAATTCATAAGGATAATTTGCCGGATAATTCGGCAGTCCATCGTCGAAACGCTCACTGGAAGCCAGGTGGGCCCCGAAGCCGTCGCTGGAAAACAGGAGCTGCTCCTCCTTGAGATAGGTCATCATGGAATCCGGCCAATGGAGCATGGGGGTTTCCAGAAAAGTCAGGTTATAGCGCCCCAGGGAGAGCTCGGATCCGGTTTTCACCTCCACGAAGGGCCAGTCCGCCTTGAAGTGGCGGCTTAAGCCCGCCTTGCCTTGGGGGGAGCAAAAGATTTTTTCGGGCTTAACCCGGTCAATCACTTCAGTCAAACTCCCGGAGTGGTCCATTTCCACGTGGTTGGAAATGATGTAAGTGATCTTTTCAGGGTCCACGATGTCGCTGATGCGGGTCATCATTTCCGGAATAAAACCCTCTTTCACCGTGTCTATCAGGGTGATCTTGTCATCCACGATGAGATAGGCATTGTAGGTGGACCCGGCCTCGGTGCGATAGCCGTGAAAGTCCCGCATAATCCAATCAATGGCGCCCACCCAATATACTCCAGGGACTAACTCAACTGCCATGTCGTCCTCCTCCGAGAATGTTATTTGGGGGAGGGGGCCAGGGACCACTGGCCCCTGCCCCCTCCCCCAAACCCCCTCCCCCAACCCCACGAGTTTAGATTTTCAGGCCGGCTGTGTCGG
>JARRKO010000095.1:0-5971 GCA_037388025.1 Syntrophobacterales bacterium
CCCGGGAAGTAAAAGCATTGTCCATACCCCCCACCTTTTGCACTTCCCGGTCGAAATATTTTGGGCCATACTTGGCCGTGCCCTTGAACATCAGGTGTTCGCACAGATGTGAAATACCGGTTTTGCCCAGACACTCATTGCGGGAACCCACCTTATACCAGACCTGGAGGGTAATAATCGGAGCCCGGGCCTCCCGCAGGAGCAGCACTTTGAGCCCATTGCTTAGTTTGTGCTCCACAACTTTATCAAAGACATTGCCATTCTCTGCTGCTTTCAGAGGCAGAGGGCTCAAGGTTAGCCAGCAGAAGGCCACCAGGACCACCAGCAGCCCCAGACCTACCCGTCGGGGTAGCCGGCCGGCGCCGCTCATTTTCAGACGTTTAACGGGAAAAGTCATGTGGATTCTATCAATGTTCCAGCGTCAAGAATTAAGCAGATTATAATGCTCAACCGATTAACACTGTAAACGTAAATCGCCCCCGCCAAATTTCAAGGGAGACATAAAGATTATCCCGGACCGGCGGTCTGTCGGTCGTCCGCGTTAGTTGCGGCTGCAGCTTTATCGGGGGGCCTCCAGACGGCAAAAGTGACCAGAGCCGCCAGGAACGCGGCCGAGCAATCCAAAAGGACATCGTAAGCGCTGCCGCCCCGGAACCTGGTAAAGCTCTGATGTCCTTCGTCTGTTGCGGATACTAACAGACAGAGTCCCAGGGCATAAAGAAAAGCACGGCCGGAACTGATGTTAAGATGCCCCCGCAGCGCCCGAAACCAGAAAAAGTACATCAAGCCATAAGCCGTAACATGGCCGGTTTTCCGAAGATAAAAATTAATCCTGGCAATCTGGGCCGGCTTTAAAGCCACGAACCAGGACAAGAGCCATTGCAGCAGGCCAAAAGTGTTCCGACTCGAAGCCACATCACCCGACATTCCAATGGCTGCCGCGGCCGCCTGGCAGTCATGAAGATGACTCTAAAATTCATTAGATTCACTTTCTCGGGATTTTATTAAGGCAGTGAGGGACACAATTTCTGAATCCTGTAGAGGCGGGTTTAAAATCCTCCCCTACGGCAGGACTTTCACGATAAAGTCAAGGTTACACTATCCTAGGATCGCCTCCACAAAAGCTTCGGCGTCAAAGGGTCGCAGGTCTTCCATGCCTTCCCCCACCCCGATGAACTTAAGCGGTATACCGGTTTCATGGACCACTGCCAGGGCTACTCCCCCCTTGGCGGTGCCATCCATCTTGGTAATGATGAGACCCGTGAGCCCCACAGCTTCATGAAATAACCGGGCCTGACTCAGGGCGTTCTGCCCCGTGGTGGCATCCAGGACGAGTAGGACCTCATGCGGCGCACCGGGAATTTTCTTGGCCGCAGTGCGGTGAATCTTTTTTAACTCCTCCATGAGGTTGACTTTGGTGTGCAGCCGGCCCGCGGTGTCGATATAGACCGTATCCACGTCCCGGGCCGCGGCCGCAGCCAAGCCGTCGAAGACCACCGCAGCAGGGTCGCCCCCGGTCTTTTGTTTAATCACCATGGCGCCCAGGCGCTCGCCCCAAATTTCCAACTGCTCCACTGCCGCCGCCCGGAAGGTGTCCCCAGCCACTAAAAGTGGGGTCAGTCCCAGGTGGCGGTCCCGGTAGGCCAGCTTGGCCAGCGTAGTGGTCTTGCCCACCCCATTGACTCCCACCATGAGCACCACCCGGGGATGGGCACTCACTTCCTCCCGGGCCGGGGCCGTGAGTAGGGCGATCATCTCAGCCTTGAGCACGATCTTGAGCTTCTCCACGTCCCCAAGTTCCCGACGCCGCAATTTCTCCTGCAAAGCCTCGATCAGAAACAGGCTGGTGTCGACCCCCAGGTCGGCAGTAATCAACAATTCCTCAAGTTCATCCAAAAGCTCGGCATCAACGACCTTGCGGCCTTTAAACAGCCGATCCATCCTGCCGCTAAAGGCTTCCCGGGTTCGGAGCAGGCGGTTTCGCAAACGCTGAAACCGTTTGCGGCGAACTTCTTCTGTCACTTCTCCGGAGAATTCCAGGCCCTCGGCAGGGATTTCGGGAATCTCCGCCTCAGTGCTTTCTAAAGGGACCATTTCCACTTCTTCAGGGGCCAGCGGAGGCACCAGCGGCATCTGCGCCTCTAAAGGTGGCGGGGATTCAGGGGGGATTTCAACAGGCTGATTATCAGAGGAAAAGGCTTCCTCCGGCACCAGTACTTCTTCTTTAACTTCCCGGCGCCGGCGGCGAAAAAACCCGCGGCGCACCGGGGCAGCCTCGGTCTCGGCCGCCGCTTCCGGCTCAAATGGTGAAACCTCGAGGGGCTCAGGTTCGGGTGCCGGGCACTCCTCTGCCCCAACGTCCGGTAAATCCAGGGGCGTTTCAGCCTCCGGCCCGGTCTCTTCCATGGGAGTTTCTTCGAACTCCTCTTCCCGGTCTTTACCTTTGTCCTTGCGGCGAAACCAGCGAGCCATTGTTATGCCGTCGTAATTTTGGAGAAATCGGCCATCTTCAGGAAAGTCTGGCTGATACGGACCAGCAGGGCCAACCGATTGCGGCGCAGCCGTTCATCTTCGGCCATTACCAACACTTTATCGAAAAAGGCATCCACCGGTCCTTTCAGACCTGCCAGGGCCCGGCACACCTTGGCATAATCCCGCTGCTCCAGGGCCTGGGCCACCTGCGACTCCATCAATGCCGTAGACTGATACAGGATATTCTCTTCTCCGTGCTCAAAGAGCTCCTGGTCAACTTCACCGGCTTCTGCCCCCTGAGCAATGTTGATGACCCGCTTGAAGGCCATGGCCAGGGCAGGAAAATCAGGGCTCTGGCGGACTTCATGCAGAGCTCGCACCTTGTCAGCCGCGTCCACCACATCCCGCCAGCCCGCGGCCAACACCGCGGTGATGGTCTCTTGATCAAAAGCTTCCGTCAAAAGGAGATTCTGCAGCCGGGTCTGGAAAAAGTCCAGGACCTCTGCAGCCGTTTCCTCCGGGGTGCGGCTGAGCTTGCCTTTTAACAGTTCCAGCGCCAAGCCCACCGCCTCCGCCAGATCCAGATGCAGTTCCTGGCTGCGCAAAATCCGGATAACGGCCAGGGCATGGCGCCGCAGGCCATACGGGTCCGCGGTGCCCGTGGGGCTCAACCCCACTCCGAAGCAGCCGCAGATGGTGTCCAGGCGATCCGCCAGGCCCACCAGCGCCCCAATCTTATCCGGCGGCAACTCATCATCGGCATGCCGGGGCAGGTAATGAGTGAACAAAGCCTCGCAAGTGTCCGGGTCCTCACCGGAAAGCCCGGCGTAGATGCGGCCCATGACCCCCTGCAGGCTCGGGAATTCTCCCACCATTTCCGTGGTGATGTCAGCCTTGCACAGGGTGGCGGCCCGCTTAACCTTGTCCGTCAGCTCCAGGGTCAGTTGCCGGGCGAGCGCCGCGGCCAAGTCCCGGAAGCGCTCCATTTTCTCGTACGATGTCCCCAAAAGCGAATGAAACACCACCCCTTTCAGGGCATCCACCCGATTTTCCAGGGGCACCTTAGCGTCCTCCTGGTAAAAGAACATGGCATCAGACAGCCGGGCCCGGATGACCCGCTCATGCCCCTGGCGTACCACGTTGGGGTCCCGGGTCAAGGTATTGTTCACCGCGATAAAATGGGGCAAGAGGCGCCCGTCTTTACCTCTTAAAGAAAAATACCGCTGGTGCTCCCGCATGGAGGTAATGAGCACCTCATCAGGCAAAGCCAGAAATTCGTCTTCAAAGTTTCCCACCACCACCGAAGGATATTCCACCAGGAAGGTATTCTCCTCCAGCAGCCCCGGGTTGGGCACCACCTCGCCATTCACCCCCGCGGCAGCCTGGCTCAATTCCTGCTCCAACAAGGCTCTGCGCTCTGCCGGGTCTACAATAACCTTGGCCTCCTTCAACGCCGCTACATAACTCTGGCCATCAGTTACCTCAATGGCCTGGGGGGCCAGAAAACGATGGCCAAAGGTCTCTCCGCCGCTGGCCACATCTCCCAGTTCAAAGGGGATCACTTCGCCGCCGAAACGGGCCACAATCCAGTGGATCGGCCGGGCAAAGGTAATGGTCTCGGCACCCCAGCGCATGGACTTGGGAAAACTCAATCCCAGGATGAACCCCCGTAATAGCTCCGGCAGGCGCTCAGCTGTGGGCCGCCCCGCGGTGGATTTCTTTACCGCCAGATAAACGCCCCGGGGGGTATCCACTTCGATGAGATCGCCGACCTTGACCCCCTGGACCCGGGCAAACCCCTGGGCTGCTTTGCTGGGTTTGCCAGCCGCGTCCACCGCCACCGCCTTAGGGGGGCCGATGATCTCCTCGGTGACTTCAGCCTGGGAGTCAGCCATCTCACCGGCCACCAAAGCCAGGCGCCGGGGGGTGCCCCAGGTGAGAATTTCGCCGACGCCAATGCGCTCGGCGTCCAACAGCTTACGGAACGAGGCCGCCATTTCCTCCAACGCCGGCGGGAGAAAACGGGCCGGAATCTCTTCAGTGCCGATTTCTAATAACAATTCTTTTGCCATGATGATCCTCGTGAATTCAGCTTCTAGCAAAGAGCTACTTTTTCAGCAAAGGAAAGCCCATCTCTTCCCGTTGTTTCAGATAGCCTTCGGCGCATAGCCGGGCCAGTTGCCGCACCCGGCCGATGAGGCTGCTGCGCTCCGCCACGCTGATGGCCCCCCGGGCATTCAACAGATTGAAGGTATGGGAGCATTTCAGGCAGTAATCATAGGCGGGAAGCACCAGTTTCAGGCCGATAATCCGCAGGGCCTCGGCCTCGTACATGTCGAAGAGCTTAAACAGCATATCCACATCGGCCTGCTCGAAATTGTAAACGGAGTGCTCCACTTCGCCCCGGTGATGCACGTCGCCGTATTTAACGCCCTTGGTCCACTCCAGGTCGTAGACGCTGGCCACTTTCTGGATGTACATGGCAATGCGCTCCGGACCGTAAGTCAGCTCCACGCTTACCGGATGCAGATCAATGGAACCGGCCTGCTGGAAGTAGGTGAATTGGGTAATTTCCATGCCGTCCAGCCACACCTCCCAACCCAGGCCCCAGGCCCCTAAAGTCGGGGACTCCCAGTCGTCTTCCACAAACCTGACATCATGATCCAGGGGGTCGAGCCCCAGGGCCCGCAGGCTGTCGAGATAGAGTTCCTGAATATTTTTGGGAGAGGGCTTCAGGATCACCTGGTACTGGTAGTAATGTTGCAGGCGGTTGGGGTTCTCACCGTAGCGTCCGTCGGTGGGCCGCCGGCTTGGTTCCACGTAAGCCACGTTCCAGGGCTCCGGCCCCAGGACGCGCAGCAGGGTGGCGGGGTTAAAGGTGCCGGCCCCCACCTCGATATCGTAAGGTTGTTGGATGACACAGCCGCGCTCAGCCCAGAAGCTCTGGAGGGTCATCAACAATTCCTGAAAAGTCATCCCGCCTCTCCTTTAGAAAATTAAAATATCTGAGTAATTTAACCGGTTAAACCAGGGCTTGTCAAGGTTTTGAGCGCTCCTCCCGGTGTCTGTAGGGCCCCCGCAGAGAACCGGCTTTAGGGCTTTCAGGCGGACAACCTGACGATAAAATCCAGCTTTTTTTGTCCAAAGCTTTTTCCACTCTTGACGCACAGGGCCGCGCAGGTTATATGAAAAACATCACCCCACAGGCACGTAGCTCAGGGGGAGAGCACTACCTTGACGCGGTAGGGGTCAGGGGTTCAAATCCCCTCGTGCCTACCAGTAATTTCAAAGGGTTACGGTTTTTGACTGTAACCCTTTTCCCTTTTTTGCTACTATTTTCTCCGAAAAATACATTTTGCAGTCCCCAGGCTGCCCATCAGGCCCCTCGCCTGTACCGCAGCGTTTAAAGAGGCTCCACCATGCGCCCCCGGCAGATTTTACCGCAGGTCCCGGAAATCGAACAGCTTAACGAAGTGGAATCCATGTTTCATGACGTGCG
>JARRKO010000096.1:0-7453 GCA_037388025.1 Syntrophobacterales bacterium
TGGCGTCCTCCAGGCCGCCCCGCATACCAGCCTATGGCATCGCCTTGAGAGAGAAGGGCGGCTGCGCCCGGATATGGGAGATGACCTGGGGACCTTCTCAGCCTTAAACTACGAGCCGGATCGGCCGGAAGCCGAGATCATGCAGGAATATGTCAATGCCTGGGACCATCTGTACGAACCTTCCCGTTATCTGTCGAGAGCCTATTGTTACTACCTGGCCATGAGGCCGGCTCGCCGGCCACCGGCAACCCCGGCTGAGGACCCGGCCCCCAAGGACCGCGTCTTTGACAAGGGTATGACTTGGCGGAGGAAATTTATCGAACTCATGGCTTTTATCAAAATCATCTGGTGGCAAGGAGTCCGAACACCATATCGGCTTCAGTTTTGGACCCAGATGATCGGGATGTGGAGGCAAAACCCGACTAGATTCGTTGAATACATCGAGACCTGCGCCATGGGAGAGGATCTCTTTAACATGAGGCGGGTAGTACGGGAAAAAGCTATTGCCATCATGAAGGAGCGGCAGATGGAGGTTTCCGCAGTGCAATGCCCGGGTGGCGCGGCGATCCAGGGCGAATTATCGGAAGTCCGTCTGGAACCCTCTTCTCCCAGCGTTATCCAGGATTAATGACAGTGAATGCCTGGCCAGGGTTACGTTGCTTTCGTTTTCTTCTAATGTTTTTCATTATCTAGGCGGCCGAAAAATGATTCTTTGGTAAATTCTTTTAGAAGTTTGTTTTCTACTTTTTCCAGTCGGCCCTGCGCTGCTTCAATTTTTTCCATCACGTCCGAGAGTTCAATTAATTTATCGTTTAATTTTTTTAGCTTGGCTTTCGCTTCCAGAAGTTCCTTTTTGCTTGGGCTATTTCTTTTTTGGCTTCCTGTTCGCCCATCTCACCTCTCCTTTGATCCGACGCCTTAGGCGACAGCGGTCTGTAAAAGTGCAACCCCTTATCATAATAACCGAAGTCACACTGAATAATTAGGCAACGCGCAGTTCCGCAAGCGAGGCAAGAGCGCTGCCACCGCTTATATCCGGAATTATCTTCAATTCGAGAGTTGTTACCCCGTCTAGATCGATGGTATAGTCTTCGACCTCACGTGTCGCCCCCGGCGGACTGAAGTTATATCGCTGGCGCACAATCTCCCGGTACGACCGACCGCCGTCCGGTGGCCACCGTAAGACGAACTCTTGCGTACGTTCCTGCCTATCTTCAAACACTAAATGGATCCGTCTGAGCTTCAGCGGCTTTCAAACAGGAGGCGAATCGTCTGCTCCCCAGGCTGCGCCGCTCGCCAGCCCGGGCCTGCATCCGGAATCAGTGCAGATTCAATCGGGAAGTCGACATCTTCGGACGTAATTTCAACCTGTGCCAAGCGTTCAAGGTCTATCTAGCCCTGCTCGGTAGCTGAGACATCACGAAGGCCAGGACCGATAATGTACTTGCGCATAGAGTACTCCTCCTTTTTTAATCAATTTTATTTTTAAATTATGTTAAGTATATCCACTTCTTTCACCTAAGTCATTTAAGTGGGAGCATTATAAAATGAGCCTATTATTTATAGGGTGCCCAGAAAAAAACTGTAGGAGACTGAGGGCAGGCACTTTAATTAGCTTGACATTAAATAATTTTCTTGTAAATTGTGCTTAAGTTTAGCATGTCAGACTGAAATCAGGGCCACAAGTCCTGGACAAGAATCGGAAGGGGATGCTAATTCCCGACCGATTTTTTGCTATGGGTTTATTACCCGGGAGGAGGGCCCGGATGTTTTTGTACATCACAGCGCCATCCAGGGTGAGGGCTTTAAGTCTTTGGCGGAAGACCAGGAAGTGGAGTTCGAGGTAACCCAAGGTCAAAAAGGCCTGCAGGCCCAGAACGTCGTCAAACTGTAAATCACTGGCATTTAGCCGGCAGATCCCCGCAGTTTAACGACTGCGGGGTTCCGCCGTCTTGAATTATCTGGAGGAGAACCCTTGGCACGAAATCGTCATACGTGGAAAAAGAGGGTCAAGGAATTAGCCCGGAAGGAAAAACAAGAGGAAAAAATGAGACGCCGACAGGGCAAGGCCTTGACACCAGCGGCGATAAAGATGCCAGAAGAAGGCACAGAAGAAAACTAAAGGTTCAGGGAGGTCAGCATTTACCAGAAGAAGTCAAGGCAAGTGCCTAACACCAATACTGTTACGGAGGAAATTAGGAGTAAAAGATTATCCGTGGCTAACCTTCCCCATGAGATGACCGAGATACAGTTACAGACCCTTTTTTCCCAGGCCGGCCAAGTGGTTTCAGCCAAGATCCTCCCCTATCTGCACAACGAGCAGCCCTGTGGTTTCGGCTTTGTGGAGATGAAAAGTTTAGCAGAGACTCGAAAAGCACTTTCCACCTTCGACGGCCGGACTATTAATGGGTGCCTTCTGGCGGTTAGGGAAGATAGGCCCCAGTCAAAATCCTTTTTTGGCAGCCGCAGTCGCAACAGCCGATGAGGACTTTCGGGCAATACCGCCGGAGAAATCGTAAATGAAACGGAAAAATGTCAAGGTGTTATTTTCGGAATTTGACGGTTATTGTGAGACCCTGGATAGAAACGGCTGTATTAGCTATCCGGTCACCATCACCTGGACTTGGGATGGCCAACATTACGGGAAGCCAGTGGTGGTGATCCTTGGGGAGTTCCGCACAGCTGGTGACCTGCCTCCGGGTGAATTACAGGTACCCTTTGAGATTTTGGACGAAGTGAGGCAAGCTGGTTATGGGGCACAGGCTCTAAGCGTTGAAGAAATCAAAGCTTATTGGCGAGGGGCACGGCGGTTATGCGTCAAGAACCATTGGCATCCTGAGGCCAGGCTACTGCAATATTAGGCCGATCAGACACTAAGGCTTCAAATATAACCTGCACACCGGCGATTCAGTGATCCTTCTCTGATTCGAAACTTATCAAGCAGATGAAAATTCTACATATTCAAAGTATGTCTACACTTTTATGTCTAAGCTCAACCAAAATCGGTCCACGTATTGGTGGAGCGAACCGGCCTCTTTCCCTTCTCCCCTAACTGCACTTGTGGCGCATGATCTCTAGAATGACTGGGTTCATCTGGGCTAGGCCCTCCTGGCTAAGCCGACCAAAGTGGCGCATGGTGTCTTCCGCGGTGTCGGCGATGAAACCGTCAGTGGACCTGACGATGCAACCGTTCAAAGCCAGGAGGGCACTTTTCACGGCAGAGGACATGGCCTCTCCCACCTTCAGCGCACAGCCGGTCTTGGCCCCGTCACAGATCACAGTGGCAAAGTTCTCTAAATGATTCTTGATCGCTCCGCCTATTTGGTCCACCGATCCCCCCAGTATGTAAGTAACGCCGGCCGCTACGCCTGCTCCGGAGGCCACGCCAGAGCCACACAGGGCACTCAATCGACCTACGAGGGTTTTCAGATAGCAGGTGACAAGGTAGCTCAGCATTACACCCTTAAGAAGAATTTGGCGGTCTTCCAGGGTGGCGAAATCGGCTGCCGCCACCAGGGGAAGGCTGGCAGCGATGCATTGGTTGCCACTACCGGCCAGGGTCATAGCCGGCTGCATAACCCCTCCCATGCGGGCGTCGATCCCCGCCGCAGTCAACATGCCCCCCCATAAAACCATATCTTTTTTCAGGAGCCCCTGCTGCACCAGACTGGCCTGGGTCTGTCCCACTGCCAAACCGGGAGACTGAGCAAAGCCTGTTTCAGCTAACTTTAAATTCAGGTCCACGCCCTTTTGGAGGTACGCAAGGTCGTTACGATCCAAGTCGTTCAGAAGTTCTACCATTTCGGCTAGGGATAGAGAAATGAGCCATTTCTCCAAAGACTCCAGGTCCATTTCCGGACCCTCCCTACGGCTTAACCAAGGGTGCTTCGGCAAAGGTTGCCCGTCCCGAAAGAGGGCCTCCAGATGTCCATGCTGGCCGCTAATGACCGCTGCAATCGTGTGTCCTGCGCCGCTGACCGTCGCTTTGATATAGATTCCTGGGGGTCCCTCATGGAGAGTTACGGAGACTTTGCCTTCTTGCACTAATCGTTTGGCCATTTCCAAGCGAGGGGAATCCATCCCGGCAAAAACCTGCAGTTTAAGAGTCGGGTCACCAACCGCGGCTCCCATGGCCGCGGCTAATTCTAGGCCGCATTGCCCACCAGATGCGGGAATAGTGACAGCCAGCGCATTTCGAAAAATGTTCGGGTCAACTTCCACTTCAATCGTGTCTAACTCGTGACTTTCCAGGAGAGCCGCAGCAGCAGCCGCAGCCAACCCGATGGCCGCCGGTTCCGTGCAGCCCAGGCCTGCCTCGGTTTCCAGGTGCAGTAATGTACTGGCCCGGTTATGCAGAATATCTTTTAACGTAATCCCCATGGAGACCTCCTGTAATCCGAAGTTTGGCGGCAACCTTAGCTGTTTATACCTTAAAGATGGTTTTGAGGACCTCTTTTGAGTCTCAGGACTTTGAGAGTACTCCTCGACGCCTTTTTCCTTCCGGGGGAAACTGTTTTATAGAAAAGAAGCTTTGGTAAGAATGAATGATAAACCACTAGTCCATAAACATTCTACCAAATTGAAGATCACTGCTCTGCTTAGAAACTTATCAACTCGTTAAAAATTCAACATATACACCTCATATCAATACATTAAGCCCATCATCCTGAGCCTGAGCCCGCAAGGGTTCCTAAAATCCATCTGCGGGATTGTCCCTCCTTGTTCTGATAGTCAAACCATATCCGCAATTTTAGAGGGTCTAGTGATAACTGCGGGTTCTGGCAAGTATCTGCTTAGTCCCTTTTGAGCTCAAAACGGATGTGTGCTATCATCCCTTCCACAAGAAGAGACAACTTTTCGACGCCAGGGTCGCCGCATGATATCAGGCTTATTATCAGAAACCTGAGGCATTAAACCTGTCCAACAATGAGAAAGAGCAGCCATTTACTTATAAAAATTATTTTGGTGATGATCATTATGCTGGTCTGGATGACCGGTTATGAATTATCCAAAGAATGGCTGTTCCCCCATCTGAGTCTCTGGGAATCCCATATCATCACAGTGCTCTTCAGCACAGTTATAGCCACTATTGCGGCCTTTTTAATTTTTCGCAAATACCAGGCCTTGCTGGAACAGCTCACAAGAGAACTGGAGGAGCGCCACCGGGCGCAAGCCGCCCTGCAAGCGGCACATGACGAGTTGGAAGAACGTGTCCAGGAACGCACCAAAGAACTCATACAAATTAATGAAGAAATGCGAAAGGAAATCAGAGACCGCTACCGCGCCGAAGAGGCCATGCGGGCCAGCGAGAGCAAGTACCGTGAATTGGTGCAAAATGCCAACAGCATTATTTTGAGAATGGATCCACACGGCGCTATCACTTTTTTCAATGAATTTGCGCAAAAGTTCTTTGGCTATTCCGAGGAAGAAATACTGGGCCGTAATATCGTCTCCACCATCGTGCCGCCCACTGATGCCGCCGGTCAAGATCTGGCGGCCATGATTATGGCCATCGGGAAGAATCCGGAGCGCTTCAGCAACAATGAAAACGAGAATATGAAGTGCAACGGAGAACGGGTCTGGATCGCCTGGACCAATAAAGGCATCCTTGATGAACATGGGAATATCCGCGAGATCCTCTGTGTAGGCAACGACATTACCGAGCGAAAGGAGGCCGAAGCCTTGCTGGCCCGAAGGACCGCGGAACTGGAGCGCTCCAATGCCGACTTGGAGCAATTCGCTTATAGCGCATCTCACGACTTGCAGTCACCGCTGAACGTGATTGGGGGATTTGCTGATCTCTTAGCTCGGCGTTGTCAGGGAAAGCTCGATGAAAAAGCGGAAGAGTTCATTAAACAGATCCAGGAAGGGGTCAAACGGCAGAAGCAAATGATTAAGGATCTCTTGGATTATTCCCGGGTGACCACCCGGGGGAAAAAATTCGAATCGGTGGATTGCTCCAGGGTGCTGGACCAGGTACTGACCGATTTAAGTCTGACCATTCAGGAAAAAAAGGCAGTGATAACTTATGACAACTTGCCCACCGTTATGGCCGATGCTTCGCAACTCGGGAGGGTTTTTCAAAATCTTATTGGCAACGCTCTCAAGTTCTGCCGGGAGGGAGTACCCCAGGTCCAGATCGGTGCAAGCCGCGGCCAACAGGAATGGCGGTTTTGGGTCCGGGATCAGGGCATCGGCATTCCCCCCAAAGACTTTGAACGGGTATTTATGATGTTCGAACGTCTGCACGACCGAAGCGAATACCCCGGGACGGGGCTCGGACTGGCCATCTGCCAAAAAATCGTGGAACGCCATGGCGGGCGCATTTGGGTAGAGTCCGAGCCAGGGTCCGGGACCACTTTCTGGTTCACCATTCCTGATAGTAAACCATAGAACTGCTTCTTAACCTTATCATTCCATTAAGGCAGGGCCTGCCAGGGGCCAGAATGTCTCCACTTTGTCAGACTGTGCCCACTTCTGATAACCAGATCAGATCGACAATTTTTGCCGGTGCGGCGATAACTGTCGGGGTTGGCAGGCTGGTTGCCATCCGACTATTTCCTTTCTAAGCTATCTCCCCGAATTTCTCTACCTTCTGGCATCAAAAATCCACCGAGCCCCCACCAGTTACAACCTATTGATCTTTTTGGAAAATATCTGATCATATCTGGAGGTAAATGGAGCTCGAATACCACCTTGTGCTCCTGTTCTTTAAAAAATCTGTGAGGAAAGTAATTTTTTTGAGAAGAACAAATGCTAGAAAATCCCTACATGGATGTCTAAGGGGATTTACAAGGAGGTAAGGGGTCATGTCACTCGTAACTGATCACCATGTTAAGGAAACCCCCCATCTCAGGTGCTGCTGCACCTGATTGTGGCCCCAAGGAGGGTAACCATGGCTTGGTTAGCATTCCCCATAGGTTTGCTCTATAGTTGCTGGGTAGCTCTTGTCTTGATGCACCTGATGTATCTGCGCTTCTGACAGCCTCAACCTGAGATCAGCGGGCAACAACAAACTCTGACTGCCAAAGATGGAAGGCGGCCTCCGAAAAGTATCAGGAAACCCTGAACCAAGGCGCGTCCGGCTCCAGGGATTCTCTGAAAACCGGGCTTTGTAAATCACTCCTTGAGCTTGTACTCAGGTTAATGCAAGATTACACTCTTTAGCCCACATAAAAAGGCCATCCCTTTGCTGTCGGCCTCCTCCCGAAAGGGGAGATTCGGCCTTTGTTCCATTTGGGCAAAAGTGTCGATACCTGCTCTTCTTAGAAACTTATCAGGGGGCCAAAAACTTCCCATATCCAGAAAATATCAACACATTGAACCCATCATCCTGGACCTGAGCCCGCATGGGCGCCCGAAACCCATCCACGGATCTTCCCCACCTTGTTCTGATATTCAAACTATAGCTGCTATTCTTAAAGGTCTTGTGATAACTGATTTATCTGGCAAG
>JARRKO010000097.1:0-5058 GCA_037388025.1 Syntrophobacterales bacterium
TGGACCTGAAAGCATACCTAGAAGAACGCCGGGGCCTGGTAAACCGCACCCTGGAGGACATCATTCCCCAGGGACGGGGGCCGGCCTTCCGGGTGGTGGAGGCCATGCGCTACAGCCTCTTCGCCGGGGGAAAACGGCTCCGACCCATTCTCTGCCTGGCCGGGGCCGAAGCGGTAGGAGGGGACCTCAGCGAGGCCCTGCCCGTAGCCTGCGCCCTGGAAATGATTCATACCTATTCCCTGATTCACGACGATTTGCCGGCCATGGACGATGACGACCTGCGCCGGGGGCACCCCACCTGCCACCAGCAGTTCGACGAAGCCACGGCCATTTTGGCCGGCGACGGTCTGCTGACGGAGGCTTCCCGGGTCATCGCCGATGCGGCCCCCCATTTTATCGGCAAGGAAGCGGTGCTTCTCGAGGTCCTGCAGCTCATCGCCGCCGCGGCCGGCTATCAGGGCATGGTGGGGGGGCAGATGCTGGATCTTCTGGCCGAGGGCCGCCAGGTGGACACTAAAGAGCTGGAGACCATTCACCGCCTGAAAACCGGGGCTCTCCTCACCGCGTCGGTGCGGTCGGGGGCCTTGATGGGGGGCGGCACCCGCCAGGAAGTAACCCTGCTTACCAGGTATGGAGAGAAATTTGGACTGGCGTTTCAAATCACCGATGATATCCTAGATGTTGAAGGTGACAGCGCCGAAATGGGCAAGGCCGTGGGCGCCGATGCCAAGCGGCAGAAAGCCACCTACCCCAGTCTTCTCGGTACGGAACAGGCCAAGGCCTGGGCCCGCCAACTGGTCGAGTCGGCTGTGGAGGACCTGATGCCACTGGGAGAACGGGCTGCACCTTTAGAGGAATTGGCGCGCTATCTGTTGGTGCGCCGCCACTGAACACGGGGGGAGAAGGGGGTGAACCATGGAGGATCGTGAGAAGCAATGGCCGAAACCGGAGCATCGGCAGCTGTTAAGCACCATTAGCAATCCCCAGGATTTAAGAAAATTGTCGCCGGAACTTCTGGACCAGTTGGCCAGGGAGATCCGGGAAAAAATCATTGCCACGGTGTCCAAAACCGGCGGACATCTGGCCCCCAGCCTCGGAGTGGTGGAGCTCACCATTGCTCTGCACTACGTCTTCAACACCCCCAAGGACAAGATCGTTTGGGACGTGGGCCATCAGGCCTATGCCCATAAACTCCTGACCGGGCGCCAGGAACGGTTCCATACCCTGCGCCAGTACGGGGGCATCAGCGGCTTTCCCAAGAGGTCGGAAAGTCCCTATGACTCCTTCGACACGGGTCACAGCTCCACTTCCGTTTCCGGCGCCCTGGGCATGGCCTGCGGCCGCTGCTTGCACCGGGAGTGTAACCGGGTGATCGCGGTCATCGGCGACGGCGCCCTCACCGCCGGGATGGCCTTCGAGGGCCTGAACAACGCCGGGGACCTGCACAAAAACCTCATCGTGGTCTTCAACGACAACGGCATGTCCATCGCGCCCAACGTGGGGGCCCTGTCCTCGTTTTTCAGCCGCAAGCTCACCGGCCGCACCATGGTCTTCCTGAAAAAGCAGGTGGAATTCCTCCTGCGCTCTTTTCCGGGCATCGGCGAAGATCTCCTGGCCTGGGCCAAAAAAAGCGAAGAGGCCATGAAGGGCTTTTTTACCCCGGGCATGCTCTTTGAGGCTTTGAAATTCAATTACCTGGGGCCGGTCAAGGGCCACCGCCTGGACCACCTCATCGAGACCTTACAGAACGTCAGAAATCTGGATGGCCCGGTGCTGGTGCACGTGCTCACCGTCAAGGGCAAGGGCTACCGCCCTGCGGAAACCGATCCCACCGGCTTCCACGGCCTGGGTAAATTCGACCCGGATACCGGCGTGGCCCAAAAGAGCGTCAGCGAAGTGCCCTCCTATACCCAGGTCTTCGGAGACACCCTGGTGCGCCTGGCCCAGGAGAACAAGAATATCGCCGCCATCACCGCGGCCATGCCGGACGGCACCGGCCTGGTGGAGTTCCGCAGTAGATTTCCGGACCGCTTCTTCGACGTGGGCATCTGCGAGCAGCACGCGGTGACCTTCTCGGCCGGCCTGGCTTTGGAGGGCATGCGGCCGGTGGCTACCATTTATTCCACCTTCCTGCAGCGGGCCTACGACCAGGTGCTGCACGACGTCTGTCTCCAGGACCTGCCGGTGGTCTTTGCCATGGATCGGGGCGGCATTGTGGGTGAGGACGGGGAGACCCATCAGGGGCTTTTCGACCTGTCTTACCTGCGGTCCCTGCCCAACATGGTGCTCATGGCCCCCAAGGACGAAGACGAACTGCGCCACATGCTCTACACGGCCGTGGAGCACCCGGGTCCCATCGCGCTCCGCTATCCTCGGGGCCAGGGAGAGGGGGTGGATTTTTCTCCCAAACTGCACCGTGTGCCCATCGGCAAAGCCGAAGTGGTGCGGGAAGGGGAAGACCTCCTGATTTTGGCCATCGGGGCTTCGGTGTACCCGTCGCTTAAGGCCGCGGATGAACTGGAAAAACAGGGATACCAGGCCACGGTGGTGAACGCCCGCTTTGTCAAACCCCTGGACGAGAGCCTGATTTTGAATCTGGCGGCGCGGCGGGGCCGGGTCCTCACCGTGGAAGAAAACGTCCTCCATGGGGGCTTCGGCAGCGCCGTGGCGGAACTCCTCCTGGACCGGGGACTCCTGGTGCCGGTGAAACGCCTGGGCATCCCGGATGTCTTCGTGGAGCACGGCGCCCCCTCCATCCTGCGGGAAAAATACGGCCTGGACGCCAAAGGCATCGCCCAAAGCGCCCTGGAACTCCTGGAACAACCCGCCCAGACCAAAAAGGTGGTGTGGGGAAATTTTAATTAGTGATGTGATTTGGGGGAGGGGGTAAGGGGTAGTGACCCCAAACCCCCACCCCCAATCCCATGTATATAAAACGGTAGCACGGGCATCCTGCCCGTGCTTTTTTAATTACTGCCTGGGGTGAAGTTCACGAAACCTGTTATAGCAATTTCATTTTCAAAAGAAACAAACTTGCTATTTAACTAATTGATAATTTAATTTCTTTTTACCGAAAACCGAAAACCGAAAACTGCATTAAAAACGCAACGGCCCTCCAGGCACTTCCAGGGTGCCCTTAACCATGTCATTCATGGTCTGGGGGCGGGAAAGGGTAGGACAGAGGAGTTCTTTGACCCCCCGTTGAAACTCCTTTTTGTCAATGGGCTTGTGAGTCCCCAGGATGATTTCCAAGTTGGGATATGCCTCTTGGATAACTTTTTTATATGCCGGCAAAAAAGGGCAAAGAGCCGTCATGCAATAGGAAAAGTGCAACGCCTCGAGGTTAAACTCGGCCACCGCCCGCACCCTGGCTAAAATCTTTTCAGGCGCGGCCACAGTGGGACAGCCGGCACAATTAATGATGCCGATGAGATCCAGGGGCTCTTCGGCCGCGTATCGAGCAAAGAGCCCCCGCCGTTTTCTCAGATCCCCCAGACAGACCACCGAAGCGCAATGAGTCTCCTGGGTGCAGTTGGAACAGGTAAGAATGCCGATACGCGCCATGTTGTTCCTTCTCCTGTCACGGACCCTGCCCCCCCATCGTGTGCTTGCAGGAAGAGATGGCGGGGCCGTTTTTCGGTATTCATCAAACCTGCATTATTGCCTTGACCTTGTCGGCCACTTCCTGCAGGTCCGCCTCATTCGGTCTGCCTTGAATATCTCCCAACCGACCACCGGTGGACATCGGCTTAAATCTGCCGTGGTATTCTCCGATCAGGTACCATTCCGCCACTATCTCAAAACCGAGATGCTCAAAGATCTGGCCCATATATTTGGTGGCGGGAATGGCTTCATTGATCCCGGTGTGCGCGCCGCCGTAGGTACAATAGATAACCGCCCTTTTGCCGGACCTTCGGGGTGAGGAAGGTTTGATCTCCCCCTCGTCCGCGTACCGGCGCCGCAGGTTTTTGACGAAGCTGATCACCGGTTTGCCCGGCAGCCATTCATAGACCCCCGAGCCCAGGAAAACATAATCATAGGCCAGCATATCCACTTCCAGGTTAGAAGTTACCTTCATGGTTTCTACCTGATGTCCGCTTTCACGGAGGGCTGCATCGATCTTCTTGGCCACCTTGGTGGTATTCCCGGTGGCAGAAAAATAAAGATTGAGAATTTTCATAACGGCCTCCTGCGGTCTCGATATGATGGATCAGTGTAGGGGCTTGATTTATAAGGCCCTCAAGGGCGCCATGCATTGCACCCCTACAAGTTGGGCGAGGAAACTTGGGAAGGCTAGAAGGGTCCGCGACCCTGGTACCACGGGCTTCCACCCCGTGATATCCTCAATACTATTTGCAACAGTCTCACATTAAACTATTTGGGTTATAATTGCCAGGGAAGTAGTCCTCATCGAAGCCAAGCAAATAATGAACCCAGCCAAAAACCGTTTGGATCTCATCCTCCTGGACCAAGGTTTGGCCGACACCCGGGCCAAGGCCCAGGCCTTGATTCTGGCGGGACGGGTCCGGGTGAACGGGCGGCCGGTGACCAAGGCCGGGACTCTCGTGCCCGAGGGCGCCGCGGTGGAGATCCTGGCGCCGGCCTCTCCCTACGTCAGCCGGGGAGGCGACAAGCTGGCCGCGGCCCTGGACCATTTCGGGGTAGACCCCGCCGGCAAAATCTGCCTGGACACGGGGGCCAGCACCGGCGGCTTCACCCACGTGCTGCTTCTGCGGGGGGCGGCCAGAGTCTATGCCGTGGACGTGGGGTACGGCCAGTTGGACCCCCTCGTCCGCCACGACCCCCGGGTGGCGGTGCTGGAGCGCACCAATATCCGCCTGCTAGCCCGGGAAGCCATCCCTGAGCCCGTGGACCTGGCCACCCTGGATTTGTCCTTCATCTCTCTCACCCTGGTCCTCCCGAAAATCATGGAATTTATTAAACCCGGCGGCGCCATCCTGGCCCTGGTGAAGCCCCAGTTTGAGGTGGGCAAAGAAAGGGTAGGGAAGGGGGGGTGGTGCGGGAGCCGGCCTTGCAAAAAGAAGCGGTGGGCAAAGT
>JARRKO010000098.1:0-5038 GCA_037388025.1 Syntrophobacterales bacterium
GTTCCCTGGCCCTCCCCCCACCACAGCACCTAACCTACGCGTCTGCGTGCCGGTGGTGGAGACCAGTGGGCCGCGGGCTCGAGGGCGTTATTTACGGGCGGCCCGCAAGGGGTTATGGGCCGAGATGCGGCTGGATTACCTGGAAAAACCGGACTTAAAAAGACTCTTTCGCAGTCTCCCGGGACCGGTGATCGCCACCAACCGGCCCCGGGGCGAGGGCGGGCTGTGGTCGGGGAGCGAAGCGGACCGGCGTCGGTTGTTGGAAGAGGCTCTCACGTATGGAGTGCAGGCTGTCGACGTGGAGTTCAGTACGGAGGCGGCCTGGCGCCGGGAGCTTTATGCCCGGCGGGGCCAGACCCGTGTTATTCTTTCCTGGCATGACTTCTCGGGAACGCCGGCAATCGCCGAGCTGGAGGAAATCTTCTCTGAGATGTTGGCTCAAGAGGCTGACATTCTGAAGCTGGTGACGCAAGCCCAAACTCCGGCAGATAATCTGAGGCTGCTGGAGCTTATCCCCCGGGCCCGGGCCGCGGGCAAAGACATCATCGCCTTCTGCATGGGACCTCTGGGAAAGTGGTCCCGGGTGGCCGCGGCTTTTTTGGGGAGTTTTATAACCTTTGCGCCCTTTAATCCCAAGCAGGCTTCGGCTCCGGGGCAGATCACCGTGAACGAGTTGCGGTGCGTTTGGAGAGTGTTGAGAAAGTGAAAGAGCTGTGAGCGTTGAGCTTTGAACCTTGAACTTTGAACTTTGAACTAACTACTAACTGCTGACTGCTAAACCAATGGCTGAATGCTGTTCAAACATCGACGGCGGCACCCGGGTCTACGGGATTTTAGGCCAACCGGTGGCCCATTCCCTGTCCCCGGCCATGCATAACACCGCGTTTCGGGAATTGGGCCTCAACGCCGTGTACGTGGCTTTCCCGGTGACGGACCTGATGCAGGCGGTGGCGGGCCTCCGGGGGCTCAATATCGGGGGAGTCAGTGTTACCATCCCCTTCAAAGAGGCGATCATCGCCCTGCTCGATGAGATAGACCCCATGGCTGCCCGCATGGGCGCGGTGAACACCGTGGTGAACGGGGACGGGCGCCTGGTGGGCTATAACACCGACTGGCAGGGCGCTCTGGCGGCTCTGGAGGGAGAAACGGAGATTGCCGGCCAACGCTTTCTCATCCTCGGCGCCGGCGGGGCCGCCCGGGCCATTGCCTTCGGCCTTCAGGACAAGGGCGGGCAGGTGGCCGTCACCGACCTGGATACGGCCAAGGCCCTGGCCCTGTCCCGGGAGTTGTGGGTGGAGGTGGTGGCGCCCGATTCCCTGGAGGAATATGCTGCCGGCGTCCTGATCAACGCCACCCCGGTGGGCATGGAGCCCCAGAGCGAGGCCATTCCAATTGACCCGGAGTTGCTTTCCCAATATCAAGTGGTCATGGACATCGTTTACCGGCCGCTGGAAACCAGGCTTTTGAGGGAAGCCCGGAGCCGGGGCTGCCGGGTGATTGACGGCTTGCAGATGCTCATCCACCAGGGCGCGGCCCAGTTCGAGCTCTGGACCGGCCGGCCCGCGCCGGTGGAGGTCATGGCCCGGGCGGCATATGATGCTTTATAAGGATTTAATTAACCCAAACTAAGCCATTGCCAAAGGATGACAGAACCAGCGTGAAATCCCGCAGAATTCATAGCAAAGACAGAGTTGAAGCCACCCTCACCCTGCCCGGGTCCAAGAGCTACACCCACCGGGCCCTCATCGCCGCGGCCCTGGCGCCGGGGGAAAGCATTCTGGCCAACGCCCTCAAGGCTGAGGATACCGAACTCACCGCCCAGGCCCTGGCCGATTTGGGCGCCGACCTCAATTGGCAAGGGCACGCGGTCCGGGTCCAGGGCACGGGCGGTCACCTGAAGCCGGTGGTCGACCCCATCTTTCTGGGCAACTCCGGCACCTCCATGCGCTTTCTCACTGCGGTGGCGGCCCTGGGCTCGGGGACCTACCACCTCACCGGCACGCCCCGCCTGTGTAAACGGCCCATGGGCGAACTTTTGGAGGCCCTCAACGACCTGGGGGTTCAAGCCGCCTCGGAAAAGGGGAACAATTGTCCCCCGGTCACAGTAACGGGAGGTAGTTTTAGGGGCGGCATAACCCGCCTGTCGGGTGCGGTGAGCAGTCAGTTTCTTTCCGCCCTGCTGTTGATCGGGCCTCTGGCTCCTGATGGGGTGGAAATCGAGATCTCCGGCGAACTGGTGTCCCGCCCTTACGTGGACATCACCTTGTCGGTGCTCACCGAGTTTGGCATAACCTTCTCCCGGGAAGCCTACCGGCGCTTTATCCTCCCCGGAGGCCAAAGCTACCGGAACCGTCAGTATGACATCGAAGCGGACGCGTCCAGTGCCTCATATTTTTGGGCCGCGGCGGCTTTGACCGGGGGCCGGATGACCATTGCCAACCTGGACCTGGAGTCGGTCCAGGGAGACATCGACTTTCTGTCGGTGCTGGCCCGCATGGGTTGTCATCTCATTTCCTCCCCCCAAGGCCTCACCGTGGATGGCTGCCACCTGCGGGGCGTCCACATGGACATGTCCGCCATGCCCGATCTGGTGCCTACCCTGGGGGTGCTGGCCGCGTTTGCCGAAGGGGAGACCGTGGTCAGCGGCGTGGCTCATCTCCGCCATAAGGAGTCCAACCGCCTGGCCGCGGTGGTCACCGAGTTGCGCAAAATGGGAGTCACGGCCGAGGAAACCCCGGATGGTTTGCGGGTTGTCGGGGGAACCCCCCAAGGGACTGACATCGAGACCTATGATGACCACCGTATCGCCATGAGTTTTGCGGTGGCCGGCCTCAAAGCTAAAGGCATAGTAATCAGGGACCCGGACTGCGTGGCCAAATCTTTCCCGGATTTCTGGGAATATTTTGAGAATTTATAAGAAAAAAACCAACGATAGTTTTACCACTAAAAAAATCCGGGTAACGTTGAAATCCTTAGCTGTTTTATAAAAAAATTGGGACTGGGAGACCTTTGTGGCATTCCTTCAATAAATATTAAATCCGAACCTTGACCGTCTGCGCCTTGGAAACCCGCATCCTCCTCATCCTTACCAGCCTTAACCTCCTGGACTACCTGGACCGCTACCTGGTGGCTTCACTGGGAAGCCCCATCCAGGCCGAGCTGTCCCTGAGCGGCAAGGCCTTCGGTTTTCTCAACACCGCGTTTTTACTAGTGTATTTCGTGACCTCCCCCGCTTTCGGCTACCTGGGGGACCGCTACGGCCGCCATCGCCTCATGGCCGGGGGCGCGGTGCTCTGGAGCCTGGCCACCAGCCTGACTTTCTGGGTGACGACCTATCCCACCCTGGTCCTCACCCGGGGTCTGGTGGGGGTGGGGGAAGCCTCCTTTGGCACCCTGGCCCCGGCTTACCTGGGGGACATGCTCCCCCTGGAGCGCCGCTCCCGGGCCCTGGGTCTCTTTTATTTGGCCATCCCCCTGGGCGCGGCCCTGGCCTACCTGGCGGGGGGCTATATCGGCAAAAATTTCGGCTGGCGGCCGGCTTTTCTTCTGGCCGGAATACCGGGCCTGCTTCTGGCCCTGGCCGTCCGCCGCCTGCCGGCCCCCCCTACCCTCCCCCGCGCTGCCGCCGAAAACGGTCCTCAGGGCTACCCCTCTCCCCTGGTTGCGGTCCGGGCCCTGTGGTCCATCCCCACTTTGCGCCTGGTGACCCTGGGCTACGGCATGCTGACCTTCACCCTGGGAGGTCTGGCCTTCTGGATGCCCCAATATCTGGAAAAAATCAAAGGCCTGTCCCTGGCCCACTCCAACTATCTCCTGTTCGGGTCCATCGCCGTGGCCGGCACCCTGGGAACCCTGGCAGGAGGGGTGTTAGGCTCCCGCCTGCACCGCTTCACCCCCTCGGCCCCCCTCTGGGTGAGCGGCCTGGGCATCATCCTGGCCTGGCCCCTGGCGGCCCTGGTGATCTTCTCCCCGTTGCCGGACATTTATATACCCTCACTGGTGGCTGCGATCTTTTTGCTCTTTTTGCATCCCGGGGTGATTACCGCGGTGGTGGTCAGCGTGGCCGGACCCGGCCTCCGGGCCCAAGCGGTGGCCTTCAACATTATTATTATCCACCTGGTGGGGGACGCGCCTTCCACTGTCCTCATCGGTTGGACCGCCGACCATTTCGGTCTCACCTGGGGGGTGGCCCTTACCCTGGTGGCCCTGGCTCTGGCTGCAGTCCTCATACTCAGCGCCATTCCCTACCTTATCCGGGATTTGGAGCGGGCTCAACAAGACATGGGCGGCTAAAAACGAGCCTTTCCATCTGGCTTAAGCTCAAGAAACACATCCTGATATTAATTTGATGTCAAACACATATGGGGATTTTCCCGCTGAAGGCGTTGACGGAATTAGATCAATCTGGTATAAAGATTAAATCTGACGCGGGGTGGAGCAGCCTGGAAGCTCGTCGGGCTCATAACCCGAAGGTCGTAGGTTCAAATCCTACCCCCGCTACCAAGTAATTTCAAGGGGTTGGCTAAAAAGTTAACCCCTTATTTTTTGCCTTAAATAATATTTCCCCACACTATTCCCCACATTCATTTTGAAAATCAGGGTAAATCGGGCCGGAGTGTGCGCTTGTGTCAGCCCACCCCCCCTCTTTCTAATTAGGGGATAGGGGGGATGGGCATTTTTCGATTTAGGCCGGGGTGTGCTAGGTGTCTCTACCTCTTGCGCGGCATGAATCAAAAAGATTAGCTCACCTGGACCGCAGAGAGTCATTCTTACCAAAAACCCCCGTGTTCAGATAAGCCAATTCTCACGAACCTTCTCAACCGAGGGGTAAGATAAGGGATCTGACCTTTTCGCCCGTAAATGGTCGTGTGAGCAAGGGTTGAAAGCCTCTTAGGGATGGGAGGAGGCCCGAGCTGGTTCAAATCCCGCCTTCGGCACCATTATAATATTATAAATATCAATTAGTTAGCTTAAACAAACGACTTAATTTTCCCGCCCCAAACCCGCCCCAGACCCATTCCAGTAGCCTTGGCATGAG
>JARRKO010000099.1:0-8912 GCA_037388025.1 Syntrophobacterales bacterium
TCCCCTCAAATGCTTTACTGCCCCTATCCCCCCTGAGCTTTCTTGAACATGGCTATGGGCCTGGCCATGTCCAGGATGTGGGAATGGACCATGTCCAGAGAACTGCCGGGGATACCCATCATGAGGTGGCAGGGGTCCAGGGCCGCTTTGAGGCGGCAGCCCAGGCCCATGAAGGTGACGTTGGGCGCACCGGTGACCAGGGGAAACGCGGTGATATCAGCGCAGCCCCCCAACGCGCCGCCGGATTGGTGCAGGTCCATGCGTCCCCCCCGTTCATAGTTCACGGCATACAGGAGCCACATGACCTGCTCGCTGTCCGCGGTGAAGACCACAATCTGGGGAGTCTTCATAAACGAAGCTAAAGGTGCCACCAGGACTGCTTTGGTCTTGCCCTCTTCCAGGTAAGTCGACCCCCGGATGGTGGCGGCGGAAGCCTCCTCGGTGGCGAACAGGCCCACCCCGTATCTCTCCAGCACCCCATCGTCCAGGAAGCGCTCCAGGTCTTCGGACTCAAAACCCAGGACCGAGGTGCCGAGCTTGCACCCTTGATGTTCCTTGTCCAGAAGCAGCGCCAGGCCTTGGCCGGCCAGCGCCAGGGCGTGACAGTAGCTCTTCAGGTTCTCGGTGGTAAAAGCGACTCCGGAGGGGAGAGGGTCGCCTTCTTTGTAGAGGGTGACGCCCACGGGATCATACTGGAGGTCTAGACCGGCCACTAAATCATCGGCTATGGTTTTCAGGTCAGGCATAAGCTACTCCATGTCGGGTTTTTGTCAAACAAGGGTGGTTGGGCTGATATTTCTCTAAATTAGAATGTCCTTCCTGAAGTTTATTTTGATTTCCGGGTGCGCACAAAGACCTGGGTAACCCGAATGTTTTTTCCCCGGGCCGCCGCACCCACCCCGATATCGGTGAATTCTGGGTTGAGCAAATTCTGGCGGTGACCCGCGCTGGACATCCAATTATCCATGATGATGCGGGCCAAGCGGTTGGTATTCCTGGGATCGTAGCCGGTGCCCATCCAAATGTTTTCTCCCGTGCTGGACAGGGCAAAGGGGTACCCGGACCGTATGCGGTCATGGGGAGATCTACCACCGGGACTCAGGTGAGAGAAATAATTCCCGCGCAGCATGTCGATACTATGAGCCCGGGCCACATCACGCAAGGAGGTCTCCCAGGTGAGAGGGGGTACCCCATGCTTGCTCCGCACCTCGTTGGTTAAACGGAAAATTTTGCGTTCCAATTCATAGAGATAGGAAGCCCGCGCCGTGCTCCCCTTGCTGCGCCATTGCGCCCCCAAGCCTTGGGCCATGAGCAGGATTAAAGCCAGGCCAACGCCTAAGACAACTAATCTTGGAACGATCCGGCTCATCATGGAAATTTCTCTAAAAGGACACTGAAAAAGTCACCAAGGGAATTTACCAAAAGCTCATCGTGGGACACCATACCACAAAAATCAGGTTCAGATAAGGTTATGGCCCTGCCCCGCGGGGTTGGGTTATGAAAATTTTTCATTATTAGGGAATGGTTGACATCCATCCCCTGCTGTGGCATGGTAACAGCAGGATATTTCTGAACCGGAGGCCCCTATAGGTGAGGCCAGCAATGGTTCGAGGCGTGACGCCCCGAGTGGCCCGGCTGAGTCCCGGCCGGGAGGCCGGTAAAGGCCTGAAACCCCACTCGGGGTGCCTTTTTTTAGGGCCTGGGCTAATGGCTTTCAGTAAAGCCAAACAATCGAATTGACCGCCTTGCAACTTAAGAACCCAAAACACGACACGAACTTTAAACCTTGAACCTTGAACCTTGAACTTTGAACTTTGAACTTTGAACTTCTCAGGACAGGGGGAGGAACAAAATCATGAGAACCCTGGCCATCGCCAATCAGAAAGGGGGGAGCGGCAAGACCACCACCAGCGTCAACCTGGCTGCGGCTCTGGGGGAGCTCAACCGCCGGGTGCTGATGGTGGACCTGGACCCCCAACATTCAGCCACTTCCTGGCTCGGCATCAACAATGCCGGCAAAGGAGTGCTGGGCATCTTTATGGACGGGGGCAGCCTCCTGGATTATGTCCAGGAGACCGAGGCCCCGGGGGTGGACGTGGCCCCCTCCTCAGCCTGGCTGGTGGGGGTGGAAAAAATCCTGGCCGGAGAAGTGGGCGCAGAGACCATCCTGCAACGGCAGCTGGCCAAACTGCCGGCAGAGCGCTGGGATTATGTCCTGATAGACTGCCCTCCCACTTTAGGCATCCTGACCATCAACGCCTTGGCCGCCGTGCGGGAGCTCCTGGTGCCGGTGGAGGCCCATGTCATGGCCCTGGCCGGCTTGGCCCAATTGCTTCATACCGTGGAAGTGGTCCAGGAGCGCCTCAATCCGGAGCTCAAGGTTTCAGGGGTGTTGGCCTGTCGGGTGGATAGCCGCACCCGCCATGCCCGGGAAGTGGTGGACATGTTGCGGGAGCGCTCCGGGGATCTGGTGTATCAGACGGTCATCCGGGAAAACGTCCGCCTGGCTGAATGTCCCTCTTTCGGCCAACCCATCACCCGGTACGACCCCAGGAGCCACGGCGCGGCGGATTATCGGGCCCTGGCCCAGGAACTGGTCCGCCAGGAAGGGAGGGAATAGATGGCGAAACGTCCCACCATTGGCAGCAACCCCCTGGATGCCTTGATGCCGGAAAGCCACCTGGACACAGTGGTTCCGGATCTTCTGACCAGTCCCCCCAAAGCCAGGGCGCCTCTGCCGGAGGGAGAAAAAGAAATTCAGGCGCGCCTGGCCGCCCTGGAAACGGAAAACCAGGCCCTGCGGGAACAGGTGGAAGAGCTCAAGAAGCGCCTGGCCCAGGCGGAACCCCGCTGGGTTACCCTACGGCGGCTGGGAGGCGGTTAGGGGATTTTGGGGGGGTGGTGGGTAGGGGCGGGGTTTCCCCGTCCTTAGGTCCCTGACCCTCTTCCTTATCGCGGCAGACAATGATGCCGGTCAATACCGATACCTCCGTGCCGGCACCTGATTCTTTACTTACGGAAGTGCTGGTAATTTCGTAGGTTTTAAAACCATTTTGCTGGGCAGTTGCATCAGCTACGGCTTTGAACCTTTTCCCCAGGCTCATGGCCGGAGCTTTTACGGTGATCAGATATTTACCATTTCCCAAATCTTCCACATTTTCGCCGGACGCGAGTTTTAGCCGCACTGAACTTACCGCGGCGTTGGCCGCCACCTGTCCGGCTATTAAACCCGCGCTGACACAAGAAGACAACATTACTACCATAAGCAACAGTATCCCGATAATTCCAAAGGTACTGCTTTCCAGTTTCATTAACGTTCCCTTAACTACTTTCACAAAAAAATAGCTCTGAGAGCAAGTCGCCGTCGACCCTGTAAAATTTTAAATGCGGTATTGTAGAGGCGGGGTTTCCCCGCCCGGTATTGGTAATGCAACTTTTTTTCGGGCGGGATGACCCCGCCCCTACCTGTTTGACGGCGACTTGGTATGAGTCCGTTGATTGTTGCATTTTACCAGATTTTTATTATTTCAATGACTAATTGCACAGAGGCGTCCTTAGCCCTTTCCCCCGGACAGAGGTGGCTCAATGTCCGGGCATTAGGGCTCTAAGATCCCTTTCAGCCTGTAAAGGGCGCCCAGGAGAAACCCTGTGCGCCCCAGACTTATTTTCTTTGGAGATTTTCAGGTCTTAGGAATCTGCGCACTTTTCTTACAGAAGTGCGAAACTTGTGTTCACCCGCCATTAGTAAACCGAGCGAAACCAGCCGGTCTGCTTGTTCACCTGGATTTTATCCACCAGGGAGCCGTCCTTGGTGACGATG
The DNA here is from genome assembly GCA_037388025.1 of Syntrophobacterales bacterium. GTDB lineage: Bacteria > Desulfobacterota > Desulfobaccia > Desulfobaccales > 0-14-0-80-60-11 > JBGSLA01. The sequence continues at coordinate 3,821 of JARRKO010000099.1, forward strand.
TCCACCTCATAGGCGCCGTCCTTTTCAGTGACCTTGCCAGCCTTCAAATTGGGATTGCCGCCGATTTGCTGCTCCACCATGGCCTTGGCTTGATCCGCTGACAGCGGTTTGCCAGGTTTGGCCACCGGCGATCCGCCCTGGGAGCCCATCCATGGGCAGTACCAGCCGCGTTGCTGGCCTTGTTGATAGCACTTTTCTCATGCTTTTTTCCTCCTTGAGCGGCAGTCAGGATTTAAGTCTTATAAGCCGCATGTCCTTAAGCTAAACATGAAAATGGGAAAAACAATGGTAACAATTCAGCCCTTTAACAATTCACAGGGAAAATCCTTGGCCCTTTTCCTCGATGGACAGAACGGCTAAAGTTCGGCCAGCAGGGTCTTGGCCAAATCATAACTGCGCCAGCCGGGATTGGTGGGATTTCTCGGCGACCGGACCAAGGCCTGCAAATCAGCGATGGTATCAATATCCAGCCAGGAGGGGAGAAGATGCACCTTGAGCCCCAGTCGCCCGGCCTGGGCCAAGGTGTCGGCCAGCACCGAGGAGCTGGACCAGTTGATGTCCTGGAAGAGCCGGGGCTGGGGAGTCTTCAGACCCACCAGGTAATAACCTCCATCCGGGCAAGGCCCGAGGACCACCTGAGCCCGGCCACCGGCCAAAAACTCCTTGGCCTCCAACACCAGCGAGCCCGGCAGGTCCGGGCTGTCGCTGTTGCGGATCAGGACCGACGCGGCTCCTTGAGCAAACCCCCAGGCAAACGCCTGCCGCAAACGCTCTCCCAAATCCTCTCCGGCCTGGGCCACCAAAGGAGCGTCAGGGGCAACGAGGTTTTGGAAAAAAGGCCGAGCCGCCTCGGGAGCATAGGCCACCGCGACCGGGAGTTGGGGCAAGCCGGCCATTTCTTCTAACACGTCCTCCAGGAACTGACCATACAGCCGGGCGGCTGCCTGGGGTGAGAGGGGAGGGCAGAGGCGGGTCTTGACCTGTCCCGGTCGCGGCTCCTTGGCGAAGATAATGAGGACTGGGCGTCCTGTCAGGGTGGACAGTGGGGAACGTGGCATCTTGTCTGCCTGCTTGGAAAAGTTAAAAGTTCAAGGTTCAAAGTTCAAAGTTTCGAGTTTCGAATTTCGAGTTTAAGTGAATGTGGGGTTCGCTTCGCGCACCAAGATGGCGGGCGGGACACCCGCCTACCAGCCTTTTTATGATTTTAAGAGAATCGTAGCTAATGAGCGACTGTTAGAAATAAAAGAATAGTGAACCTTGAGTTTATTGCCCTTCGCATTTGCTATATAACATGAAGCGAGAAAAAGACTCCGGGGAAATTGCCCAGGAAGTATGGCCTCTCCCCTTCGAGACCCCAAATTTTAGACACCATGACTTTTCCGAGACCGGCCAAACCGTGACTTCTCCCGCCATTTCCATAATTATCCCCGTTCTCAATGAAGGGAAAACCTTGGGGGAGACCTTGGCCAACGTGCCCTGCGACCCGGATCTGGAGACTATTATCGTTGATGGCGGCAGTGCTGACGATACCCTGGCGGTGGCGGCTGGCTTTCCCCTTGTCCGGCGACTGACGGCACCCCGGGGGCGGGGCTGCCAGATGAACGCCGGGGCCCTGGCTTCCTCCGGTGAACTCCTGGTTTTTCTGCACGCCGACACCCTGTTGACGGCCGACCACCTTCAGGCCCTGCGCCGGGCCATCGCCGACCCCGCCTTTGCCGCGGGGGCCTTTGAACTGGCCCTGAGGCCGCCGACGCCGGCCCTTCGGTTCATCGCCTGGGGAGCCAACCGACGCGCCCGGATTTTTGGGCTCCCTTACGGCGACCAGGTGCTGATTATCAGGCGTTCCCTGTTCTTGTCCCTGAGGGGGTTCGTCCACCGTCGCCCCGAAGACCTGGATCTGGTGCTGCGCTTAAAAGGCCGGACCCGCCTAAAGATTCTCTCGCCGCTGGTGTCCAGTTCCGGGCGTCGCTGGCTGGAGAAGGGCTACCTGCGCACCACCCTCCACAACTGGCTGGCCCTGGCCCGCCACTTGGCCGAACGTGCATTTACCAGGAGTTGGCCGAAGAAGGGAGATCTTGCAGAGAGTGGGGGAGGGGGCCGGGGGCCGGTAGCCAGTGATCAGTGATCAGTAGCCGGTAATTGGCCCAAATCCCTTTTTATTGACTTAAAATTAAAACTACTGACTGCTCAACAAGAGAGGGGAGGGCGAGAGAACCGCGCTCCCTGGCCCTCCCCCCGACCAATCATTTCCCTAAATCCCCCGGGTGAAGCCGGTGAAGCGGTAGAGGTCGCCCATGAGTTCCTCGTATTCGCCCTTGAGTTTTTGGAACATGCGGGCGTTTTCCATGGCCAGGGCGGCCTGTTCAGCCAGGGAGGAAATAAAGGTGATTTCGTCGTCGGTAAAATCCCGGGGTTCGCTGGTATAGATGCGGAGAACCCCCATGACCACACCCTTCAAGGCAATGGGCACGGAGACGATGGACTTGATGCCCTCTTCCGAGGACTCTCTCGGAAACGTCGCCCGGGGATCAGTAGAAACGTCATATATGGAAACGGCCTTCCCCAGCATGGCCTCTGAGATGGACTTGTCAGCGGTAACCGTACCTTTGGTGATGTAGCGCTCACTCAGGCCGTAGGAGGCCACCATCTCAAGTTGTTGCCGTTTTTCGTCCAGGAGGCGCACCGCCGAGGCCTTGATATCCAGGGCGGTGGTCGCGGTCTTAACCAGGAGATGCAAAACCTTTTTGACATCCAGCGCTGAATTGATGGCCTTGGAAACCTCCTGCAAGCCCTTCAAAAAGTTGAGCTCCCGGGTGCGGGTCTCGTACATCTGGGCGTTGACGATGGCCTGGGCCCCCAACTCGGCGATGGCACAGGCAAAGTCAACTTCGTCCAGGGTGAACTCCCGGGGCTCGGCCGTCACCAAACGCATGACCCCGATGACTTTCCCCTTGTGAACCATGGGAATGGCTACTAACGAGGCGATGCCCTCCTCCCTGGCTTCCTGGGGATACTGCATGCGGGGGTCGTTGACCACATCAGCAATGGCCACTGGCCGGCCGCTCAAAGCGTCGGCGATGCTCTTATCCAGGTCCACCGGTCCCTTGGACAGATACTGGTCACTGAGGCCCACCGAGGCCACCAGCTCCAGGGTGTTGGTCTTGGGGTTGACCATGCGAATGGTGGTCCCTTTGAGATTCATGGCTTCAGTCACCTGGCGCACAATTATATCCATGAGCTCATTGACCGCCAGGCTGGAGCCCAGGGTCTTGCTGATGTCAATGAAGCTGCGAAGATACATCCGTTCTTTAAAGGCCATCATGGCTGCTTCTCCCTTGGCAAAAGTCGTTAGCCCTAAGAAATAGGTTTCTCCAAGTCATCGGGAACCGGGATGGAGACCTGAAAAATCAAGCTTACCCCTTTTACCTACCATAACTGCTGACAATCCGCAAAAAGTTTTCCAGTGGCGAACAGTGAAGTTCCCCTCAGGTCTCGGTTCCGCGCTTTCCTTCCCCTGCTTTTTGTTATATAAGCCGAAGAGATGGAATTCCTTCCCCTTTATTTCCGCGACCGGCTGCTTAGGGTCAACCCCCACGGCGTCATCGGGGTGGTGACCCTGTGGTCCAAGCCGGAGTACGTCCTGGAGCGCTTCCGGGAGGCCGGCGTGGACCTCGACCCGGCCACCAGTCCCATCGCGGTCTTCGGGACCTTGTACGGCAACGGCTTGCGGGAGATGCTCCGGAATCTGTTGTATAACCCCCAGATTCAGGTTTTATTAATTTGCGGATATGACCGCTCCGGGTCGGCAGATGAATTACGAAATTTTTTTGAGCTTGGATTAATCCAGCTGGAATCTTCTTTAGTCCACTACGAAGATTCCGAAGGCCATCGTGAAATAGTCCCAAGTAGCATTATTGGGACCAAACGGATAATGGATGATATGGTCCAGAGGGAGCACTTTATTATTCCTCCTTTATTGAGCTATCTAGGTGACCCCAAGGAAGAGGAAACTATATATTCAATAAAAAATTTTTTTAGTGAATGGAATCCGCCGCAAGTTGATTCAAATTTATCACGTTTGAATATACCCCTTCCAAAGGTAAAAGTAGATTGTTTTCCAAGTAACCTTCTGACCCACCAAGTAGTTCAGCAAAGTGCTATTGATGCATGGCAAGACCTTCTTTATCTTATAATTAGATTTGGCAAGCGAGTAACATTGAAGAAAGGAGATAGACTTGAACTCCTAAATGCAAAAGTTGTTGTTCAAAAGCCAGAATTTGAATATAAAAAAATCAAGAAACTTGATATTGATTCAAAGAAGTTAAGACTTTATCAGAGAGATATTCTAAAAGTAAATAAGAAGATAGACAAAGAAATATTTGCTATCCAAAAATCATTAGTTCCAACAATTCAGCTTCGTCCAGATGAATCTTATAATTATGGGCATAGGTTGCGTGCATATTTTCAGGTTGATGGTTTGGCTGAGTGTGTAAATCGTTTAAAAAGTGATTTGGAAGATCGGAAGTCATATTTCACATTATGGGATAATCAGAGAGATCTCAAAACTAAATCTGGCCAGCCTTGTTTTGTCTCTCTTTTCTTTAGAAAATTAGAAAACAGGTTAACAATGACGTCTACTTTTAGGACTCATAATGCTTTAGATGGCTGGCTTCTAAATTTTTATGGTTTAATGGCCATTCAGGAATTGGTTGCAGATAAAATAGGCCTACCTGTTGGAGCTATAACAGTTATCAGCCATTCCATCAGCATCGACCCGAAGGAACTGGACCGGGCCCTGACCGTGGTGGGAAAACGCCAGTGGAAGATGCGCCTGGACCCCATGGGCTATTTCCGGGTAACCATAGATGGGGACAAAATATTAGTGGAACATCGGGCTGAGGATGTGACCCTGAAGGAATACCGGGGCCGGACCGCGATGGCCCTCCAGCATCAAATCGCCCGGGATGCGGCAGTGAGCGATATCAACCATGCCATGTACCTGGGGCGCCAGTTGGCCAAGGCGGAGATGGCCCTCAAAGAAGGGCGAGAGTTTGTGCAGGATTGAGCCAGGTCTCTGCAACAATTGGGTAGC
>JARRKO010000100.1:0-7065 GCA_037388025.1 Syntrophobacterales bacterium
GGTCCAGGGAATGCAACTCCCTGCCCTCCCCCCAATGCCCCCTACCAACCCTTTATGAAGTTGAGGGTGGGGGTTAGGGGAGGAGGAGGGGCCCATCGGTCCCTCGCTCCCTCCCCCAAAACATCCTCAAATCAATCCATACCTCTGCAGCACCTGCCGGAGCTTGTCGTCGCTGGCCGGGCTCAGGGGGCAAAGGGGTTGGCGCACCTCGCCGGTGATTTTGCCCATCATTTTGAGAGCGGTTTTGGCCGGCGTGGGGTTGGTTTCAAAGAACATGGCTTCCATCAGGGGCCACATCTTGTAATGGAGTTGGCGAGCGGTCTCCAGATCACCCTTCATGAAGGCCTCGCACATGCCGGCCATATCCTGGGGGACGATGTTGCTGACCACGGAGATGACCCCCTTGCCGCCGATGGCCAACAGGGGCAGCACCGTGAAGTCGTCTCCGGAGAGCATGGTAATCTTGTCGCCGCACAATTGCGCCACCTTGGCACATTGCTTGAGGTCCCCAGTGGCTTCTTTGATGCCCACAATATTGGGAAACTCCCCCAATCGAGCCACCGTTTCCGGCAAGAGGTTGACACTAGTGCGGCTAGGGACATTATACACCACGATGGGAATGCGGGTCCGGTCGGCAATGGTTTTAAAATGCTGGTACAAGCCTTCCTGGGTAGGTTTGTTGTAGTAAGGAGTGATCATCAGGGCATAATCCGCCCCCGCAGCCTCGGCGTGTTTGGTGAGTTCCAGCGCCTCCGCCGTGTTATTGGAGCCGCTGCCGGCCACTACCGGCACCCGTTTTTTTACCTGATCCACGCAAGTTTCCACCACTTTTTTATGCTCCTCATGAGACAGAGTGGCGGATTCGCCGGTGGTGCCGCAGGGCACGATGCCGTGGATACCTCCCTTGATCTGGAACTCAATGAGTTCCCGGTAAGCCGCTTCGTCGAACTTACCGTCCTTGAAGGGAGTGACGATGGCCGTGATTGCTCCTTGTAACATGGGCCTCCCTCCTTACTTTAATTCATCCAGCCATAATTCTCCCTGGTACACAACCAGGGCTTCACCCTCCAGGAACACTTCCGTAATTTTTTCCCCTTTTACATGAAACGACACGATGAGAATCTCGCCGCCCCGGGTATGGACCGCCACCGGAGAGGTTACCGTGCCTAACCTGGCGCTGATGAGGGCCGCGGCCACCGCACCGGTGCCGCAGGCCAGGGTTTCATCCTCCACCCCCCGCTCATAGGTTCGTAATTCGAGGACATGGGGACTTTTGGTCCTGATAAAGTTGACGTTGGTGCCCGCCGGCTGGAACATTTGGTGAAACCGGACCTCCCGGCCCCATTGCCTGACAGGAGCCCCCTCCAGATTTTCCACCGGCACCACCGTATGGGGGACGCCCACCTTCATAAAGTGGGCGGCCAGGGTTTGTTCTTGCAAGGGGATTGACACATTAAAGCGAAAATCGCCCACATCGGCCAGGCCCACCCGCACCTGGTGGTTCAGGACTTCGGCCTCAATCAGCCCCGCCAAGGTCTCAAAGGTCAGACGGGGTTGGGCGATACCGTTGATGACCGCAAAGCGGGCGGCGCAGCGGGCGCCGTTGCCGCACATTTCCGCTTCGGAACCGTCGGCGTTATAAAAACGCCAGCGAAAGTCGGCTCGGGTGGAGTCCTCGATGAGGATGAGGCCGTCGGCTCCCACCCCCAACTTCGGCGCACACAAGCGTTGGGCAAAGCGGCTCTGCTCCGCTTCCGGGATGAAAAGTTCTCGGTGGTCAATCAGGACAAAATCATTACCCCCGCCATGCATCTTAAAGAAAAGGGGACGGCGGTGGTTTGAATTCTCATTCACGACTGGAACTCCATAAAAACTCGGGAACCGTTTCCCCCCTGATGAGTTGGGCATAGGTCTCCCGCTTTCTGATAACATAAAACTCCTTATCTTTCACCAAGATTTCCGCCACCCGGGGCCGGGCATTGTAATTGGAGCTCATGGAAAAGCCGTAAGCCCCGGCGCTCATCACCGCCACCAGCTCCCCGGGCTGAAAGTCAGGCATGGGTCGGTCCTTGGCCAGAAAATCCCCGGACTCGCAGATGGGACCTACCAGGGAGGCGGTAACTTCCCGGCGGGGGGCTTGCACCACCGGCCAGAGGGCATGATAGGAGCCGTACAGGCTGGGACGGGCCAAATCGTTCATGCCCGCGTCCACTATGATGAAGTGCTTGGCTTCGCTGTCTTTGGTGTAAAACACCCTGGTTACCAGGATGCCGGCGTTGCCCACTATCACCCGGCCGGGCTCCAGGATCAGGGTGACGCCCAGGCCCTCCAGCTCCTTGATCAGGGCTTGCCCATATTCCCGGGGATGCGGGGGAGTTTCCTGGTCATAGGTGATGCCGAGACCCCCGCCCAGGTCCAGATAGCGGATGTGAATGCCCCGCCGGTCCAACTCTTCCACCAACTCCCGCAGGCGCTGCACGGCCTCCAGAAAAGGCGAAAGCTCGGTGATTTGGGAGCCGATGTGACAGGCCACACCCACCACCTCCACCTGGGGGAGCTTTTGGGCCCGTTCGTAATCCAACAGGGCCCGATCCAGGTTGATGCCGAACTTGTTCTTTTTAAGGCCGGTGGAAATATAGGGATGAGTCTGGGGGTCGATGTCCGGGTTGATGCGCAAGGCCACCGGCGCCCTCAGCTTGAGGCGGCCGGCCAGGCGGGAGATCTCCCCCAATTCCTGGGAGGACTCGATGTTGAACATGAGGATACCGGCCTTCAAAGCCCGGCGAATTTCGGCGAAATTTTTCCCCACTCCGGAATAGACTATCTTTTTGGGGTCTACGCCGGCCTTTAAGGCTCGGAAAAATTCGCCCCCACTGACGATATCGGCGCCGGCCCCGAGCTGGGCGAACAGCCGTAGGATGGCCAGGTTAGCGTTGGCCTTGACCGCAAAGCAGATGATATGCGGGAAGCCACGAAACGCGGCATCAAAGGTCCGAAAATGGTGGGAGAGGGTGGCGTGGCTGTACAGATAAAACGGGGTGCCCACCGCCTCGGCGATCCGGTACGCCGGCACGTTTTCGCAATAAAGTTCTCCGTTGATGTAGTGGAAGTGATGCATTTTTGGGCCTTATATTAGCTCTGAGCTCTGAATATTTTAGTAGGGTGCGTTTTGCAAAATCATTAATGCCTACAGGCATTCCTTGAATATGTTCATCCCAAACTCAAAGCTTGAAGCTCATAGCTCAATGCTAATATCTAACCGCCGCTTCTTCCGACGGCTGGCTTTCGTTGGCCCGCTTCGAGTCGTCCACCGCGGTCACCGAATAATAGTAAGTCTGGCCCGGCGAGGCCTGGGTGTCTACAAAATAGGGCTGTTTCACCGGCTTCCGGGTCAGGCGCACGGGGCTTGCTGCCCCGGCCCGGAGACGGTAAACCCGATAGCCAGCGAGGTCAGGGGCCGGGCTGGGCTCCCAGCGCAACTCCACCCCTTTGGAGGTGGGCACCGCCACCAGGTTGAGCGGGGGCGGCGGCGGCGTCAGGTCCTGGGCCATTACCGTGCGGCTGGGAGAGTTCAGACTTTCCAGGAAATAGTCTCCCAGGTGACGAACCGCCCGAATCATATAAGTATATTCAACTTCGTTTTTCACCGCCACATCTTGATACTGGGGAACCATCAAGAGCATCGGAGTTATACGCTGCCAATCCCCCGGGGTAGTGCGACGGTAAACCAGATAACCGGCAAAATCCCGCATGGGTTTGCCATCCCGCAGCGTGCTCACCTCAGGCCAGGAAAGCTGCACTTCCCGGTCGCCGGCCTTAGCGGTGGGGGCGCCGGGGGCCCGGGGCAGGATACCCCAGGCATGGCTCAGCACCCGCGACCAGGCGCCCAGTTCTCCTCCAGGGCCGTAGGCCGCCACCCGGTAGCTGTAGCATTTCCCCGGCGCCAGGTTGCTATCCCGGTAGGCCGCCTCCTCCCCCTGCACCTGACCGACTTTGGGATAGGCCAGGTCAATATCCGCTAAAAGAAAAAATTCAGGGGCGCAGCCGGGGGCAGCCGCGGTCCCGGGAACATCGCAACGGTAAAGGCGAAAACCCTCCAGTTGGGTGAGAGGCTGTCCCAACTGATTCAGCGTGGGGAAACTCCAGCGCAACACCAGACTCTCGCCCTCCTGGGAGAGGCGGAAGTCTTTCACCGGCCCCGGCAGCACCAGGTCCGGGGATATGGGCCATTCTTTTTTGCCGCACCCCCCAAAAAGGTCAAGGGCCAGGAAAACCAGGAGCAGGCCGAAAAACCGCCTGACATTCAGGTTCCGTCTGCATGGTTCAGAGGGCAACAATTTCAACGCCTTGAAGCATCCCGTAAGGATTTATCACTGGAAGGGAGGGCCGGGTGACCGCGGCCCCCGCCCTCCCCTCTCCCAAATCAAATTTTCTCCGATAATTTCTTTTTCGGCCCGACGACCCTGGTTTTCCCATCAAATCAGCCCTAGTTCCTGCTCCACCAGGGCCAGGGCTTCCTCCACCCGTTGCGGCGCGGTGCCCCCGGAAGAGGCTCTCCGGGCCACGACGTTTTCAATGGCCAGCCACTCAAAGACCTCCGGACCGGCTTGGGAGGCAAAGCGTTGGATTTCTTCCAGGGAGAGCTCCCAAAGTTCCTTGCCCTGGAATTCGGCGTAACGCACCAGCCGGCCCACCTGTTCATGGGCCGTGCGAAAGGGGAGCCCTTGCTGCACCAGGTAATCAGCCAAATCCGTGGCCGACAGGAAACCCCCCCGTAGGGCCTGGGCTATGCGGTCTTCCCGGAGAGTCAGGGAGCCCAGCATTCCTGCCATGAGGCTGACCGAGGCCTTGACCGTGTCCAGGGAGTCGAATAAGGGCTCCTTGTCCTCTTGGAGGTCCCGGTTGTAGGCCAGGGGCAGGCCTTTGACGGTCATCAGCAGACTCATCAGATGCCCCGCCACCCGGCCGGACTTCCCCCGGATGAGCTCCGCCACATCATAAGAGTCGGGCAGGGCTATAAAGCCGAACTCAGCGCTGGCCCAGATAATGATTTCCTCCGAGAGGCGGCTGAGGTGCACCATAATGATGGCCGCGTGGGCCAGAAATTCCAGGATAAAATCTCGGTCGCTCACTGCATCCAGGCTGTTCCGGAAAACCTCGGGGAATCCCAATTGGCCGGCGCTGAATGCCGGGTCGATGGGAAAGGTGGTGCCGGCCAAGGCCGCGGCGCCCAATGGCGAGACCCGAATCCGGGCCAGGGATTCCGCCAGGCGCATCTGGTCCCGGCGCCACATGTCGTCATAAGCCAAGAGGTGGTGGGCGAAAAGCACGGGCTGAGCCCGCTGCAGGTGGGTATAGCCCGGAAGAATTACGCCGATATAACGTCGGGCCAGATGAGCCCCTGCCCGGCGGAGTTCGGTGAGGGCCTCGAGCAGGGCTTCCACCTCTTCGGACAGATACAGGCGCACGTCCAGGGCCACCTGGTCGTTTCTGCTCCTAGCGGTATGGAGTTTGCGCCCCGTCTCACCGATTTTGGCGGTAAGTCGGGCCTCGATGGCCATGTGGATGTCTTCCAAAGCTGGGTCGAAGGGGAATTCCCCAGCTTCGATCTCTTGCTGGATCTCAGCCAGACCCTGGATGATGGCCTCCGCTTCATCCACGCTGAGGATGCCCTGTTTGGCCAGCATGCGGGCGTGGGCCATGGAACCCCGGATGTCATGGCGGTAAAGCCGCCGGTCGAAATGGAGGGAGCTGGAAAACTCCTCCACCGCTTTCTCCGTCACCCCTTCGAAACGCCCGCCCCAGGGCTTGTCACGCATGAGCCACTTTTCCTTCCCAGACAAGTTAATTTGAAGGGAAGCCGGGTATCACAGACCCCCCTCTTTCCTCAAACTCCCCTACTCAATCTTGGACCGGGAGAACAGGCATCCATCCTGTTCCGGCACAGGCTGGAAGCCCTTCCTCCCGATCAATTATTTTTTAAAAGAAACAAGCTCTTGAATAATTTCTTTATTTTCCGGGGTATTTTTTATGATCACTTTTACATTGCCGACATCCGGGGCAAACCAAAACAAGCCTTCCTGGACGGCGTGTTCCGGATTCTTCTTATGGAAATATAATTTTTTCACCAGCAGACAATGCTTGAAGGTCCCCGCCGGCACCTGCACGGTCTCGTCGCGGCTCTCCACGGTGTTCTTGATGGTCAACCCTCCGGCGGTTTGTATCCAGGAAGCCCCCTTGGTTAAGGGAAATTTTAAAATATAGAATTTTTCCGGAATAAATGTAGGCTTCGATTCATTTAACGATTGTCGGGCCACCACCTGAAAGCCGCTGGCATCCTCCACAATGAATGATTTTGCCTTTTGTTTTAATTGGTCGGCGGGTTGATAAAAAGAAAAAACCTGAGGAACCACTTTGACTCCCTGCAGTGCCACCGGGGCCAAATTTTCCTTGATGGATTTGGCTGCTGCCACCTGTTTTTGGGTTTTAAAGTCAAGAAAGGTGTGCTGAAATTTCCAGGTCATGCCTTCTGTTAAGGGCAAATAATTATCCTGGGAGGCTCCAAAGCTTGATAAACTGAGACTTAGGACCAAGAAGACCGTCAGGCAGAAAAGTAACTTTCTCATGATTCTCACCTCAGAGGTATTGCAGGTTGTCGGGCCGGACCTGTTCCCGCTCACCGCCGGTGCCAGCGGGGGCCGGCCGGAGTATCGATGACCTCGATGCCCGCCTCCTCCAGTTCGGCCCGGATGCGATCCGCAGTATCCCAATCCCGCCGTTGACGCGCCGCTTCCCGTTCCGCCAGGCGAGTCTCAATGTGGGCATCCCGGCCGGCCTCGGGGGGATTCATCACCCCCAGAATTTCGTCAATTTCGGCCAGGCGGGTCAGAACAGCATGGGCTCCCTTCTGGGACAGGTTCCCCCGGTCTAAATCAACATTCAGTTCCCCCACCAGGCTAAAGAGCGCCGACAAGGCCCGGGAGATGTTCAAATCGTCATCCAGGGCTTGGACCACATCCTTTTTGAGCTGAAAGAGTGATTCTTCCACTCGGGGGAGACCGGTAT
>JARRKO010000101.1:0-4982 GCA_037388025.1 Syntrophobacterales bacterium
GTGGTTCTTTGATAACCACGGCCCCGGCTTCGGTGATACCGGCGTGCCTGTGGAGTCATGGCTTGATTAAAAATATTTCATGGGCAAGGCAGGGGTACCCCGAGGGGTCCGATCCCCGGGTGGCCATTAACTTCCGGCGAGCATCTTCACTCGCAAATTTTGATTTTGGGGTATAGGGGGTATAAGAATTAAAGACTCCCTCCACATAAGCCGGGAGACATAGACAGAATAAGGGTTTGCGGGGTATGGGGCGTAAATAGCCTGCAAGGTCCTCCAGATGGCTATAAACAGCCTGAAACCTTTATGGTTAAGGCATATTCGGTCAATCTTAAAAAAGTGCTTTTTAGGGCAGCTTTGGAGTGATTTTGCCGTACAAAGACCCTGAGAAAAAACGAGCTTATCAGAGGGAATACATGAGGCAGAGGAGGGCCGGCGTTAGACCCTCTGCCAACCAGAAGACGGAGCCTGTTAGACCCAACCAGGAGCAGGCAGGGGCAATACGGTTTATTGACCGGGATCGGCCATATACCATCGAGGACAGGTATCCCTATCCGGCCTATTTGGTGCAGGATAGTTTCTGGTTTGACCCCAAGACTGGTAATTTAGTGGGAAAGGCCAGATAAAGGTCAAACCTAGTCCTCTGAGACATACAGGATAGGCTATGGGAGGGGAAGGGCTTTTGGCGATGGATTCAGTGACTCTGTCTCGATATTGGCCAAATATCAGAACCTATCCATGCAACCTCCAAGTGCAAGATAGAGAGCAGGTATACGCATGTCTGCCTTATGGGACATTTCTCCACTTCGGTAGCCCGTATGAAGGTACCGAGTCCCCGGGGAAAATCCTAAATGATGTTCTCTCATCCCGGTACTAGATCACCTTCCGACTCTCACGCTTTGACCTCTGTTAGTTGCTGGTCTGGGTAGGATAAAGGGTTCTTTCTGGAGATTAGCTACGGGGATCATCCCGGGAGCCGGTTCATAAGGCGCTGCGCAGAACCGGTGCGTTATAATGCGGTAATGGAACCCCTGTGTTGCGATGGTTATCCCGAGAGGGAAACTTTTAGGATAACGCCAGAGGAGACGTCCCAGGAAAGACCAGAAGGCCCGTCGGCCCGGTTCTTTGAAGCCCAATTTAAAGAGGATTTTTAGAAACGCCAGCCTTTCCCGGTGGGTGGGGAAGCGGGCCGGCAGGAGGGAGTTGGGGTGGTAATGCCCCAGGAAGGCGAGGACTCGCTGATAGAAGGGCCCGGGCGAAAAAAGCCGGTCCAGGAGGTTCTTGTAACCATCCAGCAAGCGCTGCCTACCCATCTTGGGTATGAAGTTAAGGCAGCCAGCATTCATGGCGGTGTCCCCATCACTGTCTCCAAGAAGGCGTCCTTCTGACTCCAGGCGCCAATACAAGCGGGTGCCGGGGGGAGCAGTCAGCAGGTTGATCATGGCCGTGGGAATGGCGGCTTCTTCGATAAAATCCGCCTGATGGTCGAAGACGTTGGGGGAGTCCGAGTCAAAGCCCACGATAAAACCGCCTATGACTTCAATGCCGTGGGCCTGGATGGTCCGCACTGCGCCCACCAGGTTCCGATTAAGGTTTTGGCGCTTATTACATTCCTCTAGGGCAGCAGGGTCTGGGGTTTCGATCCCCAGGAACAGCCCCGTAAAACCCGCCTGAGCCATGAGGGGCAGTAACTCTGGATCGTCCACCACTTCGAGGCTGGCTTGGGCAAAGAAGTGAAAGGGATAGCTATGTTCGGATTGCCAGCGACTCACGGCTCGTAGGATGGCCTTGGCCTTGCCATGATGACAGATAAAATTGTCGTCGGCAAAGGTAATGTCCCTCCGCCACCCTGAATCATAGAGGCCTTGAAGCTCGGCCACGATCTGGTCCGGTTCTTTGTAGCGGGGGTGACGGCCGTATTGCACGATGACATGGCAAAAGTCACAGTCGTGAGGACAACCCCGGCACACCTGGACCATCATGTTCAAGTAGTGAGAATGGTTGAGAAGCTCCCAGGCCGGCACCGGCGAGCAGGTAAGACTTGGAAAGCGCGAAGCCCGGTATTCCGGCAACGCCTTGCCCTGGGCCAGGTCCGCCAGGAAGATTGGCAGGAGCTCTTCCGCTTCCCCGATGAAGAGGTGATCGACTGGCTCGAACGGCGCGCCCGGGGTGCTGAAATGGACTCCACCGGCGCAGACTTTGACTCCCGCAGTCCGGCAGCGCCGGATGACGCCGTCCGCCGAGGGAAACTGGACGGTCATGGCGCTTACAAAAGCCAGGTCAGCCCAGGCCAGGTGCTCCTCCGTCAGCGGCTCCACATTCAGGTCCACCAGTTGTTTTTCCCAATCCAGGGGCAGCATTGCGGCCACGGTTAGAAGAGCCAAGGGCGGACCAAGAGCCTTGACCCCGAGGAACTTGATGGCATGCCGGAGACTCCAGAAAGTTTCTGGGAACTCGGGGTAGATAAATAGGACCTTCATATATTCTCTCACATTGAAGTTATACGCCTGCCTTGGCCACCGCAGTCAAGAAATGGTTTAGTGGACTTCTCTTCCCGAGTTTAAACCCGGAAAGTTTCCCATTTTGTAGCCAAGTTGTCTTGTGGGAGGCATAATAGCACAAGTTTCGAGGGGGAAGGTTTCTTTTTAAAGCTTGCCATACCACCCCCTTCCATGGTTAGCGAATATCTTGCCAACCTCTGCAGTTATCACCGGGCTGGCAGAAAGTGTAGATATGGTTTGAATATGGAAAGTTTGGGGGGAGGTCGATGAGTTTCTAATCAGAGGCGGGCCGGTTATCACCGGCATAATGCCCGGCCCCATGGCGGCTGCTCCAGCTGCTGCGCCACAGCCGGCTGTTGCACCAACTCCCGCCCCAGCGGCCGCGCATGCGCCCAGAGAGGTCGTGGCAGCAGTGCCAGAACTGGCACCGGGGGAAGTGCCCCTCCGAGCTCCTATGCCGGGCATGATTATCAGTTTTAGCGTGAACGTGGGCGACAAATTCAACACCGGCGATCCGGTCTGCATTCTGGAAGCCATGAAGATGTAGAACACCCTGCCGTCCCCGGCCTCTAGCAGCGTCAAGGCCATCTTTTTCGAACTCGGCGCCTCGGTGGCCAAAGACGCATAAATCATGGTGATTGCCAAATAGAAGTTCAAATGGTCAGGAGGGCGAGATGCTTCCCTAAAAAAGAGCTCTCTTATTTTGAGAATGGAGGAAGTTTGAATCCTGATTCCTAATGGTTAAATTTAAGAAAAGTTATAGGGAGGCAAGCACTATGATTCGCAAGGACACTTACAAGATAGCTATGACCAGGCGACAAATGTTGTCTGTGGGCGACAGGCCTGACCATTACTTGATGCTCACCGAGATGGAGGGGAAACCTCTTGGTGAAAAGGTGGGAGTGGCTGGGGAATTTGTCTCCCGGCGCGCCGTCGGCTACCAGGACAGCCTCCAAGGTTCCGGCCGCCTCGAGGGCTATGTTGTCGAAACCTTTCGAGAAGGCACCATTTTTAGCCGATACGAAGGCTCCAGAGATGCGGCCAGCAAGACCACCAAAGGCACCTGAGAGTACTATGAAGGAACGGGCAGATTCGCTGCCATTAGAGGTCAGGGCACGTTTACAGTGAAGAACACTGATAAACCTAACGAGTACCTCCTGGAGGTGGATGGGGAACACACCTTATGGAAGGAGTGGTTGGCGGAAGCGTAAGCAACATGGAACCGAGGGGAAACCAGGGCCTCAAGGCATGCTACCTTATTTGGCTTATGCCCTTGTTGGTGAAAAACCAACCTTCTCGTTAGCAGTGTTGTCTCTTTTGGGAGGATCTCAGTAGCTGAAGGTCGCCGGCTCTTGCCCCCATCCTGGATTGTCTCAGAGAAGGGGGCAAGAGACCTCAGGAAAAATGGGAGCAATTAATGATTAAAATCTTGCTGGAAAGAAGGATCAAAGGGCGGCATGTGGCTGAAATCGTCCAGCTTTTACGACAATTGAGGGTTTTGGCCATGCAGCAGCTAGGATATATCGGCGGCGAGACTCTTCATGACGTGGAATCCCAATTATTATCTGGTGATCAGCACCTGGTAATCTTTGAAGGACTGGCAGGCCTGGTTCAATAATCCGGAGCGCCAGAAGCTCCAGGCTTGGCGACTCTGCTTTTTATTAGCCGATGTCGACTATCTCCTATGTGCAAAGTCAAGTTAGTAAAGTGCCCCGGTATTTTTGAGAATCCAGGCCAGTCTCCTATTCGTGGTTCCCCTCTCAGGTGGGACCGCAAAAAAGTAATCCGGGGGAATAATATTTAGGTCAATGCGATATATCGCGCCAAATCCCTAAGTTATCACCTCGCCTTTAAAAATTGCGGAGATGATCTGCATATCGAAACGGGCGGTCAAGTCAGGAACAAAAAAAGCCCCCAGAATTTTCCAGGGGCGAAGGAGGGTTTATTTTTATGGTCTGAAACCAGTTATCTTTATGTTTAGGCCGAACGCCTTGATGTCAAGGGTAGCCCAAACTTTTTGATTCTAAAAAGAGTTGATATGGTCTAGATATGTAAAATTTTCAGCGACTTGATAAGTTTCTAAGCAGAGCAGTTAATTGCTATCTCCCTGCTCTATTTCTTAGTTTACTGATCGTTAAAATTTTCAATCCTTAATAATCAGGCCGTACTACATTACCCCCAGAAATCTAAGGCAGAGCGGTTTCAGGGACTTACAGTGGGAGTTGGCTTCAACAATGTAAAATTAGAAAGATTTTGGGGGAAAGGCGTCTGGGGCCATCCCCCAAAATCTAGCGATACAAATTCCCCTTTGGTTTAGATCACTTCTTCTTTTTGGTCTCTATTTCAGAGGCGATAAATTTTCCCTCGAAGGTTACCCCTTCAACTTCTACATAAGCGCCGACAGCCAGTTTCCCGTGTTTCTCCTCGATCTTGGTGTCTTCAGTCACATGGACCGTTTTGCCATCGACGTTCCATTGTCCAACA
>JARRKO010000102.1:0-4922 GCA_037388025.1 Syntrophobacterales bacterium
ATGAGATCCGGTTCTCATCGTGCCCTGTGGTGGGGACTGTCCCTCGGGATAGTCCTTTGTCTGCTTGCTCTGGCGGGTTTATACCTGGCCGGCTATCGGGTGATGCATCACGCGGCGGCGCCAGCCCCTCCAGCGGAGCGCAAACCCCTGTGCTATGTCTCCCCTTCTAACTCAAGTTACATCCGGTTCAGCCCGGGAAAGGATGAGCAGGGCAAGGAACTGTTGCCGGTCTACCCCATCAAGCCCGGCGCTAAGGTCAGCGGCCGCGTCGTCAAGTATTGGATGTCCCCCACCGACCCCACCTATGTGAA
Organism: Syntrophobacterales bacterium; assembly: GCA_037388025.1. Classification (GTDB taxonomy): domain Bacteria; phylum Desulfobacterota; class Desulfobaccia; order Desulfobaccales; family 0-14-0-80-60-11; genus JBGSLA01. Next base: position 312 of record JARRKO010000102.1, read on the forward strand.
GGACAAGCCGGGGAAAGACCCTAAAGGGCAGGAGTTGGTGCCCATTTACGGGGAGCTGGGCCAACCGGCAGCCGCGCCCGAGGCCAAGCCCGCGGCCAAGAAAACGCGCAGAATCAAGTACTGGGTCTCTCCCATGGACCCGGGTTACGTGCGGGACAAGCCCGGCAAGGCCCCCTGCGGCATGGACCTGGTACCGGTCTATGCCGACGAGCCCGGCGTCGCCCAGAAAGGCACCATCGCGGTGGATCCCCAGATCATTCAGTCCATGGGGGTGCGCACCGCCACCGCAAAGGTCAAGGAGATCTCCCGGACCATCCGGGCCGTGGGCCAGGTCACCTATGACGAGCGCCTGCTGACCGCGGTGACCACCAAGCTGCCCGGCTGGGTGGAACGCCTCTATGTCAAAGCCACCGGCGACCCCATCCGCCGGGGTCAGAACCTCCTCAGCCTCTACAGCCCGGAGTTGGTCACCACCCAGGAGGAGTATCTCCTGGCCCTGAAAAATCTCCAAACCATGGAGAAAAGCGGCATTCCCGAATTCCAAAAGGGCTCCCGGCGGCTGTTGGCCGCGGCCCGCCAACGGTTGAAGTACTGGGACATTCCGGAGGCCCAAATCGCGGCGCTTACGCGCACCGGGGAAGTGAAAAAGAACCTGACCCTGGTTTCCCCGGTCAACGGCATCGTCATCAAGCGCATGGTGATGGAAGGCCAGATGGTGCAGGCGGGCATGCCCCTGCTGGAAGTGGCGGACCTTTCCACTGTCTGGGTGGAGGCCGAAATTTATGAATACGAGCTGCCCTGGGTCAAGGTGGGCCAGCACGCCACCATGACCTTGACCTATCTGCCGGGGAAAACCTATCACGGCCGGGTGCAGTACATTTATCCTTACTTGATGGAAGCCACCCGCACCGCCAAGGTTCGCTTGGCCTTTCCCAACCCGGATCTCAAACTCAAGCCCGACATGTATGCCCAGGTGGAGATCATCTCATCCATGAAGAAACCCACCGTGGTCATCCCCTCGGAGGCGGTAATGGACACTGGGGAGAAGCAACACGTCTTTCTAGCCTTGGGGCAGGGACGCTTTGAACCCCGGCAGATCAAGGTGGGGAAGCGGGGGGATGACGGCCTGGTGCAGGTGCTCTCGGGGCTTAAGGGGGGCGAGAAAGTGGTGACCTCGGCCCAGTTCCTGCTCGACTCCGAGTCCCGCTTCCGGGAGGCCGTCGCCCAGATGCTCAAAGGAGATGAAGGCCAGGCAGGCAAAAAAGAGGCGGCTCCCGCTCCGGCCCACCCGCCGGGACATCATCACTGATGAAGAGTTCCGGGAGGTTTAGGTTAAGGACTTGAGGGGAGGACCGGGGGATGGCCGCCCGCTCTCCTAACCATATTTTCTCTGTCCACCATTCACTAGGAATAATTTTTTAAAAGAACCAAGCCGGGAGTCTTAGCCCTCCCTCAGCCAAATATCTGCCATGATCGCCCGACTCATCGAAGCTTGCGTGCGCAATCGCGTCCTAGTGGTGGCCCTCTGGATCCTGGTCACCGCCTGGGGCATCTACGCGATGTATAAGCTGCCGGTGGACGCCATCCCCGACCTTTCCGATGTCCAGGTGATCATCGCCACCGACTATCCCGGCCAGGCCCCCCAGGTGGTGGAAGATCAGGTGACCTATCCGTTAACCACCGCCATGCTCTCGGTGCCCGGCGCCACCACGGTGCGGGGTTATTCCATGTTCGGCCTGTCCCTGGTGTACATCATTTTTAAGGACGGCACCGACATCTACTGGGCCCGCTCCCGGGTATTGGAATACCTTAATTTTATCCGGGGGAAACTGCCGCCTTCGGTGAGCCCGGCCTTGGGTCCGGACGCCACCGGGGTGGGCTGGGTCTTCGAATATGTCCTGGAAGACCCCACGGGCAAGTATGACCTGGCCCAGTTGCGCAGCATCCAGGATTGGTACCTGCGCTATCAGCTCCAAACCGTTCCCGGGGTGGCGGAAGTGGCCTCCGTGGGAGGCTTTGTCAAGCAGTACCAGGTAGTGGTGGACCCAAACACCCTGGCGGCGTATGGCATCCCGCTGTCCAAAGTGAAGAATGCCATCCGGAATTCCAACATAGACACCGGGGGCCGGGTCATCGAACAGGCGGAGACCGAATATATGGTCCGGGGCCTGGGATACATCAAAAACATCGCGGATGTGGAAAACATCGTGGTGGGCACTGATGGCAAGGGAACCCCCATCCTGGTCAAGGACGTGGCCCTGGTGCGCCTGGGGCCGGACATCAGACGGGGCCTGGCAGAGGGTAACGGCGAGGGCGAGGTGGTGGGCGGCATCGTGGTCATGCGCTTCGGCGCAAATGCCCTGGCCGTCATTGATGGGGTCAAAAAGAAATTAAAAGAACTCGAAGGCGGACTGCCGCCCGGGGTCCGCATCGTCACGGCTTACGACCGATCCAGCCTCATACAACGGGCCATCGACACCCTGAAAAGAGCCATCTTCGAAGAAATTCTGATTGTGGCCTTCATTTGTATTATCTTTCTGCTGCACTTCCGCAGCGCTTTTGTGGCCATTATCAGCCTGCCTTTGGGGGTCCTGGTCTCCTTCATTCTGCAATATCAATTTCATATTAACGCCAATATCCTGAGTCTGGCGGGTATTGCCATTGCCATCGGGGCCATGGTGGACGCCTCGGTGGTCATGGTGGAAGATGCCCATAAACACCTGGAGCACGCCCCACCGAACGCCCCCCGAGAAAGCATCATCGTCAACGCGGCCAAAGAGGTGGGGCCTTCTCTGTTTTTCGCCCTGCTGGTGATTACTGTCTCTTTTCTGCCTATCTTTGGCCTCACCGGGCAAAGTGGCCGGCTCTTCCACCCTCTGGCCTATACTAAAACCTTTGCCATGGGCGGGGCTTCCATCCTGGCCGTCACCCTGATTCCCATCCTGATGATTTATTTTATCAGGGGGAAAATCCTCCCGGAGTCCCGGAATCCCATCTCTCGGGGCACCATGGCCATTTATCGCCCGGCTTTGCGTTTGGTGCTGCGGTTCCCCAAAACCGCCATTATCCTGGCGCTGATTCTCATGGCCATTACCATCTACCCTTACACCAGACTGGGTTCCGAATTTATGCCCGATCTGGATGAAGGGGACCTGCTCTACATGCCCACCACCATGCCGGGCCTCTCCATCACCAAGGCCAAGGAGATCCTGCAACAGACGGACCGTATCATCAAAACTTTTCCGGAAGTTGAATATGTGTTCGGCAAGGTGGGGCGGGCCGAGACCGCCACCGACCCCGCTCCTCTGAGCATGATCGAAACCACCATCAAGCTCAAGCCCCGGAACCAGTGGCGACCGGGTTATGACACCCAGCGCCTCATCCGGGAGATGGACCAGGCGGTCAAATTTCCTGGGTTGTCCAACTCCTGGGGTTTTCCCATCAAGATCAGGATCGACATGCTCTCCACCGGCATCAGAACCCCGGTGGGGTTAAAATTCCTGGGGCCTGACCTCAAGGAGTTGAACAGTCTGGCGACCAGGGCCGAGGCCATCCTGAAGGAGGTGCCGGGCACGGCCAGCGTTTTTGCCGAGCGGGTCACCGGCGGCTATTATCTGGATTTCGACATCAATCGTAAGGAAGCAGCCCGCTACGGTCTCACCGTGGGAGATATCCAGGATGTTATCGCCAGCGCCCTGGGGGGCATGAAAGTCACGGAAACCGTGGAAGGACTGGCTCGTTATCCGGTCAACCTACGCTATTTTCAGGATTATCGACAAAATGTGTCGGCTCTGAAGCGCATCCTTATCCCCACACCTTCAGGGGCGCAGATCCCCATGGACCAGGTGGCCACCATCAAAATTCACCAGGGCCCCCCCATGATCAAGAGCGAGGGAGCGCGACCCACTGCCTGGGTCTTTGTGGACATCGCCGGTGTTGATGTGGGTACTTACATCAAGAAGGCCCAGAAGGCCATTGCCGCCAATTTGAAGATGCCAACGGGTTACTCCTTGATTTGGAGCGGCCAGTTTGAATTCATGGAGCAAGCCCGGGAGAGGCTCCAGGTCATTATCCCTGTGGCCTTGGTTCTGGTTTTAATCCTCATGTATTTGAGCACCGGCTCCCTGATCAAGGTTTCCATTATTTTCCTGGCGGTGCCTTTTTCACTGGTGGGGGCCGTCTGGCTCCTCTATCTCCTGGGATATAATCTCAGTGTGGGGGTGCTGGTGGGTATTATCGCCTTGGCGGGGCTGGACGCGGAGTCCGGTGCGGTCATGCTGCTTTTCCTGGATCTGGCCCATGACGAGAGGCGGGACCAGGGGTTACTCAAAAGCAAGCAAGAGCTCAAGGATGCAGTGGAATACGGCGCGGTCATGCGGCTGCGGCCCAAGCTGATGACCATTATGTCCACCCTTTTCGGCCTGTTCCCCGTCATGTGGGCCACCGGCACCGGTGCGGAAGTCGCCAAACGGGTCGCCGCCCCCATGGTCGGCGGCGTGATCACCTCGTTTTTACTGCAGCTCCTCATCTATCCGGCCATTTACCTCCTCTGGAAGTGGCATGCTGATGTCAAGCGCCTGGGTCTCCATAAGTAAGGCCCGGTCAGTTTTT
>JARRKO010000103.1:0-7795 GCA_037388025.1 Syntrophobacterales bacterium
GCCCCTTAGCCCCCTCCCCCACACCATTCATAATACCTGCTCACTCATACCGCACCCGGGCTACGGTGAGGACGTCCACCTGGTGGGCGCCGGCCTTACGTAAAACCCGGGTGCATTCCCTGACCGTGGCCCCGGTGGTGAAGACATCATCGATGAGCAGGACTTTCTTGCCTTGGGCCAGGTGGGGTCGGGTCAGGCTGAAGGCCCCCTTGACGTTGTCTCGTCGTTCCTTGGGATTGAGGCCGGTTTGAGGCGGTGTGTGCCGCACCCGGGTGATGAGCTCACGCTCGAGGTGAACCTCAGGGAAGGCCTGGGCCAGGAGCAGGGCCTGGTTGAAACCCCGCTGTTTGAGGCGCTGGGGATGCAGGGGCACAGGCGCCACCAGGTCCGCGGCTCCCACCAGCTCCTGGCACAGGGGCTGCCGCAGCCAGTGCTGCATCACCGGCAGCATATCCAGGCGGCGGTTGTATTTGAAGCGCTTGATGGCCTGGCCGGCAGGGCCTTCTTCCTCGTATAAGACGGCGGCCCGGGCCCGGGCGAAGGGGGGCGGGGCCGTCCGGCAGGGGCCGCACAGGTGGTCATCCCGCTCCAGCACGGGAAACACCCGGCCGCAGACCGGACACAGGGGGCTCCTCACCCAGGGAATGGCTTCGTCACAGGCCGGGCAGACCGCCGCCGGCGCCTGTTCCCCCACCACCTCCCCGCAAAAAACACACAAGCGGGGCAGGAAGAAATCCAGGACTTGCAGCCCGAGGTGTTTCAGCAAATTGGTGGCCTCAACTTGAAGATTCTTGGGTAAAAGATTTTGATAAATTAGACAAAAAATTAGAGCAAATATTTGGAAAAGTCAACAGGTTAGATAGCTTAGAGCATGGGTGCCTTTGATACTCGGTGGAAAGGTATTAATATTATTTTACAAGTCCTTTAATCTTAAAACGACGAATATCAGAGTCAGGAGTGTTTTATATAATAGATCCAAACCGGGAAGCAAGGGCTCCAAGCATACCGATTCTAGAGACGCGGGATTTCCGGTTAAGATCACGGTATTTCTCTTGAGGAGTAAGGACAATTATGAAGATTTCTGGAAAAAAACATTATGATCAGCCCTTTTGCCTTCTTTTTCTATTCCGTCTTTAATCCGATTTTTCACTTCCTGGCCCAATCCCCTTACACCAGATGGACCACCATGTTCTTTTTGCCCCACATGATCCTGCCGCCGACCCTTTTTCTGCAGACCTTGCGGGTGCTGGGCTCGATTCTCTTGGTCGCGGGGTTGGCGACCTTCATCATCTGCGCGCTGCAGGTTTATCTGGGAAAAATATTTAAATGGGGCATTGCCTCCCGGGGCTTATATCGCTACATCCGCCATCCGCAATATCTGGGTTTGGGAATTTGTGGCATCGGCATGGCCATTTTGTGGCCGCGGTTTTTCGTGCTTGTCACTCTAGCCCTTATGTTTGTGCTGTATTATTTCCTGGCCAAGGATGAAGAAAGAAGGATGGTGGCTTTATATGGCGCCTCTTATGAGAAATATTTGGCCACCACCGGGATGTTTTTCCCTGCAACTATTGAGAAGCCCATCTCCAGTCTTTTTAATCGGCTGGTTCCAAATCCTTTCATAAAATCTCTGTCCATAGCCACAATAATCTTCGTCTTCGTCATCGGGACGGGTTTTTTGCTACGGGGGATTACGCTGTATTCTTTACCCTTGGCTACAAAGGACAATATAACGGCAGTGCCCATCCTGCCTGAAGACAGCCGCTTCGATAGCGAAATCGTCAAGGCAATCGCCGATAATTCTGAGACGGCGCATATTCCTTTTCTTAAGAATGGTAAGGCTTACCTGGGGTACGTCATGCCGGTGGATTACATTATGCAGGGGATGATTGCCGACACCGGTAGCCACTTCCATCTTTTCAAGGAACATCACACCCTGGCCTTAATTACGGACTGGGTCTTGCATCCCTTCGAGCATCTACGGCGACCCCCCGCGGCTCTTATGGCGGCTGAGCATGGAATAGACCCGCAAGTGGCCAGAAGGCATCATTGCCCCTTGAATATCCAGCAGGATGACATGGAATGCGACAACTGCTCCTTTCGGAGGGTCATTTTGGTGGAAATTGACAGAAAGGCGAAAGACTTCCACCACGGGGTTGGCGTCTTTTCTTTAGACGCGGTGAGAACGCCGGTGGGCTATCTGGATATTAACGCCCAGACCGGAAAGATTGTCGATATGAAAAAGGTGGGGCCCAGCACCGCTTGGAAGGGTGTCCCCACTCCGGAGATTTAGTCTGCTTGGACCCCATGGCCTTTGGCCGCAGAGTTCTCTTGGCGAGTTGAGGGCTCCAGGAAAATACCCCGTAGTTAAGGGGGGTGGGGAGGGGATTTTGAGGGGAGGGTAGGGGACCGGCGGTCTCCCGGCCCTCCCCTCAAATGCTTTTACGGCAATCTTATCTGGTATCAAGAGGGATTGGCTGCGTTTTGTTTAATACTACAAGCTATGGCAAAACACCTGAGGTAGCCGCAAGCTTTAAGCCAGCACAGGTTGAAAACCTGTGCCACCAAAGCTTTACCTTTAATAAGAGTCAAATAGTTTATGAAAAGAGTTTTCTGTTCTGAGACTCATGGTGGGTAGTTCCCACCCTACCTGACGACTCATGTATTTTTCCAGGAGGGGGTTTGGGGGAACCCTGCTTTTTCCAAAAAAGCAGGGTTCCCCCAAAAAGTTCTTATACTACCCGACAATTAGCCGGAGCCGGACAGGTCGGCGGGTGGCCTCTTTACCGGACCGGCAAAGGGATAGCGGATCAGAAAGGCCAGCCCCAAACCCACCGGCGGAAGAAACAGGATTGACTTTAAGGCGGCCATTACTCCGAAATGATCGGCGACTACCCCCAGGAGAGTCACTCCGAAGCCGCCGGCGCCGATGGCAAAGCCCACCATGAGCCCCGAGGCCACTCCCAGGTTTTGAGGCAGGAGGCGTTGGGCCATGACAATGGTGACAGTGAAGGTGGAAATCAGGGACATGCCCACCAGGATAAGGACCACCAGCAACAGGGGCCCGGTAGTCACCAGCATAAGAGGTAACAACAGGCTGGTCACCAGCAGGGAATAAACCAGGTATTTTTTATGTCCCAGGCGGTCGGCCAACATGGACCCGAATATGGTCCCCGCCACGCCCCCCAGGAGGAAAGCGGTTACCAGTTTTCCGGCATAAAGGGGATCCCCCTGGAGATGCTCAATGAAGTAAAAGGGAATGTAGGTCATGATACCCAAGCGCGTCCAGGATCTCATCACCACGGTGGCAATAATCAAAAAGAGAGCAAAATAAGCCCCGGGGGGACTGGAGCCCACCCGGGCATTGGCTTCGCTGGGCAGAGGTTTGACACTCCGCAGATATCCCCAATTAAATGACACCAAAACCAGAAACAAAAGAACAAAGACCAGCATGAGGGGCAGGCCGGCAAAGCGGTAGGCTGCCACTCCCAGTCCGCTCACCACCACCAGCAGGAGGAGCAAGCCGAAAGAGTTGGGCAGGGAAACCAGGGATAAGCCCAAGCCGGCAAACAGACAGCCCAGGGGGAGCAGCAGGGCTATCTCCTTTTTGTCGGAAAAATGGCCAAACAAGGGTTGCACGATGGAGGACGTAAGATTGGCGGCCATCAAGACCACGCCGGCCATGGTGTAGGACAGGGAGAGCTTGGTCTTTAAAAAGGGGAGAATCGCCGGGAGGGCCCCCTGATAGATATCAGTGACCACATGCCCGAAAGACAGGATGAGCAGGATTTTCAGGTTGAAGGTGGTGGGACGTGAGGAAGTCTCGTCCGGCGCAGTGGAACTCATCAAAGGTTAGCTAGTCGGCGGGCCAGGGTTTCGACGTTGGCGAACAGGGCGGTGACTTCGGCGTCGGACAGGCCGGCGCCTCGGGCGACGCGTTCGGCCTGCTCCCGGGTGATGAGGTCGCCGGGGGCGTGGGAGTCGGTATTGACGATGAGGGGGGCACCCACCTCTCGGGCCACTTGGGCCACATGGCCGTTGGCTAAAGAATGTCCTTTGCGGGCCGAGAGTTCCAGGAAAATGCCCCGCTCTTGGGCCAGGGCCGCGTCTTCCCGGGTGATGAGGCCGGGGTGGGACAGGATGTCGATGTCGGCTTCCAGGGCTGCCCGGTTGGTGCCGGGGGCCACAGGCTCCGCCAGAGTTTCCCCATGGACGACGATTAACGGCACTCCCAGGGCCCGGGCTTGGGCCGCCAGGGGGCCGATCATCTCCGGCGGCAGGTGGGTGAACTCCAGGCCCGGAATGAGGTAGGGAGGCGCGCCCCCATTGAGGCTGTCGGCCGCGGCCTTGACCCGGGCATAGACTTCCTTATAGTTGGAGATGTCAACGTGGTCGGTGATGCCAAGAAAGCGGTAGCCCTTCACTTGGGCCCGGCGCCAAAGCTCCGTGGGAATGAGCTCGCCGTCTGAGTTCAGGGTGTGGGTGTGCAGGTCGATCATGAGGGAGCAATCAGCAGTCAGCAATTAGCAGTTAGCATTTTAAGGTTAGTGCTCAATTAAAAAGGCTACTGACTGCTGATTGCTAACTGCTACATCTTATATTTGCCGAAATCATCCGGGTCCAGGCCTTCGAGGATTTCGGTCCATTTTTTAGCGTCTTCGGATTTGATGGCCTCCTGGGCGGAAAGGTCCACCCGCCGTGCCTTTTTGATAACTCCTTCAGCCACGAAAATCGGACACTTGGCCCGCAAGGCCAAGGCGATGGCGTCGCTGGGACGGGCGTCGATGCTGATATCCTTGCCGTCCCGGTGGAGATGGATCAGGGCAAAGTAGGTATTGTCCCGCAGATCGCAGACCTCCACGCGCAGCACCTTGATTTCCATACTCTCCATAATGTTCCTCAGGAGATCATGGGTCATCGGACGGGAAAACTTGATGTTTTCCAACTCACTGGCGATGGCCGTAGCCTCCAGCAAGCCGATCCAAATGGGCACCGCCTTGTCCGAGTCCACATCTTTGAGGATCATGATGGGGCTGTTGGTGAAGGGATCGATAGTCAACCCCGAAACCACCATCTCTCTTAACATGATAACCTCCTTGGCGTGCCCCCGGCCTCTGGCCGACGGCTACCGGGCTGAGGGCTCTGCCACCCACCGCCCTTTGAGGGAGTGGGGATGGGCCTCGGTTATCTCTACTTGAACCAATCGGCCCACCAGTTCCTGGGGTCCGGAAAAATTTACCACTTGGTTGGTCCTGAGCCGTCCTGAGAGCTCTTGGTTGGAACGTTTGCTCTTCCCTTCCACCAGTACTTCCCGGATGTGCCCCACCAGGCGCTGATGAGCTGCCAGGGTAAGGCGGTTTTGTAACTCCAGCAACCGGGCCAAACGGTCGGCTTTGACCTCTTCCGGGACCTGATCGGGCAACGAGGCCGCCCCGGTCTGGGGACGGGGGGAATATTTAAAACAATAGGCCTGGTGAAAGGCCACCTCCCGCACCAGATCCAGGGTATCTTGAAAATCCGCCTCGGATTCCCCGGGGAAGCCCACAATGAGATCGGTGGAGAGGCTCAGCCCGGGGGCGATCCGGCCCAGTTTCTCAACTTTTTGCAAATAATGTTCCCGGGAATAAGCCCGGTTCATGGCCTGCAAAATTCTATCTGATCCTGACTGCACCGGCAAATGCAGGTGCTCGCACAGGGGTTGGAGCTCGGCAAACAGGGAAATGAGTTCGTCCGATAAATCCTTGGGATGGGAGGTGGCAAACCGCAGGCGGGACAGACCCGGCAGGTCTGCCAGTCTCCGTAAAAGCTGGGGAAAGGTGATGGGTTCAGCCAGTCCCCGGCCATAGGAATTGACGTTCTGGCCCAACAAAGTCACCTCTTGGCCGCCGGCTGCCAGGAATTCCTGTACCTCGGCCACAATCTCCCCCGGCAGACGGCTGTGCTCCCGGCCCCGGACATAGGGCACCACGCAGAAGGTGCAATAGTTGTCGCAGCCTTGCATGATGGTCACCAGGGCCTGGGTGGCGCCCGGCTGCCACCGTCGAGCCGGGGTGGCGGGAAAACCTTCCCTCAAGGCCACATCAAGTTGGCGTTCCTGAGAGGCCCGGCGCACCAGTTCGGGAAGGCGATAGATACCATGCGTGCCGAAGACCAAGTCCAAATGAGGTATGGCCGCGAGGAGGCGCTCGCCCTCCTGCTGGGCCACACAACCTCCCACCCCTAATATAAGGTCGGGGCGCCGGCGTTTCAAGGCCTTAAGGCTGCCCAGAAGACTCCGCACTTTTTCTTCCGACTTTTTGCGGATGGCGCAGGTGTTGACCAGGAAGAGATCGGCCTCGTCGGGCTGCGAGGTCACCACATAGTCCGGGGCCAGCACCTGGGCCATTTGCTCCGAGTCGGCTACGTTCATCTGGCAGCCGAAGGTCTTGATGAACACCTTTTTCTTCGGCCTGGACATGGGTTTTATTTAATCTGAATCTCCTCTGCTTGTCAACCGGGACCTCCCCGTCTTCTCCTGGACACCTGCCCGCAGATGAAGTAGAATGGCGTGGGGGAAAAGAGCAAACCTGGCCTATGCAAGGGCGTCTCACCCATCCCCGGGAGGGTTTCCCGAGGATATTTTCTTGAGTTCATCTTCGATACATGATCCCCATCCGAGGAATACCGGCCAAAAACGGGCGGCCCTGGGTCACCCTGGGGCTGATCGCCGTTAATGTGCTGATCTTTCTTTATACTTTGAAGATCGGCCCTGAGGCCGCTTTGTCCCTTTTCTGGAAAGGGGGCGCGGTGCCCGCCCATCTCAGCCGGGTGAAGCTGCTCACCTCCCTCGCCTCTTTCTGGTCCATGGCCACGGTTTTTATCTCGCTGTTTCTCCACGCCGGTTGGCTGCATCTTCTGGGGAACATGTGGTTTTTGTGGATTTTTGGCGAAGCCCTGGAGGACGACCTGGGACACTGGCGCTACCTGGGCTTTTACCTGTTCGCCGGCTTTTTCGCCTGCCTGTTTCACGTGATTGCCTGCAGCACCATCGACGCCCCCCTCATCGGGGCCAGCGGCGCCATCGCCGGGGTCATGGGGGCCTACCTGGTGCGGCTGCCCCAGAGCCCCATCCGGACCCTGGTTTTCTGGCGTTTGCGGGCGGAAATCGTGTATATCCCTGCGTTTGTCTGGCTGGGATTGTGGCTGGTTTTGCAGTTTTACGGGCTGAAGTCAGGGGGGCCGGTGGCCTGGATGGCCCACCTGGGGGGGTTCGCCATCGGCATCTTTGGGGTTACCCTGTTTGTGCCCCTAACTCCCCAGCCCGAACCCGTCAAGGCCGCGGCCAGCCCTAATCCCAGACCCAGGGCCAAAGCCACCCCAAAAACCCGCTCGACCCCGAAAACCCGCCAGGCCCCGAAAAAGCGCCAGACCACCGCTAAACCACGCACCTAGGGAAAAAAGAAGTGAGAAACCGAGATATGCTGGATCAGGTCAGGCAAGTGGGCCGCCAGGCTGCTTTAGCGGCCGGGGCTTTGCTAAAACTCAACTACGAAAAACCCCACGATATCACCCTGAAAGGCGCCATCGACCCGGTCACCGAAAGCGACTTCGCCGCCCAGAAAACCATCATCAACCTCATCCGCCAAACCTTTCCGGACCACGGCATTTTGGCGGAGGAGAAGATGGATGATGAGGTGGGGGAAAAAGTGGGGGAGGGGGCAAAGGACCGCAGGCCCTTTCCCCCTCCCCCACACCCCCTCCCCCAATCCCTTGAGAGGGAAAAAAGGCCTGAGAACTCGGGGCCCCAAGCCCCGCCTTC
>JARRKO010000104.1:0-4382 GCA_037388025.1 Syntrophobacterales bacterium
TCGCGGACCCCCGCCCCCTCTCCCCTAACCCCTTACATAAAACGGGAGCACAGGCTTCCAGCCTGTGCAGGAACAGGCAAGATGCCTGTTCTCCCGGTTAAAAGGGAGGGAGGAGGGCTGGTAGGGGCGATGTTACCCCGCCCCTAGGTCCCTGGCCCTCCCCCCAACCTCCTTCAACCCCTCGCCCATCGCCAAAGCGGCCACCGGGGTCAGGTGCAGCAGCAGGCGGTCCAGGGTGGCCCGGACATACAGGTGAAATTCGAAGGGGGCGGTGGGGGCGAGGGCGTAAGCCAGCAATATGGCCAGAAAGTTGCCACCCAGAAACAGGGCCAGAAATAATCTGGGGGTGGTGATCACTTTTTTGCCGAACAAGACCAGGGCCAATACAGTGGCCGGCCACAGGATGCCGAAGAGGGTGGGATTGATCAGGGACCAAAGAAACGAGGGCAGGGCCTGGAAGAGTTGATGGGGGTAAAATCCCAGGACATGGTCGGAGCCGGTGACAATTCCTTGGAAGGCCATAAACAGGCGCCAGGGCAGGTATCCCAGGAGCATGCCCAACAAAGGCCAGGTCAGGGAAGCAAGGCGACGGGACAGATGGGGTGGCCTCAGCCAGACGAGGGTGAAACCCGCGGCCAACAGGATGGAGCCGGCCAGGGGAGCGCCCTCGAATTTGCACCAGGTTATACCGGCAAAGAAAAGGCTGGCCACAGGCAGGGCTCCGGGAGGTGCCTCGTCGGTGAGCCAGAGATAGAGGAGCCCCGCGGCTCCCAGGGTAAAGTAGGTTAATGCCAGGTCGGCGTAAGCGATATAGAGATGCGAGATGAAGGTAATGCCATTTAGGGCAAAAAAGGTGATGGTGCCCAGGGCTTGGGTGCGGTGGAGGCCGAGGCGCCGGAGCATCACGAACAGCAGAGTCAGGAGTGCTCCCCCCCAGAAAGGAAAGACCAGCTTGACCAGGTGATCGTTTACCTGGCCCAGCCACAGATACAGGTAGGTGAGGAGCATGGGCACCAGATTGGGGTAGTAGTTGTGGGCCTCGAAGCCGCTCAGGTCCACGGCTCCCCGCAAATAAAAGACCTTGGCCTTGAAGCCCCAGGTGGCCAAAGCGTCCCAGGCCCACATGGGGTAGAGCCCGGCCCGCAGGGTGGCAAAAAGAAAAAGGGCCGCCAGGAGGCTGATGAAGAGCCAATCCGCATAGCCGTATGGGGCCGGCGCCGAGGGCGGGGAGAGGGATAAGGAGGTCTGAGACTCCCGCTTCCCCCGCTCGGCGACTCTCCTGCCCAACCACAATCCTCCCACCAGAGAGTAAGGCAGCGCCAGCACCAGGGGCAGGGAAAAAGGAAGTCCCAGGCTGCTCAGGGCCAACATCCACAGGGTAACAAGCAGGGCACCCAGTCCGAACCCCGCCGCAACCTGCCCCAGGCGGGAGAACTCGGGGGCCAGCCAGAGGGCCAGGAGATAGCCCACCAAGGTCAGGGCGGCCACTCCCAGGGCCAGACGCACCAGGAGTAGGGCGGCTTCAATCATAGAAGTCCCCGGTGATCCGGTCCGGATTCACCCGAAAAACCAGGCCGGGACCGGCCAGGGGCAGGGGCTCGGCGGCGTTGACGGCGGTGGCGGCTTTCAGGCCGGGGCCCACGGCTAGTTTGGGGTCCCGCACCAGAAGATAGGAGATGTGCTCTTGCCGCAGGGTGTAGAATAGGAGGTTCGGGGAGGCTTGGGGCCGGAGAAGATGGTGAGGCCGGGGAAAGAGGAGGTAGCGGGCCTCAATTTCTTTACCGGCTTCATATCTATCCAGGAAAAGGTAGGCGGCGTGGGGCGGGATAACCTGATCCACTTGAACCAGCCAGCGATAGAAGGGATCTTCCTGGCGGACGGCTTCCCCGGTGGAGTGGGACCACAACCGCCGGGGCACCTCCACCAGTTCCTCCCGGAGCAGCCAACCCAGCCAGGCAAGCTGGAGCACCCAAAGAAGGAGGCACAGACGCAACAACCAGTTTAGGGTTGAGGAGGTCTGTTTGGTGGACGAGGGATTTTCCCACATACAACCGACCGGAATCAATCAAAAAAACAGAAACGCAGGATATGGAAGATGGCCGCGATGCCGTCCCGCCAGGTGATTTTTTTACCGTGGGCATAGTCCCGGCCGTGGTAGCTGATGGGCACCTCGTAGACGCGGCAATTCTGCTTGGCCACCTTGGCAGTGAGCTCCGGCTCCACCCCGAAGCGGTTGGATTTTATCTTAATGTCTTTCAACACTTCGGCCTTGAAGACCTTGAAACCCACCTCCATATCCGAGAGATTGAGATTGGTGAACATGTTGGATAAAAAGGTCACGCATCTGTTGCCCATATAATGCCAGAAATACAACACCCGGTGTGGCTGGGCGCCGATGAGCCGGCTGCCGTAAACTACGTCGGCCAGGCCCTTTTGAATGGGGTCCAGGAGGGCCGGGTAATCAACGGGATCATATTCCAGGTCGGCGTCCTGGATGATGACCACCTCGCCGGTGACCTGGGAGAAGCCGGTGCGGAGCGCGGCGCCCTTGCCCTGGTTTTTGTCGTGAAAGAAAACCCTGAGGTGGTCGTGTTGTTGAGACAGGCGAGCCAAGATTTCCCGGGAGCCGTCCACCGAGGCATCGTCCACCGCGATGATTTCTTTGTCGTAAGGGGTGTCCTGAACCCGGCGGATGATTTCCTCCAGGGTATCTTGTTCATTATAAACGGGCATCACAATGCTCAATTTCATGATGGATATCCTTTTAGTTCAAAGTTCAGGGTTCAAAGTTCAAAGTATAAAAATCAAGCAAGGTGCGCACCGTGCAATAGTTCGTTTCGCGAGTTCACGCCGCCGGGGGCGGCGGCGCTACACAGGCTGGAAGCCTGCGCTCCCACTTAATATAACGCCCACTATACCATTTTTACCAGACAAGATTGAGGGTGAAGTATAGGATATGGCGGCGAAAACTTCAACCGCCGATACTCACCATGGGGGAGGAGGGGAGGGCAGGTTTGATCAAATGGGAAGGGGGTGAGCAGGTTTTCAGCTCCATGGCTTGACGAAAGAGATGGCAGAGGTCCTGGTCGCCGACCCCCTGGCGCAAGGGGCCTTTCAGGTCAAGCTCCTGGGGAGAGAACAGGCAAGGACGCAGACGTCCCGACGCGGTGAGGCGTAGACGGTTGCAGCGCTGACAATGGTGGTGGGAGACCGCGCTGATGAAACCGATGGTCCCCTGAAACCCATGAGGCTGAAGGATGTGGGCCGGACCCGCGGTGGGCCGGGAGGGCACTTCTTCCATGACTCCCAGGGTGGCCAGGCGGCGGCGCACCTCGTCCATGGACAGAAAATGCCGGTTCCAGCGCTCCTGGGAGACCGTGGGCATGAACTCGATGAACCGCACCTGCAGAGGGTGGTCCCGGGCCAGCAGGGCGAAGTCCTGGAGTTCGTCATCATTAACCCCTTTGAGGACCACGCAATTTACCTTGAGGGGATGAAACCCCAAGTCCACCGCCCGCCAGAGGCCGGCCAGCACCTGGTGCAAGCGGTCGTGGCCGGTGATCTCCCGGTAGCGCGCCGCGCTTAAGGTATCAAGACTCAGGTTCACGTGGCGCAAGCCGGCCTCATACAAGTCCGGAGCCATCTCGGCCAGAAGCAGGCCGTTGGTGGTGAGGGCGATCTCTTCCAGTCCGGCCACTTCCCGGAGGCGTCTGAGAAAGTCCACCACACCTTTGCGCACCAGGGGCTCGCCGCCGGTGACCCGGACCTTGCGGATGCCGGCCATGACCGCCACTCGGGCCAGGCGCAGGAACTCTTCGTAACGCAGGATTTCGGAGGCGGGGAGTTTATGCCAACCCTGGCGAGGCAGGCAGTAAAAACACCTCAAGTTGCAGCGATCGGTGATGGAGAGGCGCAGATAGTTGATGTCTTGGCAGGGACTGCTGGTCATGTTCGAGTTCAAGGTTCAAAGTTCAAGGTTTAAGGTTGAATTCTGGAGCAACCCGACGTATGAACGCTTCCTTATTTTATCCTAAGGAGAGCGGTTTGGGGATTTTTTCCTTGACGAGTTATAATATTTTTTTAATGATAGGCAACTGAAGCTGACGGGTCCCCCATGAGGGGATAATAGGGAAGCCGGTGCAAGTCCGGCACGGTCCCGCCGCTGTAACCGGGGACGAAACCTGTACGGCCACTCTGCCTGGAAAGGGTTGGGGGAAGGCGCAGGGAGTAGGGTGATCCGGGAGTCAGAAGACCTGCCCGTCCGGCTGGCCGGCGTCCCCGCGGTAGGGGCTCATGGCCGGCCCGAGGCTTAGCCCTCGGGTCCCCCTGGGATTAAGAAAGCTGGGTGCCATCCCCGGGTCTTTATGACCCGGGGTTTTTTT
>JARRKO010000105.1:0-7031 GCA_037388025.1 Syntrophobacterales bacterium
CCTAAACCCTCTCCCCCAACCCCTTAAGTTAGATCGGTAGCACAGGCTTCCTGCCTGTGCTACACGGGCAAGATGCCCGTGCTACCGGCAAAGAGAGTTGGTGGAGGAAACACAGGCGAGACGCCTGTGCCACAGGGACTGCGTTCCCCCGCCCCTCCCCTCAAAATTCTTTGGCAAAATTCGTAATTTTTTGCTTTCCCTGCAATTTTTTTCAGATTCTTCCCGCAGTTATTCAAGTTAGCTCACCAACCGTCGATAACAACTTAGGAAGGAAAATAAGATCAAAAGGTGCCGGCGCCGGTTTAAGGCTGGCGGCATCTGCCGCAGGGAAGGTGGGGAATGGAGGCAGGCAAGCACATCGAACTCAGTCTGGGGCAAGAACAGGGGGAATTTCGCCTCAAGCTGGACGGCATCACCATAAGCATTAATCTGAAAGGGCAGGAACTGGAAAAGGCCGCCAAGACCAAGGAGAGTCCAAGAAACGCCGAGGTGGCCCCGGTATCGGAAGCACCGACTAGCCCATCTCAGGAGGATACCCAGCCTGCGGCTGAGGTCACCGCGGAACTGGAATATTTCCGACACGTCTCCCATGATATTTATGAGGGCCTGGGGAAGTTGGCCAAAGACATCAACCTATCCATCCAGGACCTCTCTTTGGCGGAAATCATCCAGAACGCCATGAGTTCGCCCGGTGAGCACCTGGATCAGGCCAGAAACCAGGTGAACGACGTCTTGCAGATGACCGAGCGGGCCACCCTGAATATCATGGAGTTGGTGGAGCAGATCCGGGCAGACTGTCAGACGGTGCAGACCAAGCTCCTGAGCCTGGCGGAATCCCAAACTCAGGAAGAAACAGAGGAGCAAACGTCGGGAGATACGTCTGCTGAAGCTGGAGTCCAGGGCCTTTGGGACCGGGTTTCCTCCCAGGCTGAGGAATTGGACCGGTTGTTGCACCCCCCGGGCCCCGGAAAAGACCCTGAGGCCGCCAGCGTACCCTCTTTTTCCCTGACCGATGTCCTCCAGATTCTCCTGGAATTTTGCACCAACGAAAAGGTGAAGCAACACCTGAAAGCCGTCCAGGGCAAACAGGAGTCCATCTTTCGGGGACCGGAGGCGGAGCGGGCCCTGAGCCTCCTGGCCGCCGGGGCTCCCCAGGAAGAAGGCTTCTACCAGCTTGCCCTAGAGCCGGTGCTGGATTTATTAAAAAGCCATTGTGACGACGAGCGGGTGAAGGAGCTTTTCACCAAAATGGCCTCCTCGGCGGACAAACTTTTCCCCGTTCCGGCTCTGCCCCTGGAAGCTTCGGGGGTGGAAGAGGAATTTGCCGAGAAGACCAGGGAAACCTTGAGCAACCCGGAAGTGGAGTCCTGTTGGGCCAAGCTGCAACAAATTCTCAAGCAGTTAGCCGAACACCGGCAGGCTGGAGGAGGCGGCGGGTCCACCGGCGTTGGCCAGAGCACTGCCGCCGAGGTGCAAGAGGTCATAGGCACGGTGGACAGCATCACCGCGAGCCTCTCCAGGATCATTGAGGCCCTGTCTTTCCAGGATCTCTCCGGCCAGCGATTGCTGAAGATCTTGAAAATACTCCGGGATCTCCAGGTCCAGGTGCTCACCTTGTTGGTGGCGGCAGGGGAAAAACTCCGGGTGAACCTGCCCGACCACCCCCTGGCGGACCAGGATTGTCACCAGGCCCGGGAGGAACTGGACCGTCTGCTGACCAGTTGCGCTTCATCCGATGAGGAAAGCGCCCTAGCCGCCCCCCCAGAGCAGCCCCTGGACCAGGATGCCATTAATGAACTGCTGACCACTATGGGCTTTTAAGCAAGGGGAGGGAGCGGTAAAAGGCAGGTGTTGTTTAACGTTGATCGCATGGAGGGCTGAAAATGTAACCCCCTGGTTGAAGATCAGGGGGTTTTTTTCCTATTGGGGCTGTCCTGTCAGGGAGAGGGCTGGGGGGACGCGACCCCTGGTCCCTGGCTGCGCCAGGACTTTTCCACAGCGGAAAATTTAGGCACAAGTATTGCAAAAAATTTTAAACAATGCACCCAGGACATTTTCAGCACATGCTGGGGCTCCCGAGGCAGGTCCCCAGCCGGACAGCTGCCGTGGCCAAGGCGGCTCCATCTCTGACGGCCAGAAAGGTCAGCGCCGCCCGGGCCTTTGGTAAGGTCCTGACTGAAGCAATGCTTACCCGGCAACCTCGGCCCCAGGACCTATCCGGCAGACGGCAGGAATTTCCCCGTTTCCGGGCTCTGCGAGCCGTGGGTGATGCCCACCTATTTCGGATGTTGCTCCGTACCTCCTTGAACCGCGGACAGACTCGGGCTGGGTCAATCTCCAGCAGTAAAAAAACCCGTTCCTCGGCCCGGGGTGAATTGGAGCGATATTTTCGGGCCGGGGCCTCCCGTGGTTGGCGTTCGGGTGGAAATTCCGTGGCGTATGACCACATTATTAAAGAGGCGGCCCAGCGGCACGATGTGCCGGAAGGCTTGATCAAAGCGGTGATTAAGGTGGAGAGCAACTTCAACCCCCGGGCCACATCTCCAAAGGGGGCCATGGGCCTTATGCAGCTCATGCCGGGGACCGCCCGGAATTTGGGAGTGCATCAGGCTTACAACCCGGAGGAAAATATCAACGGCGGCACCCGGTACTTAAGGGAAATGTTGGACCGCTACCAGGGCAGCGTACCCATGGCCCTGGCAGCGTATAATTGGGGGCCGGGAAACCTCGAAAAGGGCCGCTCCCTGCCCCGGGAGACCCGCACTTATCTGGAGATGGTGGGCCGACTGTACCCGGTGCGGCGGGCTGCCAAGTCCATGGTCCGGAAAAGTGCGCCGGCCCAGTCCCAGCCGCGGGTCTCCACCCCAGAGGGTGCGGTCAACACCTGAGCATGAGAGTCCAAAGTTCAAGGTTCAAAGTTAAAAGGAATAGATACTATTAACGGGCGTGGGGGCAGGGGAATCGTCGGCTCGGAAGGACAGCCGAGGGCGGCTGTCCCTACATGAAAAAAACCACGATTTTTCCGAAAATTAAAAACCGAAAACCGAGTTTCCTTCCCGCCATTTTCCGTCAAAATAAAGCCTCGCTCTAAAGTTCCGATAAGCTAGCGTAGATAACCTTAATTTTGGGGCTCACCTTCAGATCGAAGGGGCAGTTCATGGATCGAACCACATTATTCGGCCTCCTGCTGGGAGGATTATCCCTGGTGGTGGGATATTATCTGGAGGGCGGCTCCGCCGGCATGGTCTTCCAGATCACCGCTGCGGTCATTGTCCTGGGGGGCACCCTCGGGGCTGTGTGTTTAAGTTTCACCGGCCCCCAACTCGGCCAGTCCTGGCGTTCCCTGGCCCATATTTTTCGAAAACCACGGGATGATACCTACGATCAGGTGGCCCGCCTGGTGGGACTGTCTTACCGAGCGCGGCGGGAGGGACTCCTGGCTCTGGAACCTGAGGTAGGTAAGCTTACCGATGCTTTTCTGCGCCGGGGCCTGCAGTTGGTTGTCGATGGCTTTTCCCCCCAGGAAGTGCGGGACATCATGGAATTGGACCTGGCGCAGCAGGGGGAAAGCGGCCGCATGCCGGCCCGGGTCTTCGAGGCCGCAGGTGGCTACGCCCCCACCATAGGGATTATCGGCGCGGTCCTGGGCCTCATCCAGGTCATGCAGCACCTCACCGATCCGGCCCGGTTGGGCACCGGGGTGGCCGTGGCCTTTGTGGCCACCATTTACGGAGTGGCTTCCGCCAACCTGATCTTTCTTCCCATGGCGCACAAGCTGAAACTGCGCCACGAACAGCAGATGCTCCGCCAAGAGATGCTCCTGGAGGGAATTCTGGCCCTGGCCCAGGGGGAGCATCCCCGCGTGATCGCCGAGCGCTTGAGCGGCTTTATCCCCGAGACCACCATATCCCCTGCCAAGCCCCCGGCTTTACGCCCGGTGCGACCGCTGTCGTTGCGGTCCCGGGGCCGGGCCAAATCGCATGCGTCGTCCTCGGTCCGATCCCACTGAGTCCGGCGGACCCTCCCGGGATCGTTGGCTGATCTCCTATGCGGATTACGTCACCCTGCTTTTGGCTTTTTTTGTGACCATTTATGCCATCAGTCGACTGGACAATGCCAAGCTCCTCCAGGCCCAGGACTCCATTCAGCGCGCCCTGAACGCCCCGGTTTTCCTGGGGGGCTTCCCCCTGGAACCCGGGGTGGGTGACCTCCCCAGCCCCGGCACTCGGGGGGATTTGCCCGGCGCGGGTTTGAGGATCTCCCCCCAGACGCAGATCGAAGAGGTGGCCCACGAGGTCCAGGAAGCCCTGCGGGACCAGGCCTATCATCGAGATATCCGGCTGATGATCACGGCCCGGGGGTTGGTAATCCACCTGCCGGAATTTCTTTTTTTCGAGACCGGAGAGGCCCAGATCCGCCCCCAGGCCGAGCCCTTGTTGAACCGCCTGGCCGACCTGCTGAAAAAAATCCCCAACCAGGTGGTGGTGGAAGGCCACACCGACAATGTCCCCATCCACAACTCTCAGTTTGCCTCTAATTGGGAGCTTTCGGTGCACCGGGCCACCACTCTGGTGCGTTATCTGGTGGGAAAATGCCACCTGGATCCGAGCCGCTTCGCCGCGGCCGGGTATGGCCAATACGCGCCTTTGGCCAGCAACGACGAGGAAACCGGCCGCCAATTGAACCGGCGGGTGGATATCGTCATCAAGCCTTTGCTGCGCAGCAAGGGGCCGGGAGGGCAGGGGCAGTAGATCAGTAATCAGTTGGTTGCCAGGTTTGTATTACTGAATGCTGGGCACTGATTCGGTGGGATTTTTACACATATCAGCAGATCGGAATTGGCAAAATGTAGCCGCAGGTTTTAGCCTGCAGCGGCACAGGCTGGAAAGCCTGTGCTACCAAATTTTTGTCTTATTACCAAAGTGACCCAAGTTCATGCAGCCGGGGGCGGCGGTGCTACATTTTCATGGTTTAGAGGTGAGCCGCGGGCTCAGGCGCGACAGGAAGCCGTTATTTCAGGTTTTCCATGATGCGGATGGCGGCAGGGCCGATGATCACCACCATGAGTGCGGGGAAGATGAAGAGCAGGAGGGGAAACACCAGTTTTACCGGGGTCTTGGCGGCCAGTTCCTCGAGTTTTTGCCGGCGGGTGGTGCGCAAGGTTTCGGATTGTACTTTAAGAGACTGAGCCAGGGAGGTGCCGAAGCGGTCCGCCTGGATGAGCATGGAGGTCAGAGAGGCCACATCATCCACGCCGGTGCGTTCGGCCAGATTGCGCAGGGCCGCTTCCCGTTCCAGGCCGGCGTTGATTTCCAGATTGACCAGACTCATCTCCCGGGCCAGGACAGGGTTGCTCAGTTTCAGGTCGTCGGAAACCCTTTTTAAGGCGGCATTCAGCCCTTGCCCGGCTTCCACGCACACTACCAGGAGGTCCAGGGCGTCCGGTAGACCCTCTTTGATTTTTCTTTGCCGGGTCACCACCAGATGGTTGAGGATGAGAGTGGGGAGGAAGTAACCCAGGATTACCAGAAGGAAGAAAATTATCAGGAGTAAGATCAAGGGTAAATTTCTGCCAAAAAGCCATGGCATGACCAAAATCGGTAAGGCCACGGTCAGACCCAGCTTCAGACCGAAGTAAATAGCGAGGGCGCTCTCCTGGTAGATGCCGGCTTGAATCAAGGTTTTTTTCAGCTCATTGACCTTGGGACTCCCCTTTTTCAGCCCTAATTTGCCCTCGACCTTGTCCACCACCTCCTTGGGGAGAAACTCCAGATCCAGGGCTATCTCTTCCTTGGAACGGGACACGCCCTCGAGTTGGAGACGCTTCTGAAGGCGGGACCGCCGCAAGCGAATGAAACAGCCCAGGCAAAGGATACTTCCTGCCACCAGGAGTCCGAAGACGAGGGGTTTGAAGTTCATGGCCGCGCTTACACCTTTATATTGACAATCTTGCGAATGGCTAAGACGCCCAGGGCCTGGAAGGTGAGGGCGGTCGTAGCCATCATCCGGCCCAAGGGGTGATTTACCAGGAGCATGGTGTAATCCGGGTTGATTCTCAGCATGACCAGAAAGAGGACCGGGGGCATTAAAATGAGAATAAGACCGGAAAGCCGCCCTTCCGCGGTAAGGGCCTTGATTTGATTGCGCAACTTGAAGCGCTCCCGAATGAGCCCGGCGATTTTCTCCAAAATATCCACCAGGTTACCCCCGGTTTCCCGCTGGATCATCACTGCGGTGGTAAAAAAGCGCAACTCCCGGAGCTCCACCCGTTTGCAGAGATTGATGAGGGTGGTATTGAGATCCATGCCGTGGTTGTATTCCTTGAAGGTCCGGAAAAATTCCAAACCCAAAGGATTGGGCATTTCGCTGCCGACGATCTGGAGCCCGGAGGCAAAGGCATGGCCGGCCTTGAGGCCCCGGGCCAGGAGGTCCAGAGCTTCCGGCAGTTGCTTCTCAAACTTTTTGAGGCGGCGCTTCTTTTTAAATTTCAGGAGCCAGTAGGGCAGGTACAATCCCACCAGCAATCCCACCAGGACTCCCAGGGGTCCCCTGGAAAAAAAGCCCAGGCTTAGACCGACGGCCCCGGAAATGAGAAAGATGAGGAGAACGGTCATTAAGGACCAGTTGACATCGGCTTGGAGTAAAAGTTCCTGGAGCTGATCGAGGCGGCGAATTCTTTTCAGGCCCCGGCGCAGCCAGGGCGTCTCTTTTAGGCGTTCATCCCGGATGAGGGATTCAGGGGAAAAATTCTGGTCCAGGCTTTGGAGATATTTCAGCCTTTTCTGCAGGCGCCGCCGCTGCACCCGGTTGGGGTCCCAGACAAACAGAATGATGCCTTCCAGGAGGCACAGAAAAAAGAAGAAGGTTAAAACGATCACCAGATAGGGGACGTCGGGAAAATAATGGGACAGCAGGCCGGTGACGTGGGGGGTGGCCTCGGCCTGGGCCCAGGCCGGACGCACCCCAGCCCCGAGGGTGCCAACCATCCCCGCCAGGATCACAGGTAAAAGGATGCCGTGCCGTCGCGTCAT
>JARRKO010000106.1:0-3871 GCA_037388025.1 Syntrophobacterales bacterium
ACCAACCTCATCCTCCTGGCCACCGTGCACGGGGATCCGGCGGGGTATGCCCGGGCCTGGCGGTTCTTTGAGTACTGGCGCCCGCAGGTGATCACGGTGGAGATCAGCCCTTTTTCGGTGCGCTATCGCCGGCGTGAAGAGGGGAATTGGCGCCGTCGCTTACAAAAAACCTTGCAAGCGCTCCCTCCGGAGGCCGCGACCCATGTGGCCGTAGCCCGGGTGGCGGCCCAGGCGTCTTTGCCTTTTGAATACCGGGTGGCCAGGGATTGGGGCCGGGCTCATCAGGTGCCGGTGAAGCTGCTGGATGCGGGAGGGGTGGCGAGGCGCCATTTGCCCCGGTTTAAAGAGGAGTTGTTAACCCCCGAGAATTTGGGTTATTTATGTGAAGTAGGGACCTCAGGCACTCTGGAGGAATTCGTTGCGCAAGAATTTCACCGGGCTCGCCGGGCCCGGGAAGGGAAATTGCGGCGACTCCCTGGTTTAAACGGCGTTGGTCATGGCAAACGGGAGCGCCTGTGGGCCAGCCGTCTCGGGCGTTTGGCGGCCACCAACCAGAAAATCGTCCACCTGGGCGGCTGGGAGCACCTGGTCCCCTGGCCGGACGGCGGCGGTTTGTTTCATCTCTTGGCAGACCTGCAACCCTCGGTCATGCTGTTGGAGGAGGTAGATTTATGAACTCGGGCGATGGGCTGAGGCCTCTCGTCTTTTCCTTGAGCTCTTCCGCCAATCCCTTATGGGGTTGGGGGAGGGAGCTTGAGGGAGGGGGCAGGAGTTTGCGACCCCTGGCCCCCTCCCTCAAATTAACTCCTACGAGGCCAAGATGGAGATTCGCCAGGTAACCCTGCCCCTGGGTCCGGACCGCCAATTCCGGGCAGTTTTTGCCATTCCCCGCACCGCCACCATGGATGGCATACTGATTCTGGGGCATGGCGCCAACAATACCATGGACCATCCCCTCATCGCCAGTTTGCACCAGGAGCTGGCCAAGGAAGGCCTGGTGATGGTGCGCTTCAACTTTCCCTACGCTGAGGAGGGCAAACAACGTCCCGACCCGGACCCGGTCCTGGAAGATGCCTTTCGCCTGATGGCGGAATACGTGGCCCAGCTGGAAGAGTTTAAGGGGCTGGAACTTTTTTTAGGGGGAAAATCCCTGGGCGCCCGTATAGCCGCGCAGATCGTGGCCCAGGACGTGGGGGCCAGCGGCCTCGTTTTCCTGGGCTATCCCCTGCACCCCCCGGGCAAGCCCGATAAACTCCGGGACCGACCCTTGCTGGCGCTGCCCTGTCCGCCGCTCTTCATCCAGGGGGGACGGGACCCCTTCTGCCAACTGGAACTTCTGGGGCGGGTTTTGAGCCAGATGCCGGTTCGAGCCGACCTCCATCTCCTTCCGGGCCGGGGACATTCCTTCGAAAAGAGAGGCAAGGGCATGTCCGGGGACACGCTGGCCGAAGTGATCCGGGTCATTCTGGCCTGGATGGACAGCTTGTGAACCAGGACGGATTCACCCTCCGCTATAACAGGGAAAGGGGAAAGTTACTGAAATCAATGGGATACCCTTCATGAGCGTGATCCTGGTCGTAGACGACGACGCCACTGTCCGAGAGGCCTTGACTGCCGGCTTGAAGAAGCTGGGGCATGAGATAATTACCGCAGACTCAGGGTCCGCGGCCATGGAAGAGGTGCGTAGTCAGCCGGTGGACCTGGCCATTATTGACCTCAAGCTGCCGGACATTGAGGGCATCGACCTCTTCGAAGCCCTGCGCATCATCAGGCCGGAGGCCATCGCCATCATGATTTCCGGATTGGCTACGGTGAACGATGCGGTCACCGCCCTGAAAAAAGGGATTTACGACTTTATCACCAAAGATTTCCGCATGCATGAACTCCGCAAGGTGGTGATCAAAGCCTTGGAAACCCAGGCCATCCTGGTGGAGAACCAGCGCCTGCGCCAGGCCCTCCAGGAGCGCGGCCCCACCGGCCGCCTCATCGGCCGCAGTGAGGCGCTTTTCAAGGTCATTCATCTGGTGGACCAGATCGCCCCGGTGAAGACCACTGTGCTCCTAACGGGGGAGAGCGGGGTGGGGAAAGAACTGGTGGCCGAGGCCATCCACTACCAGAGTCCCCGGCGGGACCAGCCTCTGGTGAAGCTCAATTGCGGCGCGCTCCCGGAAGGGCTCATCGAGAGCGAGCTTTTCGGCCATGAAAAGGGGGCCTTCACCGGGGCCATCCAACAGCGGAAGGGCCGCTTTGAGCTGGCCGACACCGGCACCATCTTCCTGGATGAAATCAGCGAGATTCCCTCCACCACCCAGGTGAAGCTGTTGCGGGTGCTCCAGGAAGGGGAGTTCGAAAGGGTAGGGGGGACCCAGACCCTGAAGACGAACGTCAGGGTCATCGCCGCCACCAATGAGGACCTGGAGACTGCAGTAACGGAAGGGCGCTTCCGCAAGGACCTGTATTATCGCCTGAACGTCATCCATCTTGCCATCCCGCCCTTGAGAGACCGGCAGGAGGACATACCGCTGTTGGCTCTCCACTTTCTGGATAAATTTTGCATGGAAAATGATCGCGCTCCCATGGGCATTACCCCGGAGGCCATGGCAGCCCTGAAGAGCCACTATTGGCCCGGAAATGTCCGGGAGCTGCAGAACGTGGTGGAGCGGGCCGTGGCCCTCTGTCAGGGGAACATGGTGGAGCTGACCGACCTCCCCGACGAGGTGCGCCGCTACTCCCCCGAAGATGACCAGATCACCATTCCGGTGGGGGCCTCCATGGAGGAGATCGAACGCCGGGCCATCCTTAAAACCCTCAAAAAGACGGAGGGGGACAAGGAACTCACGGCCCGGCTGCTGGGCATCGGCTTGGCCACCCTCTACCGCCGCCTGAAGGAGATGGAGACCAGAGAGCAGGAGATGGAAGACCAAGGGCCCGAACCTGAGGAGTCCTGACATGGCTTTGCCGAATTTTTTGGACCTGAAATTTCTCCCGGTGAAAGAAGCAGAGGCCATTATTCTGCCCATCCCCTACGAGGCCACCACCACCTACGGCTCGGGCACCCGGGAGGCCCCCGAGGCGATCTTGGCCGCCTCCCGACAGGTGGAGCTGTGGGACGAGGAGGGGGGCTGGGACCCGAGTCTTGCTGTGCGCCTGGCCACCGCGTCGCCCCTCAGTCCCGAAGTTTCCGGTCCCCAAGCCATGTTGGACAAAATCAGGAAAATCGTGCAGCCCTGGGTGGCCCAGGGGAAGGTGGTCCTGGTCCTGGGGGGCGAACATACCATCACCCTGCCTCTGGTGCAGGCGGTGCAGACCAAATATCCTGACCTTCAGGTAGTGGCCCTGGACGCGCACGCCGACCTGCGGGACAGCTACGAGGGCAGCAAACTGTCCCACGCCTGCACCCTGAAAAGGGTATATGATCTCGGACGGCCCCTGACCATCTTAGGGGTGAGAAGCTACTCCCAGGAGGAGAGCCAACTTGCCTGGGTGGCGCCGCGCTTTAAAATATTCAAGGCCCGGGAGTTGCACTCCCCGGAGGGCTGGGACAAGGCCATGGCCCACCTGCAAAGCCTGGCGGGTCCGGTGTATGTCACCATTGACGCCGACGTTTTCGATCCGGGCATCATGCCCGCGGTGGGCACCCCTGAACCGGGCGGCTTAAGCTACTATCAGGTCCTGGATATTTTGCGCACCGTGGGGGAGCGGGGCCCCATCGTGGGGCTGGACCTGGTGGAACTGGCCCCCATCCCCGGCCACCGGGTAAGCGAATTCACCGCGGCCCGGGTGCTGTACAAGGCGCTGGGCTATATGTATCAGTCTCGCCGCCCCTCCTGAGGGGCGGCGGTCTACAGAATTTTGGGGGGAGGGCCAGGGA
>JARRKO010000107.1:0-3812 GCA_037388025.1 Syntrophobacterales bacterium
GTCCTCCGACCCCTGGCCCCCTCCCCCAAGTACCATTAAAATCACCATATCAAAGGATCCGAAGCGATGACGTATGATTTTCTCCTGTTCGAAATCAAGGACGGCGTTGGCCTAATCCGCCTCAACCGCCCCGATGACGGCAATGCCCTCACCTTGGAGATGGCCCTGGAACTGCTGGCTGTGGCCGGCCGTTGTGACGAAGACCCCGAGGTCCGCGCCGTGGTGCTCACCGGCACCGGCAAGATGTTTTGCGCCGGCGGCGACCTCAAGGCCTTTGTCGCCCAGGGCGACCAGGTCTCCCTCTACATGAAGCAGGTCACCCAGGCTTTTCACGCCGCCCTCTCCCGGTTCTGTTGGATGGCTGCCCCGGTGGTGGGAGCCATTAACGGGACCGCCGCAGGGGGCGGCCTCAGCCTGGCCCTGGCCACCGATATCGCCGTTGCCGCGGAGTCGGCCAAATTCACCATGGCCTATACCAGGGTTGGCCTGACCCCGGATGGGAGCGCCAGCTATTTCCTGGCACGCCTGGTGGGCCTGCGCCGGGCCAAGGAGATGGCGTTGTTGAATCCGGTCCTGTCGGCCCAACAAGCCCTGGAGTGGGGACTCATCAACCGCCTGGTTCCGGATGACCAGGTACTGTCCACGGCCCTCGACCTGGCCTCCCAGTTGGCCCAGGGACCGCCCCGCGCTTTAGGGGAAACCAAGCGCCTGATCTTAGCCGGCGCCACCGAGAGCCTCGAATCCCAGATGGAGCAGGAATCCCGCACCATTGCCGCCATGGTGGGAAGCGAGGATGGACAAGAGGGGATAGCCGCCTTCCTGGCCAAGCGCCCTCCCAAGTTCACCGGACGATAACCCCCCACAGACAGGTCTGGCTCAACCCAGACTCACCGGTAAAATGTCCCCCGGAGGGGCTTAGAGTCTTTTCCGACCATACAATCGCAAACAAAAAAAGGCAGGGCCAATCCGGCCCTGCCTGTTATTTCCTTAGGTCTTTATGTTGTGGGTGTTATTAACTTTTCTTCCGCCGCCAGCCCAAAAGCCCCAGGCCCATGAGACCGCTGCCCAGAAGCAGGATGGAACCGGGAATTGGCACGGCCCCGGCTGTAATGGGTACACCCGCGTCAGTCTCATAGGCGTAACCGAAAAGAGTTAAGCTGACAATAGTATCGGTGGAAGTATTATAGTCCTCTGCCCCGTCCCTTCCTTTGCCCCCTGCCTGGCCTGCGCTATCCCCTGGGGGACGCCAAAGGCCGGGAGATCTGCCGGGTGCAAGCCTTATTAAGACCATTTCCTTCCATCCCAGAGAATCTCGAGCCTCCGTCTCCTGCGGACCGAACCAGGGGACGGGGGCTTTTTTCCCTGGCGGACCGCCCAGGTATCGCTCTGCCGTCCCGGCGGCATCAACCGTAGTCACCGGCAGGTTTCGGGGTTGATAAAAGGAAGTGATTAAGGTAAGTTTGATAGCGGGGGGGTTGGTGCGGGTCCGGCTCCCTCTACCAGCCGGAGAGATGACCGAGCGGCTGAAGGTGCTCGCCTGCTAAGCGAGTGTGGGGGGAAACTCCTACCGAGGGTTCGAATCCCTCTCTCTCCGCCATTTTTGTCCCACCGGGGACCTGCCGCCTCGGCAGCAACCGGTCCCCTCAGCATAATCCACCGCCACCCGGGGAGGGCATGGAAAAAATCGGTCTGGGGCAAGTGTTGGCCCTTCTGGGCCTGATTTTGCTTTTGCTCATCGGTCTGGGCCGCCAACGGGCCCGAGGTCAAAAACGACCGCCCTCACCTATGTTTCAGCGTTGGCAGCAATGGGGCGGTTTTGCCGCCTTGGCCCTGATTCTCATCGGCCTGCTGCTCATGGCCAAATAAAATGGCCCAGGTTTCCGGAGAAACCCAGGCCGGGTGTGGAGGGGTCATGGAACTTGCCTGACTGATCGGCATTTTCGCCGGAATATTTAAATTTTTCTTTTACCCGGTCCTATCTTTATCCCCAACCCTTTCTACCAAATTCATTTTCAAATGAAACAAACTTGCAATTTAACTAGATGATAATTCTTTTTCTTTTTACCGAAAACTGAAAACCGAAAACCGTATTAACTATTCATCCGAGGACAGGCATGAATCCTAATGATGCTTACCAATGGCTGGCCACCCACAGCCGAGAAACCGCCCTGCTAAGATCGGTGGCCCGGCTTTTGGGCTGGGACCAACGCACCTACATTCCCCCCAAAGGCCACGCCCACCGCGCTGACCAGCTGGCCCTCCTGGCCCGTTTGATTCACGAACGGGAAACCGACCCCCGGGTGGGGGAACATTTGAGTCAGGTGGAAGGCTCTGACCTGACCGCTGACCCGGGGAGCCCCGAGGCCGTCAATGCCAGGGAATGGCGCCGCACCTTTGAGCGGGCCACCCGCATCCCTCCGGAGCTGGCCGTGGCCCTGGCCAAGGCCGCAGCGGAAGGGGAAACGGCCTGGGAGCAGGCTCGGCCCCAAAACGATTGGCCCGGCTTTCTGCCTTTCCTGGAGCGCCTGGTAGACCTGTCCCGGGAAGAAGCCGAGGCGCTGGGTTATACCACCGAACCCTACGACGCCCTTCTGGACGGCTATGAAGTGGGGGAGACAGCCGCCGGGCTGGAAAGCCTGTTCCGCAATTTGCGGGAATCCCTGGTGCGTCTAGTGGACGCCATCCGGGGAAGCAGCCGCGCTCCGGATGTAGGCGTTCTCCACCGTCATTACCCGCGGGCCCTCCAGGAGCAATTCTCCCGGGACGCGGTGGTGAAGATCGGCTATGATTTCGAGGCCGGGCGTTTAGATCCCACCGCCCATCCCTTCAGCACGGGTTTGGGTCCCGGAGATGTCCGCATCACCACGCGCTACGACGAAAATTTTTTCAGTATGGCCTTTTTCGGCACCTTGCACGAGACCGGACACGCCCTCTATAATCAGGGCCTGCCCCCGGAGCACTGGGGCACCCCCCGGGGCCACTCCATCTCTCTCGGCATTCATGAATCCCAATCCCGGATGTGGGAAAACCTGGTGGGCCGTTCGTGGGGCTTCTGGGAGCACTTTTTCCCCCAGGCCCGGGCGCTTTTCCCGGCCCTGCAGGATGTGAGCCTGGAAACCTTTCATTTCGCCATCAATCAGGTGGCGCCCAGCCTGATTCGGGTCGAGGCCGACGAAGTGACCTATAACCTCCACATCATTTTCCGCTTTGAGCTGGAGCGGAGTCTTATTAACGGCGGCCTCCAAGCCCGGGACCTGCCCGAAGCCTGGAACGCCAAAATCCAGGAATACCTGGGCCTGACTCCGCCCGATGACCGGGACGGGGTCATGCAGGATGTGCACTGGTCCGGCGGGCATTTCGGCTACTTTCCCACCTACACCCTGGGAAATATTTACGCGGCCCAGTTTTTCGCCAAAGCCAGCGGAGAGCTGGGGAACCCGAACAACCTGTTCGCCCGGGGGGAGTTCGAGACCCTGCTTGCCTGGCTGCGCCGGAACATTCACTCCCAGGGCAGCCGCCACCGCCCCCGGGACCTGGTGCGGGTAGTCACCGGAGAAGACCTGGACTCCCGTTTCCTGATAGAATATTTGTCAAGCAAATTTAAGGGCTTGTACGGCCTTTAAATAAAGAGCTGATGCTTATCACTTGAAATATGTAAAGGTTATTTTGGGGGGACGGCTAGGGCGTTGGGGCGGGGTTACCCCGCCCCTTCCGGCCCTCTCACCAAGACCCCCTCCCAACCCGTGGAGGGGGCTGGCAAGACGGGGCCAAAGGCCCCGACTTGCCAGCTGTTTTTATCCCTTAAGGGGTTG
>JARRKO010000108.1:0-3743 GCA_037388025.1 Syntrophobacterales bacterium
TTGTCAGCCCATGAGCCGTTTTCTCCGCCAGCCCAGGAGCCCCAGACCCAACAGGCCGGAACCCAGGAGGAGCGCAGAGGGAGGCAGCGGGGTGTGGGCGATGAGCATACCCCCGGCGCCTCCGGTTATGGTGTAATCAAGGCCGCCAAGATAGGCGTTGATTCCCAAGTTCTTATCATAATAGAGATTCAACAGATTGTTCGGATCGTCGTTAAAGATATTGGTTAAGGTCGTACCGGTAAATTTTGCCCCGATCAGCGCTTCCAGCCATTGAGCGCCATCGGCATCAGCATCGCCGTCTTGGAGATGCAAGGTTTGCCCGGTGATATTCAGGGAGTGCCAGGCAAAGGGGTGGCCGGCAGCCGACCCATCCCCAGAGATAAAGAAGTTATGGGAAGTGTCCGTTCCTGTAATGAATTTTAACCCGGCCTGAGCGGTGTTCCAGAGGCCATCCTGGATACTGTGATTGATGAAATCATTTTTGATGATGAACAGGTCCTGAGAGGTGAGCCCTACCAGGTAGCCGGTGCCGCCCACCGACAGATCACTGTTAAAGGTCTGTTTGGAGGGATCACTGATATAGGCGGCGTCGTTGGTGAAGCTGCCGTTCCAGGTGACAATGGCGTTGGTGGTCTTGACGGTGCCGACGTTGTTCACGTTGCCATCTACCGTGGTAACCACATTCGTGACGTTGAGGACGCCATTGGGTATGTCGATGAGCCCGGCGGTCAGTTTGCCGCCCGTGAGATTGTAGGTGCCACTTCCGCCAACAGCACCAATAACCAGGCTATTAGCGACGGTGTTATTGCCACCGGTCTGGTTGAAGGTGGCGGTACCAAGGGTGCCGATAATCTCGTCGGTAGCCTTGAGGGTGCCGACCTTGAGGTTGTAAGTGCCGCGGCCTTCTTTACCAAGATAAAGGTCGCCGCTTACCTTATTGTTGCCACTTGATTGGGTGAAGCTGCCATTGCCCTCATCTCCGATAATTTCATCTCCACCCACCGAGAGGTTGCCAGACTTCATATCATAAGTACCGCTGCCGGTGACGGCCTTTCCAAGGGTAAGGCTGCCGTTCACCGTATGGTTGCCGCTGGCGTGGGTGAAGCTGCCGGTGCCACCGTTGCCGATAACTTCATTGCCATCCACCTGGAGGCGGCCGCCGATCATATGATAGGTGCCGCTGCCTCCAGAAAAAAAGCCAAGATTAAGATTGCTGTCTACTACATGATCACCGCCAACTTGGCTGAAGCTACCGGTGCTTAAGCCTAAGGCACCCAAGAAGCCATAGCCGATAAACTCCTGAGCAGCCTGGAGTTGGCCGCCGATCATATGATAGGTGCCGCTGCTGCCAGCAGAAACCCCAAGACCAAGGGTATTGGTTACCTTATTAGTGCCGCCAATCTGGCTGAAGCTGCCGGTGCCCTCATATCCGATAACTTCCACACCAGTCGAGAGAAGACCGCCAACCAGATTGTAGGAGCCCGAGCCAGCATCCCCTACAGATAGTCTTGCTGCCGTATGGGTGCCGCCTATATGGGTGAAGGTGCCGGACCCGAGGTTGCCGACGTATTCAGAATGAGTGACCGAGAGGAGGCCGGAAATCAGGGTATAGGACCCGGTGGACACATTACCAATCGACATCGTGTCTGGCGTGAAGGTGCCGCCAAGGTGGGTGAAGTTACCAGTGCCTCCATAACCGATGTATGCAAGGTCGGCCGACAGGCTGCCACCGAATAGCTTGTAGATGCCCCTGCCGGTGGGTTGATCACCAAGGATAAGTTCGTTGCTGACTGTATTGCTGCCGGAGAATTGCGTCAGGGTACCTAGGCCGGTGCGCCCGATGGTTTCAAAGTCATAGGTAATGGAAGGGGGCACAATTTTGGTGGCGCCCCC
Source organism: Syntrophobacterales bacterium (assembly GCA_037388025.1). Taxonomy (GTDB): domain Bacteria; phylum Desulfobacterota; class Desulfobaccia; order Desulfobaccales; family 0-14-0-80-60-11; genus JBGSLA01. The sequence continues at coordinate 1,894 of JARRKO010000108.1, forward strand.
GTCCACCACCAGGTCGACAGCCCCGGCCCATGCCGGGGCCAGGAGCAGGAGGAGGGCCAGGAGCCCGGCCCCATAAAGCAGGTGTCTCCCCCAGCCGGTCTTGCGGTTTTGCGGTGCCATGTCTGGTTCTCCTTTTCCGGGGTCAGGGAAACTCTCAGGTGGCGCAGTCAGGCTCTCCAGTCGTCAGCTGCGGTGCGCTGGGATCCCGCCGGTAAGGGGTGATCATGGTCCACCGGCCCCTCAGAGAAAATGACAATGATCATTGGGTTTCTTCCCGCCGAGGCGAGGCCTGAACGGGGTGAGGATGATAGAGGTGTAAAAACTATCTAAGACCTTTATCAATAAGGAAAAGATTTATATGACCAAAGTTGACCATTTCCCTGTGGTCAGAAAGGACCAAAGGCATAAAGGTGAAACAACCTTGACCTGCCTCGCTGATCCATCTGCAAAGACACACGAATCCATTGTGAAATTGTGCAATTCTTGTGCCTTTGTTAACCCCTTGAAATTCTTAGAGCAGGTCACAGGAATGGTTTAGAGGATGAATCATTGGGTTTCATTCTCTGAACGTTTTGCACCCTTATGAATATGGTGCAAGTTAAGGTTGAGTTTATAACTTGCCAAACCCTACAGTTATCAGAAGACCTTCAAGAATAGCAGATATAGTTTGAATATCAGAACAAGGCGGGGCAGATCCGTGGATGGGTTTCGGGGAACCTTGCGAGGGTAGGCCCTGGACGAGAGACTCAATGTTCCGATATGGCCTGGATATGTAGAATTTTAAGCAGCTTGATAAGTTTCTAATCAGAGCAGTAATCAACAATGAGGGTTAGACTCTTAAAACGCTGGCCCATTGCGCTGGCAAAGCTCTCCGGCTTTATGAGCAAGAGCCGCCCCCCCTTGCGGGTGAGGCGGCTCGGAGAGTATCTCAGCAGGTGGCACCGCTGGGCCCTCAGCGGCGGGCTTGCCGGGGCGCTGGCAGATGTTGGTGGCTGCGCGACATTTCCCCAATAGGTTTCTGCGGCGGAACCACACCAGCCGAATAAGACCTGAACCCAGCGGGACGACCAATGTAACGATGCATGTCTTCCCGCTGCTAATGTGAAGTGGTATAAGAGGGCGTCGTTGATGCAGGGGCGTGCGAGAAGGGGGGGCGGCGACGGACAACGCAGAACTAAAAGGGTGATGAGTTAAGGGGGATAATATAGATTGGATTTACGATAATAATGGCACCGGCTTCTGGGATGGTGATTGATGCGTAGAGTGCGGTTGATGTAAGTGCATTCACTCGTAGTAGTGCCTCGCGTCGGATGGGGTGGTGGGGTTGGATGATTGCTCTGATGGTACTGGCTACTGTGCCTAGCCTGTTAAAATCCTTGGGGATGAATTTGCCCGCGATATGTGCCAAAACAGCGTCGGGTAAGGCTTTCTCCCTAGCAAATAATTCTTGCTGGGACTGGGTCAAGTCAGCGGCGGTTAGGGCCGTAGCCGTGCCAATGACCATGGCCACAACCATCAAAATTACCGACAATGTTTTCATGCCTTCCCTCCTCTCATCTTTAGCGTCTAGTAACAACTATCAGAAAAATAAGCACTTAATCATAGATGTCAAATTGAATTAACTGCGGCTCAGGTAAAATTCTGCCTGATTGAAGCCCAAGAAATAAACTCCGAAAATTTTCACTAAGCGGGCCGAGTACCTTTCCCGAGTTTTGGTTGGGTGCGCTATAACTTGCCAGATAAATCAGTTATCACAAGACCTTTAAGAATAGCAGCTATAGTTTGAATATCAGAACAAGGTGGGGAAGATCCGTGGATGGGTTTCGGGCGCCCATGCGGGCTCAGGTCCA
>JARRKO010000109.1:0-6104 GCA_037388025.1 Syntrophobacterales bacterium
TCCTGCCTGTGCATAAAATGTAGGAATAGGAGCTGGATTTGAACAAAAGAAGCTTAGAATACTTAGGGCAGGACCCTGGCGATCGCTAAGAGAAAGATTTTCGTTAAATAGTATTCACTGTTTAACAGCAATCCACCAAAGAACGAGAACCATCCTAAGGCGACCAGGGCGGCGCAGGCACCGGGGTTAAAAAACACGTTTTTCACCATGGCAAAACCTCCTTTCAAATAGTTAGACGTTTTCAAAAGGTGATTGCCAGGGGTACCCTGCTCCACACTTTCCCGTCGTGCCCTAAATATTCTAAGCTAAGTTATATAATAGCATAAAATATATCATATATAAATCGCATATGGACCTCAAAGTAAATTTGCTTTGCCAGCCGTTTTAAGGTAAAGATAATCTTACTATTAATTTACTCATATTTCAGGAAAGAGGAGATTTTATAAAATGACTGACAATGAATTGAGAGGTATTGTCCTTCAAAAGTTTTATGAACGTCGAAGAGAGGGAAATATAATTCCAAAACCAGAAGATTTTTCACCTGTTCCTTCTGAAGATCTTTTTAGAATTTGTGAACATTTAGGTCATTATGATCTTCTGGATTGGAAAAGTAGTCCTAAACAAAGCAATCCTTATTTTGGTCTTGGTAAAATATCAGCTTATGGCGTTGATATTATTGAAAATAACGAAAAACCACCTATAGGAATTAAATTTGTGCAAAACATTTCAGTCAGAAATTCCCAGGCTTTCCAGATAGGAAATGGGAATATCCAATCTTTCTCTTTTGTAATCGAAAATATTATTAATCAAATCGAACAAGCGAATACTTCAGCAGAGGAAAAGAGAGAAGCTAAATCAAGATTGAAGGCCTTTTTAGAACATCCTTTAGTTACATCAGTTCTTGGTGGTTTGGCTTTGGAATTAATTAAACGATTAGGAATCTGAGAAGAAAAATGATTAAAGGCTGCTTTGTCAACGACCTCTGGGTTGAATCAAAAGACCGTCTCCCCGTCCACTCCCCCTGGTCCGGGGAGGTGGTGGGCGAGGTCTGCCTGGCGGGGCCGGAGGAATGGGAGAAGGCCATCGTGGCGGCCCAGGAGGCCGCCCAGGTCCTGAAAAAATGGTCTAGCTTACAGCGGCGGCAACTCCTGGAGGCCATGGCCGCGGGGGTCAAGGCCAAAAGAGACGAGTTTGTCCAGACCATCGTGGCCGAAGGGGGCAAGCCCGTGGTCTATGCCCGGGGGGAAATGGCCCGAGGGCAGAACACCCTGACCCTGGCGGCCGAGGAGGCCGGCCGCCTTGGCGGGGAAATTATACCTCTGGACCTCATCCAGGCCGCCAGCGGGCGCTGGGGTCTTACCCGGCGCTTCCCGGTGGGGCCGGTCCTGGGGATCGCCCCCTTCAACTTCCCCTTTAATCTGGTGGCCCATAAGGTGGGTCCGGCCCTGGCCGCGGGCAATCCCATCATCGTCAAGCCGGCCTCGGCCACGCCCCTTACCGCCCTGAAACTGGCCGAGGTCTACGAAGAGGCCGGCGGGCCGCCGGGAGGCCTGCAGGTGCTCCCCAGCCGGGCGGAGGTGGCGGAACGGGCGGTGGCCGACGACCGCCTTAAGGTCTTGTCCTTCACCGGCAGCGCCGCGGTGGGTTGGCATCTCAAAGCCCAAGCCGGCCGCAAGAAGGTGATCCTGGAGTTGGGAGGGAACGCAGCCTGCATCATCGACGCCGACGCTGACCTGCAGCGGGCGGCGCATCGCACCGCCATCGGGGCCTTCGCCCACGCCGGCCAGGTGTGCATAGCGGTGCAGCGGGTGCTGGTGCACCGGCAGGTTTATGATGAGTTTGCGCGGATTTTCCAGGACACCATTGCCAGGGAAATCGCCGCCGGTGACCCTGCCCGGGAAGAGACGGTGGTGGGCCCCTTTATTGATACAGGCGCGGGGGAGCGGGTCCGGGCCTGGGTGACGGAAGCCCTGGAAGGGGGCGCTAACATTCTCACAGGCGGGCTGGGAGAGGGCAACATCATGCCTCCCACGGTTCTGACCAATGTTACCCGAGACATGAAGGTGTGGCATAAGGAGGTTTTTGGGCCGGTGGTCACCCTGACGCCCTTCGAGGATTTCGGGGAGGCCCTGGAACTGGCTAACGACTCGGTTTACGGCCTCCAGGCCGGGGTTTTTACCAACACCTTGCCCCACGCCTGGCGGGCCTTCGAAACCTTGGAAGTCGGGGGCGTTGTTATCAACGACGCGCCGGTTTTCCGGGTCGACCACATGCCCTATGGCGGCGTCAAGGCTTCCGGGCTGGGACGGGAGGGGGTGCGTTACGCGGTGGAGGAACTCACGGAAATCCGGCTGCTGGCTTTGCAGGTGTGAGGGGATGTAGCCGCAGGCTTTAGCCCGCGCTCCTGGTTCTAATGTAAGGGGTTGGGGGAGGGAGTTTGAGGGAATCCCAAGCACCTGTGGCCTTAAGAATGAGATCGGTGACTTCCCGGACTGCGCCCCGGCCGCCGGGATTTTTTGTGACCCAATGGGCCGCGGCCTTGACCTCCGGGACCGCGTCCGTCACTGCCACTGCCAAACCCACCCGATGGAACAGGGGCAAATCCACCAATTCGTCCCCCACCGCGGCCACTTCCTCGAGGCTCAGGTTGAGGGTGCGGCACAGGTCTTCCAGGACCGGCACTTTATCCCGCAGGCCCTCATAGTAACGGTTCACTCCCAGCTCTTTGGCCCGCAGAAAGGCCGGGTCCGACCGCCGTCCGGAAAGAAAGGCCACTTCAATATCTGCCCGTTGGGCCATCTTGACGCCATGGCCGTCCCGGACGTGGAAGACCTTGAATAATTCGTCCCGGGGACCGAAAAAGAGGGAGCCGTCGGTTAAAACCCCGTCCACGTCCAAAATTATCAGGCGTATCCGGGAGGCCCGCTGCCACACGTCAGGGGGATATTGGTCGTTGGTCATGGTCTCAGGTCTTTTTGCAACACCCCGTGCAGGGCCTTCAGGGTGCGCCACAGTGGCAGGACATCCGGCAGCGCCAGGGAATTGGGGCCGTCGCACCGGGCCCGCTCTGGCTCCGGGTGCACCTCCAGAAAAATGCCATCCACCCCGGCGGCCACCCCGGCCCGGGCCAATAGGGGCACAAATTCCCGCTGGCCCCCGGAGCAGGTTCCGTGCCCCCCTGGAAGCTGAACACTGTGGGTCACGTCCAGGATCACCGGACAGCCCAGGCCCCGCATGATGGCCAGACTGCGAAAATCCACCACCAGGTTATTGTACCCGAAAGTGCCGCCCCGCTCCGTGAGCAGAATTTGGGAGTTGCCCGTGGCCCGGGTTTTTTGTAACACCGGACCCATGTCCCAGGGGGCCATGAACTGACCCTTCTTGAGGTTCACCGGCTTCCCGGCAGCCGCCGCGGCCACCACCAGGTCAGTCTGGCGGCACAAAAACGCCGGGATTTGTAAAATGTCGAGCACTTCGGCGGCGGGGGCCACTTCGCTGACCCGGTGCACGTCGGAGAGCACCGGCAGCCCCACCTCCTCCTTCACCCGGGCCAGAATTTTGAGGCCATCCGTGAGCCCCGGCCCCCGGAAGGAGTCCAGGGAGGTGCGGTTGGCTTTGTCGTAAGAGGCCTTGAAAATAAGGGGCAGGGCCAGCTCTTGGGCGTAGTGCTTCAAGGTGCGGGCAATTTCCAAGGTGAGCTCCGCGTCCTCGATAACGCAGGGCCCGGCGATCATAACCAGGTTGCCGCCTCCCACCCAGAAGTTTGCAATTCGAACTCTGCCGACCGTTTCCATGATGGGGCTCAGGGTAACGAGATGGGTGAATTTTGGAAGATTGTCGGAATATAAGGGAAGACTTTTATCAAATCTCGGAGCCTTCCCGGGCCGTGTTGCGTTTATAGGCCGCACAGGCCCCCACGTAATCCCGGAAGAGAGGATGGGGGGCTTGGGGGCGGGACTTGAATTCCGGGTGGAACTGGCACCCCAGAAACCAGGGGTGATCGGAGATTTCGACGATCTCCACCAGCTCCCCGTTGGGAGAGGTGCCGGTGATGCCCAGACCCGCTTGGCTCAGGCGTTCACGGTACTCGTTGTTGAATTCATAGCGGTGGCGGTGGCGCTCGAAAATTTCCAGGTGACCGTAGGCCTTGGCCGCCAGAGAGCCTTCTACCAATATACAGGGGTAGGCTCCCAGACGCATGGTGCCCCCCAGGTCGGAGGACTGGTCCCGGTTGATGACGGCATTGAGGCGGTAGTCGAACCACTGGCGCATCAGGTAAATCACCGGCTCGCAAGGAGAAATGTTAAACTCCTCGCTTTGGGCTTGGGCAAGTCCGGCGACATTCCGGGCAAATTCCACCACCGCCAGTTGCATGCCATAGCACAATCCCAGGTAAGGAACCTTATTCTCCCGAGCGTAGCGGATGGTGGTGATTTTCCCTTCCGCTCCCCGGATGCCAAAACCCCCGGGCACCAGGATGCCGTGGAGGTGGGAAAGCAGGGGCTCCGGCCCTTCCCGTTCCACCGCCTCGGCGTCGATATAGTTCAAGGACACTTTGACCTGGTGGGCCAAGCCGCCATGCATCAGAGCCTCGTGCATGCTTTTGTAAGATTCCTGCAAATTGACATACTTACCGATGATGCCGATTTCCACCCGGCTTTGGGGATGTTTGATACGGTGAACCAACTGTTCCCAAGGCTCCAGGCGGGGGGCCCCGGTCCAGATGTTCAGGACTTCGATGAGTCGTTCGTCCAGCCCCTCCTGTTGGAAGTGCAATGGAATCTCATAGATGCTTTCCACGTCCTGGGCGGTGATGACGGACTTAGGCTCCACGTTGCAGAAAAGGGCGATTTTGGCTTTGATATCAGGGGTGAGGCGACGCTCACTTCGGCAAAGGATGATGTCCGGCTGGATGCCGATGCTGCGGAGTTCCTTGACGCTGTGCTGGGTGGGTTTGGTCTTTACCTCCCCCGCGGTCCTGATATAGGGGACCAAGGTGACGTGGATGTAGCAGACGTTATCTTTCCCCAGGTCGCCCTTTAATTGACGGATGGCTTCGAGGAAGGGCAGGCTTTCGATGTCCCCTACAGTGCCGCCAATTTCGATGATGGCCACATCCGCCTCGGAGGTCACCGACAAGACGGCCTCCTTGATTTCGTCAGTGATATGGGGAATGACCTGGACCGTGCCCCCTAGGTAGTCTCCGCGGCGTTCCTTGGTGATGACGTTGTTGTAGATGCGTCCTGAGGTGTAGTTGTGGGCCTGGCCCAAGGTGACGGAGGTGAAACGTTCGTAGTGGCCCAGGTCCAGATCGGTTTCGGCGCCGTCCTCGGTGACAAAGACCTCGCCGTGCTGGAAAGGGTTCATGGTGCCGGGGTCGACGTTGATGTAGGGGTCCAGTTTTTGAAAAGTGACTCGTAACCCCCTGGCCTCCAGCAATGCCCCGATGGCTGCGGCGGCCACCCCCTTCCCCAGGGAGGAAAGCACGCCTCCCGTGATGAAGATGATCTTAGTTCTCACAATCTTTTTATCGTTTTAATATTACTGTTCCCTCCTTAATTGTCAAGCGGTCTGAACAGGATGCTTAGCAATTAGTATTGGAGACAGGGAGACCCACGGACTAAAAGCCCGGGCTGCCGGTAATTGGGGTTCAGGGATGGTGTCCGGTAACGTTTTCATAATTATGATCAAACCCGGACCAGGAAAATTTAGCCGCGAGGTCAAACCTGCGCCGCCGCAGGTGAGACGCCGGTGCTCCCTTCTAAGGGGGCGGAGGTTAGTTTTAGGAAGAACCGAAACCAGGACCGAATATCGAAAATGCTTTATGGCCCAAAAGAAAAAGGTCCGGGGCGCGGGGGCCCGGTCGGTAACTCCAGGTCCCCTTTCCCTCAAGCCCGCGTCTCGTCAGTGGTAAGATTCCTGATGGGGCCCCGACGGGACTGTATAAGACGGACCAGTCGGCCCCGGTGTCTGGTGGATTGGGGGCTTAACCGTAGGCGGCACAAACATCCCGCCCTTCCGGTCTCCTTCCAGGTGACGGGATTCGAGGGGGAGCGGTTTCTGTTCCGATGGCCCCAGCAGGGACAGGAAAGGCACCTCGCCGG
>JARRKO010000110.1:0-3608 GCA_037388025.1 Syntrophobacterales bacterium
GAACATTCAAGAACCCAGATATCCACGATCCAAGTAGCTATTCTGGGGCTGCTGGCGCTGCTGCTCGGGTTTACTTTTGCCATGAGCATGTCCCGTTATGATAAACGCAAGCAGATGGTCCTCGAAGAAGCCAATGCCATCGGCACCACCTATCTCCGCACCCAATTGCTGCCGCAGCCGCCCCGACAGGAGATCTCCAACCTGTTGCGTCAATACGTCGATGTGCGGTTGGAGTTTTACGCCGCCGGCGTTGATGAGGAAAAACTGGGCCAGGCAATGGCAGGGGCCCAAAAGTTGCACAAGCAGATTTGGTCATATACCACCGCCTTGGGGGAAAAAGACCCGCGGGCTGTCACCACCGGATTGTTTCTCCTGTCTTTAAACGAAATGATCGATCTGCACGCCAAGAGATTAACCGCCATGGAAAACCACGTGCCCGAAAGCGCCTTGATGCTCCTCTATTTGTTATCTGCTGTTGCAGTCATGATTGTGGGCTATGCCTCTGGGGTCGCAGGGTTGCGAAACTGGTTTGTAACCATGATGTTGCCGGTCCTCATTGCCGTGGTGATTAATGTAATTGTCGATATCGAACGGCCTCGCCGGGGGCTGATCAAAGTAGGGCAAGACCGGTTGATAGAGTTACGCCAGACCCTGGCAGAGCAATAACTCGGTTTTAAGGAAAAAGCTGAAATTGGTGGCGGGACCTGGCAACCATCGCACGAAGGCGCCTTAAATATAATAGCAGAGGTGACGTTGGCAGAGAAACCGTAAGGAAAACCGTGGAGACGGTAAGTGGCGAAGTAGTGAAGAAGGAGGAGATCTCTATGCGCAAGCGCATTATTGGTCAAGGCCTTGGTGAGGTCGCAGCCGCCGAGCCCGGCTGGATGGACCTTGAAGGCCTGGCACAGGTTGAAATTACGTCCGAAGATGTCGACTTCTCGATTGAATCGGCACTGATTCCGGGTACAAGCTCGGGTTGGCGGGCGGCGCAGCCTGGGGAGCAGACGATTCGTCTCCTGTTTGATGAGCCGCGGAGACTCAGACGGATCCACCTAATGTTCCATGAAGGTGAGCAGGAGCGCACCCAAGAGTTCGTCTTACGGTGGTCACCAGACCGCGGTCAGTCTTACCGAGAGATTGTGCGCCAGCAGTATAACTTCAGTCCGCCAGAGGCGACACGTGAGGTCGAAGACTACGACATCGATCTCGACGGGGTAACCGCGCTCGAATTGAAGATTGTGCCGGACATCAGCGGGGGCAGCGCCAGGGCCTCGCTGGAGGAACTGCGCGTTGCCTAATTAGTAGAGTGGCTTCGGTTATTATGACAAGGGGTTACACTCTTACAGATCGCTGCAGCAGATGGCGTCCGATCAAAGGAGAGGTGAGATGGACGAGCAGGAAGCCAAAAAAGAAATAGCCCAAGCAAAAAAGGAACTTCTGGAAGCAAAAGCCAAGCTAAAAGAATTAAACGATAAATTAATTGAACTCTCGGACGTGATGGAAAAAATTGAAGCAGCGCAAGGCCGACTGGAAAAAGTAGAACACAAACTGTTAAAAGAATTTACCAAAGAATCGTCGTTTTTCGACCGCATTGATAATAAGAAGGATTAAAGGGGCTTTAACTTAGTGTACGGCGCGGAAGACCATCTGTTTCCAAGTAGTAATTGTTTTCTGGTCTAAGAACCCAAGGCCAGCACTGCGTGGTAATGGTGAGCCAAGTGAAAATCGGGGCCCCATGACCAGTTCATATCTATGGATATTAAAATTTTAAGTTAATAGCCTGATTAGACAATTATCCTCAGATAGGAAAAAAACCTGATATGTTTTGAGTATAGAAGGTGTCAAGATCACTCATAAGGTCCACTTTTTATGGGCCAAACTCCTTTATCTGGTCTCCTTTCCATGACCTACACAAAGACTATTATCCTGTGACAAATAATGTGTATAGTGTAACTATATTAATAATAAATTAACATCTTTCAATATTTATGTTATAAAGCACCAAACGAGAGGGCGACAATAAGTTTACTCCATCATTAACCCTCAATTCAAAAGTTTTTCAACCGCTACCATTCCTTGCGGCGACATAATTATTTTTCCTTAGATGTAAAGATTGCTGTTAGCCTTGAGAGAAACATTCCTCATCAGGGGGCTCTGGATTATGACTACGATCAAGGGTTATTCCGACCAATTAGTAAGCACGGTGAAGAACTCCGGGGCCTTCGAACGCTATCCGGATTGGAGCCGGCCTATGGCGAGGCAGCTAGCGCGCGAGGCCTGTCGGAGGCTAGAGTTGGACGAGATCTCCCGGCACGGCGTGGCTCTTAAAGGCCTAGCTATGGAGGCTCTCAACCTTGGCCAGGTGCTCTTACTACTGGGGCAAGAGCTGAACTTCCCTCAGGATGGGGAACCCCTGGCGAAACGGGTGTGTCAGAGGTTGAAGGTGGACGAAACCTCTCCGTACGGTCTGGCCATGATGGCTTTGGCTTTGGAGGCGTTTAGCCTGGTGAAGCTGCTGGCCCAGCCACTTAGACCCATAGTAGAATTGCCGCCCGGGATTTCAACCGGGTAGTGGTGGCTGGAAGCAGTTTGGAATTAAGTTCCTTAACCGAGTATCAACTCCTACGCCCTCACAGATCCGGACGTCAGTTCGTTTAAAGGACCCTACCGATCAACCAAAGAAGTATTGCTGGCCTTCCATCTATCTTGCCATCCCCGGTAGTTATCACCGTGCCAGCAGAAATTGTCGATCTGATCTGGTTATCAGAACTCAGTAAAATCAGGCCCGCGAAGAGGTTTTCCAGGCCCTGAAGTTTGGAGCTCTCAAGGGTGGGTTTAATGTGTCGCTAGGGATTGGCAAGGTTGAATTTTCAGCCGCTTGATAATTTTCTACCCAGGGCAGATAGTTAGAATTCAAACTTCTGAAAACCTGTTTTTTGAGAAATCCTCAATAGTCCTCTCTCAATACACTTAACAAATTTTCCTATAACAAAAAAATGGGTGGCAGTTAATGAGTCTGCCACCCGAAGCCAAATCCTATGGAGTGGAACTTCATCAGTTTATTTCACCAACTGCACTGCCGGCGGCTTCCAGGTGCCGTCGAGGATGGAGGGTTTGGGCGGCTCCACCGGCCAGTAGAGCCGGAGCATCAGGACGAACTTGTCTTTGGGGGCTGGCAGCCAGTTGGCCTCCTTGTCCTTGCCGGGTGAGGCGTTCTGGAGATAAAGATCCACCGAGCCGTCCTTGTTGTAGTTAAACTTGTTTCTGCTGCTGAGGGTATAGCGGTTCAGCGGGTTCGCCACAAAGAACATCTGACCGTCGTACATGGTCAGGGACCAGAAGCCGTTGACCGGCGGCATCTGCCCCTTGTCAAAGTGCATTACGTATTTGTGGGCGCCGTCATAGGGCTTGCCGTCCGCATCCGCCTCGGAGGTGGGATACACCGCATCTTGCGGCCGGTTGGCCCCCAGGCCGATGGCGGTAACCAGTGCCCGGTCGAGATAATCGGTGCCGTAGAGCCCGGTCTTCGTGAAGATTGCCCAACCATTCACGAAGGTGCCGAATGTTTTAAAATTACCCATGATCTTTTCCACCCCGGCCTTGGGCGC
>JARRKO010000111.1:0-3435 GCA_037388025.1 Syntrophobacterales bacterium
GCCTTTTCGGTCTTTGGCCGCCGCGGCCGCGGCCTGGGGAGTGGCCCGGGGAGCCAGAGTATTGGTGGTGGATGCGGCCAACGCCTTCGACCCTTACCGGCTGGTGCGGGAGGCCCGGGGCCGGGGAATTTCCCGGGCCGTGGTCCTCTCCCGGGTACGGGTGGCCCGGGCTTTCACCTCCCACCAACTGGTGCGCCTCCTTAAGGAGGAACTGCCCGGGGAGCTGGAGTCCCGGAGCCTGGTCCTGGTGCTGGGGCCGGTGCGCCTGTTCTACGACGAGCAGGTACCCCTGGCCGAGCGTCGCCGCCTTTTCATGAACATGGTGGATATTCTGGCCACCTACAAGGACCGGGTGCCCCTGCTGTTGCTGCAGCCCCCTCTCCCCCGGGGCGCCACCAACCGGCGCTTTGGACTTCTGCTCGCCCCGCTGATGGATTACCTGGTGAGGGTGCGAGAGGACAATAGGGAAAAAGGAAATAGTGGACGGGTGGGAAACTTGCATCTTCGAAGTACTTGAGAAACACCTCTGTACCTTGCAGCCATGAATGATGGGTTAGCCTATGAGGAGCTGGAATCCCAGGACGGGTGAGTTTAGGCGCGAACCAAAAAGGAAACCCAGAACGCGGCGGGTCTGGCTGGTCGCCATGCTGCTGGCCGCCGGCCTGATGCTGGTGTTTTCGGCAACCCGGGTGCTGACCCGGGGAGGCCGGGACGACCTTCCCCGGCTGGTGAAGCGGGTCCAGCCGGCCATAGTCACCGTCATCGCTTATAACGCCATGGACGAGATGGTCTTTCAGGGAAGTGGCTTTTTTATGGCGCCGGAGGGCCGCTTTCTCACCAACTACCACGTGCTGGCTTCGGCCGCCCGGGCTGAGGTGAAAACCGCCGGGGGCCGGTGCTATCCGGTCAAAGGGGTGATGGCGGCAGATCCGGACTGGGACCTGGTGGTGGCTAAGATTGCTTCCCCGGCGGAGGGGCTCTTCCGCCTGAAAATCAGCGGTGCCGTCCCGCAAGTGGGAGAGCGGGTGGCGGTGGTGGGCAGCCCCCTGGGTCTGGAGCAGACCCTGAGCGTCGGGGTGGTCTCCGCGGTCCGCCGCCTGGCCGGTGGCGCCTACCTGCAGATATCCGCGCCCGTGTCCCCCGGCTCCAGCGGCAGCCCGGTGATCAACATGGCCGGAGAAGTGGTGGGAGTGGCTTCCCTACAGGTCGTCAAAGGGCAGAACCTGAACTTTGCCGTGCCCGGCCACCGGGCCCTGGCCTTGCAGCAACGGGCCGCCGCCCGTATCGCGCCCCTCTCTCTGGCGGTTTTGGATCAGAGCTTCGATTCGGAGAGGTGGTCTCTCGATCACGACAAACGAACGGACCAGGCGGCGACCGCGTACCATCAGGGCATCCGCCTCCAACCCGAGCTGGCCGGGGCGTTTTCCGGCTTGGGGCGGCCTTTGCAGCCCTGAGATAGCGGCCCCCTATTTTTCATATTAAGGGAGCCGTTGGCTCACCCGTAATTATGAAAAGCATTCTTTGTGTAGAGACAGCCACCCTTGGCTGTCCATGGGCAGGTGGGGGTGCGATGCCCCCACATCTGAGAACGAATTTTTTAAAGTAGGCTGCTAAGAAACTGCACAGCAGGATTCACCGCGCCATCCTTTCAGAAATTGTGAGCCTCCGGGCTTAATCGTCCAGTTTTTCACCTCACCGGTCCTCGATCCTGTCTTGCCGATGAATTTCCCCGGGAAGAGGTGGCTGCTGATGGAGGTAAAACCTTTCTTGTTCCCAAGCTCCTGCTTGGGAACGCAAATTCCAACCCAAACTCCGGGCGGGTTACCGCTCCGTAAACACAGATGCAATTGCCATGGGACGCACCGTTTTACCTTACAGTCACGTGTGGGAAGAAGAGCGGGAGCTCTGGCGGAAATTCCGCCGGGCGCTGCGCCGGGCAGACCAGGCGCACCTGGACCGCCTCTTCGAATTGGCCCGTTTGCACCTCCAGGCCGGCGTCTACGCCGCCAACCCCTGGCCCCTGGAGTCCATGCTCATGGCCATGCTGCTGGAACACGAAAAGGCCTTGAGCCGACTGCAAGAACGCCTGGAGAAGCTGGAGGAAGCAGAGGAAGAAAATGATTTGGGGGGAGGGAGCTTGAGGAAGGGGGCAGGGGTCCGCTGACCCCTGGCCCCCTCCCTCAACTTATCTTCGACGGTCATGGAAACGGTGGGTTGGTTGTTTGATGTGTATCCCCTGGGGGACCGGGTGGTGTTGTGGTTTCTAACGCCGGCAAGGGAGGCCTTGCGGCTGGAAGATGCCTTCCCCTATACGGTTTATGTGGGGGGCAAGGGGGATCAGGTCCGCCAGGCGATTCAGGTTCTGAGGGATCGGCAGGGGCTCCGTCGGGCCTATCCCTTTCGGGGGCTGGACCTCAGCTCCGGAAGGGAGCTGCCGGTGTGGGCCATGGAGCTCAAAACCTACGCCCATTTGCCGCCATTCCGGGGTTGGCTGGGAAAGCGGGAAGGTCTCCTGACCGGCTACAACTGCGACCTGGATGTGGCCGCTTACTATCTGTATAGCAAAGGTCTGTGGCCCGGCGCCTGGTACGACTTGGAGGCCCGGGAGGGGAAACTGGTAGCTCTGGCCCCTCGGGAAGAACAGTTCGCCCGGGATGTGTCGGTGCCGCCCCTGATTATCCTGGGGCTCGGCCTTACTAAAGATCCCCTCATTCCTTTGGACGCCGGCAACGGCTTGGCCGTGACCTGGGAGGGGCGCACCCTGGAGTTGGAGGCCGCCGACCGGGCCGGACTGCTGCGGGAGGTGGCCCGCTGGCTTCATAAGGTAAACCCCGACCTGGTTTTGAGCGACTGGGGGGACGAGCACATAATACCGTCCCTGTGGGCCTGGAGCACCGCCCACCGGCTGCCCCTGCTTCTGGATCGGGAGCCCGGGACAGTGACCCGAAAATTCACCGGGGGACGCACCTATTTTTCCTACGGCCGGGTCGTCTACCAGGGCAACGCCGCGCCCTTTTACGGCCGCTGGCACGTGGACCGGCGCAATTCCTTCTTCTTCCGGGAAGCGGACCTTATGGGCCTTGTACAGATTTCCCGGCTGGGCCAGCTTCCCCTGCAACAGGCGGCCCGTGCCAGCCCCGGCACCCTGATCACCTCCATGCAGCTCGCCCGTGCCGTGGCCGACGGTATCCTTATCCCCTGGCGTAAAGCCGACCCGGAACGCTTCAAGAGCGCCGGTGAACTCCTCACCATGGACAAGGGCGGCCTGGTCTTTATGCCACCCATCGGCCTGCATTTCCAGGTAGCGGAACTGGACTTCGCGTCCATGTACCCCACCATCATGGCCACCCACAACATCTCCCCCGAGACCGTGAATTGTGGATGTTGTAGGGATGTTGTGGGGGAGGGGGCTAAGGGGCGCGGCCCTTTACCCCC
>JARRKO010000112.1:0-3429 GCA_037388025.1 Syntrophobacterales bacterium
TTGGGCTTGTAGAAATTTGACAATAACATGCTAGAAAATTGGTCAGGTTGTAAAAAACTTTTACATCCTGAGGTTTCTCTCCAAGGGGCCCAAACCAATTATTTTAATTATATTATGGCATTATTTCCCTCATACTATGAGTTCAATGTGGCCCGGGTCTTGCTTTTAACTATGGAAAGTGACGATCTGGCCGGGCCACTCCGCTTCAGCTAACCGAACGCTTCAAACCCCTCCCCCGGCCGGCCTTAAACACTTAACCGCCTCACCCCAAAGAGGGGCGACATTATGAACGGGCGCAGCAAGAACCCTCGAGTTGTGCTCCCGGCGGCTATCTTCCGTCCGCCAAAGAGCCGCTCTATTCCCTGGCTGGACGTAAGGTTGGGCCTTGGGTGTCTGTTCTCCCGATTATCGCCCTGGGTGGTTGTTTTCCTCTTGGGGTCGCTGCTCTTCCCCTCGCCCGCCCTGGCCATCATACAGCATTGGGATCCCCGGGAGGGGCTTTTTATTCGCCAGTTTTCCTATCTGTTTTTCATGCTCACCATGATTCTGTTCATCTACGAGCTCAAGCAGGGGGAGCTCCATCATCGTCGGGGCTTTCGTCTGCTGGTTTGGGCCAGTGTGTTTTTTGCTTTGTGGAATTTCGATTGTTTTCTAGGGCAATTATTCGGTCTGTATTTCGAAGCCCAAACCATCGTGGGGACACCGGGTAGTTGGGCACAACGGCTGGGTATGGCCAATCCTGGTAATTGGCTAAGTTATTTCACCAAACTGGATCACCTGCTCTTGGTCCCGGCCTTCTTGCTGTTTTACCTGGGCCTCAGGGCTTTCAGACGTGAGCAGGAGGTGGGTGAGCCATGACTACCTTGCCGGTTTACCCCCTTTTAGTCGTGAACATTTTGGGTTCGGCCCTGGTTTTACTGTTCAGTTGGGCCGCTTTTATCAATTCACGGAAGCTGCTGGCCTATGACCCGGAAAATGCCCTGTGGCTTTTTATTAATTGGCTCACTCTGGCTCTGGTGGCCTTTGGCATATCCCGGGCTTTGGGGCACATCATTGGACATATTCTGGTCTTTGCCGGTCATGGAGCTGTGTGGAACCAAGTGCGGCCTTATACCGGCGGTTTGAACGCCATCCTTTCCATTGTCATCGCTTCGGTCATCCTCTTTTTCCATAATATCCAAAGATTATATCGCACCATGGAAGCCAACCATCAGCATATGGAAGCCACCAGCCATGAAATTCTGACGCTCAACCAGGAGATGGAAGCCCTGGTGATGGAACGGACCATGTCTGAAATGGCCCTGGGGATCGCGGACGGCATCCGCAACCCTCTCCATGTAATCGGCGGCTTCAGCCACCGCTTGCTCAAAAAAACAGCCACAGATGATCCCGCCCACAATTGGGCCATAGCCATCGCGGAGGCCGCCAAACACTTGGAGGAGATGGTCGAGCGCTTTGAAACCTTGGCCCAGGACAAGAAGTCATTTTTTTCCCAGGAAGACCTGAACCAGATTGTCCGGGGCATCCTGGAAATGCTGCATGCAGTTTTCGAACGGCGGCGCGTTCACCTAGTGACCGGTTTCTATCCTTCTTCTACCTATACTCAGATAAATAAACATCTCCTTAAGGTGGCCTTAGCCCACCTGGTACGCAATGCTTTGGAAGCTACCCCCGCCGGGGGGGAGATTCACGTGACCACTGCCGTGGATATGAGCCACACCAGCCTGGTAATCCAGGATACCGGCCGGGGAATGTCCCCCGAGGTACTCAGCAAGATCTTTGAACCCTACTTTACCACCAAGGTAGGTGGGACCGGTCTGGGCATGGTCTTTGTGCGTCAGATTATCGACGAACACCGGGGGATCATTAACTTGGAAAGCGAGATTGGCCAGGGTACCACCGTGACTATCAGGTTGCCCATCCGCTTCAGCGAGCCCCCGATCTAAGCCATTTCCATACCTTTTCCCGAATTCAAGGCACCAGCAATTTATTATGCGTGACTGAATAAAACTCGTTTTTCTTTTCAAAGTCACAAAAATGAGCCAAAGAGATAGGGCTGAGAGACAGTACCCGAAATTCACCCTAATCGGTGTACTTCTGTTGGCAGCAATCACTTGGTCCTGCGGTGCAACGACCCTGGCCTGGGCAACCACAGATGTATCGAGCCTGGTCTCAACCCCTTGGTGGGTCTGGGTCCTGATCCTCTTGGCTTTTAGCTTCTGTTTAGGGATTGTCTCTCTCCTGGGAGGCATGGGTGGTGGCACTCTCTTCGTTTCCCTCATAGGCGGATTTTTACCGTTTCATCTGGACTTCGTCAGGTGTGCCAGTCTCATGGTGGCCCTGGCCGGAGCCGTCTCGGCCGGCCCTGGTCTCCTGCGCTTCGGTATGGGGGACTTGCGCCTGTCCATGCCCGCGGCCCTGATGACTTCTACGGGAGCCATTATCGGAGCTGTGGTGGGCTTGAAACTTCCTACCCGGAGTGTCCAGGTTGCCCTGGCCCTATTCATTTTGGCGATTGTGGTCATCATGACCTTTACCAAAAGGTCCGAATATCCGGAAGTCAGACAGGCCGACAGTTTATCCTACCTTCTGGGCCTGCGGGGCATCTACTTGGACCGGGCCCAAGGAGAAAAGATTTCTTGGCAGGTGCATCGCACTCCCTGGTCTTTGGCAATTTTTCTACTCATAGGTTTCACGGCTGGGATGTTCGGCATCGGGGCCGGGTGGGCTAATGTGGTGGTTCTCACTCTGGTTATGGGCGTGCCCCTGAAAGTCGCGGTGGGGACCAGTAAACTCATTGTGTGCCTTACCGATACCAGCGCGGCCTGGATTTATCTTCACAGCGGCGCAGTTTTGCCTATCCTGGTAGTCCCTTCCATAATTGGCATGATGCTGGGGAGTTGGGTGGGAGTCGGGGTTTTGGCCCGCATTCGCCCTGTTAGACTGCGCTATATAGTCCTCGGACTACTCTTGTTTGCCGGATTACGGTCCTTATTGAAGGCTCTAGAAATTTGGGGGTGAAATGAAACCGGTCAGGACTGCCAATCCCGGTTCGGAAATTCAGGATTTCTATGCCAGGTTTCTGGATCGGATTGCCAAGTCAGTCTTCCTTATGATTATTTTCTTATTCGGCCTCTATGTTTCCGGAGTCCTCAGTCCTTTTGTGCCCTTTGACTGCCTGTCCCAATACTGGAGCCAGCCCCTCAGTGAATACCTGCATACAGCGGACGTTCCCACAGGTTGGAGCTGGCTTGCCTACCTCTATTATGGAGATTTCCTGACTTTCTTGCCCATTGCCGGGTTAGCCGGGATCACCATTTTGGGTTACCTCTACCTGGCTCCCAAGTTTTATAAACACAATGAGCTCATCTTGGGATCGATTGCCATCCTGGAGATCATTATTTTATTGCTGGCCGCTTCCGGGATTCT
>JARRKO010000113.1:0-6216 GCA_037388025.1 Syntrophobacterales bacterium
TTCGGCGTTTCGGCTTTCGGCGTTTCGTTGCCTATTCTCCCTGGTCGAGGATAGCGAGGAACGCCTCCTGGGGGATGTTGACCGAGCCGATGCTCTTCATTCGCCGCTTGCCTTCCTTCTGCTTCTCCAGGAGCTTGCGCTTCCGGGTGATGTCCCCGCCGTAGCACTTGGCGGTGACATCTTTGCGGAACGCGCTTAACGTTTCCCGGGCGATGATCTTGCCACCGATGGCCCCCTGGATGGCAATGCGGAACTGTTGCTTGGGGATCTCTTCCTTGAGGCGCTCGCACACCCGCACCGCCCATTCCCGGGCCCGCTCCCGGTGGACGATCATGGCCAGCGCGTCCACCCGTTCGCCGTTCACCAGGATGTCCAGCTTCACCAGGTCGCTCTCCCTATAGCCGATGAGGTCGTAGTCAAAGGAGCCGTATCCCTGGGTGATGCTTTTCAGGCGGTCGTAAAAATCGATGATCACTTCCGCCAGAGGCATCTCAAAGGTGAGCTCCATCCGTCCCGGCGAGGGGTTGCCGAAATGAGGGTTCACGCCCCGGCGTTCCAGGCAAAGCTTCATCACCGCGCCCACGTAGCGTTCCGGAATGATGATGCCGGCCTTGATGAAGGGCTCGGCCGTGCTCTTGATTTTGGTGGGGTCGGGGTAATGCTGGGGATTATCCACCGCCACCTGGTGGCCGTCGCTCAGGGTGAACTCATAGCGCACCCCCGGCACGGTCATGATGAGGGACTGGCCGAATTCCCGGGACAGGCGCTCCTGGACGATCTCCAGATGCAGCAGCCCCAAAAAGCCGCAGCGGAACCCCTGCCCCAGCGCGGCCGAAGCATCCTTCTGGTAGATGAGGGAGGCGTCGTTAAGCTTGTATTTCTCCAGCGCGTCCACCAGGGCCCCATAGTCGTCGGCACTCACCGGGTAGATGGACGCGAACACCACGGGCTTGACCTCGGTAAACCCCGGCAGCGGCGCCGGGGCCGGGTTGTTCTCCAGGGTGATGGTGTCCCCAATACGGGTGTCGCTCACCGTTTTGATGCCGGCCAGAAGATACCCCACCTGGCCGGCGCTGAGCTCCCGCCGGGGCTCCCGGGTGAGGCCGAAGCGCCCCACTTCTTCTACTTTATAGGTCACCCCGCTGGACATCAGCCGGATGGTGTCCCCGGGCTTTACTTGGCCGTCAAAGAGCCGGCAGGAGACCACCGTGCCCCGGTAAGGATCGTAATTGGCGTCAAAGATAAGGGCCGTGAGCGGCCCCGTCCCCGTGCCCCGGGGCGGGGGAATGCGCCGCACAATGGCCTCCAGCACCTCAATGATGCCGAGGCCCTCCTTGGCGGAGCACAGGATGGCCTCGTCCGCGTCCAGGCCCAGTTCCCGCTTGATCTGTTCTTTGACCCCGGGCACGTCCGCCTGGGGGAGGTCGATTTTGTTGATGACCGGAATGATGGCCAGGTCGTGTTCCAGGGCCAGATACAGATTGGCCAGGGTTTGGGCCTCCACCCCCTGGGACGCGTCCACCAACAGGAGCACCCCCTCACAGGAGGCCAGGGCCCGGGAGACCTCGTAGGAAAAATCCACGTGCCCCGGTGTGTCAATGAGGTTCAGGGCATATTCCTCCCCATCCTGGGCCACATACGGCAGGGTGATGGTATTGCTCTTGATGGTGATGCCCCGCTCCCGCTCGAGTTCCATGGTGTCCAGCATCTGGGCCCGCAGCTGCCGCTCCGGCACCATAATGGTGGCCTGGATCAACCGATCCGCCAAGGTGGACTTCCCGTGATCAATATGAGCAATGATGCTGAAATTACGGATGTTCTGCATATGATGATATTAAGAAACCCTACTCGAACGTTACCTCACTCACCGAAGGCTCCATTTCCTGGGGATATTCTGTAAAGGGAAAGGGCCGCACATTATCATTCAGGGTCAGGTAGCGCATCACCCGGTAGCCGTACACGGCCAACTGGTTGGTGACCCGCCGCACCGGCTCGCTGGGGCTCAAGGTGATGAGCAGCATGATGTATTGGAACGCGGTGGCCAGTTGGATGAGAAAATTGACCACACTTAGAATTACCAAAAACAGCACGCTGTAAAGCAGGCGGATGATGATCTGGGTCCGGGAAACCGGGGACGCGGTTACAGGTGTTTGTGCCATTTTTTCCCCCTTGTTCTTTTGCATTGTTGTAGTCCGAGGCTCATTGCTCATAACTACAAGTCATTTTAAAACTGATTTATTTTGTCACCCTGAGCGCACCGAATAGTATAAATATTTAAAATAACTATACTTTTCTATTCGCTCAGAATAACAAAGGGCTCGGCTAAACCTTATTTATACTCATTGAAAATTTTACCGAAAACCGAAAACCGCACTATAAAGAACCCGGGTCCGGCCCCCATAATTTTACCATAAAAAAACCGGCAAAGTCGCTCAACCTTGCCGGCCTCAGGTTCTAGGGTTGTGCTTTCTTAGGGAACTCTCAATATCTCCGCTGGTGACGACCGCCGCCAAAACCGCCCCCGCCGCCCCGCTTCCGTTGGGGCCGGGCTTCATTCACTTTGAGAGTACGGCCCTCCACGTCTCTGCCGTTAAGCATGGAGATGGCCCGCTGACCATCCATCTTGGTTTCCATTTCTACAAATCCGAATCCCCGGGGCTGGCCGGTATAGCGATCCATGATGATTTTAGCCGAGGCCACCGGACCCGCCTCGCTGAACATGGTGGATAACGTTTCTTCTGTCATGCTGTCGGGCAAATTACCCACATATAATTTCATACTCATCTTATCTCTCTTCCTTTGTAAGGCGTTAGTCGCAGAATTCAGGCCGCTGCGGGGACTTAAGGCCGTGTTCCGGAAAAAAATTGACGGGGGGAGAAAGGTCATAGAGCCCGGGGCCTCCCGGCCCTCCCCTCGAAGTTAATCTTCTAAATGCTCTGAGAAATGACTGTCCGAGGACCCCTCTTCCGGGGTTTCTTCTGCAGGTTTTTCCTGGGATTTGTTATGGCGGCGTTTGCGCTTCTCTTCCTGTTTCATTTTTCGGGCAAGTTCTTTAACGCGCTTGTTCCAGCCATAACGATTTTTAGCCAAATTGTACCTCTCCTGCATCGGTGAGAAGGGCTCCAGGGCGGACCCGGAGCCCTCCTGCCTTTTTCGGTTTACAGCTTTACCACGTTTTGGGCTTGGAGACCTTTAACCCCCTGGACCACCTCAAACTCCACCTCCTGGTCTTCCGCCAAGGTGCGGAAACCGGCGCCTTCGATGGCGCTGTGATGCACGAAAACATCAGGACCTTCCTCACGGGTGATAAAGCCATAACCTTTAGAATCATTAAACCACTTAACTTTTCCTGTTTCCCTCATGTGCGAGGAACCTCCAATAAAACGTAAAATCATCCTCCCCCAGGGCAGGACCGTATGCAGTCACGTGGGTCACGGTTTCCGGCTGGTACCCCGCCTGAACTAGGGGCCCACTAACTGCTGGCTGCTGACTGCTAACTACGGCTCCAGTATCTGCTTGATCTGCACGAAGCGCAGGAGCCCCGTCTTGGTGACCAGGCCGGCCAGGCGGTCGTGTTCGAGCACCAGAAGACGATCCTGGTCCTGACGGGTCATTTTCATCAGGGCGTCGGCCAAGGAGGCCTTCCCACTGATCAGAAGATCATCCTGCAAGGGGGTCATGATGTCAGCCACCCGGCGATCGTCGTAAACTTCCCGGGGCAGTTGGTGCACTGCGGCCACGGACACTACCCCCAGGATACGGCCGTTATCCGCCACCGGGAAGCCTCGGAAGGCGTAGTGCAGAAAGTAGTCATGGATCAGCTGGGAAATAGTGAGGTCCGGAGATACACTCACCACCTCCCGCACCATCACTTCATCCACGTGGACCCCTTCGAGAGACTTCCGAATGACCAGTTCCTCGTAGCCTTGAATCGACATGCCCCGCAGGAACATGCCGATAAAAATGAAAAACAAGCCGTTGATGAGGGCCCCGGCAAAGATCTGGAGTCCTCCCAAAATCATGAGGACCAGAGCGAAGCCCTTGCCAAAGTCAGAGGCCACCTTGGTGGCTCGAATTGGTGATCCCGTCTTCCACCACAAAAAGGCCCGCAGGATGCGGCCGCCGTCCAAAGGAAAACCGGGGAAGAGGTTGAATATGCCCAAGGCCAGGTTGATCCACGCCAGATAGCCGATGACCACCACCATGAGGGATGGTTCAGAACCCTTCAATGCCAAACGGAGGCCCCAAAATCCCGCCGCCAGCGCGAAGCTGGTCAGCGGGCCCACCACCGCAATCTTAAACTCGGTTTTGGGGTCCGTGGGCTCTTGGGACAGGCGGGACACCCCGCCAAAGATGAACAGGGTGATTTCCGGGATGTCGATGCCGTGGCGGATGGCCACCAGGGAGTGGGCCAACTCGTGCAGCGTCAATGAGATAAAAAATAGTAAAGTAGCCACCAGGCCAGCCAGCCAGTAGGTTTGGGGTTCTAGGCCCGGAAAATTACGGGGCAGATACCCGGAAGACAGGACAATGAGCACCAGACCGAAGATGATAAACCAGGAAAAGTCCAGCTTGATGCGGATGCCGGCTATTTTGAACAGGGAGATGCCCCGGGAAAATCTCCTCTCTCTGGCGTTGTCGGCCATGGATACGCCTCCTTTTTAACTGCGGAAAATGAACCGATGCAGCTGTTAACTAATACTATTGCGTCATATTTTGATAAGCTGGTTGAAACGAGGCCCAAACGGTCTCCACTGCAACCGGGCTCAGGTCGTCTCCACCAAAGGCTGAAAAATATGCTAAAGAATGTCAAAAGACCGGCTGGCAGCCGGCGGTAAGGCCCCGCGCCGCCGATCTAATTATCACCAGAAGCGACGCTCCTTGGCAAGCAACAATCCGACGGAATTACCTGCTCAAGCGACATGGGGAAACAACCATGACCCAGTTAAGAATTGCGTCAGGCAAATATGAGGCCCAATGCCAATACTGCGGTGCCTGGCAGGAAGTAAAGCCTCGGCAGTTGCCTTGCGACACCTTCTTTTCCCATTATCAAGCGGAATTTACCTGTTGCGGTGTCCAGCAAACCGCGCACCTGACTGTGGAAAAGGATGAACTGGATTTTCATTGAACTAGATGGATATCCACCCCTTGGGCCTAGATACCGTCAGATTCACTGACAAGAAATAATCCAGCCCATTGCCAACTCATCTCCGAATAATTAACTTTGGTAAACATATTCGGGGAGAGGAGCCCAGGGTTCCACAGGTGAGAACACCTGTGCCACAGGGCCTGCGGTCCCCCGGCCCTCCTCTCCAGACGGTTTTGACTCTCAGGAGCACCATCTATGCCCCATACGGTGATGGAAGTGTTAAAAACCCTGCCCCGGACTAATTGCGGGGAATGCGGCCAAGCCACCTGTTTGGCCTTTGCCACCCAGGTCATCAAGGAAGGGGAGGACCTGGGACGTTGCCCTTACCTGCCTGAAGCCGCCCAGGCCTTGGCCGCTGACATTGAAAGCCAGCAGGCCGCGGGCCTGGGTCGCCGTCGGGAGTCCATCGCCATCGCCCTGGATGCCCTGCAGGAAAAAGTGGCGCCTCTGGACCTGGCCTCTGTGGCCCCTGGAATCGGAGCCCGTTACGATGAGGAAATCGGCCGCCCCTTCCTCCGTTTGAGCTATTTCGGCCACAATCTCCAGGTCTTCAAGGACGAGGTGCGTTACCCGGAAGGGATTGAAGCCAATCCCTGGGATGCCATTTTGCTCTATAACTACATGGCCTCCCAGGGGCAGACCGAACCCACCGGCACCTGGATCACTTTTCAGAGCCTGCCCAACTCCGTGTCTAAAACCAAGACCCTCAAGCGCCTGGAGGGGGAGCTGGCCGCCCATTTTGCCGGAAAGCAAAGTCAGCTTGAAGAGACGGCCGCCCGCTTGGGGGCCGAACCGGTCCAGACGGCCGGGGATGCGGATCTGCAACTGGTTTTTCATCCTCTCCCCAGGGTACCGGTGCTGATGCTCTTTTGGGAGGCCGACCAGGAGGAGGACTTCCCGGCCCAGGTCCACCTCCTTTTCGATGGCAACGTCTCCGATTATTTGGACCTGGAGTCCTTGTTGTTTCTGGTGGAACAACTGGCGGACCGCCTCATGGCTTGATATAAATCCCGGCAAGATGCGACCATTCTCAGGAGGGACAACATTATGGCAAAAAATGCCGCCGG
>JARRKO010000114.1:0-3399 GCA_037388025.1 Syntrophobacterales bacterium
ATCTGGAAAAGTCCGAAGGTTTCCCTCTTTTATGTGTGCCGGACGGTTGAAGAGGCCAGTTTTGACAATGACATCCGGAACGAAGTAATCCTGAGCCAATTCCACGGCTTTCCACAACTTGAAAAGAGGGGGCACCATTACGAATTATACCTGAGTTCCAAGCAAGGGCGGATTTCCGCTAACTATATCGACCAGCAAGTTCGAGGTGGCATCAAGGACAGATATGTGTTTTTGTGTGGCTCCACTCTCATGGTTAACGAATTGATCCGTCAATTCAAGGCAATCGGCTTAAGCAGTAGTCAGGTCATCGTGGAAGACTTCAACCTCGTTTAAAAAGGCCATGATAAGTTTTTCAAGGTTACTTGCCATGTTCGACAATTATCACCTCAACCGGGGAAATGCCAGCTTTGATCTGGATAACAAAATCCTTCCAAATCATCTTGGAGAGCGCATAGAGGGCAAGATATATTTGCGCCTCAGGTAGTTATTACACTATTTTTTATTTATTTTGTTCCAGTTGTCAGGCACGTAGGCATTGGCAAGGTATTGGGAAACCATCCTCTGAGTATTGAAAAACGACCCGTTTAGAGCGATGGCGGAGCGCCTGACCTTGTCGTAGGCCTCGGGTTTGCCATAATAGAGGGGAAGGATCACCTGCTCCAATTTGTCATAGAGGGAGGCGGCGTCCCTGGAAGGGTCCTCCGGTTCAGCGCCTTCGCCTCCGATGGCCCAGCCGGTCGCATGCTCCACATGCCCCTCCACCCACCAGCCGTCCAGAATGCTCAGACTGGGGACTCCATTGAGAGCGGCTTTCATGCCGCTGGTGCCCGAGGCCTCCTGGGGCCGCAACGGGGTGTTCAACCACAGATCCACGCCGGCGCAGAGGATTTTCCCCAGGGTCATATCGTAGTTCTCCAGGTAAACCACCCTGACGGCGTCGCTCAGAGCCCCGGCCGCCTGAATGACCCTGCGGATCATCTCCTTGCCGCCCTCATCCCGGGGATGGGCCTTGCCACCGTAAATGATCTGGAGCGGGCCCACCCCCAGGGCTACAGCTTTGAGTCGCTCTACGTCGTAAAATAATAGGTCCAGCCGCTTGTAGGCAGTGGCCCGGCGGGCAAAGCCGATGGTCAGGGGCTGTTCGGGCAGGCTCACCCCGCTCTGCCGCTCCACCTCGGCCAACAGGATCTGTTTGGCCTGGGCATGGGCCTCGGCGATTTCATGGAGGGCAAGGCCAATGGCATAACGCAGGTAAAAATTGTCCTTTTGCCATTCAGGGATGCGCCGGTCGAACAATGCGGCAAAAGGCGGAGAGGTCCAGGTGACAGCATGCACCCCGTTGCTTATGGCGTTGATGGGGTAGCCGGGAAACATCCCCAGGGAAATCTCGCCATGCCGCATGGCCACCCCATTGATGTATCGGGCAAAACGCAGGGCCAGATAGGTCATGTTCAAATTTTCCTGGATGCAACAGCCGGTGGTCCTAAGGAGATCGGCCCGCTCCGGGCCCAGCACCTGCCTCACCAGCTCCCAGGGAAACTGGTCATGGCCGGCCGGTACCGGGGTATGCGTGGTAAACACGCAATGGCGGCGAACCGCCTCCACTTCGGCTTCTGCGGGAACCGGGCCTTCCCCTCCCTGGCGTTGGGCCTCCAGCAAGGACAGGGCCAGGAGCGCCGAATGCCCCTCATTCATGTGGTAAGTAACCTGATCAGTTATCCCCAGGGCGGTCAAGATGGCCATGCCGCCCATCCCCAGGACCACCTCCTGACAGAGGCGATAGTGGTGGTCGCCGCCATACAGGTAATCGGTAAGAGTTTGGTCCCACGGGGAATTTTCCGGCAGGGCCGTGTCGAGAAAATAGATCGGCACCCGGTGTCCAGAAAACCCCATGATATCGTAGCGCCAGGCCCGCACCTGCGCCTGCCGGTCCTCAATGGTTACGGAGGCCCTGACCTTCAGCGGTTGCAGGAGGTCTTCCGGGTTCCACCGGTCCTGGCTTTCGGTTTGATTTCCCCCGGCATCCAGATGCTGGCGGAAATAGCCCTGGCGATGCAGGAGGGTCACCCCCACCATGGGTACCCCCAAATCCGCGGCGGAGCGCAGGGTGTCTCCGGCCAGGATGCCCAGTCCGCCGCTGTAGGTAGGGATTTCGGGCTTCACGCCGATCTCCATGGAAAAATAGGCCACGGTTCCAAAGGGTACAGCCGGCGTCATTTTCATGATCATTCCTCTCGTTGGGCCGCCATTTCCTTCAATCGGGCGGTCACCGCTCCTGGTTCTGTCCCGGGCATATTGCGCGTAGATTTCCGACCATCACCTCCCCCTCCCCGGGAGCTGGCCATTACCCAAAACACATGGATATCAATCCCTTATCCCATCTCTTTCGTGCGGGAGAGGGTTAGGCTGAGGGGGGTAACCTTTTCGGGCGTTAGGGGTGGGCCAAGGGCCCTGAGCAACTGTCTGTCCTGGTTGCCCCCTGGTAATCAGGTCCGGTATAAAATTTAGGGTTTTTGGGATATAAATATACACTAAAAATCAAAGGAAATGGGCATGGCCTGGTATCAGCTTGATATTCCAGGGATTCTCTTCCGACTCGACACCTCAGAACACGGCTTGGACGACTCCCAGGCCAAAGAATTGTTTCACCGCCATGGGCCGAATCTCATCGCCGAACCGGAAAAAATAAGCAAAATCAAGCTGTTCTTCCATCAGTTGGCCCCGATAGTCATTGTCGTGTTGATTACTTTGGCGATCTGTTTGGCAAGCAAATGGTACTATGAGGATTGGTTTGCCAATCCCTACAAGTATGTCGCCAAAACAATATCTTTGAGTGCTACCATATTGATGTGTTGCTGCATCATTTTATCAACCCGCTGGCGGTTTCTGGAACGCTACTTGCCATGGCGGGAATAAGCACGTCTTCAACCTGGTGCCGGAGGGCTTTCAGATTGCCGAAGCTTCGGCGCAGGCTGAGATACCAGGGGCGCTGGTCCCCTTTGGCGACCGGCCGCAAGGTGGTTATGGGCCGGGACTGCAGAACAGTGAGCTGACCGCCCGAAAATGTCCATTCCATGTCCTGGGGGGCACCAAAGAGAGCTTCGCTGGTGTGTAGCAGGTCGAAGACCCCTGCCACTTCCGCCTCCGACAAGGGCGCGGTGTCCGCTTGCCCCAGAGATAGGGACTCAAAGTGGACCCCCGAGGCAGACGGCAACACCACTTGGTCCTTTTCTACCGCTCTGTAAGAGATGATCTTGCCGGAATCCCGGTCCAGGAGCCAGCGGTCCGGCTCTACGCTGCCGTCCACCAGACCCTGATTCAACCCGTAAACGGCTTCGACGACAACCTGGGACTCGTCCTGAGGATTTTGTCCAAAGGCAACGCCCGATTTGTCCCCGG
>JARRKO010000115.1:0-5953 GCA_037388025.1 Syntrophobacterales bacterium
CCCCCCCATTTTGTTAATCCCCTCTAAGCCAGTCACCTTTGAACATCTTAAAGCCTCCCGGATAGATGAAATTAATTCCAAGCTTCCCCGGGGGTGGTTGTCATAACTCACTAAAAATACTCCTAAATTCCTGTTTTTCAAAGGAGGACTTTTAAAAATCTGTTAATAAAATATGATGGCGGGTATGGTGCCCAATCCTATGGCTGAAAAACCCTGGTGGAAAAGGCTCTGGCGCACGTTTGCGGAGAAGACTGAATGGCTGCTGGAGTATCTCAGCCCGCTGGCCATCATCAACAGCCTGGTCCCCAAGGACACTTTTAATAAGCATGGCGGGATAGCGTACGGCGGGCTTACGCGGCAGAGGCTGGACGTGTATGTCCCTCGGAACGGGGGTCAGGACCTGCCGGTGGTGGTGTTCTTTTATGGCGGCACCTGGCAAAGCGGCAAACGCCAAGACTATCTGTTTCTCGCCGAGGCCCTCGCTGCCCGCGGCATCGTCGCCGTCATTCCGGACTACAGGTTATATCCGGAAGTCCGGTTCCCGACCTTTATTGAAGACGGCGCCGCGGCGGTGGCCTGGGTCCGCCACCACATCGGCGATTACGGGGGCGGGGCCTCGCGGCTGTTTCTCATGGGACATTCGGCGGGGGCCTACATCGCGGCCATGCTGGCTTTAGATCCGAGCTATCTGGCCCGGGTGGGCATGTCTCCTGACGAGCTCAAGGGTTTCATCGGGGTGGCCGGACCTTATGATTTCCTGCCCCTGAAAAGACCGCGGCTGATCAAGATCTTCGGCGGTGCGGCTGATATCCCCGAGACCCAGCCGGTGAGCTTCGCGCGGGCCAAGGCCCCCCCTGCCCTGCTCCTACACGGCGCAGAAGACAAGATCGTGGGACCCCACAATACGGAGCGCCTGGCCCAGCGCCTGCGGGAAGCGGGCAGCCGGGTGGAGGAAAAGTTTTATTCGGGCTTCAAGCACATGAGGATCATCATTCTCCTGGCTTCCCCCTTGCAGGGTGACGAACCTTTGATGGCAGACATCGAGGGCTTCATCAGCGCCAACAAATAAGGCAAGACGCTTGTGCCACAATGCCCCTGGTCCCCCGATCCCCCTCTCAAAAGACGTGGCGTCGCGGCCTCAATATAAGGCGCCTCATACCAGGTTATCCCTGAAAATACTCGTAGTCTTTTTCCAGAGCAAAGTGGGCTTGTTGTTTGATCTCGCAGCAGGTAAAGTCGGCCTCTAAATTGAGAAAATAGCAATCGGTTATTCCAGGCCTCGGGTTAACCTCCAGCCACCGGCCACATTTGGCGCATTGAGCAAGATACTTGTTCCCCTCGATTTTTGTCTTTACCATGAAACCATTACCATATTTTATGCTGAAGGCACTGTTGGAGAACCATGACCGGGCGCAGCAGGCGCCGTCATGGGGGGAGGGATGGCGAAAAAAATATCCCCAACCACTCTAGAATAGTTGGGGGATACAAAAAGGGGCTATCTGAGCCCCTATCTTGTGGAAATTTCTCAATCTAAACTGGTGGAGGCGGCGGGAGTCGAACCCGCGTCCGCAAAAGGTCCCTTTAAGCGTCTACATGCTTAGCCGGCGTATTACGTTCGCCCCCTTAGACTTCCACCGGCGGAATTCCCGGGAACTAGCCTGCTGTGATTTTCGTCCGCCAAACCGCAGACTTGGATGACGGCTTTGCCAGGATACCGTCGCCTGGTGCTCCTCCTGGCTAGAGGTCCCAGGCGCTAGCCTTATGCGGCTAGAGCGTAGCCGTAGTTGTCGGCACTTGTAAGTTCCCTACCCGTTTTACGAGCGGACAGGACCTCGGCATGCAACTTAAAGTTTTCCATCTACGTCGAAGCCGTTTCGCCCCCCTTTAATAATATTTTAATCATTTCTGGGGCTTTTGCAAGCCCGTCGATGCGACAGCTGACACGGGTCTTATCGGTTTTAGGTGCCCACTCTTGAGGCCGCAGCCTATTTTTTCTGCTTGAGGGCCCGGGCCGCGCCCATGAGGCGGTAAACCGAGGCCCCGGCCAGGGCCGCGATGTCCTCCGTGGGCAAATGGCCGGGGATGGTGGCGTCAAACAGGATACTGGCCTCCGGGTCGAACTCTTCGTCCCCCTGCCACAGCACGTGGGTGAGGGGAACGAGAGGGAAGGCCGTAAACTGGGCCGCCGCGTCCCCCAGGGGCTGGACGACGCCTCCCATGGAGGTAGCCACTTCCAGATAAAAAACTGCATTCCCGCCAAAGGTCATGAGCAGAGGCTTTTGGGCCCGGGACACAAAAGCCGACCAGTAAAAGCCTCCCTGGGGCACCTGCTTGAAATCGATGCTGACTCCCTCCGGCTCCTCCCCCGAAGTATTTTGGAGATAATGCAAAATAAGGATTTGCTCGGTTAAAGGCAGTTCAACGCCGCCCTCCAGCGCGGTCACCGTGACTTCGGGCCAGACCACCCGGCGGGGCTGGCCGAAATAGGGAACCACCAGGCCCTCTTGGCCGTCTGCGAAGAAATATTGGGAACGGCTCCGGCTGGCCACCCCCTTGGGATTACGTTGGGAGAGCTCCTCCACCGCCATCGCCCGGGCCGTTT
Source organism: Syntrophobacterales bacterium (assembly GCA_037388025.1). Lineage (GTDB taxonomy): Bacteria > Desulfobacterota > Desulfobaccia > Desulfobaccales > 0-14-0-80-60-11 > JBGSLA01. Next base: position 2,603 of record JARRKO010000115.1, read on the forward strand.
TATAATCGTCAAGGCGCGCCATTGGGTCTCCTAAAATGAAATCAGTGGCGGAACAGGGGCCGTGCTACCCGGCCTCCTTCCCCCATTGCCACATCCAATAATTATATACGAAAATCTGGCAGCTTTGCTCCTATTATTTTAGCTACTTTTATTTTGGGGGCTCTAGCTGCGCCTCGACTTTTAAGAGACCATAATCCAAAAACCAGATCTTTTAAAAGCCGTGGCGCAGGGCAGGCGACCACGGCTTTTTTTATTGCCACCGGGTCGCCCAAAACCCCCGGGCCGCGGGAGGGAGGAAGCGTGATCGGCAAACTTATCCGCATGGAACGTGTTATGAACCGGGAGACGGGCCGGACGGTGATCGTCCCCATGGATCATGGGGTAACGGTGGGGCCCATAGACGGGCTGATTGACATGAAGACCACCGTCAACCAGGTGGCCTCAGGGGGGGCCAACGCCATTGTTATTCACAAAGGCCTGGTGGAGGGCGGACACCGCCGCCGGGGTCGGGACGTGGGCCTGATTATTCACCTTTCGGGCTCCACGGCCCTGTCTCCTTTTCCCAACGCCAAAACCCTGGTGTGCACCGTGACCGAGGCCTTGAAGATAGGGGCGGATGCCATTTCGGTGCACGTTAATGTCGGCAACGGCACGGAAAAAGAGATGCTGGCGGATCTGGGGAGGGTTTCCCGGGAAGCCACCGAGTGGGGCCTGCCCTTGTTGGCCATGATGTATCCCCGGGGTGAAAAAATCAAAGACGAATACGATGCCGGGGCCATCAAGCACGTGGCCCGTCTGGGCGCGGAATTAGGGGCCGACATTGTTAAGGTGTCGTACACCGGCTCGGTGGAGTCTTTCCGGGAGGTGGTGGTGGGCTGTCCGGTGCCGGTGGTTATTGCCGGCGGCCCCAAAATGAGCTCGGACCGGGACATTTTGGAAATGGTCAAGGGCGCGGTGGAGGCCGGCGGGGCCGGAGTTTCCATCGGCCGTAACATCTTCCAGCACCGGGAACCCAGCCGCATGGTGGGGGCCATCAGCCTCATCGTCCACGAGAACGCCGGGGTGGAAGAAGCCCTGGGCTTCTTACAGCAGTGAGTTTTCGAGTTTCGAGTTTTGAGTTTCGAGTTTCAAGCAATATCCCTTGATTTATAAATAATGGGCACTACAAGGTACTTGAAATTTTCTCGAAACTAAAAACTAATAACTCGAAACTGAAGGAAAAGCCATGAAACAACTCTGGGTCAAGATTGACCCCTACAAGAAAAAGCTGGTTACCACGGCGCTGGAGAGCGGCGCCGATGCCGTATGGGTGCCCGCCGGCCGGACTGCGGACGTGAAGGCTTTGGGTCTCATCAAAGTCGTGGCCCCGGACGGTGATTTGGTGCCGGGCCAGGATATCCAGGAGGTCTCCGTGACCAGTACTGATCAAGAAGCGGAGGTGGTCCGCCTGGCCAAAAGCGGCCCGGTGGTGGTGCGCACCCCCGACTGGACGGTCATTCCCCTGGAAAACCTGGTGGCCCAGTGCGACAATCTCTTTGTCGAGGTCAGCGAGGCGGACTCAGCCCGCACCTTCCTGGGCGTCCTGGAAAAAGGGGTGGACGGCCTGGTGGTGGTGAGTGGCGACCCTTCGGTGATCAAGGCCATCGCCCGCCTGGTCAAGGAAGCCTCACCTCCGGTGCCCCTGGAGGTGGCTCACATCACTTCCCTGAAACCTTTGGGTATGGGCGACCGGGTCTGCGTGGACACCTGCAGCAATCTGGGCCTGGGGGAAGGGATGTTGGTGGGCAACGCCGCAGGGGCCCTGTTCCTGGTGCACGCCGAGTCCCTGGAAAATCCGTACGTGGCTCCCCGCCCCTTCCGGGTGAACGCCGGACCGGTGCACGCCTATATCCGGGTGCCAGGCAACAAAACCAAATACCTGGGGGAACTGGCCGCGGGCGACGAGGTGGTGGTGGTGGGACATGACGGCCACTCCCGGTTGGCGGTGGTGGGCCGCTCCAAGGTGGAGAGCCGCCCTTTGATGCTCGTGGCTGCCGAAGCCGGGGGCCGGGAGATCAGCACCATCCTCCAAAACGCCGAAACCATCAGGCTCACCCGGCCCGGAGGAGAAGCCGTGTCCATTGTCTCCCTCAAACCGGGGGATGAAGTGCTGGTGGCCCTGGAAACCGGGGCCCGTCATTTTGGCCATAAAATTCAGGAAACTATTACCGAGAAATAGACCATGCCCGAAAAAGACGAACTCCGGCAGCAGATCGACGCCCTGGACGAGGAGCTCTTAACCCTCCTCAACCGGCGTCAGTCCTTGGCCCAGGCCATCGGCAAAATTAAAAACCAGGAAGGGACCCGCACCCTGGACTTCCGACGGGAAGAGGAAGTGGTGGCCCACATCCTGCACCTGAACCGCGGGCCCCTGAGCGATACGGGCCTCCGCAATATCTTCCGGGAAATCTTCTCCGCGTCCCGGGAAATCCAGGCCCCATTGGGGGTGGCCTTCCTGGGGCCGGAGGCCACCTTTTCCCACCTGGCGGCCTTGAAAAAATTCGGCTACGCCTCCCGTTTCGGTCCCATGGCCACCATTCAGGAGGTCTTCGGGGAAGTGGAGAAAGGCAAATTCCACTACGGGGTGGTGCCCATCGAAAACTCCACCGAGGGGGTGGTGAACGACACCCTGGATCTCTTTGCCGAAACCCCCCTCAATATCTGCGGGGAAATTTACCTGGAGATTTCCCACGACCTGGTGTCCAAATCCGGCCAAAAAGTGGACATTGAGGTGATCTACACCCACCCCCAGGCCTACGGCCAATGCCGCCGCTGGCTGGCCACCCACCTGCCGGAGATCCCGGTCCTGGAGGTGGCCTCCACCGGGGTGGCCGCCCAGAAAGCCTCGAAGAATCCCAATTCCGCGGCCATTGCCAGCGCCTTTGCCGCGCCCCTTTACAATCTGCGGTTGGTGGAAGCTAGAATCGAAGACCACCCCGGCAATGTTACCCATTTCTTTGTCTTAGGCCCGGATGCCCCCGGCGCCACCGGCCGCGATAAAACTTCCATCCTCTTTGCGGTGGATGACATTCCGGGTGCTTTGTACAAAACCCTGCGGCCTTTGGCGGAGCGCTCCCTCAACATGAGCCGCATCGTTTCCCGGCCCGTGAAAACCGAGGCCTGGCGTTACCTGTTTTACGTCGACCTGGACGGCCACCAGGCCGAACCGGAGGTGCACGAAGCCCTGGAGGAAATCGAAGCCATCAGCGCCCACTTTAAACTCCTGGGCTCCTTCCCCCAAGCCGCCGGCGTGGAGAAGCTTAATTGAGGGCAAGAAGGAAACAGATTGCGGGGGAGGGGGCTAAGGACCAC
>JARRKO010000116.1:0-3062 GCA_037388025.1 Syntrophobacterales bacterium
ACCCCGAGTCGAAATCAATATGGCCAAACCAAGGTGCTGGAATAAGGCTGGAAAGGCCAACGGCTTGTCTGAATGGCTTCGAAAGACTCTAGAGGACCTATGATGGTGATAGTTGGGAAGTCACCGTTTTTCATGGTAAAACCGCTTACCATTACTAGAAAATTGCCATTTTGACAGCATAAGATTGCCAAATTACCCCCAAAATAACATTCTTTTCTTGTCCCGGCCGTCACTAGGGGCTTTTGCAACATTTTTAAGCCAACCCCTCAGACTTCCCTTAATAGGGCGCAGTTTGAACCCGTCTACCATGGGTTTCCCGCTGGAAATGAGCAAAAACGGCACTCATAAACCTGTTATGATCAATATTGCGCAATATTGGACCATAAACTGCAGTCTTCAGGCTCCGCTTTGATGGTAAAATTTACAAAGTAGCTCCGCGCTTAATTGCACTTATGATAACCATATAGAATACTTATTATTTTTAATTTGAGTTGTTCATAAAGAGCAGTTAATGAAACCTGACCCCGTTTCCTCATTGAATAATTTTAGATCTGCCTTGCCCGCCATATGAAGAATTTGGGATACAATGCTCATGTAAGCCATGTATCCGAGTTTTCATGGGGAAGCAAGCCTGGCCCTCAATTCATGAAGCGGATGGCCCAAGCTTTAAGAGTAAGTAATTTAGATATGTTAAATTGTTTCGAGGTGGAGGGCACCCCCACGGACCCGGTCAGATTGATGGCCGGACCAGTGAGGGTGACGCTGCCGGCGCTAAAATGGTCGGTGAAGGGATCCGCGATGTAGGTGTCAAAACTGCGGCTAAAACAATAATCCTGTTTCCGCTCTATTAAGGATATTGACTTGAAAGTTATAAACTCATATCCCCCAGGTCTTCGGTGAGCATCCAGCCTTCTTCGGCGCAATAGGTATAGATTTCCGGGACCGGCACCCCTTTGGCCTTTAAGTGTTGGCCGATCCTGTAATAAGAATCATTTTCATTTACTTTTCCGCCCGGCGGGTTGGGGTGAAAGAGCAAGACCGCGGTGGGAGACCCCAATAGGCGGTAAAAACGGCGGTCGGAGCCATCTCCGGCCAGGGGCTGGGGGGAGGTGAGGCTGAGGCCCCGGACTTGGGCCGCGGCCGCCAGGCGGGCAGTCCAAAGACTTATCCCCATAGATGACTAAGTTCCTTCATAATCCACGGTGATGGTCGATTCGCGCACGGTCGACGTATATTTAACCACCTCCTGATGGGCCGGGTGGTCCTGGTAAGCTTGCAAATCCGCCAGGTTATCGAACTTGGCCAGCAGGACCAGGTCATAAGATTTCTCGGCGTGCAAGACATCCACCCCTATTTCGAAATAGCGCAAAAAGGGGACCTTGCCGCCCAAGGCCGCCAAAATCGCCCTGGTCTTCTCGATGTTTTCGGGAGTACGATCTTTCAGCTTAAACACCACGACATGATTAATCATTGCGATCCTCCTCCTGCGAAAGGCTTACGGCTACTATTGACTTTTCATATAAACCCTTTTTATGTAAATCTCATCGGGTGGTGTCACCCAGATCTCCGGCTTTTGATCTCACCGCTGGAGGTTCTGGGTCCCGAGTAAAGCCGAAGCCCCGTCCCTCGCGAACTTCCAATTGCCATCTCGTCCCAAACCGGATCGCGTTGTCCAGGTACAGGATCGTGTCAGGCCGGAACAAGTAAAGTTGAACTTTGGACATTTTCTTTGCAACTTCCGCGCTGATGGACAGAGGCTCAGAAAAGAACTCGCTTACAGACGGGTGACGTTTCAGATAGGTGGAAAGCGCCCGAGCTTTGGCTTGTGCCGTGGTCACGGATTCGATGTGCCCCTCCATCTGTAATCCTTTGATCTCTCTCCATTCCCGGTAGTCCCCATGTATAGTGGCAGCGGCCTGAGGATTCTGCGAAAAGATCGTTGCATGACGGGAAGTGGGCGAGGAGAAGAAAATCAAATCCAGTCCTTGCCGAGCATAATATACAGCCGCGGCCCAAGGCTTGTCGTCGAGACTGCAGGCCAGCGTCATGGCCGCGTAAGAGTCCATATAACGCGTAACAATGCCTTCCAGCTCTGCCAGCGTCATCCTCCGCCCCAGCGATCGAAGAGATGATTGGGAATCCCTAGCTGATCCAGCACCTTGCCCACGGTCTGATCGACAATATCCTTAATGGTAACCGGATGATGATAAAATGAGGGGACCGGTGGCAGAATTATGCCGCCCATTTCTGTAACGGCTGTCATGGCCCTGAGATGTCCCAGATGAAGAGGGGTCTCACGAGGGACAAGGACCAGCTTCCTCCGCTCTTTTAGCGTAACATCCGCCGCCCTCACAAGAAGGTTCTCGTTGAGAGACAGAGCGATCATCGAGAGGCTCTTCATTGAGCACGGAGCAACAATCATTCCCTCCGTGCGAAAAGACCCGCTTGAGAGTGACGCCGCCAGATCATCGGGAGAATATGACCGATGCGCTAATCTCCGCACTTCGTCGGGAGTCATGGATGTTTCGAGATGCATTGTGGTGCACGCACCGTGACTGAGAATCAAGTGCGTCTCAATTTCATCGGTCTCTTTGAGCACTTCGAGAAGCCGGACACCGTAAATGACCCCGGAGGCGCCGCTAATGCCGACAACGATCCTTTTCAACGGACCCCCTTAGCCATCTGGAGGGGAAAGCTCAACCACCGTAAGCCCTGGCCCCCCGACAAGGATCACGCTGATGGAGATGTAAGAATCCAGTTTGAACCGACCTGATCCCGGATTATTTCTTCTCATGTACAAACCATGTGTCTGCGAAGGTATACGGATAATCCGGGCGCCGGTCAGCCATCCTTCCAAGCTTGTTCCTGATGTTCCCGAACGCTTTGTATATAAGCGGATTGGGCTGTCCATGGAAATACGTGACTATGTCTCTCCAGGTCCTGGGGGACTGTCTGATATAATCGCTCATTTTTTCTGTCAGTTCTTTTTCGGTCATGATCCTGAGATCGGCCCTGGGCTCGCCGAGCGGCTCCATTATTTTGCATGGTTCGAACGAGAACTC
>JARRKO010000117.1:0-2977 GCA_037388025.1 Syntrophobacterales bacterium
GCCGGCAGGTGCATCAGTATTTACAGGCCGGGGGCTGGTTGGCTTTGGAGGTAGGGGCCGGGCAGGCAGAGCAGGTCTTGGAGTTTCTGGATAAAACCCAGGCCTATGATACCCTGAAGACCAGGAACGATCTTCAGGGCATTCCCAGGGTGGTGCTGGCCCGGCGGCGGCAGGCTGCCTGACGGCAAGCCGATCCCATCTTCCCAAACAGAGACCGGATGCCAGCCGGTCCTGCCCCTTCTTTACTGTCTAGCCCCTCTACTGAAAAACTAATTGTGGTAAACTTTAACTTGAGATTGCAGACAGTATTTGGGGCAGAGAGAAGGGCCACGGCACTACCCTCCACCCCAATCCCTCTCTCCCTCGACCACTTAATTTAGAACGGTAGGACGGGCTTCCAGCCCGTCCAGACACGGGCAAGATGCCCGTGCTACCGGCAATAGCGGTTTACAAGCGGAGTTTGAGGGGAGTTAAACAGGGAGAAGTCTAGGCCACAGTTTCGTGATATCCCCTAAGCCCGCCCTCCCAATGACTTCTGCAACAGCTCATTTTATCTTCTTGTATTCGTTATAGGCTTCCTGCCATCGCTGCCTCAGGATGCTGGGGTCGCCTTCCGGATTGAGTCGCATAAAATTGTTAATGGTTTTAATGGCATAGTTACATTTGACCACAGCCAATTGGGCTCCTTTCGCCTGGGCCTCTCGCTTCATCCGGTTGAGGTCGGCGATGACCGCCGAGGGGCTGTTAAAGTTGGGTTCGTAGGCCGGTTTGGTAGGCCGCGCCACTTTGGTTATGGTTCTGATGCCCGAGGGCGTAAAGACGTAAACGTCACCGGGAAAAACCGACAGCCGGCCGATTTCCCTTTTGTGCCGGTCGTCGGTATACCAGAACTTCACTTCTGTCGGCTTCTTGAGATTGTAGGCTACGGCCAGCCGCTTGCCTTCCACAATCCTAATATGCTGCACCATGCCCACAATGGTGAATGAGATGGATCTGGGTGTTTCGTTGTAATATACTACTTTGCCGGGAACTTGCCGGTATTGTTGGGCGTCCACGTTTACGGACAAAGAAAAAACCACGAGAATCCCTAAGGCCACGACCATCCATTTTTTCATCGGCGATCTCCTTTTGTGTGGTCTCTCATTTCCGACTTATTGACACAGGGTACCGGCCAGGGGATTTAGGGGAGCGCCATCTTTTCCCCCTTGACCCGGTGGCCCTGATTTGTCCGCGTTGACGCCAAACGTGAAGGTAATCTCTTGGTATGTTAATTTAGGCTGCCTGGAGAAGTTCAAAGTTCAAAGTTCAAAGTTCAAAGTTCAAGGTCCAAGGTCCAAGGTCCAAAGTTCAAAGTTAGAGTTTCGAGTTTCGAGTGAATGTGGGGTGCGCACCTTGCACCAGGATGGCGGCGAGACGCCCGCCCTACCAACCCTTTCCTGATTTGGGGAGGGGGCAGGGGTCCGCGACCCCGGTAGCACGGGCTTCCAGCCCGTGGGACCCTCCCTTCCCAAATATTATCTGCCACAATCACAAGTTACGCAGCCACCTGACCGCCGGTGACCTCCTCGGGATGCACTATGCGTCCGGCCACAGCCGCGGCCGCGGTGACCGCGGGGTTGGCCAGGTATACCTTGGATTGAGGATGACCCATGCGACCCGTGAAATTGCGGTTGGTAGTGGCGATGGCCACCTCATTGGGGGCCAGAATCCCCATGTGGCCGCCCAGGCAGGGACCGCAGGTGGGCGGGCCGATCACGGCACCGGCCGCCATGAAGATCTTGAGAAGGCCTTCTTCCATGGCTTGACTGTAAATGAGAGGCGTAGCCGGGATGACGATGAAGCGCACCCCTTTAGCCACCTTGCGACCCTGGACCACCTTGGCCGCCTGACGAAGATCCTCCAAGCGGCCGTTGGTGCAGGAGCCGATCACGGCCTGATCGATGGCCACCTGCCCCACCTTACTGACGGGAACCACATTCTCCGGAGAGGGCGGCGCCGCCACCACCGGCTCTAAGATGCTGACGTCATAGGTTTTCTCGAAAGCATAGGACGCACCCGGATCGCTCTCATAGGTCTGATAAGGCCGTAAGGCCCGGCCCTGGAGGTAAGCCAGGGTGGTTTGATCAGGGGCCATGATGCCGTTTTTGCCTCCGGATTCCACCGCCATGTTGGCCATGGAGAAACGCTCGGCCATAGAAAGCTTGGAGATGGCCTCCCCCACAAACTCCATGGTTAGATAGCGAGCCCCGTCCACGCCCATGTCGCCGATGGTGTGAAGAATCAGGTCCTTGCCGGTGACCCAGGGGGGACAGACGCCGGTATAGACAAAACGGACGCTCTCCGGCACTTTGAACCAGCACTCCCCGGTGATCATGGCCGCGGCCAGGTCGGTGGAGCCCACCCCGGTGGCAAAGGCCCCTAACGCCCCATAGGTGCAGGTGTGGCTGTCCGCGCCGATGATGAGGTCGCCGGGAACCACGATGCCCTTCTCGGGGAGCAAGGCGTGCTCCACCCCCATGTCGCCGCCTTCATAAAAATGGACCAAGCTCTGCTCTTGGGCAAACTCCCGCAAAGTCTGGCACTGGATGGCCGAGGCAATGTCCTTGTTGGGCGCAAAATGATCCGCCACCAACACCACCCGCTCCCGGTCAAACACATTTTTCGCCCCGGACTCCCGAAATTGCTTGATGGCAATGGGCGCGGTGATGTCGTTGCCCAAAGCTATGTCAACTTTCGCCAGGATCAATTCCCCCGGCTCCACATAGTCTTGGCCGCAATGCGCGGCCAAGATTTTCTGCGTAATGGTCTGAGGCTTTGCCATGCTTGTCTCCTGAGTGTTGATGTGGGGGGGTTCCCACGGGCAAGATGCCCGTGCTACCGGGGTCGGTGGACCCCTGCCCCCTCCCCCACGCCCCCTCCCCCAACCCCTTATGGCATTATTTTTACCTTGGGAGTCAGGGCCTGAGGCCCTGACTCC
>JARRKO010000118.1:0-2946 GCA_037388025.1 Syntrophobacterales bacterium
CCCATATCCGGGCGCAGCCGCCCTTCTCTCTCAAGGCGATGCCATAGGCTGGTATGCGGGGCGGCCTGGAGGACGCCAAGCATGGCCATCGGGATGGCGGTCTGTTCCATGAACGCGCAGATCCGCTCGCCAGCTCCTTTCGTTTCCCCGTCCAGGCCGATGATGAAACTGCCTATGACCCCCATGCCATTGTGCTTGAGGTTGCGGAGGGATTCCACCAGAGGATTTTTAATGTTGTGGTATTTGTGGCTGGCTTGCAGCACATTTTCATCCGGGGACTCGATCCCGATAAAAACTTCATCCAGGTTGGCCGCGGTCATAAGGTTGATCATCTCCAGATCCTGCCCCAGATTCACTGATGCCTGGGTTAGGAAGCTGAAGGGTTCACCTCGACTTCTCAACCAGGGGGTGAGCTCTTGCAGGAGGCCCTGGGCGTGCTTCTTACTGCCGATGAAGTTGTCATCGCAGATGAACACGGAACCTCTGGCCCCAAGCCGGTGAAGGGTCTCCAATTCGGCCATGACCTGCTTCGGAGTCTTGTAGCGGGGTATGCGTCCAAAAAGATGCACCACATCGCAAAACTCGCAATCGAATGGGCATCCCCGGGAAGTCTGAATCGTAACGGTGGCATAATCCTTCAGCCGCAACAGATCAAACCGCGGGATCGGCGAGGTCGTTAGGTCAGGCTTTTCGTGGTTCTCGATTATACCGGTCCTCCCGTATCTTATCGCCTCCAGCAGCAAAGGAATTGTATTTTCGCCCTCGCCCCGCACTATAAAATCACAACCAGCCTCCAGAACGGCTTCAGGGAGTGAAGTGGGGTAGGGTCCTCCGGCCACAACGGTTTTCCCTCGGAGCTTGGCTTCTCTCACCAGGGCCAACAAGCCAGCCCTCTGAATGTACATGGCCGATATCAAGATCAGATCGGCCCACTGCCAATCTTCCTCCGTCAGACTTCGGGTATTGAGATCAACCAGACGCAGTTCCCATTCGGCGGGCAACAAGGCTGCCACCGTAATCAAACCCAGCGGGGGGTTAACAGTTTTATTGCCCCGGAGCCGGCAAGATTTTTTGAAACTCCAAAAGGAAAAGGGAAATTCAGGACATACCAACAACCCCCGCATAGCAGCAATAGTCCTCCTCAATAATCGATATTATGTGGCAACCAAGGGATGAAGTGACTTAACTCGTTGATTGGAATCCTTTTCGAACTCCATAATCATCCTCTGTAAAAGATAACCTCCTCCTGAAGGGCATGATAACACAGAATCTATTTAAAGACCTAATATTTCCCTGATTTTGGACATTTCTGGCTAGGTGAGGACAGTCCCTCTTTGATTTGCTCTTTTATCAGACGGCCCCGGCATCTCAGTAATAAGAGGTGAAATAGAATAGCGGCTAACTTGCCAGGAGTTGCAGTTATCAAAGGGCCGGCAGAAATTATTGATATGGTCTGAATATCAGAATAGGGACAGCTGACCGCCAGGAGAGGCGATTGGCATCTTTCCAGGTCGGTGCCCTGGAGGTTGGGTTAAATGTTTCGATATGAGGTGGATATGTAAAATTTTTAGTAGTTTGATAAGTTTCAAAGCAGAGCGGATATAGGGATCTCTGCCCTTACCAAGAACCCCCCAAAACATAAATTAATTAAAGGCATGACCAGCATAGTTAAAGAGGGCTGTTAGGCCAAGGAATGATTTACAAGGACCAACTTTCAAGCCATCAACTCGGATAAGTTACATTTCCTAAAAGGATCTTTAGGAAGGCCTTCTTGTGAGCGGCCATGAACTTATCCCGACGGATAACTACAGCCAGATAGTCGGGAGGAAAATAGCGGCTTAGGGAAATAAATGATAAGTTTCTGTCTTCCAGGTGTTCCAGACCCGGCGAGACAGTGGCATAAGAGATCCCTAAACCCATTTCCACATAAAGGGCACTCAATTCCACGTTGGATGACTCTATCAGGATGTGGTAATGCAGGCCCCGGTTCCGTAGTTGATCTCCCAAACTCCTCCGGCCGCCCTGTAATCGGTCTCGCGGGGGCAGGATCAAGGGGTATTTAACAATATCCTCCAGCGTTACCGGATGCCTCTTGGTCAGAGGGTGGTCCTTGCAGGTTATGAGCATGGTTTCTACTGGCAGCCAGGGAAGTGCGGTCAGATCTTTCGGAACTAGGGATTCCAGGGCTAGGCCAAAGTCTATGTCGCCACTTTTAACCAGGGCCAGGACGCTCTGCTGGGAGCGGTCCAGGAGGGTAAGGTCAACTTGCGAAAATTGCTGGATATATTTGTGCAACGCTTCCGGCAACAGGTGGTAAATAGTGGTAAAGGGGGCGGCAAACCTCAGGGTTCCTTTCTGCAGTTCTTTGATTTCATCAAGCTCCTCTTTGCAGGTGTTCCAAGTTGTTAGCATGGATTGGCAAAAAGCATAGAGCTTTTCTCCTGCGCACGTCAAGCGCACCTCTTGTCTACCGATCCTTTCCAGGAGGCGACAATCAAGTTCTTTCTCTAAGGCTTTCACCTGCTGGCTCAAAACTGATGGCTTACGAGAGGTAGCTTCAGCTGCCTGGGTAAAATTGCCCAGTTTGGCTAGGTGATAAAATCCGAGAAGCCGCTGCCATTCCATAAGCACTCTCGTTAAATATTAAAAATGAGGATATGCGGCAACCTAACTGTTTGAGTTTTAAATCTTTGCCCGAAACATCTTTTCCCGAGAAAACGACACTCTTATCGAAGACAACTCTTTTCTGGTGGCAAGCACATTAACACAAATTATGGCGGAAAGTCAATTTTCCTTATATCTCAGGCACATCAGGTCATCGGGGACCAGATGCCATGTTTTTGGGAAGCCTTTGAGCCCCAGGCTATCACTGTCCGGTAATGGGGAAAATCGATGGCCAATGACAAGTTCAAATCTATGGATGCAAAAATTCCATGTAACTTGCCA
>JARRKO010000119.1:0-2705 GCA_037388025.1 Syntrophobacterales bacterium
TATCCCTCGGCTTAAAACCCCATTATCTCACCGAAGACGTTTTGGTGGCCATGCTGAAGAAAATCATCAAGCATAAAGACGCGATTAATAAAGATCTGATTTATCCCCAGGTTAAATGGCAGTGATATTGGTCCATTCCTGTCCTCCTCTCCCCCTCGGGGGGAGAGGATCGAGGTGAGGGGGGTTGAAATGACTGATAGTCTCTTGTCTTTCAGCCACTCTCCTGGTTTTCGAAGATAATTCCCTAATCTGAAAATTTTTTTAAAACATTTCCTAAAGTACCCTTCCCCGGGACCGATGAGTACTTATGGATATGGATTCAAAAGAATGCTGGTTAATAGCCGGGGGCGCCGGGTTTATCGGCTCTAATCTCATCAGGGCCATCCCCCGCCTTGGCATTAAAATCCGGGTGCTCGACAATCTCTCCAGCGGCCGGGCCCAAGATCTGGCCCACCTGCCCGTGGAGTTGGTGGTGGGGGATATTCGCGACCGCCGCCTCGTGGACCGGGTGATGACCGGGGTCCAGGTCGTGGTCTGCCTGGCGGCCAACACCGGGGTGGTAAGGTCCGTGGAGCATCCCGCCGCAGATATGTCAGTCAACGTGGGAGGCACCCTCAACCTCCTCGAGGCCGCGGTGCGCCACCGGGTGGACCGCTTTATCTTGGCTTCCACCGGGGGGGCCATTGTGGGCGAGGCCGTCCCGCCGGTGCATGAAGAAATGCCGCCCCGGCCGCTGTCTCCTTACGGCGCCGGCAAGCTGGCCGGCGAGGGCTACTGCTCCGCGTTCTGGGGGAGCTACGGCCTCAAGACCGTGCCGTTGCGGTTTTCCAACATTTATGGCCCCTTCTCCTACCACAAAGGCAGCGTCATTGCCGAATTTATCCGCCGCATCCAGGCCGGCCGGGAGCTGACTATTTTCGGGGATGGTGAGCAAACCCGGGATTTCCTGTTTGTCGAAGACCTCTGCCGGGGCATCCTCCGCGCCATTCAGGCCGACGTACCTTTTGGCCAGCCCCTCCAGCTGGGCACGGGTCAGGAGACCACCATCAATTCATTGCTGCAATTGCTCCGCCAAGTGGTGGGAGGCCGGCAATTTCCTCCCCTGAAACATGCTCCTGCCAGGCCGGGGGAGGTGTGGCGCAATTTTGTCAGCATCTCCAGGGCCAGAAAATATCTTGATTTTTCTCCGGAAACGGATTTGTGGACCGGTCTTCAGAAAACCTGGCGCTGGTTCCAGGAAAACTGCCGCCCGGAAGGGATGATCCCCCCCAAAAGTGGATTGTTTGGCAAGAAGACCGGGAGTCGCGACCCCCTACCCTCCCAGTTAGGCCCGCTCTCCGACCCCTCTGGGCCGGTGGCCGGTAAGCCGTTGCCGGCTAACCCCAGTCGGCGCCGGATTGCTTTGTAGTGAACACTTTCACCATTAAAAACTGATCAGTGATCACTGATTACTGATCACTGATCACTGATTACTGGCTTTCAGTTATTCTTGCCTACCGGGCCCCACCCCTTGCCCTGCCGGCAAAAAAGCAGGGCCGGAAAGTGCGTCTTTCCGGCCCCGATTGCCTCAAACATCTCAAAACTCATAGCCCCTAGCTTGCTCAATATTGTCGTCGTTCCCGGGCTATTTTAAAATAGTTGGCCGTGGCCTGATGGATAATATGGTCCGGATCCTTGAAGAAGGCCTCCTTGGCGCTCTTATCCCGGAAAAGGTAAAGCTTGCCCTGGTATATGGCAAAAACATAGGGGTCGATATCTTCCAGGCGGCCCATGGCCATGGCCAGGGTAGCGTACCCTCCGAACTGAGGCTGATATTTCGGCGCGTCGCTTAGGAATTGATACCGGTTGCGCCGCGACGCGAAATAATAGGTAGCCATGCCCAGCCGCTCTTTGATGCGTTTATTGCCCTTCCTGGGCCGATTCTGGTTGAAATAGGCCACCACATCAAATCCATGCACGGCCACGGTGTTATCCAGATTGAGCAGGGCCTGCCCCGACCCCCCGGACGTGGTGGGGGGTTGGGCCGGGGCCGGGGCCGCCAGGCAGCACACTGACATTACCACCAAGCCCGCGACGAGGGCTGCTCTTGTCATGGCATCTCCTTTCTCCAGGCGCAGTCCGCAGGAATCGGCTCTGAAGCTTCGCCGGACACATACACCAAAGCCGCACCACTGCAGTGCGGCTTAGGACCTTCAGGAAATAACTATTCGGCTCAGGTGAATTTACCACACCTGAGCCGGACAGTTCAGTCTGCCCCTTAAGACGAAGCTTTTTTAGCTTTTCTTGCTGCTTTCAGCTTTTCTCCGATGCCGGTTTCTTTGGCGATTTTGCTGCGTTTGGCCCGATAGGCTTTGGAGACCAAAGGCGTGCGAGCCGGGATGTTAAATTTCTTACGGTACTCCCGAGGGGTTATTTGATGCTTGCTTTTCAAATGCGGAGTGAGAAGTTTACCGCTGTAACCGCAGATCATACAAGTGATGGCATTTCTCTGGATGGAAGTTTTCCAGTCAGTCGGGGCCACGACTTTGAGGCCCCGCGCCTCTACCGCCATGCCTTCGGGCGCCGCCGCCAACCCTTCCAAGGTCTCGGCCACGGATTTTAACATCTCGGTGAGTTGCTCGGTGTTAAAGCCCTTGCCCGTGGAATTGGCGATAACGATATCAGCAGCCAACCTGACAAATTGTTTTCCCATGTTTCATCCTTTC
>JARRKO010000119.1:2714-5658 GCA_037388025.1 Syntrophobacterales bacterium
GAAATTTTTTATCGAAAATTTTGGACACCAACCTGGTTAGTAATCTTCTCGAAAACGAGAAGCCGAACCTATTCCTCAAAAAAATAATTCAAGGATTTGAAATATTTTGAGTCCAAACAGTAAGCCGGGAATTATTGGCATTGAACATTGAGAGGAGGCGGGGTTCTTTATCCCTCAATCTCCGTTTGGTAATTGGCGATTATATATAATGCTACAGTCTGGTAGTGCAAATTGACCACTTCCATCCATGCAGGGACGTCATTGAGTCTCCAAGATTGCCTTAGATTTTTTCCCTGTTATTCCCTTTCGGCTCTAGGTAAATACCTTGGTTCCCTAAAAGAAACTTGATTTCTGGATTTTCCCTTGCCAGTTGTGCTATTCTGCCTCCGTCAAAGGAATGAAGATTTTTTGTTTAGAGGGCTTGACGGCCAAGGGGAAGCCCGCATGTCGGCAATTCGATTTTGCCCCCTTGACCGGCACAACTTCGTATCAGAGCCCATCAAATTGGCACCCTTTTTTGCCTCCAGACGGGTTACACTAAGACTGTCCCTGTATTTTTAGAGGCAAGCTATGGAAAAGTCTTGGTGGCAGAAGGCCGGGGACATCCTGTTCGGTCATAGGGGACGGGGTGTGGTTCTGGGCCTTTTGGTGGCCGGGGCCATGGTGGTGATGAGTTTCCTCCCCCTGGGCCATTCCCTGGAAAACCAGACTCTGGACCTCTTTTACCGCTTGCGGCCCATGGCGCCGCAACCCGCGGACCTCCTCATTGTCGCCATTGATGAACCTTCCTTCCAGGAACTAAAGCAACCCTGGCCCTGGCCTCGCAGTTTGCACGCCAAGTTGGTGAACCGCCTGGTGGAGGGCGGCGCGCGTCTCATCATCTTCGACGTCATCTTCGCCGATCCCAACAGCCCGGAGGACGACAATCTCTTTATCGATGCCTTACAGAAGGCCGGCAACGTTGTTCTCGGCACGACCTTTGAAACAGCCAAAGACCCCCGTTTCACCCGGCGCGTGCTCATAACCCCCCTCAAGGCCTTCCAGCGTGCTGCTAGAGCCCAGGGGTTATGCGTGGTCACCCCGGACTACGATGGCGTGGTGCGCCGCTTTCACCTATTCCTCGGGGGCCAGGAGACCATGCCCCTGGTGGCCTACCACCTGGTGAGACCCGGGTCTGCTCTTCCCCCCAACCTCAGCGGTCTGATTAACTATGCCGGCCCCGCTCGAAGCATCGATACGGTTTCCTATTATCAGGTCATTGACGAGGAGCGGCCTTTGCCGAAAGCCCGCACCCGAGGCCGCATCGTTCTGGTGGGGCACATGTTGGAAGCTTCGGCTACCCCCCAAGCCCAGGCTGATGCCTTTTATACTCCCTTCTTTGCGGGGAACGGCCAGCTCATGTCCGGTGTGGAGATTCAGGGGAATATCATTAACACCCTCCTGGACGGCTCCTGGATTGGGGAATTCACCCCCTGGGCGCGGTCCCTCCTCCTGGTGGCCGTGGTTTTCCTGGGTAGCCTGGCCCTGATTCACCTTAAGCCCCTCAGCGGTTTGATTTTTACGGGAGTGGGCCTGATACTGATCACTGCGGTCTCTTTCGGGCTGTTTTACCTGGCGCGCTTCTGGATGCCGCCCGTCCTCATGTCCACGGGCTTGGTGGTGGTGTATTCCGGCAATGTCTTGGGCCACTACTTTGTGGAGGCCCGGGAAAAACGCTGGCTGCGTCATGCCTTCAGCCGCTACGTCTCCTCTTCGGTGGTGGAGGTCATCACCACTAACCCCGAGCGCCTGGAATTGGGGGGCGAAGAATTGGAGACCACGGTCCTGTTCGCCGACCTGGAAGGCTTTACCCAACTTTCCGAATCCATGCCACCCCAGGCCCTCATCAAGCTGTTGAACGATTACTTCAGCCCCATGACCCAAATCATTATGGCGCATAAGGGTACCCTCGATAAGTACATCGGCGATGCCATCATGGCCTTGTGGGGCGCGCCCGTGCCCCTGTCCGACCACGCCCTGCAGGCCTGCCGGGCCGCCCTGGAGATGGAAAAGACCATGACCGACCTGCAAAAGGAATGGCAGATCGAGGGGATTCCTCCCCTGATGGCCCGCATCGGGTTGCACACCGGCTCAGTGGTGGCGGGCAACGTGGGTTCCCGGGATCGCTTCAACTACACGGTTTTGGGGGACACCGTTAATCTGGCCTCCCGCCTGGAGGGGGTAAACAAGGTTTATGGCACCCGGATTCTTTTAAGCGAAAACACTTGTGTGCACATTAAGGACCACTTGCTGGTGCGTGAGTTGGGCCTGGTCCAGGTGAAAGGCCGGGGTCAGCCGGTGACCATCTATGAACTCCTGGGCCCCCATCCCCCGGAAGGCAGGTATCCCTGGCTGGATCACTTTGCGGCCGGCCTGCAGGCTTACCGCCGTCGGGATTGGGAGGAAGCCTCCCAGGCCTTCGGCGAAGTGTTGCAACTCAAGCCGGAAGACCGCCCCACCCAGGTTTTCCTGGGCCGCTGCCGCTTCTACGCCGTGGCCCCGCCGCCCCCGGATTGGCAGGGCGTCTTTGTCTTGGACGGCAAGTAAACGCCCCTTTCTTGGGAATCATTTCTCCTGAGGGATCTCTGACCAAGGCACCTTGAGACAGGGAGCCAGGGGTTGCGGACCCCTACCTCCTCCCTCAGCCACCCTCCTCCCACCCATCCTTTGATGTTAAAGATTCTTCCAGCCTCCGTGACCCAACCTTAGTCCGGATAATTCTTCCTGCAGCCAAGAACTTGGTGGCACAGGTTTTCAACCTGTGTTCGGGTGTAAAGGAGTTACTCAGTCTGCCCTCGTTGTCTCCAACCAAGGACTCCTTTTTTAATATCTTCACAGACTTACCATTTCCACACCTCTGCGACGCAACCTTAGAACCCATTTCAAGACCTCCCGGGAAATTGGC
>JARRKO010000120.1:0-3637 GCA_037388025.1 Syntrophobacterales bacterium
TAACGCGAGCTCTGGGGCATCGCCACGCGCACGCTCCGAGGGCCAGCGCGCCATTTCACCGCCAGCGACCCCCTTAAAGCCTAAGGTATTCTCTGAGGAGAGACTTTCTTTAAGAAAGCATCCGCAATGGTCCTTGAAGACCACTGCCTTTGACTCACATCGGGGATTAAGAATAACCCTTAACAGGACAATTTATGAAAAACATAGACGACACCCCTCAAAAGCCAAAGGATGTGCCCCGGCGGACCGAAGGGTCGCCCAAGACCCATAAGTCCCCCAAGACCCGCCCCTCAACCGAGGCGGCGTTGTTCCAGGATCAAGAAAAATACCGGCTCCTGGCAGAGAGTTCCCCCTTGGGGATCACCGTTGTCGATGGCAATGGCCGCTACACCTATCTTAATCCCAAGTTCGTGGAAATGTTCGGCTATACCCTGGATGACATTCCCACCGGCCGGGAATGGTTCGCCAAGGCGTACCCCGACGCGGCCTACCGCGCTCGAATCCTTTCGGACTGGAAACTTTATGTGCAAGAATCCCAGGCGGGCGAGGCCCAACCCCGCGTCTTCACCGTGACCTGTAAAGACGGTTCGGCCAAGGTCATTAAATTCCGAGGTGTCCCCCTAGAAAATGGAGAACAAGTCATTTTTTACGAGGATATCACCCAGCGCAAAGAGCTGGAGGAGGCCCTGCAAGAAAGCAAAGCCCACTATCGCACCCTCTTTGAAACTACTCCGGACGCCATTTCGTTGTTTGATACAGACTTAAAACTCATCAAAGCTAACCAGGCCGCGGCAAACCTTTATGGCGTCGAACGACCCGAAGAAATGCTCGGAAGAAGCAGCCATGAATTCGTTGCTCCAGAGAGCCTGGCTTTAGCCCAGGAACTCAACCAAAAGGCTTTGTCCACGGAAAATATCATCGAGGCTGAGTTTGTATTATTGAAAAGTGATGGCTCTCCTTTTATAGCCGAAACCAGAACGAGTATACTCCGGAACTCGGGTGGCTCCCCCAAGGCTTTCTTAGCGGTAGCCAAAGACATCACCGAACGCAAGCAGTATGAGGAGAAGCTCCTGCAGGCCAAAGAGGAATGGGAGAGGACCTTTAATGCCATTCCGGACCTCGTCATGATCCTGGACAATCAGTATCGCATTGTCCGGGTCAACCAGACCATGGCCCACAGGTACGGATGTGATCCCGAAGAGATGGTGGGCAAATTTTGCTACCAGTTGATACATGACTTGGAGGCTCCTCCCCCTTTCTGTCCTTCCAGCGCGATGCTGTCCCATGGTCAGCCCGTCCAGCTGGAAACGTGGGATCAGAAGCTGGAGAGTTATCTCCTCATAACCACGTCGCCCATCTATGATCCATCCGGGAGAATCATGGGCTCTGTCCAGGTGGGTACTGATATCACGGAACGCAAGTTGGCCGAGGAGGCCCTCCGGAAAAGTGAAGAGAAATATCGCCTACTGGTCGGTCAAATTCCGGCGGTGGTTTTTAAAGGGTATGAAGATTGGAGCATCGAATGTTTTGATGACAAGATCGAAACTCTAACCGGATATTCCAAAGAAGACTTCAACAGACGCCGCCTCACCTGGCGCGATTTGATCGTTACCGAGGATCTGCCCTATGTCAAAGATGTTTTTCACAAGGCCTTAGCAGGTGATGGGGCTTACTTCCGAGAGCACCGTATCAAAAAGAAAAGCGATGAGTTGGCCTGGGTGCAATGCCGAGGCCAAATCGTGCGGGATGAGAAGGGGGCGGTGGAGTATATCAGCGGCGTCACCTTTGACATTACGGCGCATAAAGAAGCCGAGGCAGCCCTCCGGGAAAGCGAAGAACGCTATCGGTTAATAGCGGAAAATGTCAGTGATGTCATCTGGACTGCAAATCTGGACTTGGTGTCCACCTATATCAGCCCTTCCGTGCAACACTTGCTGGGATTTACCCCTGAGGAAATCATCGGAAGGTCCTTGGGAGAATTTCTGCCCCCCGCCTCCCTGGGGCGGGCTCTGGAGGTCCTCAGCGAAGAGATGGTCAAGGAGGAGCAGGGGCACGCAGACCCGAACCGATCACGGATGCTGGAACTCGAGGAGCTCCATAAGGATGGTTACAGTATCCAGACTGAGGTGAAAGCTAGTTTTATCCGTGGCGCCTACAATCAACCCATTGGAATCTTGGGAGTAACCCGGGACATTACCAAGCGTAAAGAGGCGGAGGAAGCCCTGCTCCGGCGGGATGCGGTTTTGGAGGCGGTGAGCTTTGCCGCGGAGAAATTTCTAAAAACCCGCTTCTGGGAGGAAGACATTCAAAAGATTCTGGAGCGCTTAGGCCTGGCTTTGGAAGTCAGCCGGGTTTCCTTCTTTGAGAATCAATACGATGAGGATGGCCCCCTTCTGGGCAGACTGCGACACGAGTGGGTCGCGGCAAACATCAGACCACAAATTGACCATCCCGAGTTTCAGGGGTTTTCTTACAGAGCTGGCGGGTTTGGACGTTGGGAAAAAGTGCTGCCCCAAAGGCAAATAATTTGGGGAAACGTGGAGGAACTTCCTCCCGCCGAGCGAGAGATCCTGGCAGCCCAAGGTATCAAGTCCTTGGTAGTGGTTCCCATCTTTGTAGGCCAACAACAGAGGAAAAACTGCGCTCTCTGAGCTACCAACTTCTGACCGCCCAGGAACAGGAGCGGAAGCGTCTGGCCTCCGAACTGCATAATGTTTTAGGACATGATTTGTTGCTCCTGAAACTCAAGCTGGAATCTTTCCGGGATGAACTTGGGCCTGACCACCTTACCGGGGGGAAGGGCTTACAGCCGATCCTCCGTGCCCTCCAGGACTCCGTCGGAAATGTGCGGCGTCTCTGTCAGGATTTAATTCCGGGGGACCTGGAGGACCTGGGGCTGACCACCGGATTGCATCTCTTGGTGGAGAATTTTGCCGTGGCGAAGAAGCTGAAGTGGCAGACTGAACTGGAGGACCTCCATGATCTCTTTGAGATGCCGGTGCAGATCGCCATCTACCGCATGGTTCAAGAAGCCCTGACCAACATCGGCAAACACGCCCAGGCCAAACACCTGTGGCTAAGAGGCCGGCGGGCGGGGACTGAGGTTTCTTTTGCCATTGAGGACGATGGCCAGGGATTTAATGTGGCTGAAACCTTGGCGGCTAAAAAGACTCTGGGGTTGCTGTCCATGGAAGAACGGATCAAGATTCTGGGGGGCGCCTTCGACATTGTGAGCCGGGAAAAAGAGGGCACGAAAATTTCCTTTACTATTCCGATCTTTAAAGGCGGGGACTAACAGTGACTCCTTATCGGGTTATCCTGGCTGATGATCATGTCATGTTCCGTCAGGGAATACGGAATTTTATCGAAAGGATGGAGAACGTCCTGATCATCGGTGAAGTGGACGACGGCTTCGCCTTATTGGAACTTTTGAAAACCGCCGTTCCGGATCTCATTATCCTCGACATTGCCATGCCGAAATTGCGCGGCCTGGAAGCTTTACGGGAGGTGAAAAAGCATTACCCTAAGGTGAAAATAGTCATATTGACCATGCACGGCAACAAAGAATTTGTCAGACAGGCTATAACTGAGGGGGCGGATGGGTTTATTCTCAAAGAAGAACCGAGCAGTGAGCTCA
>JARRKO010000121.1:0-2552 GCA_037388025.1 Syntrophobacterales bacterium
GCTTCCCAGGTTCCTGGGATGCTGGCGCTGAACAACTCTATGTCAAATGTCCTGATGGTTACATGCCACCGGTGCTTATGCAGGTCGATGCCGACAAATAATTCCTCGTCTGTTGTCTCCGGATGCTTGGGTCGTCTCATCGCAGCCTCCTATCTTGATGTGGTTGGACTGGCCTGGAATCACAGAATACCACCAACCGATAGGGCAAACAGAGCTTCCCTTTGCATCATAGTTACTTGCCACCTCCAACAGTTATCACCTCTCCTTGAAAAATTGCCGAGATGTTCTCCATATCGAAATGGGTTGTTTCGGGTGGGTGAAATTTCAGGCCGGGGGCTGAAAAGTGAATGGAGGGCACCAAAGCTGGTAACCCCACAGCTACAACTACCAACCTTCTGTTCTCTCCGTATTAGGAGGAGGAGCACCGATTTTGAAGGGTTTCAGACTGAGAGCTAACTGTAAGAGCTGGCCAAGAATGGTTGAGGATTTTTCATCGGCAACTGTTTGCTTGAAGAGACGGCTCTTCTGTATTAATTCCTAAAGTCGCCTCCAAGCCGAAAGGTTTTCAGCGTTTTTCCGTGCTCAACTGATCTATTCTCAAAGATCTCCCAAATAGTCCTTTGTCTGTAAGCAAATATGCGCCTTAATTGCAGATGCACCAACGAATAAGCCACCTCCCCGAACGGGAAGAGCGGCAGACGATAATGGACCACGTCGAAAATCTGGGTAGAGCCGCCGTTCACCTCCACAAATCTATGCGTATGGATCCATTGCTTATATGGCCCTCGCACCTGCTTGTCCACAAACTCTCGGGGAGTATCCCATCGCACAATCCTGGTCAACCAGGAGAAAGGTATTCCGAAAAGACGCAAACGGTATTCGATGTGGGTCCCTTCCTTAATCACAAAAGGTTGGGGAGAAACGATATGGAAATGCAGCTCAGGTGGGGTTATGGTTTCTAAATCTTCCCCATCACCTGCTCCTATTCGAGGATTATCCGAACCTAGTTTCCGCATACTGAGCAAAAGCGAGCTGTCATTCTGCAGGATGATCGTGATCTGTGTATTAGCGGTACATTACCAATTGCCAAACTGTCAAAAATAGCTCCCCCCACCACCCAACAAACGAGATAATGAAGGCTATCGTTATCCCTTTCTGCCAGGAACTAGGCAAGAGTTCTGAGGCCCGGCCCTCCTTTTCGCGCTCGAGAAGGAATGGGCTCACCCAAAAGGATAAAAATAAGCCATTGAGGACAAGCAAGACGGCAATTATCGCCTGAACCACAAGAATCTGGGACCAACCCCGCTGACCATAAAACATGATTGCCCCCATCACGGCCAGAAATAAACCGGCCCAGATGAGGGGCTTGGTGATTTTGTGGGTCCGGGTGGTTGCTTCAGTCCAATAGGCTGACTTCCGCCCTAAAAAGCCATGGAGGTCAATTACAGTCACGGCGCCCAACCCGATGACGAAGCCGGCCATATGAAGATACAAGCCTATGAGCTCAAGCCAGGGAACATTTTGGAAGGGGGGCATAATTAGCTTTCTTTATTAATGGTTCTTTTCTGCCACCCAAATATAATGACTGAAAAGATCGCCGCAAGTGCCTGAATATAATATATTGTAAAATTAGGCCCGACCCAATGATAGGCTTATGTTAACTTGCCAAACCTCGCAGTTTTCACCAGACCTTGTAGAATTGCAGATATAATCTGAATACCAAAATCAATTCAAGTGAAGTCTCAGCTGGCTTCGCCATTAGATTTTGCCGATGCTTTAATTGGGAGTAGATAAACTATATCGCATTACTGGTCCGATAAAAAGTCCTGCTGAACCCGCCCAGATCAGTTCCTCAATGGGAACTCTGGCTAAAGTTATTCCAGAGAGGGCGTTGCTGAGCCACCATCTGCCGATAACGTTCGGCAGTTATCACCCCTCTTGGAAAAATTGTAGAGATGATCCGTATATCGAAACAAGTCGCCAAAGATCGAGGAAACACCTGACAACTGGAGAGCGTGTCGGAATGGCGATCCGGACCTCCAGGAGCACGAACCAGCGGTCGCCGGCTATCGGCCGGGAGTAGTCCCAAAACTCCAGGGTCAGGCCGTTATTGAGAGGATGCAGGGACATTAATCTTTCGGAGTTCATTGCCGAACCATAACCCAGAGATTATGCGGTTACCGTGGTCACCGCAATCTAGAAATGGTTTTGGGAACCTCTCTCCCCAAGTTTAACCCCGAAAAGGTTCCTTTTCTTTAAAACAACCTAGCTTCAACTCTGCCCCATTACTGCCAGGCCAGCATACGGGCAAGCGGGCTTTTCTCTCCTGAGGCCTCCAGCTCCTCAATGGCTAAATAAATAGCCACCTCCACTATCAGGGACTTGGTTATCTTAGCCCTGCCCTCTGGCCTGGCCAGCTCTCTCAGCTTGAGTCTGGCTTCCTCCAGGGAGAACAAAACCTCTCGAGTCAGGTAAAAGGTGGCCTTGATTGACGGCCTAATGACAGGCTTTTTTACCGGTTTACTGGTAGGGATCATTTAGTAAACTCCTCC
>JARRKO010000122.1:0-2328 GCA_037388025.1 Syntrophobacterales bacterium
GGGGCCCGGCTCCGGCAAGTCTACGGTGGCCCGCATGTTTCGGGACCTGGGCGCCCAGGTCATCGACGCCGATGAGGTGGCCCATGAGGCGGTGTCCCCGGGCCGGCCGGCTTGGGAAGAGCTCCGCCGGGAATTCGGCCCCGATTATTTCACAGAAGACGGCGGCCTGGACCGGGCCAAGCTCTCCCGCCTGGTTTTTCGGGATGCCGAGGCCCGGGGGAAGCTCAACGCCATTGTCCACCCCCAGGTCTCCCGGGAAATCACCCGACGCCTCAAGGAGATGGCAAACCGGGGTGAGAAGCTGGTCATGGTGGAAGTGCCGCTCCTCTTTGAGGGAGGGTTGGAAAAAAACTATGACCTGGTTATCGTAGTGGATAGCGGGGAAAGAGAGCAAATCGAGAGACTTACCGCCCGGGATGACCGGCCCCGGCAGGAGGCGGCGGGCATCATTGACGCCCAGTGGCCCCTGAGCGCCAAGAAAGCCCGGGCGGACTTCGTGGTGGATAACCGGAACTCGCTTAAAAAAACGCGCGGGCAAGTAAAAAAACTGTGGCAACGGTTAAAAAATCATCTTGACAAAGGTTTTCAAAAAAGTTAGCGTCCCAGGCAACCTTCCTTTAAGTTTTTCGGGCTTTATCCGAAACTAAAGTAAGTCCGTGACCCTTTTAACTTCCTGGTTTGAGAAAACATTGCTTGAATGAGCTACCTGAACTTCGTTTTCCGGGTGCCGGCTAGGAGTTCTGTACCTGGCTTATCTATCTTTGATAACAATTTCCCAAAGTAACAATTACAGCAAAGGGCTGTATTGGAGGCATTGCACCGAACTCGGTGCAACGGCAACACTATTGTTGTAGCACGAGGTAACAATGAATCTTTCTGAACTAAAGCACAAGAGAATTAACGAACTGGCTGCTCTGGCCCGGGACCTCAACGTCGAGGGGGCCAGCGGCCTCAGGAAACAAGAGCTCATCTTCGCCATCCTCCAGGCCCAAGTGGAAAAAAACGGGGTCATTTTCGGAGGCGGGGTGCTGGAAATATTGCCGGATGGCTTCGGATTCCTCCGGGCACCGGACTATAATTATCTCCCCGGCCCGGACGATATCTACGTCTCTCCTTCCCAAATCCGGCGCTTCAATCTGCGCACCGGGGATACCATCGCCGGTCAGATCCGCCCTCCCAAAGAGGGAGAGCGTTACTTCGCGCTGCTCAAGGTGGAGGGGGTTAATTTTGAAGACCCCAGCGTGGCCCGGGATAAGATCCTGTTCGACAACCTGACGCCCCTCTATCCTGATGAGCGCCTGTGTCTCGAGACCGATACGGACAATTACTCTGCCCGGGTGATGGATCTCATGACTCCCATCGGCATGGGCCAGCGGGGGCTCATCGTGGCCGCGCCCCGCACCGGCAAAACCATGCTGCTCCAGAATATCGCCAACTCCATCGCCCGCAATCACCCGGATGTCGTGCTCATCGTGCTCCTCATCGATGAGCGCCCCGAAGAGGTGACGGACATGGAGCGCTCGGTGAAGGCCGAAGTCATCAGCTCCACCTTCGACGAACCCCCCCAGCGCCACATCCAGGTGGCCGAAATGGTCCTGGAGAAGGCCAAGCGCCTGGTGGAGCATAAGCGGGACGTGGTGATTCTGCTGGACTCCATCACCCGCACGGCCCGGGCTTATAATACGGTGGTGCCCGCCAGCGGCAAGATTCTCTCCGGCGGCCTCGACGCCAACGCCCTACAGCGGCCCAAGCGCTTCTTCGGCGCGGCCCGTAACATCGAGGAAGGGGGCAGCCTCACCATCATCGCCACCGCGCTCATCGAGACCGGCAGCCGCATGGATGAAGTCATCTTCGAGGAGTTCAAGGGCACCGGCAACATGGAAATCCATTTGGACCGCAAGCTCACCGAAAAGCGCATCTTCCCCTCCATCGACATCAACCGTTCCGGCACCAGGAAAGAAGAGCTGCTTTTGCCCTCCGAGGACCTGAACCGCATCTGGATTTTGAGGAAATTGCTCTCCCCCTTAAGCCCCGTGGACAGCATGGAGTTTTTGCTGGAAAAGCTCAAGGACACCAAGAACAACGCTGACTTCCTGGCGGCCATGAACCGCTGAGTAGTTCAAGGTTCAAGGTTCAAAGTTCAAAGTTCAAGGTTTTGAGTTTCGAGTTTTGAGTTTCGGGTGAAGGTAGAGGTCGCACCGCGTCCCAGCAATACTCTGTCCTAAAAGTTCAAGGAAGCACAGGTGAGGACACCTGTGCCACCGGGCCTTTTCCTGGTTTAGATAGAGTCGCTAGTTTTCTGAGGGACTGCCTGGAAAATTTCTGGTG
>JARRKO010000122.1:2453-4856 GCA_037388025.1 Syntrophobacterales bacterium
GACACCTGTCCCGAGTGTCTCTCACCAAAGTCCTTTCTCACGGGCGCTTCTGCCCCAGAACCCCCCTAAAGTGCTTGACAGTCCTCAGGGTGAGGGGTAGGTTAGAATTTGAGAACATTTGGTTGAAATAAAGCCCCTGGGCTAAAAAGATTACCAAGTCAGGAGGACCGCATGCAGATTCCGGCTCTTAATTCCGTCACCGTGGAAGTCCTGGTGGACAATTTCTTTGACGTGTTTGAACCTTCCAAACCCGGTCTGGTGGAGCGGGCCTTGGTGGGACGGCTGCCCAAACCCCTGATGGCGGCCCATGGGCTGGCTTTCTGGCTCACCCTGACCCAAAACGGCCAGACTTCCCAGATCATGATGGATGCCGCCAACTCCCCTCTGCCCCTGTTCAATAACCTGGAAGCCCTGGGCCACGAGCCCAAAGAGGCGGAGGCCCTGGTGGTGAGCCACGGCCATCCGGACCACTACGGCGGCTTGCTGGAGTATTTAAACCGGCGGGGACCCGGCCTGCCCGTGTACCTGCACGAGGATTGTTATTTCCCCAAGCTCCTCATCACCCCCCGGGGACGGGTGGGCCCCTGGAAACTGGAACGCCAGGAACTGGTGAGTCGGGGAGTGGAACTCCACGAAAACCGGGGTCCCACCGTGGTCAAGGATCTGGTTCTGTTGACCGGTACGGTGGAGGCCAGCACCCCCTACGAAACGCCGCTGCCCGGGGCCAAACGGCTGGTTAACGGCAACGAGGAGCACGACACCTTCACCGACGAGCAGGGCCTGGTGATGAACGTAAAAGACAAGGGTCTGGTGGTCATCAGCGGCTGCTCTCACCCCGGCGTGGTCAATATGGTGAAATATGCTCAAAAGCTCACCGGGGTGAACAAAGTGGCCGCCATTCTGGGGGGCTTTCACCTCACCGCCGGCGGTGACCAACTCATCAAGGAGACCATCCAGGGCTTGAAAGAACTGGAGCCGGAGGTCATCCTGGCCGGTCACTGCACCGGGTTCAAGGCCTTGACCCAACTGGCCCTGCAGTTCCCTGACTCCTTCATGGTGAGCTGCGTCGGCACCAAGCTGATAATTGGTAGCTGAGAAATTGAGGGAGGGGTCTAAGGGTCCCAGACCTTTACCTCCTCCCCCCGACCCCCACCCCCGATTCCGGATCATAGAGGGAGCGAGGGCTTCCAGCCTGGACCCCTCATGCTCCATTATATAAGCCACCTTTCCTTTTGGCATGGTTTCCAGCCCTGATCCGAGATTTCCCTTTTTGAAAAACCTGGACATCCCTCAGAATTGGGATGCCGCGGCCCAACGCTTCCTGGAGGAGGGTGGTATCTCCCTGGTCCTGGGCGGGCCGGGCACCGGCAAAAGCACCCTGTGCCATTATCTGGTCTATCGGGCTTACGTGGCGGGGGAGCCTGTGGCCCTGGTGGACCTGGATCTGGGCCAATCCCACCTGGGACCCCCCGGGGCCCTGGGTCTGGGTCTCTTTCCGCCCCGCTTCCCGGGGGATTACAGTCTCTTTCCCGAGGGGCTCTACTTCATCGGCCAGACCTCGCCGGTGGGCGCGGTCCTGGAGGTGGCGGTGGGCTGCCGGATTCTGGTGGATGAAGCTCGGAGGCGGCACGTGGACCGCATGGTGGTGAATACCTCCGGCCTCATTGCCGGGCCCGCGGCCTGCCGCCTCAAACAGGCGGAAATGGAACTCCTCAAGCCCAACCTGGTGTGGGGTTTGGTCCGGGATCGGGAACTGATGCCCTTGCTCCGATCACTGGGGGACGGCAATACCTTCCTCAATTTATCCGTATCTTCCCGGGCGGTGATCCGGGGCCCCGAGGAACGCCGCTCGTATCGGGAAATGCGCTTTCGCCGTTATTTTAAAAAGGCCCAAGGCCTCGATCTGCCTTTATCGGAGGTGGTTTGGCACGGTCCACCCCTGGGGTGGGGTGAGCCGCTGTCCCCGGCGGATCTTGGCCGTTGGAGCACTATCTTGGGGGAGCAGGTCCTGTACGGCGTGGCCGGGGACACTCATACCGTGCTGCTGGTGGACCAGCCGGGGCCCTATCACCCCCCCTCCCCTGCTTCCCAGGAGCGCCTCCACCTCCTCAGTCGAACGGTCCTGGAGCAGCACCTGATGGGCCTCTGGGACAACGCCCACCGCACCCTGGCCCTGGGATTGCTGCTCCCCTCGTCCTGGCAAGAGGGTCATCTCCGCGTCTGGACTCCCCTGCCGGCCTCCCAAATCTCTCAGGTCCGCTTCCTGAGCCTGGGCCGCCTCAAGCTTTCCCCGACTGGCCGGGAGTTGGCGGTAAGCACAGGTTGACCGGGATAACATTTGGGAAAGGGGGCCAGGGGTATCCACAGGTTGAAAACCTGTGCCACTGACCCCTGCCCCCTCTC
>JARRKO010000123.1:0-3719 GCA_037388025.1 Syntrophobacterales bacterium
GCCGCCTGGTGATTATGCATCTATCGCTGTCATCCCGAGAAGAGGAAGGCCTCTACCCCTTTACCCCCTACTCCCTGGAAGAACAGGTGGTGGCCGATTACCTCCAGAGCCTCACCCAGGCCCCCTGCGCCACCATCAAGCTGGATGCCCAGGACAACCCTTACATTGGCTCCATGCTGCACACCGCCACCGACCTGCGGCGCTGCAACATGCTGGATAAAGACCGCCAGGAAGCCATTATCCAGGCCTGGCGCCTGTTCAAGCGCCTGTTGTATTATTCCGTGGAAGGCGAGCGCCTCTTCACCGGCTTTGCCATTCTTACCACCTATCGCCCCCTGGAATACTACTGGCAGCGCTGGCCTGCTCTCCTCCGGTTCCACGACGCCAACTTTATCCCCCTGGACCAGGGCTTGCAGGGCCTCCGCCAATTCCTCCTCAATGCCGATGGCCGCTCCACCTTCCTGGCCATGTATGGCAGTAAGATTGTGGGCCTGCTCAAGCACGTCCAGGGAATCCAGCGCCAGCTTACCACTGCCAATGCCTGGCGCTCGGTGTTGCCCCTGGCCAGCATCTCCAGCCGGGGCCGCATCAGCTTCTGGGTGACCTTACGGGGCAAGAAAGACCCCCGTATCCGCCTCTCCATTCTGGAATATCGCCAGGGCCACCTCCACATCCCCCTGTTCCAGGATATTTTTTGGCGGGAATTGGAGCGCCAGTTGCAGGAAGTCTGTCCCAACTGTCTCCTGGCCGGGGTCCTGCTGCGTTTCAAGGCCCTGCTGGAGTTGGTGCGCCAAAGCGGCCACGGCGCCATCTTTCTTTTGGGTCTGACCCAGGACCAACTTGATAACCCCAACACCCCCATCGAAAACCAGGTGCGCCTGTCCACCCCGGTGCCGGTGACTGAACCATGGCTGCAACATCTGGCGGGCCTGGCCAAATCCGACGGCGCGGTAATCGTTAACGACCGCCTGGAAGTCTGCCAGTTCCGGGCCCGCCTCAAACCCGTTAACATCTGTCTGATCCCGGATCAGGACGACCTGGGGGGCGGCATGCGCCACCAGGTCACCCGGGAATTCTCGGCCTACGCCCCGGGCGTACTGGGCCTCTGCGTCTCCCAGGACAGCTACATTTCCCTGTACCGCCGCGGCAAGCTGATAAGTCGTTTATATTAAGGAGGAGTTATAAGGGTAGCGAAAAAGGGGGAATAGGGGAATCCGGCCTTGCTTTTAGGGGCCAACACGCGCCGGGATCGGCGAGCTAGACCTCGCCGACCCCGGTGATTCGCAATGTTTATCTTTTGATCCTTTTCAGTTCAACCTGGACCCTGTTGTTGGCGTTCGGGCAATCCCAGACCTGGATATCGGGATTCTCAAAGAGCGGAAATGTCCCCCCGAATTGCAGGGTTGTCACCCAGTTGAACAGGTTGTGATAAAAGTAGCCACAGAAATCGCCACACTTGTGCACCGATAATTCAAACTCGTCGCCCACCTTCATGCCTATGGTGCAGTTATTTTGCATGCCGATCACCTTGGCCACCACCTTGTTGCCGATTTCTGGATAAGTCACTGCCATCTTCGTTCTCCTCCAATTCTTATAAAGATTAAATCCCTGGATGCCGACCAGCTCTGTGGATGAGTCGCAAAACTCAGGGCCCCAAGGAAATCTCAATCGCAGTGACTTACACGCCTGAGAAAATTATTTACTATAAATACATCTTATGATTTTGGGGAGGGCTATACCATGACCATGGAACTCTACATCCGGGCCATTGCCGGCACCATTATCCTGGCGTCGCTGTTTCTGGGCTTTCTCTACAGCCCCTGGTGGCACCTACTCACCGCGTTCGTCGGCATCAACCTGCTTCAGTCCGCGTTCACCAAATGGTGCCTGATGGAAGATATTTTGACCAAATTGGGCGTGGCCCAAAAAAGTTGATCTTTGCCTGACCAATTCCTGGTGGCCCAGGCTTTCCAGCCGATGCCAAGGCATTGGGAGAGTGCGCCCGGCGCTTCCTCTCTTTGGGTCTTGGAGAATTATAATCAGGCTATGGAAGAAGCTCCTGCCTTTGCTCCCTCCCCCTTGATGGGGGAGGGCTGGGGTGGGGTGAAAAGACATATCGCCTCGTTCCCAAGTTGTACTTGGGAACGCCATATATTCGCCCAAGCTCTGCTTGGGCACCGCTTAGGCTGGATGCATGCTTCTTCCTTGGTCCTAAGGTTTGCCGGTTTTAGGAGAAATCGCCGCCATGCCCGCCACCGAAAAACTCTCCGAAATCTTGCTTCCTGACATCAGCCTCCGCCAGCTCGAACCGCACCTCTATTCCCTGTACGCCCCGGGTGAAGCCACCAACACTTACGACCAGGGCGGCGCCCTGTCCTTCTACGACAAGGTGGCCTGTAACCGGTTGTATAACCGCCTGGTCTGGGGCTATTCGACTTCGGACTATCATACCTTATGCCGCGAGGCCCTCAATTCCTCCACCGCCGGCTGGGTCCTGGACGCAGGTTGCGGCTCGCTCGCCTTCACCGCTGAGACCTACGCCGGCTACACCGCCCGCCCCGTGGTCTTCCTGGACCAATCCCTCACCCTGTTGACCCTGGCCAAATCCCGGCTGGGGAGGCGTGACGGCCGCGTCCCCGACAACGCCGTCTTCCTCCATGCCGACGTCATGCACCTGCCCTTTAAGCCGGAAAGCTTCGGCACCATCATTGCCCTGAACCTGCTCCACGTCCTCCCCGATATCAGGCCCCTGTTACAGAACCTCCGCCAAGCTTTACTCCCCGGCGGCACCATGACCTTTACCACCCTCATCGAAAACCACCGCCTCGCCGACCGCTATCTCCACCTCTGGGCCAACGCCGGCGAACTCATCCCCCGCACCGCCACTCAGCTTTTGGCCGAATTCGCGACGCTGGGTATGCCTTTCGCGCATCGAATACAAGGTAGCATGGCGTTCATTAGCTGCACATGGGGCAGAGACATTTAAAGGGGAATTATGGCATACAAAAAATCAATGCCTGAACGAAAAAGATTTGCCCTTTGGAAAGCTTACGGAGGAAAGTGTTGCTATTGTAGATAACCAATACGATATTCCGAGGTATGGATAGAGCATATACTTCCTAAAAGCTTGTTGAATGAACCAGAACAACTTCGATCATTACTAGATGACTATGGACTAGAGCACCATTTTGACATCAATGACTATGGCAACTTGGTTCCGAGTCATGCTCAATGTAATTTAAGAAAAAGCAATATAATTTTTGAGAGAGGCGTAACTCTTTTTTATATCAGTATAGCTATGAGTAAGGCAGGCGCAGCAAGACTAGAAGAGGAGAAGAGTATTAATAGTCTTAAAGTAGACAAACTCTTGAGCAGTCTTCATATTGCTCTTGATGAAGGACTGATCTCAAAGTTAGATATTCAATACATCATCACTAATACGCTTTTTGTTAAAAAAGAGCCGACAGTCATCACGTTTGGGTTATCTATTGAAGCAGTTTTAAATTCGAACCAACTGCCAGACCACGTGCCAACAGACTATCCTCATCTGTGCGATTGGCTAGAAAGTGATTTAATGAGGGAATTACAGTCAATTATTACTTGTGGATTTGCATACAAGGAAGCTTCGTTAAAAACGGGAGAGAGTCTTTCTGTTCGGCTTGCCTTTGTTGATCTTGATCAATATAGACTGGAAAACTTTTCAAGTCCATGGTGGGAAT